>NZ_JBMKIG010000015.1:0-83557 GCF_049238005.1 Enterobacter cloacae complex sp. IR5459
GGCGCATAACAAAACGTGGCAGGCAAACTGCCAGATAACAAAAGAATCGGGGGCAAAGTGACGAAAACCAACCAGTGCAGTGAAGGTTTCGACAATCCATCCAGGTTCCGTGAGGAATGGGATAAGCAGACCCAGGGGAAATAGAGCCTCATACCTGAGTTTCTGACTCAGCCTCGCATTTCCGAGTTGGGTTGAGAAAAATGACATAGAACATCTTTTAGTGGTGCAATTTACTGCAAGCTGTCATAGCATTTTCCTTTTCGAAGGAGAAAGATATGACTTATCGTCTATACAGGCGCGAAAAAGTAAAGAGCGGTAATTATTATGTAGCAGTAGCATGTCACCGTTGTAACAAAAACATTTATATATTGGATGACCCTTCAAAAGGTGCTAAGGGAATACCGTCCTTTGGCGAGGCTGATTTTTCAATCCCATGCGGCCGTTGCGGGCACGATGATATTTATAGGCCTCAGGAGTTAATGGCATTAGAATCAAAAGAGGATCTTCCTTCAACCTATCCACCTCGAGCCATAATTTCTAAATCACCAAGAAAACCGCTAAACAAGAGCTATCCAAATGCGAAGGTAGTTATGGGTGTCGGATATATTGAAGATAGACCCAGAGCTGCTGCTCTTGTTGGAAGGATTATTACATCATGGGCTGATGTAGAAGTACAATGCGCACGTTTACTCTCTGCTTTAATGCATACTGGCATCCCTGAATCAGCAGCTGTTTTTGGAAGTCTTAGACGTAGTACCTTTCAATCTGATGTTTTAACTGCTGTAGCTGAAGTTGCACTACAGCACAAAGACATGATGTTGTTTAAAGCCTATCTCAAGAGAAAATCAGCCTTGGAGAAGGAAAGAAATGACCTAGCTCACGGTTGTTTTGGAGTTTCAGTAAGCATCCCAGATCACATAGTGTGGGTTTCACAAACGGATTTTTTGAATTATTCAGTCGCTCACTCTGCTGGAAAAGATGGTGTGACATTAACTGATAAACTATACGTTTATGAGTTAGGGACACTTGAAAGAATCGCGTCAGAGATAAGCGACTTCTATCATCAATTAGGGTATTTGGTTGGATATATCAGGGCGCGCAAAGAGGGGCGGGATGAATTTTGCGAGGAGAGATATCAAGATCTATGCAAATTGCCATACCTAAAAGATTTTATTAATTCAGCTAAAAAAAAATGAATTGTTATCATGGCCTCACTTTTGTGGGGCTTATTTGTTGTCATATCCATGTGTATGACCATCGTAATGGCAATATCCCCACAAGCGGATAAAGAGGCTCTCAATGTCCGACATCTACCAAATTACGCTAACCACCCAGACAGGCGAAACCTTCACGGGCAAGATGTCACGACGTCAGCCTGAGCTGGTTAACGGCTTCGTGCCGCTGGCGACGGAAACGGGCCAGTGGCTGTATTTCGCTCCTGCTGATGTGAAGCGAGTGGAGTTCACGCCGGTGCCGGAAGAGCAGGCCGAGCAGCCAGAAGAACAAACAACGGAGTAACGAATGAGCAAACCGGACTGGGAGGCCATCGAAACTCAATAGTACGACGGCCCATTCATAAAAAATTATTTCCGGAATTTCTGATGAGAGATGTGTCGATCAAACGGTGGGTAGATAGAGGTGCTGTCAGTCACTTCATAAGAAGCTACCACATTCCCTTCAGGGTCTAGCTCATCAAAAACGTATACATCAATATCCTGACCTTTTCTTTGCCCTTTCCATTCCATGGATACTTGTCGGAGAGAATGGGCCTCAGGAATGCCAATCTTTTTTTTGTATTCATCACTCATATGAAGTCCTTGAAGGTTAATTATGGCACTCACCGACAAGCAAGAAATGTTTTGTCGCGAGTACCTCATCGATTTAAACGCCACGCAAGCGGCTATTCGGGCGGGGTACAGCGCAAAGACAGCTAACCGCACCGCGTCCGAAAACCTGTCAAAACCTGACGTGCAATCCAGAATTGCCGAACTTAAGTCGCAACGCAATGATCTGGTTGGCATAAATGCGACATACGTCCTGAATCGTCTCGTCGAAATTGACCAGATGGATGTTCTCGACATCTTGACCTCGACCGGAGAGCTTAAGCCGGTTTCTCAGTGGCCGAAGGTCTGGAGGACGACATTATCCGGCCTGGATGTCGTCGAGATGTCAGCCGAGGGAAACACAGCCGCACTTCTCAAGAAGATTAAGTGGCCTGATAAGGTTAAGAACCTCGAGCTGATTGGTAAGCATATCGACGTCCAGGCATTCCGTGAGCAGGTGAAAGCTGAGCATGCCGTTGAATCAATTTCTGAACTGATGGATTCACTGTCTCAGGGGGCGTAATGAAACCTGAGCACATCAAGCTGCTGGCCGACAAAGACTGGCGTCTGAACAACCTTTACTGGATCACCGACAAAGAGGGAAAGCCAGCGCGCTTCAGGATGACGCCTGAACAGCGGGAATACTTCGAAGGGATCCACACCCGCAACATAATCCTGAAAGCACGTCAGCTCGGTTTCACGACTGAGGTGTGCATAATCCAGCTCGACGCGGCTCTGTTTGAGTCGGCGAAGTGCGCGCTGATTGCCCACACACTAAATGACGCAAAGCGCCTGTTCCGTGAAAAGGTGAAGTACGCATACGACAAGCTGCCGGCAGAGATAAAGGCTGCCAACCCGGCGAGCAATGATTCGTCTGGTGAGCTCGTCTTTAAGAAGGGCGGATCGCTATACGTCAGCACGTCGTTTCGTGGCGGTACGCTGCGCTATCTGCATGTTTCCGAGTTCGGAAAGATATGCGCCAAGTATCCAGACAAAGCCCGTGAGATCGTCACTGGTGCGTTTGAGGCGGTATCGACGGGATGCTTCGCTACTATCGAGAGCACGGCAGAGGGACGGGCGGGTTACTTCTTTGATTACTGCCAGACGGCAGAGAAAGCGTTGCTACAGGGCAAGCCCTTATCCGCGCTGGACTGGAAGTTTTTCTTCTTCTCCTGGTGGAAGAACCCGCAATACGCAATCGACCCGGTAGAGTCTCTGCCGGTGCGCCTGCTTGAGTATTTCGCTGAAATGGAGTCGAAGCACGGCATAGTGGTCAATGATCGCCAGAAAGCCTGGTACTACGCCAAAGAGAAAACGCTCGGCGATGACATGAAGCGCGAATACCCGACCATTCCGGCCGAGGCGTTCCAGCAGTCGGTCGAGGGCGCGTACTACGCCAAGCAGTTCCGCTGGCTGTACACCAACAAGCGGATCGGCCAAATCCCTGATAACTCGCACCTCCCGGTACACACGTTCTGGGATATCGGTGTGGGTGACTCCACGGCGATATGGTTCGTTCGTGAGGTCGGCGAAGAGTTCCACATCATCGACTACTACGAAAACTCTGGCGAAGGCCTTAGGCACTACATGAAGGTGCTGAAAGACCGAGGCTATGAGTACGGCGAGCACTGGGGGCCGCACGACATCGAGAACCGCGAGTTCGGCGCTGATGCCAAATCGCGCAAAGAGCTCGCGCAGGAAGGCTATGAAATCGACGGCCAGGTTTACTCGATGACGTTCAATGTTGTTCCGAAAACGGGTGTCGATACCGGCATTGAGTCGGTGCGTGAAATTCTCCCATCCTGTGTTTTCGATGAAGAGAAATGCGCTGAAGGCATTTCCCACCTTGAGGGCTATCGCAAGGAGTGGGATGACAAGCGCGGCTGCTGGAAAGATAAGCCACTTCATGACTTCACATCACACGGCGCCGATGGCTTCCGCTACTTTGCGGTAGCGAAGAATAACCATAAACAGGTTGGAGCTATCTTCTTCACATAAGGAAAACTCAGTGAGTAACACTACAGAAATGCAAGTCCTCGCTGGGCTCATTGTGAACAGCCTTAACGAGGTTGGGCGCGCGCGCCAGTTGTATGCATCAGGGCTTGGGAAGTCCGGTAACACGAAGCGTCACCATCTGTGGTGCGAATTTGGTTACCCGGAGAGACTCGACTTCGACCACTTCTACAACATGTATGAGCGTAACGGCGCGGCGTTCGGCGCGGTGCATAAGTTGCTCGATGCATGCTGGACTGATACCCCGGTGATCGTCGACGGCGATGAGACGAAGAAGTCGAAGAAGTCGACGCCGTGGGAAAAGAAAGTCACCAAGCTCATGAAGAAGCATTGGGCGAAAGTGAAGGATGCAGATCGGCGCAACCTGGTCGGGCATTACTCAGCACTTATCCTCCAGTTTGCAGACAGCAAGGAGTGGTGGGAGCCAGTCGATCGTAGCGTGATGCGTAATTCTCGCGAGCGCGGCCTGGTCAAGATGATCCCCGCATGGGAAGCGCAGGTTAAACCCGGTGAGCTTGAGCAGGACCAAAAGTCTCCAGACTACGGCATGCCGAAGTTCTACTATTTCCAAGAACAGCAGGTCGGCGATAACGGAAATATTCCCGGGCCGATGCGGTCTATTAAGATCCACCCTGAGCGCATCATCATGTTTTGCGAAGGGTCAGAAGACGAGACTTCGCTGGCTGGCATTCCTTTCTTGCGTGCTGGTTATAACGATCTGCTCGACATGGCAAAGACCTCCGGTGGTAGTGCCGAGGGCTTCCTGAAAAACGCCAGCAGGCAGCTCGGCATTAACATGTCGAAGGATACAAACCTCAAGACCATTATCGAAGAGGCGAAGAAAGCTGGTTACTCAGGACTGGCTGAGGCGCTGAACGCCGCCATCCAGAAACTGAACTCAGGTACTGACTCGGCACTGGTTACTCAGGACGGAGAGGCTAAGGTTCTGTCTGTGGCTGCTGCCGACCCGAGCCCTACATGGACGGTCAGTGCAAATCAGTTCTCTTCATCCGTACAGATACCTTTCACCATTATTTTTGGTCAGCAAACGGGCCGCCTGGCCTCCGATCAAGATAAGAACGACTTTGCTAAGCGTTGTAATGGACGTCGTGCTGGATTCCAGACTAGCCGTGTAACCGCTGTTATCGAACGCCTATGGACCGTGGAAGTTATCGAACCACCTAAATCTGGCGAAATCACGTTAACCTGGTCTGATCTGCTCGCTCCAAGTGAGAAAGAGAAGATTGCCAACATGAAGGAAATGGCTGCGGTTGCGAAGGATACCCAGCAAGCCTACGGCACACCGGCTGTTGATGAGAACGAGGTCAGGGAAGCGGGAGAACTTGAGCCGCGTGATGATATTAAGCCGCCTGACCCAAATAAAAAGGTAACGACCGATGATCCTCTTTCCGATGACACCGGAGCAAAAGACGAAAGTCGGGACACCGGTAGTTCCGCGCAGCAAGGTTGACCCGACCCGTTCGGCAAAGCAGGTTACCGCGATGTTCCGGGATATCGAGGAACGGTATCTCGGCATCAAGCGCGCACTGAAAGCTCTATTCGATCAGCGTCTGACCGGGCGAAAGCGAGAGGTGAATAGCCATAACTGGCACTTCCTTTGCCACGACCACGGCGCGGATATGCGGCTCTACCAGGTAAACGCCGGCAAGTTCATCTACGACATGTCGGCGCAGGAACTGGCTGACCTGCTGGAAGCAGTGCAGTCCATTCTCGACGATTACCTGCTTGAAGGTGGCGAGCAAAACCTATGGGCGATGGATTATGTCGTCGCAGAAGCGCAGCGCGGAACGCTGGAGGCATTCAATAACCTCTCGCAGCAGTCGCAGGTATACGCCAGCCAGACGACGCTACAGCAGCTTTTAAGCAGCCCCGGTTATCTGAACCAGATATCGTCAGCCAGGCTGACAACGTTTAGCGACTGGAAGGTTATCAGCGACACCGCCCGCGGCGACCTGACCAACATCATCACCGATGCGGTGGCTCGCGGCGTGAATCCTCGCGAGACAGCCAGCGTAATCAGTAAGCGCCTCGATGTGTCGATGTCGAAGGCCAAAACCATCGCTCAGACTGAGCAGGTCGGCGCGCTGCGGCAGGCGCAATGGAACGAAACGGACTGGGCAGCCGACAGGCTGGGTCTTAATACCGGCCTGCTGTGGCTGTCAGCGCTCAAGCCGACGACGCGTACCTGGCATGCCAGCCGCCACGGCAAGGTCTACACCACCGTAGAGGTGCGGGACTTCTACGCTCAGAACGGCAACCGTTACAACTGCTATTGCAGCCAGATTCCGGTGCTTCTCAACGACGACGGCAGCACATTCAACGAAGGGCTGGCGGATAAGCTGAAGAAAGAGAGAAATGCCTGGCAAACTTGATTTTTTGCTGAAATGATAATGCCTTACAGGATAAGTGAGGTTAAAAATGGATTCAAAAAACGCAGACTTTAAAATTAAAAAGGTCAGCTTTGACTGGAAGGAAATCAACAAGTCAGAGCTTTCAAGTAGTTATAGGGTCGTGTGTAAAGTTATATTTGAGGGCGGATTGGAAATTGAAGGAAGCAATTTTTATACTTGGTATAAACCAAACGCGAACCCTCTTGGCCCTATAAATTATGGGAATGCAGAAATTAATGCAGAGCATGAGGCATTTAAATTAGCTTTATCGCGTGCTCATGAAATTTTTACTTCTCAAACCGTGCCCAGATAAAGCAATCAATAGTATAAACATTCAATGAATATAGGTCGCCACGGCGGCCTTTTTTATTGCCTGCAATCCACCAATGAGGACCCAGCATGAAACGCAACCGCGTTAACGTGCTGACCGTCGTCAACTCCGCTTCAAACATCACCACTGAAACCATCGACGGCAAGCCACATATCGTGGTTCGCGGCATCACGCCTGTCGTGGACGATATCGTGATGAACCGGAAGTTGTACCCGGCAGCAGAAATCGAAAAGGCCTACAACACGCTCGAGCGCAACCCGATGCCGCTGGGTCACCCGAAAGTGGACGGCAAGCATGTGTCGGCACGCGATGTCCGGGCGGTGAACGAGTATCACGTCGGTGCCTGGCTACAGAACGTCAGCCACAAAGACGGGAAGGTGACTGGCGACATGTACGTTAACCGGCAGTACGCCGAATCCAGCGAGAAGGGTAAGCGCCTGATTAATCGCCTGGATGAGATGCTGTCCGGTACCAACTCCGACCCGATCCATATCTCCACCGGCCTGCTGTATTCCGGTATCGCCGCCAACGGCGAGTCGAAGGGCAAAAAGTACAACGAGATCGCCACCAACATGATGTTTGACCATGTGGCGGTGCTGCTTGATGAGCCCGGCGCCGGAACTCCGGAGGAGGGGGGTGGCATCTTCGTTAACTCAGAAGGTGATGAGCAGCAGATCGAAGTTGCCCGCCTGGCTGACGGAATCGACTGCACCCGCGATGGCCTGCTCAACAAGACCAAATTTTTCTTCACCAATGCCTCCAACTTCTCTTTCGACGATATCTCCCGCGCTATCAGCGACAAGCTGCGCGAAGGTGATGAAGAAGATAAGTGGCTTTGGCCTGAAACGGTGTGGCCGGACAGCTTCATCTACCGCGATGACACCAAATACCTGAAACAGAAGTACCTCATCGATGATGACGGCAAGGCCGTGTTCGTCGGCGAACCTGTAGAAGTCGTGCGCAAACCCACTGAGTACGAGATTAAAACCAACGGAGAGAACGATCCGATGAAAGAACTGATTATCAATGCGCTGCAAGCCGCTGGTAAGCCGACTGAAGGCAAGTCCGACGCCGAGCTGATGGACGCATACAACCAGATGAAGGCCGAAGAAGCCACCGCCAAGAAAAAAGGCGATGAAGAAATCGACCCGGAAACCGGCAAGCCCAAGAAAAAAGAGCAGGCCACCAATAACGAAGAGATGCCAGCGTGGGCGAAAACACTCGCCGATCGCGTGGACGTCGTTTTCAACAGCCTGAACGCGAACGCCGACAAAGAGAAAGGCGAAAAGCGCGCGGCTGTGAAGCTGGCGATGAACATGAGCGATGAAGAAGTCGCAGATCTGGATGGTAAGGCGCTCGACGCCATGTATGCCAAGTGCCAGACATCTTTCGGCCTGAACGGTGCATTCCGCCAGGCAACCAACACCCAATCAGTCAGCGAAATGCCGGAGTAAAAAATGGCTAAAGACGGAAAACACGTAATTCACGCCGGTGGCGTATTCCCTAATCCGCTGCTCAACCGTGAAGGTGCCGCGGCGGCCGCCACTAAGCCAGGTACTGTTGGCTTCTTCTCCGCAGCCAAGTTCACGGCCTCGGTTGATGGCAACGAAGAGGCGATCCTATATGTCGCTGACTTTGACTATCTGCGCTGCCAGACGGTTGACGACTCAATCCCTGTGAATGAGTTGGTGGTAGGCATCCATCCGATGCCGGGCATGTTCCTTAACGTGCGCGCGGCGGCAGGCACCTACAAAAAGGGGCAGCCATTATCCATCGCAAACGGCCAGGTTAAAGCCCATGCCACAGGCGAGTCCATCCGCGCATATGTCGAAGAAGACACGGCGTACACCGTCGCTGCAGGCGATCTGCTGCGCGTCGTTATCAAGTAAGGAGCACATGAATGCTTGTATTTTCTCGCTCTATCGGTGAACGCACCGGTAACCTCGAAGTGAACCAGGCACAGTTCCGTGAACTGGAGATGGCGCGCAACATGAGCGCCCAGGCCGTGGCTGACTTCATTGCCCGAGCTCGTTTTGGTGATAATGGTCACCTGGACGCAGTCAACGCCGTCGACGACATCCGCCGCATGTACCGCGCTTATGATCAGACTGTGTTGGCGCAGTTCGAACCGAACACTGAGTTCACCCTGTTTAACGACCTGATGCCGCTGTCTCGATCTGTACGACTGGAAGAGTCCGTGTATGAATATGCACGTACTGGCGGTCGTGGCTGGGCGCACACCTCCATGTCTGGCCAGATTGGTGCTGCGCTGGATGCTCGTGCATACAGCTTCGACGGCACGATGGTGCCAGTGCACGATTCAGGTTTCAAATTCCACTGGCGTGACCCGATCTTTAACAAAGGTTCCGCACTGGCCTCCCTGTCTGACGCTCAGCGCGGCTCTGTTGATGATGTGCGCCGTAAAATCGTGGATTACATGTTCAATGGTTTCCGCGACTCGGAAGGCAACTTTGTAACTTTCGACGGCAAAACCTGGAAAGGCCTGAAGAACGATGAGCGCGTCGGTCAGGTTGATTTAGGCGCATCTGGTCTGAACATCGACTTCTCCAGCCGCACTACAACCGCAGAACAGAACCGAAATGGTGCGATCGCACTGCGCGATACGCTGAAAATCGGTAACAACCAGTACGCACCACAGACCTGGTATGTTTCCAGCGAGATCATGTCCAACTGGGAGCGCTATTACAGCGACAATTACCAGTCTGGCACCATCCTGCAGGAAATCCTGAAACTGTCTGGCATTGCTGCCGTGAAAGAAGATGCAGAACTCACCGGAAACCAGATTCTGGTGGTACCGCTGACTGCAGGCGTTATCGCTCCGATCACCGGCCAGGCCGTAGGTACTGTTGCTGACCCTCGTCAGTTCTATAACAGCGACTACATCTGGCGTACCTGGGGCGCAATGGGCCTGATGGTTAAGCAGGACATCAACCTTAAACACGGTGTGCTCTTCGCGAGCAGCTAAGGAGAAACTGAATGGCACTGGTAGAAATCACATCAGGTAACGTGTTCGCTGGTGCCAACCTCCGCAAGCTGGAGGTTGGTGCGGTATTTGAAGTGGACGATGCAACAGCAGCGCGCTGGAAAGCGACCGGTAAAGCGAAAGATACCGACAAGAAGAAGGGTGAAAAGCTCTTCGGCGAGTCCGTTCCGGCAGCATCACAGCCAAGCGATTTGCTCGAGCAGCTCGCGGCAGTGACGAAGGAGCGTGATGAATCCCTGGAGCAGCTGGCTAAGCTCACTGACCAGGCTGCAGCTGACAAAGTAACTTTCGACGAGCAACTCTCGGCAATGACGAAGCGCGCTGAAGAGGCAGAGGCCGCACTGGCGGAAGCAACCAAGAAGGCGAAATAACCATGGCTGACCCAATCACAGCGGCAGACGTGCAGGCGTTCCTCGGTGAATTGGGTTACTCCATCCCGGGCGCGCTGCTGGATCCGATCCTCTGCGTGGTGAACAAGACTATCCCGTGCCTCGATGGCGCGGGGTATGACGATTGCACCGCGAAGCTGATCCTGATGTACGCCGCCGCGCTCATGGCTACTTCGTCCGGTGCGCGCCGCATCAAATCGCAGGGTGCGCCTTCTGGCGCGTCCCGTTCTTTTGAATATGGCGACGACAGCATCACCTGGTTGCGCGACTCGCTGGCCCATCTCGATACCAGCGGATGCACCGGCGAGCTGCCGATCAGCGCCGGAAACAGCGTAGGCCTGTTCATGGTGGTCGGGGGTTGCTGATGACATACAAATCAGTTAAACACGGCCTTCCGCGCTCATTCGTCCGCGTCTGGGTGATGACCGACACCGGGCGGGAGACTACCGGATACGTGAAATCGGACGGCGAGTGGTTCATCAACTGCCCGCGCATCCGGGCGACTGGCGCGAAGGTGTTGAGGTGGAAAGATGGCTGAACGATACGATGTGCATGCCTTTAAGTGCGAAGACAACTGGTCGCTGTTCATCTGGATAAACGACTCCGGCATTAAGTTTATTGGCCGCCATGCTGAAACTTACGAGAAAGCCAAAGCTGACTTTCTGGAGAAGGCTGATGCTAAGCGCATTGCCAGTCAATCAGGCTCGATGCGGCCTCTTGATGATTTCAAAATCGTTGAGAAGGTGGAGGCATTCACTCTATGAGCAGCGTTGCCAACTGGTCTTACACCGCCACGGCGACCATCTGGCGCAAGCTGGAAGGCAATGACGAATACGGCGACCCGCTTGGCTATACGGAACCTGAGCAAATCCTCTGCGATTACGAGGGCGGGCTCAGCAAGAAGTTAGCCAGCCTTGGCGCTGAAATCGTTGTGAAGAACACCGTCTGGACGGAGTTCGCGCTGGCGGCCGCAGGTGATTACCTGCTGATTGGCGTTTCGACCGAGGTCGACCCGGTTGTAGCCGGCGCCGACGAGGTGCGGCAGGTAATCCGTTACGCTGATACGTTCGAGCGTGTAGCTGATGATTATGCGATACTGACCGGCATCTAAGAAGAGGTCTTCATGAGCATTTCTTTCTTTGTCTTTTATTTATGGTTGATGGCAATCTGTTTTCTTTGCTGCGCTAAAGAACTGATGACTAATCACCGCAAAATAGCGTGGCTTGCTGCTCCACTTGTATTTGCTGCGCAGGTGGTCTCTGTATATGCAGTTTACAGATTCATCTGGACTTAAATGGGGGGATTTATGGGGCTCGACCTGCTCACAATGTCTATCTCAGTGCTGGCGGTGGCTATTTCTGTTTACGCCGCTGCGCCGGTTCCTGAGAAGAAGTCCAAACAGATTAAGCGCACGCCTCCCGATCAGCTTCCACCCGAGGTTAGAAAGCTCATTGAGAACGTTGATGAGCTTGAGCGGATAGCAAATGTCTCTGAATAGGTCGCTCCGGCGGCCTTTTTTATTGCCTGGAGAAAGCCATGGGCATCAAAGTGCGCGGCGTTAAGCAGTCGAAAGCCGGGCTCAGCCGCATCATTAACGATGTGAAAGGGCGAAAGGTCGTCAGGGCGCTACAGTCAGCAATGATAATTGGCAGCTCCCAGGCCGCGCTTTACACGCCGATCGACACCTCGACGCTGTTGAATAGCCAGTATCGGGAGTTGATAAACAGCGGCGTTCGGCTGACAGGTCGTGTGGGATACACGGCGAACTATGCTGTTTTCGTGCACGATCCGAACGTGCCGCAAACCTTCCGCCGCGCAACCGCGCAGAAAGAGTTCCTCACTAAAGGCTTTGAGGATACCCGCAGCCAGATTGATGCCGTAATGCGCAAGGAGCTTTCATTATGACACCTGCCATGTATGAGCGCGTGCGTAACTACTTCGTTGATGCCGGGCTTACCACTGGCTTCATTGTTCAGTTGCTTGCGTGGGACGACACAACCAAGTTAACCGACGCATTCATCGTGTTCCGGCCTAACGGCGGTACCGACATCAGAAATGACCTCGGGTCTGACCACTACGTGCTGGTGGATGTCATCTCCGCCAAGGATAAACGCCGAGCAGCCGCTGAAAAGGCTCAGGAAATTATCAACTATGTCGAACAGAACGACATTGCCGACGAATGCCTTGGCCTTATTCAAAACCTCGGCAATATGCCTGCACCCATCCTGACCGAAGAGGGGCGCCTGGTCTTCAGACTCCAGTTCATGTGCGTTTACGGCGAATAACCCAATCACCAACCCATCAGGCTGCCATCCGGCGGCCTTTTTTATTTGAGAGGTACACATGCAAGGCTGTGCTAATGATTTTGGCAAGCTGATCGGGAAAGTAGCTGTGCTACGCATGGCCTATGGCTGCCCCGACGCAGTGCCAGCGCTTTCTGAATGGAAGCGTCTCGGCGCTATGACGACCAAGGGTTTTGATTATTCGATGAACACAATTAATTCCGAGGCTGATGATTCCAAGGCGTTGGTTGAGAACCTGGTCAATAACATGGACATTACAATTTCTGGTGAAGGCGAGGCTCGCAAGAGGGACAAAAGTACAGAAATTGGCGCCTGGAGAATGGGCAAATACATCTTCGATGAATTGCAAGCCGGTCGACAGCCGACTCTGTGGGTTAGATTTGATTTTGCTGGCGAAGATGCTGGCACATACATCCAGGGCTACATGAACACCACGTCATGGTCTGGTGATTTCGGTACTAACGATATCTCCACCTTCTCCGGCGAGTGGAAGGTCTACGACGCTGACACTGTTGTGTTTGAGGTAGCTGATTCTATCGCGGCCACTGGCGTTGAGGTTACACCCGCAACTGCTTCTCTGGTCGTTGGCGCAACCCAGCAACTGAGCGGCGCGGTTCAGCCAACAGATGCGACTAACAAAGCGATCACCTGGACCACTTCGGCACCTTCCATAGCCACTGTCAGTTCAACCGGCCTGGTGACAGCAGTAGCCGAGGGCACCGCGACTATTACGGCTACCACTGCTGACGGTGATTTCACCGACACCTGTGCTGTGACCGTGACTGCCGCGCCGTAATCACTACAAAGGGCGGCGTGCTGCCCTTGATACTGGTTATGGAGAGCGATATGACCCCTTTGAAAGAAATTGGAGAGTGCCTGATTGGTGCTGGCGGCCGTGAATACTTCTTCCGGCCATCGTTCCGTAACATGACTCGGATCGGCGAGCCAGAACATATCGTTCGCACTTTCTATGCACTGTTCAATGACGATGTGGCAAAGATGCTTGAGGCGGCGCGCGAAATTCACAGTGCGATACCAGAGCATCAGCGCAGATTTTACGCCCATTATTTCGGTGACGTTTCGCTGCCACGCTGGGCACTTGATGCAGCAGGCTCTGCCGCGTTTGTGCGTGAGGCATTGCTCTCGGCTATTAACGTCATTCAGTCCTGCTGTGACGAGGACGTTTCTGAGCTGACAGGCTGGCATGAGATTTCACGTACTGGCAGGCGCACATTTGTATGGCACCGCGGCGCGCTTCCGCCTGAGAACCTGATTCTGATAGCTCAGTCGCTGATAATGCATGGCGTTATCGGACGGGCCAAGGTTCGTAAATTGCAGAAGCACGAAAGCAAGGAAACGACGCCGGAGTTTCATGCGGCTGAATACATCATGGCGGCGCGAAACCATTTCGGGATCAGCAGGGAAGAGGCTGAAAACCTTACCATGACCGAATTCGCCATGATGCTTAACGCCAAATACCCTGACCAGAAAGGCTTCACAAGGGAAGAGTATGACGCGGTTATGGACGATGACGAACGCCGTTGGCAGGAAATGATTGAGCGCGAAAAATCAGCAAAGAAAGCGACCTGAGTTAATAATGGATGTACCAGCCCCGCCTGACCGGGCGTATGATGGCACGACAAAAAATACTCAGGGGATAAGAGTGAAGAAAATACTTTTGGCTTTGGTGATTCCATTGATTCTGGCTGGCTGTAAGCCGGGCGAGGAAAAGGCAATTTCTCTGGCACAATCTGAAGTTTCAGCCAATCTACTGGATCCTGGCAGCGCACAATTCCGTAACGTGAAAGTCGTGAAGATGACAGATGCCGATGACGGTCGTGTTAATGCTGTTGTTTGCGGGGAGATTAACGGAAAGAACGGTTTCGGTGCCTATGCAGGGTTTCATCCATTCTTTGTTGAGCTGAAAATGAAATCGAAGGGGTTTTTCTCAAAAGGTGTCGACTACACCCTTGGTGATCACTTCCTCAGTTCGAAAGATACGCCTCCACCACCGTCCTACACAGAACGATGCCAATAAACGACACGAATAACTAACCCACCACTCGGTGGGTTTTTTTATGCCCGGAGAAAACTGATGTCTGAGAAAGCAGGCGAGATTTATTACGACATCGAGGCCGATGTATCTGGCTTGCTCAAGGCCCAGGGAAAGGCCAATAAGTCGCTCGACTCCATCGGCAACTCGGCGACCAATGCAGCCAAAAAGATGGATGAGTTGCAGACGAACATCAACCGAGTCGCCGGGGCAATTGCCGCCTCACTCGTAGTTGACTGGGGTAAGGCGTTTCTCGTTGCTGCTGACAACATGAGCCAGCTCAACGCGCGTATAGAGAGGCTCACTGGTAGCTCAGCGACAGCCTCGCAGACTATGCAGAGTCTGATGCGCATCAGTTCGGCAACGGGTGGTTCGCTACAGGATACAGCGAAGCTGTGGGAGACTCTCAGCACGGCGTTGCGCGATACCGGCGCGACGAACGGCCAGATCATCCAGCTCACCGAAACACTTCAGAAAATAGGTCGCATTGGCGGATCCTCTTCCGAAGAAATGGCGAATGCTCTTCGTCAGTTCGGCCAGTCAATTTCATCCGGTACGGTTCGGGCGGAGGAGTTCAACTCCATCCTTGAGCAAATGCCGGAACTGGCGCGGCAGATCGCCGCCGGGATGGGCGTAAGTATCGGCGAACTGCGTCAACTGATGCTGGACGGGAAACTGACGGCAGAAGATGCTCTTAACGCCATTCAGAAGCAAACCGGCTCAGTGAATGCAGAATTCGAGAAACTACCGCGCACGCTTTCACAGGCCAATACCGCGTTGACAAACTCATTCCTGTCGATGATCGACTCTGTTAACCAGGCAACAGGTGCGAGTAACGGCCTGGTGGCTGTCATCGATTCAATGACTGCTGCACTCGACCGGCTGGTGGGTAAAGCGGCGTCGGCAGATGCTCAGATATCGGATCTGAACAGCACCGCTGAAATGTTTACCCGCCGCGCGCGCACCTGGTCATGGCTTGGGCTTGATGGTTGGGAGGCGCAAAACAAAGCGCTGGCCGGGCTGAGTAATAAAGCCGCCATGCTGGTTGGCGACCTGGCCGCTGTTTCCAAAGCATCGCAGACCGCGGCTAACACAAAGCCGATCGAGATTAAAACGACCGCCTCAGCTACTGGCAGCAAAGCGAAAGGCGGAAAGTCTGCGGCACAGAAAGAAGCTGAGCAATACGCCAAAGCTCAAGAATCTGTTAATCAAAAGCTGGATGAACTGAGGCAGAAGGCCGAGCTGTCAGCTGGCAGTGTTGGTGAACTGTCCAGAGCGCAGGCCGTGCTTAATGCGCAACAGTCTCTCGGTAACACAGCCACGCAGGAACAAGTTCTGCTGGCCGGGCAACTGGCAGGAAAAGCCTGGGACAATGCCAACGCATTGCGTGAGCAGGCCAAGGCTGAACGGGAGCGCACAGAGGCTGCAAATAAGTTCAGTACCATCCAGGGTAAAACCAGCAAAACTGCCGGGCTGGATAGCCAGTATCAGAAAGACATTGCTGACATCCAGCTTTACGCCCAGCTTTACCCGCAGAAGATCGGGGAGGCTGAGGCAGCGCGTGCCGCTATTGAGCGGCAGTATCGTGATCAGCGTAACGCTGCAATGTGGGAAGAATGGGCGCAACAGAACGCGGCCACTCAGGCAGCAGCGGCGGCATTTACCGCATTCGGCAATAATGCCTCTAACACTCTGACTGGTCTTATCACCAAAAGCATGGACGCTGAAGAGGCAGCTAAATCTTTAGGAAGAACTGTTTTAAATAGCCTAGTAAACACTTTTGTGCAGATGGGCGTCGAGTGGGTTAAGTCGGCCATTATGGGCCAGACGGCCACTACCGCGGCGGTTGCAGCATCCACCACCGCACAGGCGGCAGGCATCGCAACCACGACAGCGACTTCGACGGCTGCGGCTGCGGCTACTACGGCGGCATGGACTCCGGCGGCCATCATGTCCTCCGTGGCTTCATTCGGTGGCGCAGTGGCTATTGGTCTTGGCGCGATGGCTGGCATCCTGGCACTGTCAGGAAAACGTAAAAACGGAGGCCCCGTCTCGGCTGGTGGGATGTATCAGGTCGGCGAAGGTGGAATGCCAGAGATTTACCAGGCCAGTACCGGTAAGCAGTACATGATACCGGGCGACAACGGCAGGGTGATCAGCAATAAAGAAATGACAGCCGGTGGAGGTGGTGGGGTAGTTATCAACATCCAGAACTACACGTCATCCTCGGTCGATGCGCAGGCCGGTACGGATGCTAATGGTGGAGTGACTGTGGATGTAATTGTCGCTGACCTGAACAACGGCGGGCCAATCAGTAACGCCATAACCAGCAACATGAACGTTAAACGCACGCCAAGGGGGCAGGGCTGATGCCAATTATCGACTATCCCGACTGGCTGCCGCTGGCGCAGAAGGCCAGCAAAAACATGACGCTCGATACCGGGTTCCAGACCGATCAGCCAGCGGTCGGCCCGGCTATCTTTGTGAATCAAACTGACGATCTGAAAGTGACCTGGTCACTGACGTGGATCTTCACTCTGGCTGAGGAACGAGCATTCCAGCAGTGGCTACGCAGCCCAAACTATCTCAACCGGGGCCTGAACTGGTTCAGGATGAATATCAATCTGGGCGGCAGTGGTCTCCAGTTGCAAGAGCTTCACTTCACGCAGATGCCGGTGCAAACCAGTATCGACGGCGGGGTGGTGACATGGACAGGAACCGTTATTGCCAACCATCTGTACAACGCTGACGACGAGTTTGACGACGTAATTGTTGAGCTGCCGCCGCCGTGGCCTTCAGTGCTTGATATCGTGGTGACTGGCTATCCGGACGGACGCGATCCAGAAAGTCTTCCGAGGGTTCCCTGATGCCTTCATATCGTGAATATAATCAGAAGCGCCCGATTAGCGGCTGTTACAACACCATCACGTTCTATCACCCCTCCTTTGGTTACGTTCGCCTCGTCGACAAACAGTTCTTCCCGAAGACGCTTGGCGGCCAGACGTACACGCCTGCGCGGTTTGAAATCGAAGAGAGCCAGCAGAGCGGAACTCCGGTAATCGACGCAACGGTGAAGCTTGGGCGACTGTCTTCAGATATCAAAACGCTGATGAAGAAGTGGAGTGGTGTTTCCAGGCTGTCGCCTATCACGGCAACTCGTCAGGTTTTCGATAGAGTTGATACCTCTACGCCAATGAAGAATTGGACATTATTTGTAAAAACTGTCGATGTTGTTTCAGATAACGCATCAGTTACTTTATCAATGACAAACCCGCTAAATAACAACATTGGCCAACCATATGATCCAGTCGAATACACGGGGCTTCAGTACCTCTGATTTTATCAGCAGGATGATCGGCGTGCCGTGGTCTAACCGCGCCTGCTCATTCGTAAAGACTGATTGCTGGGGGCTGGTTGTGCTGTATTACCGACATGTGCTCGACATTGAGCTGCACCAGACGCCGGGTTACGAAGCCGGGGAGGATTTCTTCACCTGCTATCAGGGAGACGTCGTTTTCTGGCGCAAGGTCGATAAACCGGTCGACGGGGGGATATTTGTCGGGTACCGCGGCGCGCAACCGGCGCACGTTGGCCTGGTACTGAACCGGCAGGCGCTGCACTCGCGTGGAGAGAACGGAAGCGTGCGCATGGACTCGTTGCTGGTCATTCAGCGGGCATTCACCAAAGTGGAGTTTTTCGAATATGGCGCTGGTTGAGATATCGAATTTTCCAGGAACGCCTAAGCTGCGTTGCAGGGTGCCAAACGGCACCCTTTTTTATGACTGGCTGGCGGCCAATGACGCTACTTTTCACCGCGACCTGCTGATCGTCCGCAACGGCGTAAAGCTGGGCGACGATGATGAGCTGGCGTTTGAACTGAGCGAGCTGGACCACATCCAGATATTCGACCAGCCAAAGGGCATTGTCGACGACATCCTGAGCCCGATCTTTAAAGTGGTGGGCCAGGTATTTTCGTTCCTGGCGCCGAAGCCAGCTATAGCGAACAACGGCGGTAATACTGTCGACTCGCCCAACAATAGCCTGACCGGTCAGACAAATACCGCTCGCGTTTACAAGGCCAAGCCGGATATCTATGGCCAGATTCGTTCGTTCCCGGATCTGATTCAGGAGTCGGTATTCGAATATGTACACCAGACTTCCACAGACGGCGGCCTGAAGTACGTTACAGAGTGGATGTGCATCGGGATCGGCAAATACGATTACGAGTCCGTGCGCTACTCAGAATCCAGCCTGGGCTCTCTGGCCGGTGCCGAATTCCAGTTCTTCCACCCTGGCGAAGTAATCCCGCAGATCGTTGAGGGGTACGGGTTCGATGACGTCGACGGGCAGGAGGTCCCTGGGCAGAACGAGGCCAGCGACTTCCCTATCGAAACAGCAACGGCAAACACGGTGGTCAGCGGAACGTATTCCGGCGGCCAGATAGCGATGAAAATCGTTAAGCAGGCTGAGTTCGACTATTTCATGGGGCTGGTGCTGCCGCACGCGGTGACTTTCACCATCAACGTGACGTACAGCACGGCCTCCGGCACCGTGACTACCGATGCTACATTCTCCGGCACGCTGATATCCGCCGTTGAAACAAACGATGGCGCGGTGGTGAATCCCGTGCGCTGGTACACGTTCACGATGAACCAGCTGGAGGGTCCGCAGGACATCCCGGCGAATGCCACGATCAACACAACGAAATTCATCCTCAACGATAACGAGGCGCTGGTGGTTGGCCCGTTCTTTTCCCCGGTCGAGTCAACGCAGCTGTGGCTGCATACCCAGTCCAGCCTCGGCGGGAAGAAAGAGACCAACTGGAAGGTTGTCATCTGGAAAATCGACGACGACTACAACCAGGTGCCGGGAACGCAGCAGACGTTTACGTACCGGCAGACGACGCCGCACCAGTCGACGAGCGAGGTGTTTTATCGCACCGACAAGATCACTCCTACCGGCGGGTTCGGGAAATACGCGGTCAGCTTCCAGCGCACGGATAACTCCGGCGACGCGTCACTGCTCAAGGTAGAAGAGATCCACAGCATCAACATCAGGACAAACGTCGTTCACCCGACCGACACGCTGGTGCGCGTAAAAGTCCGGGCGACCGAGAATGCACTGGGGAGCCGTGAGCGCAAATACAACGCGCTGGTGACGCGCCACACCATCACATACGACCTCGACACGCAAATGGTGGATTACACCCTGAGGCCGTCGCGCTCGTTCGCTGATGCGGTGGCGCATACCTGGCTGATTATGGGCGAGCAGCCGGTAAGCAGCATTGACCTGTATGGGCTGTACTCTATCGCAGAAAGTCTGCCTGACGAGCGCTTGGGCTACTTCGATTACACATTTGACGACGAGAACGACTCACTTGGCGACCGCGTGCAGGCGATCTGTAATGCGGCGTCGGTGGTGGCGTACTGGGATGACGGCGTGCTGACGTTTACCCGCGATCAGAAGGTTGACTACCCGGCGGCCGTATTCAACCGGGCCAACATGAAGACGGACGAGTACAAAATGACGTACGAAGCCACGTTGCCTGGTGGTTATGACGGTGTGCAGGTTTCCTACGTTCACCCGACCACGAACAACAAGACGTACATCAACTACCGCGTGCTGAACGGTGCCATCGTTGAGCAGGAAGCGGAAAACCCAAACAAGCTGGAGATCGTCGGCTTCCGTAATGAGTATCAGGCCCGGGAGCGAGCATTACGCGAAACCAAGCGCCTGATCTACTCGCGCGTGAAGATGAACGCCAAGGTGTTTGAGGACGGCATTATCCAGGTCGGCAGCGTCATTCAGATGCCAGACATCTACGACAGCAACCAGCAGGGTGGTTACGTCACCGGCCGCTCCGGGAATGACTTCGATACCAGCGAGCCGATCACGTTTACCGGATCGATGTATGTGCTGGTTACCGACAGCCTGGGTAACCCAACTCTTCGTTATCCGGCCACCGCCCGTAGCGACACGAAGTACGGATTCACCGCGGCTATCCCTAACATTCAGCTCAACATATGGAACGGTGACACTGTGCAGCTCCCGTCGCGCTATCTCATTGCGACCGTTGAGGAACTGGACAGTCAGCTATGGACAGTCAACAGCATCAAACCGAACACAGATAACACGGTATCTCTGACCGTCGCGGAATACAGCGACGCCATCTACGAATAAGAACCGCCCCCCCCGACAAACCTAACCCGGCCATCGCGCCGGGTTTTTTATGGAATAAATATGGCCACTACACCTACTAATCTGCCAGTACCGAGCGAATCCCCGCGTGATCTGAAGTTTAACGCAGGCAAAATCGACGAGTTCGTTACGTCAGAAAATCATGTTTATGTTGACAGGTTCGGCGATGAACATCGTACAATTGCGGGAATAAATTACGATGCGAATCAGGCAATTCTGAATTATGGCTATATCACGAAGGATTCTTTTGAAGATGGCAGCACCATTAGCCTTGCTAACGAGTGCCTGCGCTGGAAGAGCAACGGGGAATATTACAGATGGGACGGAACCCTCCCCAAAGTAGTTCCCCCAGGATCTACTCCCGATAGCACTGGCGGTATTGGTGACGGGAAGTGGGTCAGTGTTGGGGATGCCGCTTTAAGGACAGAGCTAAGCAACGGTAAATACCGCAGTGACGCATTAGCTGTAAAATATGTTCCAGGGGTCGTCATTGATAGCACGACTGATAACCGCGCAGCAGTATACGCTTACACAGGACAAATTTATGTTCCGAATGGTGTCCAGCTACGCTGTAATTTCCTGCCAGATGATGATGTAACCAAATTCACCGGTGAAGGGAAAATTCTTACTCGCGACCCATGGGGTAACGAGCATGTGTTTGACGTTTCACTGGCCACTCATGGCAGCAAATACACTGCATTCAACGTAATAAACCAGTTCGCTCGCCGCAATACGCAATGTCGTGTTGGTATCGTTGGTGACTCAATCACAGACGGAGCATACGGAACCGGGTGGGTTGCTAACCCAACGGATTCAAACGGGGACCTGTCTTCGACTAATTACGACCACAATAGCAATGGTGGCGCAGGTTCCTGGTTCCGTACCTTCACGGACTGGCTTAACCGTTTTACTAAAAATAACTCCTTCATTTTCAAAGCCGAGAACTGTGCATCATCAGGAAAGCGACTCATTGATGGCTGGGCTAATCGTAACTTTGACCATGGCTTTTTCAAAAACACTGCATACGGGAATGTTCCGCCAGACGTTTGCTTCATGTCCATGGGCGTTAACGATAACGGGCAACTAGATGCGTTAGGGTTCGATCAGTATTTGTTCCGCTTTGAGCAGTTTATTCGCAAGGCTTGGGGTTATGGATGTGCTGTCTGCGTTGTTTCAATGAACCAGAATGGCTCACAGTGGGCGGCGCTAGAAGCATCAATCAAGAAGCATATTGAACGCCTGTTCCCAGCGGTCGAGTTCCTTGATCTGTCTCAGCCAGTAACTGAGATGTACAGAGACCTCGGAAGCTATACGCTTGAAGATATTGCGCGGCGCCCGACAGATGGCACTTTTGATAACACGCATTTTGCTCCTCTGGGCCATCAATATATCGGCGCATATGCAGCAAAGGCTGTTATGCCGTATAGAGTCCACACTGCGAAAAAAGGGAATAACTTCGTACCAACAGTTGATAATGATATCCAGCCATTTGGTTTCCCGTCTGGTAGCACGTACAGCGTTGGTATGGAGCGGTTGAGTGGAAACACGTATCTAAATGGTTTAACTGGCTGGGGCGTGGTTTCCCCAGCTACTGAAAATTTAACCATACGATATTTTGTCTGGTGTGATACTTCTGATATATCAATGGTTATTTTTGAACCGTATAACCCAACATATGTTGCAACAGGTCGCGCAAACTCCATCTCTATCCGACAACAAGATAACCGTAATGCAGCATTCTTTTCGGGTAATATCGCGAGTAATGGCGTCTCATCGTTTACGAACAAACTCACCACTCGAACTGGAATCCTTAGAAAAGGACTGAATCAGATTGAGATTGTTTACGATGGTACACCGTCAAAAGTATACCCTCCCGCTCTGTTATTCAGAGGAGAGCTGAACGAATCATGTTCTCAGAACGCCTCTGTATTCCTGGCTGCAAATGCGATAAAGGGTGTTTACGGGCAGGTAAGAGATAAAGCAGATCTCTTATTAGCATATGGTGCAGAAACAGCAAATGATGAAGCACCTGATATGTATGGTGCCACTAAATCATCAAATGTTCAGAATGTTGTCTTGTCATCTTTGCCTGTTGATTGTGGTGTGGTTTTTTACTACAAACCCACGTCACAAAGTGGAGTTGTTGCCAAGCGAGTGGCGACTGGCATTGAGATCTCGACGATGCTTTTCGGCGCTCTTAGTGTTGTCGGCACATTGACTTGCGATGTGACAGGTGAGGTCACGCTTACAGCTGGCCTGTCTGGAACAAATCCGACCATTACAGTTAAGCCAACTAGTGGAGCGACCGTTACGCAACAAGTCGCTGGTTTCTCTGGAGGGAAGATTGGATTGATAAATAAAGGAACAAGCGGACAAACATTATCTGTTAGATCTACTTCGCATTATGTTCTTTAAAATTTGATCAGGGCGGAGAGGGGCGAAAGCCCCTCTTTTTTAACATTTATTTGTAAAGTCTAAAAGAACATCTTTTCTATCAGAAAAGACATCTACCGAACAAGAAGTAAATATCTTAACACCATTCGAAATAATCTTTTTCTTTAACTCTAAATTGTTATAGAACCTATTTTTGTATGTAATGTCATAGTAAGGAGCTACCGCTCCGATACCCCAAGTGCTTGAAAGATATTGCGGCATGATAGTTTTAAAGAATGGGTATTTTCTAAAGGCAACTTTAGTAGGAAGAGAAACTGGAGGCCATCCTGAAATATTAATGTTGTCAATGGTCTTTATGCCGTTTTGATGCAGCGCGGAAGATATTGAAGTCAGAATAACTGAATCAAATCTATTCTGATGCTTTATGGCATTGTTGAATGAATAGGATATGTTAATTGAGTTGGCTGCAAATATAACATATGCCAGATATGATATTTTTTTAAATCCTATTAGTTTGTGTGCCATGAAGAATACAAGGCATAGCGTTAAGCCAAGTGACATTAGCACGCGAGGCATAACATAGTCTGATTTTACGGCTAGAGAAAAACCAGAGAACATTATCAGTGAGAATGCAAAACTAACTACTAATAATATACGATCTTGTATTTTGTAATCACGTGAAAAAGCGTACCTGATTACACAAGCTACTGATATTGCCAAAGTAATTACTAAAGTAGCCTTAACAATAGAAGGCATTGAGCCTATCACAGGATCAAGATTGCGACTAAAAGCATCATGTAATCCGGTAAGAATTCCATTATCGAAATCAATAAACTGAGAATTTCTCAAGGCATATTCATTTGGCGGATAAATTTTTTGCACCACTTGGGTGTAAATCGTGAAACCGGCAACAAAAGAAATGGCATTTAATATCAATACCTTGATATACCCGCTCTCATGTTCAAGTATTTTTACAATAACAATAAAGGCTGTCATTGTAACAAAAAGAGCAGAAGAAGGCTGATACATTGACATGACAGAAGTTACTGCGACGATTTTCCAGACGACATCGATATAACTTCTATTGTAAAAGAAATATGCTGAAGCAATCGCAACTACTATAGACGCACCCATGGTGGCACTATCAAATGAAAATACTGCATTACCTATAAACATAGGATTTAAAAATATTAGCGATGCGAATGCTGATGAGAAATATGAAGGTCTGTTAGATGATATGGCCCTTGAAATTATAATGGCGGATATTATCATGCACACCATAGCAAGGATAAAGGATAGAGGAGACACATCAGTTATCATATCCCCTAAATTTAACGCCTTCATTAGTACTGTTGTTAGCGGTCGGCTATCTTTATCCCAATAGCTCGGATCTCCAGAAACAGCCCTATATAAGTCGTCCTTAAATAATTCAGCATTCAACAAAAATGGAAGGCTGAATAAAGCGGCTAGCAAAAATATAAGTTTATCTGACTTATGAAATCTCATTTTTTTCCCTTAAGAATATATCTCGGTCTTTTTTTAACTTCTACATAGATTCTGCCAATATACTCACCAAGAACTCCTACCCCGATTAACTGTATGCCACCAAGGAAAAGTACAGAAACCAGCAATGAAGGATATCCGCGTACTGCATTTCCGAATACCAGCGTGTCGAAAATCATCCATGCACCATATAGGAACGCAGCGCCGGCAACGAAAAGGCCGATGTAAGTCCACATGCGTAGTGGGAAGGTAGAAAAGCTTGTGATCCCTTCAAGTGCAAGGTTCCACAGCTTCCAGCCATTAAATTTCGTGCTGCCAGCAACCCGTTCTGCGCGAGCATATTCGACAACATCAGTACGACCACCGACCCAGCTAAGAACACCCTTCATGAACAGATTGCGTTCTGGCATTAGCTTAATGTTTTCCACTACCTCGCGAGACATCAGACGGAAGTCGCCAACGTTTTCTTCGATCTTTGGATTGCTGATTTTGTTGTGCAGCTTATAGAACCACTCAGCGGTCTTTCGTTTCAGGCGCCCGTCAGTAGAGCGGTCAGATCGCTTAGCCAGAACCATATCGGCCCCAGCCTGCCATTTCTCTATCAGGTGCGGAATGACTTCGATAGGGTCTTGCAAGTCAACGTCAATAGGGATAATTGCTTCACCGGTGGCGTGATCAAGACCAGCGAATAGCGCAGGCTCTTTCCCAAAGTTGCGAGTGAACGACAGCGGAACAACAAGAGGATCGGCAACGGCAAGTGCGTAAATAATAGATTCTGTGGAGTCCTTGCTGCCGTCATTTATGAAGACGATCTCAACTTCATGCTGCTTGAGCCCTTCAAATTCCCGCACCGTTTTATAAAAAATAGGTATTGCGTCTTCTTCGTTGAAGACGGGTACAACCAAAGAAATCTTCATTTCGCATCCCTAAAGACAATGAACTTTGAGTAAACAAAACCTGCTATGAGACTAAACGCGGAGAACCCAACAAGGGTCACAATCGGAGGAGCCCCTATAACATCTGCAATGTAGCCGGTTAATGCGGCCATAAGCCCCATGAACGCAACAAATGCTATGTATCGACTTGAAGTTGCCTGAGCATTAAAAGTCCATTTTGCATTTGCAAAGAAGCTGAAGGTAACAGCAATGCAAAATGCTATTACGTTAGCCAGAGCTTGCCCGACGGCAAAAAAATGAAGTAGAGCACCAAAGCATAACCAATGTAAGGCAGTGTTAATTACGCCAACTGAAACATAACGACTAAATATCTTTAACATTATAAAAATCAGCAAATTCGGAAAGGTCTGAAGTTTAGCATCACTGTGAAACTTGATCGACCCTCATATTTGACGATACTGTATATGCATACAGTTATTTTGTGAGGTGATTATGCCATGCACAGCAGACATTCATGCCGCCATGGTTGCGGCTCCGGAGCCATTCATTCCTCCATCTGCCAACATTGTCGAAACGCAGGACGGCTACGATGTCATTGAGTACTCATCGCTGTTTAAGCGCGGAGACACCTTACTCATTTGGTTTTGCGGCAGACAGCAGCACGCATATTGGGCCGGTGATGCGCTAATCACTGATGACGGCGAGGCCATAGAGGGCGAGGCATTAGATGATGTTCGCTTTGTTGGTGTGGTGACTCATACCATTATCCCGGTGTGGGTAGACGACAATCCGGTGATGTGATGTTTGCCCTGGTTGATGTGAACTCATTTTATGCCAGCTGCGAGACGGTGTTCAGACCCGATCTGCGCGGGCGGCCGGTTGTCGTTCTGTCGAATAATGACGGGTGCGTAATAGCGCGTAGCGCAGAAGCAAAGGCTGCCGGGATAGCGATGGGTGAGCCGTTCTTCAAGCAGAAGGAATTGTTCCGGCGCGCTGGTGTTGTTTGCTTCAGCAGCAACTACGAGCTCTATGCAGATATGTCCAGCCGGGTAATGACCACGCTGGAAGAAATGAGCCCCCGCGTGGAAATTTACAGCATAGACGAAGCCTTTTGCGACCTGACTGGCGTAAGAAACTGCCGGGACCTGACTGAATTTGGGAAAGAGATCCGCGCGACTATTTTACAGCGGACGCATCTTACAGTCGGAGTCGGCATAGCCCAGACCAAGACGCTGGCGAAGCTGGCTAACCATGCTGCGAAAAAATGGCAACGGCAGACCGGCGGGGTGGTTGACCTCTCAAACGTCGACCGGCAGAGGAGGCTACTGGCGCTTGTTCCTGTGGAGGATGTCTGGGGCGTTGGTCGGCGCATCAGCAAGAAACTGAACGCTATGGGCATCAAAACAGCACTGGACCTCTCAGAGCAGAGCACGTGGATTATCCGAAAACACTTTAACGTTGTGCTGGAGCGAACCGTCCGGGAGCTGCGCGGCGAGCCATGTCTGGATCTGGAGGAGTTCGCCCCGGTAAAGCAGGAAATTGTATGCAGCCGATCGTTTGGCGAACGCATTACAGACTATGAGCAGATGAGGCAGGCTATTTGCAGCTATGCGGCCCGTGGTGCTGAGAAGCTACGTGGTGAGCATCAGTACTGCCGTTTTATCTCCGCTTTCGTCAAGACCTCTCCATTTGCCCTTAATGAGCCGTATTACGGAAACAGCGCATCGGTAAGGCTGCTCACGCCAACGCAGGACAGCAGAGACATCATCAACGCCGCGGTAAAGTGTCTGGACAAAATATGGAAGGACGGTCACCGGTACCAGAAAGCGGGTGTCATGCTGGGCGACTTCTTCAGCCAGGGCGTGGCCCAGCTCAATCTGTTCGACGACAGTGCGCCTCGAGCTGGTAGCGAGAAGTTAATGGAAGTGCTGGATCACCTGAATGCAAAGGACGGAAAGGGCACGCTCTATTTTGCCGGGCAGGGTATACAGCAGCAGTGGCAGATGAAGCGTGAAATGCTGTCGCCTCGATACACTACGAGATTTTCAGATTTGCTTGTTGTCCGATAAAAGAGGTGCGCACCTGATAAATCTTACAATCGGATCGGTGGTGATTATGCTGATGGTATGGGAAGGCGTAAAGCGGCAAGTTGCGAAACTGGAAGGAGCTACGCAAAGTTTAGCGGTGGGGCATGGGTGGGGCACAAAACAGCACTCGTTCTAAGGCGAACTTAGACGACTGATGTTTTTGACGACTATAACCATCTGTTATTTGGTGCGCTCTTGGACGATCTTTGTCGATTAATAAAAATGTATGCTCATGTCATGGGGATGCAGGTGTAAACCTTCCAATCTTACGCTGGCAGCCTGATGGCTTTAATGCCACAATATTTTTTTCTTCGCATGCAGGAAAGATGATGAAAAAAGTAGCAATTGTGGCTGCAATGCTGACGTTAGCGGGATGCGTTCAGGTCGAAAACTATCAGGAAGTGGTTAAGCATCCGGCACCTTCGCATCTGGCAGGTTACTGGCAGTCGAAAGGGCCGCAGAGCGCGATGGTGAGCCCGGAGGCGATTGCCACGCTGGTGGTGACGCCAGAGGGGGATACGCTGGATTGCCGTCAGTGGCAGCGCGTTATCGCGGTGCCGGGTAAGATCATGCTGCGTTCAGATGATTATTATAACGTGACGCGTAAGCTGGATGTCTATCCGCTGGAGCGTGATGGGGCGGCGCTGGAGTATGACGGTATGGAACTGTACAAGGTTGACCGTCCAACGGTGGAATGCGCAGATTACCTGAGTAAGAATCCGCTGGAGAGTAAGCTTCCGTAACTTTTAACCCGAAGCAAAAAACTTGTTTGAGAACGACTGAAGGCTTTCAGCGATGCTCTGGTCCGGCTGTAAATCGCTGAGGCGTTTCCTGTAGGCCGGGGCGAGGCGCAGGGATGCGCCGAGAGGGCGGGCTTTACAGGGATGTTACCTCCGCCCGTCCCCGATAAGCCGGAAGGAATAAGCCGAAGGCACCGCGAAGCGGCGATTTTCCGCCGGAAGCCCGGGTCGCCAGGGTGGTGGCGACTGAGCCACCCTGGCACGTTCACCGGTTATGTTGTGACAGAGTAGCAAGGAACATAACGTGAACGGAATGACCACCAGAGCCGTATGTTCCCCCTCACCCCAGCCCTCTCCCTCAAGGGAGAGGGGGCCGTCTGTGCAGACATTATTTTGTGAGGATGGCGTACGCTTCGGGAGCGGGTCCGCAGACCGCACTGTTCCAGCCCTACAGCGCGTCCTCAATCACCCAGACGCTGACGCTTCCCCCGTTACAGAAGAACGTCCCTTCGCCATCCGCCGCCGTGGTCACGGTTTCCTCGCGGTTGCCTAAAAAATCACGCCAGGTCTTATTGCCGTAATTTTCCCCGAGGCAGATCGTCTTCTCGCCGTCATCACCATTCGACAGCACCACCACACAGCCCGGGTGCTCCTCAGTCCCGCTGCGGCTGAACGCAATACAGTTTGGATGATCGAAAAACAGCGTCTGCACGCCGTGGGCAAAACGCTGCCGGGCGAGGATAAGCTCGTGGAGTTGTTCAATCACCGGCATATCGATGTGATACGTCTCGCCATCCCCGCCGGTGTCGTCATAGCTGGCGCCAAAAAGATCCGGGTAGAACACGCTCGGCACGCCGTTTTCACGCAGCAGGATGAGCGCGTAGGCCAGCGGTTTGAACCAGGCTTCAACTGGGGCTTCCAGCGCCTGCAAGGGTTGGGTGTCGTGGTTGGCAACCAGCGTCACGGCATGGAACGGATCGGCTTCCACCAGCGTACCGGTGAAAATCTGGCTCATATCGTAGTCGCGTCCCTGGCGTGACGCTTCGTGAAATTTCATTTGCAGCGGCGCATCAAACAGCATCGTTTTGCCGTCCACCTGATTGATGTAGTGCTGCAATTTATCCACTTCGTGAGACCAGTATTCCGCCACAATAAACAGCGGCTGCGGGGCCACCTCCTGGACGTGCTCAATCCACTCTTTATAGAACCAGGCCGGGATGTGTTTTACCGCGTCCAGGCGGAAGCCGTCGCAGTGGGTTTGCTCCATCACCCAGCGCGCCCAGTATTTGATCTCCTCCGTCACCGCATGGTTGCGAAAATCAATATTTTCACCCATCAGGTAATCGAAATTGCCCATCTCATCGTCGACCTGATCGTTCCAGCCTTCGCCGGTGTAGTCGTTGACGATTTTGAAGATACCGTCCTCATTGGGGTTTTCAATGTGGTCGATACCGCTAAAGCATTTGTAATCCCAAATGAACTGCGAATACTGGCCGGCCCGAGCGGGGAAGGTGTAGCGCGTCCAGGCTTCGCATTCGATGATCTCATCGCTGATTTGGGTGCGATCCTGCGCATCCACGCGCTGCACGCGGACGGGTTCCTTCTCATCGGCCCCCATTTTGTGGTTGACCACCACGTCCAGAAGCACCGCAATCTGGTTACTTTTTAAGGCGTTGATGGCCTCCAGCAACTGGGCTTTATCGCCGTATTTGGTGGCGACGCTGCCTTTCTGGTCAAACTCACCGAGGTCGAAAAGGTCATAAGAGTCATACCCGACGGAATAGCCGCCGGATGCCCCTTTGTAGGCCGGCGGTAACCAGACCATATTGATGCCGATTTCGTTCAGGTTGGGGGCTAATGCCGTGACTTCTCGCCACAGTTCACCGCCGGTGGGGTAGTACCAGTGAAAACATTGTAAAAGTGTTGGGTTGCGCATGCACCATCTCCATGAGGTCGCGAAACTCAAGTATGGAGCAGGTTTGGCAGAAATGCCTGGCGAACGAAACGGTTAACGTTTGCCCGCCAGTTAAATGGCTAATTGATATCGCTATTACTTTGCGGAACCAGGACATGACCGCCCTGGTTACCGTAGGTGGAGAGAACGGTTTTCTGGATGGAGGATTGACCAACCAGCTTCGCCAGTTCATCCATTCTGGCTTGCAGCAACGTTTTTACCTGGCCTTCGTTGTCCAGGATCACCCGCAGCGTCGGGCGAAGCTGCTCCTGAATCTGCGTCGAAGGTTCACTTTCCTGAGTGAGACGAGCCAGTGAGTGCACCGCATTAACATAGTCGGTTTCACAGATGATCAGATCATCCCATAGTCCCTGCCGGGCCAGTCGCAACATCAACTGGCTCTGCTCAAGGAGTTGCTGATAAAGGGCATAAAGTTGCGGTGCGTTACTCATTAGACGGCGTCCTGGACAAGAGTTGGTATACCTGCAGCCTCCTTCCAGCCATCCGCAATATTGCGCAGTAAATTTTCCACCTCTTCGATGGCACTGGCATCATTGCGAAGGTTGGCCTGAAGCAGGCGACGAACCATATAGGCATAGAGAGCGATCAGGTTTTGTGTTAACTCGTCTTTACTCTCTTCATCCAATCCGACCTTCAGGCCATTTTCGATGATATTAATCGCTTTGGAGAGCGCCTGCCCTTTTGCCGGGATATTACCGTCTGCAAGGAACAGACGCGCACGTACCAGTGCGCTGAGGGCTCCGTCAAATAGCATGATAACCAACTGCTGCTGGCTGGCGCTCATCACCGCGCTTTCAACTTCTATCTTTGCGTAGGCTTGTGTGCCTTTTGCGCCGTACATGTTATCCCCCTCGGGTCTGATTAACTGTTACTACTTGTTGGAAGACGTATTTTCGAACTGCTGTGTCAGGTAACTGCTGGTGTTGTTTAGTGATGTCATCATTACATCCAACTGGGTAAATTGAGCTTTGTACCGTGCGACAGTGTTATCAATTCGCTCGCTAACAGCATTGTATTGAGCCGTCAAATTGTTCAGTGTTTTGCTTACGCCATCCTTCGCTGCCTGGATAATGCCTTTAGTTGATAGCCAGTCAGTCAGATTGGTTGCCATTGCAGTAGTGATACCGGTTTTTTTGCCATCACCGACGATGAGTTCTTTGACGCCTGATGAATCTTTGCTGAGTGCAGTTTCAAGCTTGGTGTTATCTAGTTCAAGTTTCCCTGTGCTTGGGTTACTGGTAATACCAATTTGTGAAAGTGACTTAATGTTTGATGTACTTGCAGAATTACTCAGCATGCTTTTAAGCTGTGTCTGGATTGTACGCAAAGTTGTGTCACCAAGTAGTGCACCATTACTTGTGTCTTGCGCATCACTTCCGGCATCAACGGCTGTGTATTTTGTTAATGAGGCGAAGGTATCCTGAAGCGAGTTATAAGCATCTACCCAAGCTTTGATAGCTGTTTCAGCTTTGGATGCATCTTTGGCAATAGTAATTGTTTGATTATCTTTCGTAACATTGTTTAGATTAAGCGTGATGTCTTCCAGAGCATCACTGATGGTGTTGCTACTGTTTTCAATATCAACGTTATTGATCTTCAGTTTTGCATTTTGAGCCGTTACGCTCTCTGTCATGCCGTTACTGGCATCATCGCTGGTACCGTTGTAACCCAAAAAGCTTTTGAGTGTGCTATCACCGCTAACGCTAATACTGACCGCGTTATTTGCCCCTGTTTCAGTTGAGGTCACAGAAAGGCGATACTGCCCATTCCCAACATTAATGATACTTGCTGACACACCCGCATTAGCTTTGTTGATTGCATCGCGGAGCCCAGTTAAGGAAGAGTTTCCTGCACTGATATCAATGGATACCGGATCTTTACCATTCCCCGGAGTAAAGGTGATCTTACTGTCTGTTGATGCGATTGCCGTTTTGGTGTCGGGTTGGGTGTTTTTAGTTGTCAGCGTTTGCGCCTGAGCAAGCTGAGAAATGCTGATGGTGTATTTGCCCGGAATGGCGCTGCCTGTTGTGGTTGCACTGAATGCGTCACTACTGCTCGTCGTAGTTGTAGCCGTAAATAAATCAGCTTTGTTTAACGCTGTATTTGCGGTTTGAAACGCTTCCAAAGAACTTTTCAACGTGCCGTATGCACTCAGCTTGGCTGTATAGGATGTCTGCTGTTTTGAGATCGGCGTTAGCTGGGCTTTTTCCGCTGCAGTCAGGCTATCCAGAATGTCTGCCAACTTAAGGCCAGAACCGATTCCCAATGATGAAATACTTGCCATATTTATTCCTTAATCTATCGACACGTAGAACGAATAGTGGGGTTATCGGCCTCAATGGGGGAAAGTTTACGGTTAATTTCTTTTTTTTAATGGCGGGAATAGCGGTAATAGAGAAGAGCTTTTCCGTGGCTAAAAAAATTATCGCGATCCTGAAAAAATATCTAAAGGTTGGTTTGGACCAGACGATAACACCTTTGACGGCGATGAAGCCGAAGGGTGGAAACCCAAATCTAACCAAACAGATTTGATGAACAACAGGAATCGAAATCATGGCACAAGTCATTAATACCAACAGCCTCTCGCTGATCACTCAGAACAATATCAACAAGAACCAGTCCGCTCTGTCTTCTTCTATCGAGCGTCTGTCTTCTGGTCTGCGTATCAACAGCGCGAAAGATGACGCTGCGGGCCAGGCTATCGCTAACCGCTTCACCTCTAACATCAAAGGTCTGACTCAGGCTGCACGTAACGCTAACGACGGTATCTCTCTGGCGCAGACCACTGAAGGCGCGCTGTCTGAAATCAACAACAACCTTCAGCGTGTTCGTGAACTGACCGTTCAGGCAACAACCGGTACTAACTCTGATTCTGACCTGTCTTCAATCCAGGACGAAATCAAATCCCGTCTATCTGAAATTGACCGCGTATCTGGTCAGACTCAGTTTAACGGCGTGAACGTTCTCGCTAAAGATGGCACCATGAAAATCCAAGTTGGTGCGAATGATGGTGAGACCATCAGTATTGATCTCAAGCAAATTGACGCGAAAACATTGGGCCTCTCTGGCTTCAATGTTGACGGTGCTCAGAAAGTTACCGCTGGTACGTTGATCGCTGACTTTGGTGCAACTGGTACTGATAACTATTCAGTAACTTCTGGCGGTACAACTTCAACTTATCATGTTGATGTTAAAACTGGCGCTGTAACTGATGATGCAGCTACACCTGCTGCGCAGTATATCGATGCTGCAACTGGTAACTTGACAGGTGCTTCCAAGACAACCAACACTGCGGCTATTGATACCACTGACAATACGCAAGCACAGGCAATTGCTGCATTGGCTGCTGGCAAGGCTGATGGCGCGAAAATCAATTATAATGGTGTTGATCTTACACTTGTGGGTGCAGCTGACGCTAACGGCAACGCAACCCTGAAAGCAAACGTTGATGGTAAAGATGTAACGCTCAAAGTTGGTACTTCTACCGCACCTGCAGGTACTGGCGCAACCTTCACTACGACTGATTCAATTTATACCGATGCGGCATCTGGTCAATTGACTACAGCTGCATCAACGGCTAACCGTGAAGCCAAGCTGTCTGACCTTGACCTCCAAGGGGCCACTAAAACCGGTAGCACACTCAAAATTAATGGCAAGCAGTACGACGTGGATTCAACTGGAAATGTAACTTCACTGTTTACTGACCCTGCTAACCCAACGGGTCCACAGATTTCAGAAGATGTTTATCTTGGTAAGACGGCAGCTGGTGCAACAACTCTGATCAGTGCTGATGCTGCAAAATCTCAACAGTCTACTAATGATCCACTGAAAGCATTGGATGATGCTATCGCTCAGGTAGACAAATTCCGTTCTTCACTGGGTGCTATCCAGAACCGTCTGGATTCTGCTGTAACCAACCTGAACAACACCACCACCAACCTGTCTGAAGCGCAGTCCCGTATTCAGGACGCCGACTATGCGACCGAAGTGTCCAACATGTCTAAAGCGCAAATCGTTCAGCAGGCCGGTAACTCCGTGTTGGCCAAAGCTAACCAGGTTCCTCAGCAGGTTCTGTCTCTGCTGCAAGGCTAATCGCCTGATTAAGCTCAAACCCCGCTTCGGCGGGGTTTTTTCTGTCCGCATTTACGCGTAACCCCCCAAATAACCCCTCATTTCACCCACTATTCACCCGATTAAAACCCCTCCAGAATCGGATAATCATGCCGATAACTCAACTAACGCAGGGCTGTTTATCGTGAATTCACTCTATACCGCTGAAGGTGTAATGGATAAACACTCGCTGTGGCAGCGTTATGTTCCGCTGGTGCGTCACGAAGCATTGCGCCTCCAGGTGCGTTTGCCGGCGAGCGTGGAACTGGACGATCTGCTACAGGCGGGCGGTATCGGGTTATTGAATGCAGTTGACCGGTACGACGCTCTGCAAGGAACGGCATTTACGACTTACGCAGTGCAGCGTATTCGTGGTGCGATGCTGGACGAGCTGCGCAGCCGCGACTGGGTGCCGCGCAGCGTTCGCCGCAACGCGCGCGAAGTGGCGCATGCGATGGGGCAGCTGGAACAGGAGCTGGGGCGCAACGCGACGGAAACCGAAGTAGCGGAGCGTCTGGGCATTCCTGTTGAAGAGTATCGCCAGATGTTGCTCGATACCAATAACAGCCAACTCTTCTCTTATGATGAGTGGCGCGAAGAGCATGGCGATAGCATCGAGCTGGTGACCGATGAACATCAGCAAGAAAACCCGTTACACCATTTACTGGAAGGGAATTTACGCCAGCGCGTGATGGAAGCGATCGAAGCTTTACCGGAACGTGAGCAACTGGTGTTAACCCTCTATTACCAGGAAGAGCTCAATCTCAAAGAGATTGGTGCCGTGCTGGAGGTGGGCGAGTCACGGGTGAGCCAGCTGCACAGCCAGGCCATTAAACGCCTGCGCACAAAACTGGGTAAGTTATAGGTGAGTCATTCGCCTTGGAAATGCCGCACAACGTATTGACAACCAGGAGTTATCATGACGGTGCAGCAATCTAAAAGACGGCCTTTAAGCCGCTACCTGAAAGACTTTAAACACAGCCAGACGCATTGCGCCCACTGTAAAAAATTACTCGACCGCATCACGCTGGTTCGTCGCGGTGAAATCGTGAATAAGATTGCGATTTCCCGCCTCGATACGCTGATGGATGAAGCCGCCTGGCTTGAAGAGCAAAAAGAGTGGGTAGCGCTTTGCCGTTTCTGTGGCGATCTCCATTGCAAAGAGCAAAGCGACTTCTTCGATATTATCGGCTTCAAGCAGTTCCTGTTTGAACAAACGGAGATGAGTCACGGCACCGTGCGTGAATACGTGGTTCGCCTGCGCCGCCTGGGTCAGCATTTGACCATGCAAAATATCTCCCGCGATCTGCTGACGACCGGATACCTGGATGAAAATCTGGAGCCCTGGCTGCCCGCCACCAGTACCAACAATTACCGCATCGCGCTGCGAAAGTATGCACAATATAAAGTCCAGATGCCGGGCGTCATAAAGCAGAAAGTCCGCGCCGGAACAACTTCTGATATATATTAAAAAAGAATAAGATGTAGCGCAGCCGCCTTTGACGTTGCAGGCGATTTCTCTACACTACTCAAAAATTCCACTGTATCGGAGTACTTATGAAATTAGCACTTCTGGGTCGTCAGGCGCTGATGGGGATGATGGCCGTTGCGCTGGTCGCGGGGATGAGCGTGAAAACGTTCGCGGCAGAGAATCTGCTCAACAAAGTTAAAGAGCGCGGCACGCTGCTGGTTGGGCTGGAAGGAACCTATCCTCCGTTCAGCTTCCAGGGCGACGACGGTAAGCTGACCGGTTTTGAAGTGGAGTTTGCGCAGGAGCTGGCAAAACACCTCGGTGTTAAAGCCTCCCTGAAACCCACCAAATGGGATGGGATGCTGGCGTCACTGGACTCCAAACGTATTGACGTGGTGATTAACCAGGTAACCATTTCTGACGAACGTAAGAAGAAGTATGACTTCTCCACGCCGTACACCGTGTCCGGTATTCAGGCGCTGGTGAAGAAAGGTAACGAAGGCAGCATCAAGTCCGCAGCGGATCTGAAAGGTAAGAAAGTCGGCGTCGGTCTGGGCACCAACTACGAAGAGTGGCTGCGCCAGAACGTGCAGGGCGTGGACATCCGTACCTACGATGATGACCCGACGAAATACCAGGATCTGCGCGTAGGCCGTATCGACGCCATTCTGGTGGACCGCCTGGCAGCGCTGGATCTGGTGAAGAAAACCAACAATACCCTGGCTGTCGCGGGTGATGCGTTCTCCCGTCAGGAGTCCGGCGTGGCGGTGCGTAAGGGTAACGAAGATCTGCTGAAAGCCATCGATGGTGCCATTGCTGAGATGCAGAAAGACGGTAGCCTGAAAGCGCTTTCTGAGAAGTGGTTCGGCGCAGACGTGACGAAATAAGTCGCTGACTGACAAAAAAAGGCGCTTTTAAAAGCGCCTTTTTTATTTCTCGCGCGTCTGCGTGCATAATGAAATAACAATTGTTTGCGTGACCGGAGGAACCATGTCACTACAGAATTTAACGCGCTTTCCCCGTCTGGAATTTATCGGCGCACCCACGCCGCTGGAGTTTCTCCCGAGATTTTCTGACTATCTGGGGCGCGATATATTCATTAAGCGTGACGATGTGACGCCCATGGCGATGGGCGGAAATAAGCTGCGCAAGCTGGAATTTCTCGCCGCCGATGCCCTGCGCGAAGGCGCGGACACGCTGATCACCGCCGGGGCAATTCAGTCTAACCACGTTCGCCAGACGGCGGCAGTGGCGGCAAAGCTGGGGCTCCACTGCGTAGCCCTGCTGGAGAACCCGATCGGGACGCAGGCAGAGAATTACCTGACTAACGGTAACCGTCTGCTGCTGGATCTGTTCAACGTGCAGGTTGAAATGGTCGACGCGTTGACCGACCCGGCAGCACAGCTCGACGAGCTGGCGACGCGTCTGGAAGCGCAGGGTTTTCGTCCGTACGTGATCCCGGTTGGCGGCTCGAATGCGCTGGGTGCCCTCGGCTATGTTGAGAGCGCGCTGGAAATCGCTCAGCAGTGCGAAGGCGCGGTAAGTTTATCCTCGGTGGTGGTGGCGTCCGGCAGTGCGGGGACCCATGCCGGTTTAGCGGTCGGGCTTGAGCAGCTGATGCCGGAGGTCGAGCTGATTGGCGTGACGGTTTCCAGAAGCGTTGCGGACCAAAAGCCGAAAGTCGTCACCCTGCAACAGGCGGTGGCTGAACAGCTTGCGCTTCAGGCGAAGGCGGAAATATTGCTGTGGGATGACTATTTCGCGCCGGGCTATGGCACCCCCAATGATGAAGGGATGGAGGCCGTTAAGCTGCTGGCCCGTCTCGAAGGTATTCTGCTTGACCCGGTCTATACCGGTAAGGCAATGGCGGGCCTGATCGACGGCATCGCCCGGAAGCGCTTTAAGGATGAAGGACCTATTTTGTTTGTTCATACTGGCGGAGCGCCTGCGCTGTTTGCCTATCATCCTCATGTCTAAAAATCAGGTAGAAAAATAATAATGCAAGAAAGTATTCAACTGGTTATTGATTCGCTGCCGTTCTTGCTTAAAGGCGCGGTGTTTACTTTACAGCTCAGTATCGGCGGGATGTTCTTCGGGCTGGTGCTCGGGTTTGTGCTGGCACTGATGCGCATGTCCAACATCTGGCCGGTGCGATGGCTGGCGCGGTTTTACATCTCCGTGTTCCGCGGAACGCCGCTTATCGCCCAGCTGTTTATGATTTACTACGGGCTGCCACAGTTCGGTATCGAGCTGGATCCGATCCCGGCGGCGATGATTGGCCTGTCGCTGAATACAGCGGCGTACACCTCTGAAACGCTGCGTGCGGCGATCTCCTCCATCGATAAAGGGCAGTGGGAAGCGGCGGCCAGTATCGGGATGACCCCGTGGCAGACGCTGCGCCGGGCGATCCTGCCCCAGGCGGCGCGCGTGGCGCTGCCGCCGCTGAGCAACAGCTTTATCAGCCTGGTGAAAGACACCTCCCTTGCGGCGACCATTCAGGTGCCGGAGCTGTTCCGTCAGGCGCAGCTGATCACCTCGCGTACGCTGGAAGTGTTTACTATGTATCTGGCGGCCTCGCTGATTTACTGGGTGATGGCGACGGTGCTGTCCGCTCTGCAAAACTATTTTGAAAACCAGCTTAACCGCCAGGAGCGTGATCCAAAATGAGTGCAATTGACGTCAAAAACCTGGTGAAAAAATTCCACGGGCAAACGGTGCTGCATGGCATTGATCTTGAGGTTGAGCAGGGCGAAGTGGTGGCAATTATCGGCCCGAGCGGGTCAGGCAAAACCACGCTGCTGCGCAGCATCAATTTACTGGAGCAGCCCGAAGGCGGGACGATCCGCGTGGGTGATATCACCATTGATACCGGGAAACCTATCAGCCAGCAAAAAGGGCTGATTCGCCGCCTGCGCCAGCATGTCGGCTTCGTGTTCCAGAGCTTTAATCTCTTCCCGCACCGCACGGTGCTGGAAAACATTATTGAAGGGCCGGTCATCGTCAAGGGGGAACCTAAGGAAGACGCCACGGTCCGCGCCCGCGAGCTGCTGGCGAAGGTTGGCCTGGCAGGGAAGGAGACGAGCTATCCGCGTCGCTTATCTGGCGGGCAGCAGCAGCGTGTCGCCATTGCGCGCGCGCTGGCGATGCGCCCTGATGTGATCCTGTTTGACGAACCCACATCCGCGCTCGATCCTGAGCTGGTCGGGGAAGTGCTGAACACCATCCGACAGCTGGCGCAGGAGAAACGCACGATGGTGATTGTGACGCATGAAATGAGCTTCGCCCGCGACGTTGCCGATCGGGCTATTTTCATGGATCAGGGCAGAATAGTTGAGCAGGGGCCAGCTAAAGCGCTGTTTGCCAATCCGCAGCAGCCACGTACCCGTCAGTTCCTTGAAAAATTCTTAATGCAGTAGCATTTTAGCGTTCAATTTGCTCCAGATGCCGCTTCTGGAGCAAATTATCCTCCCTTAAACTCCGTTCTGTTGCTTTTTTATTCCGCCTGAAGTGGATAAGCCATCGCCAAATTAAAGATAATCTGCCTGTGGCCGATATTTTATATAAATAATCATGCTAAATGTGTTAGGTTATATTCACCATAATAATGATTATCTTTATCAGAGGCTTCATTCGGCAAGTATGAGGGATATAGACTTTTTCACCTGGCGACGGGAATGCGTCCTCCGGTTTCAGCAAATGACCTGTGCTGACGAGGTATATCAGGAACTTCAGCGACAAACGCAGGCGCTTGAATTCGATTATTATGCGCTTTGTGTTCGACACCCTGTGCCATTTACCCGCCCGCGAACATCCGTCCATTCCAGTTATCCGCAACAATGGATGGCGCAATATCAATCCGAAAATTATTTCGCCATTGACCCGGTACTGAAGCCGGAGAATTTCATTCAGGGACATTTGCCCTGGACGGATGAATTATTCACGGATGCCCAGCAATTATGGGACGGCGCGCGGGATCACGGTTTACGCAAGGGAATAACGCAGTGTCTGATGATGCCAAATCATGCGCTCGGTTTCCTTTCCGTGTCATGTACCAGCTTACAGGCACACTCGATATCCAGTGAAGAAGTTGAGCTGCGTTTACAAATGCTGGTCCAGATGGCGCTCACTACGCTGTTGCGCTTTGAACATGAGACGGTGATGCCGCCTGAAATGAAATTCAGCAAGCGTGAACGGGAAATTCTGAAGTGGACCGCAGAAGGGAAGACGTCGGCAGAAATCGCCATCATTCTTTCCATCTCGGAAAATACCGTCAATTTCCACCAGAAGAATATGCAGAAGAAATTCAACGCACCGAATAAGATCCAGATAGCGTGTTATGCCGCGGCGACGGGGCTTATCTGACTGATATCACGTTCTGCGTGTCAGACGAGAAAACGGCTGAATGCTTTGCATCCAGCCGTTTTTGTTACTGGCGGTAGGCTTGTTTAATTTGCTTAACCGTATTGGCAAAAACAGCGGATTCCGCCTGGTCTTCCATCTGCGCGATCTGTTTTTCCATTTTAATGATCACACGACCAGCATCAGCCTGGCCCATCGCCTGTAGCATAAGCGTCAGCAGCGACTTCAGGCAGTTTACTTCCTGTGCCAGTTCCTGGTTATTCTCGGCAGTGGCAAATTCAGGTGTGCTCATTTATTTTCCTCATTATAAAACAGCGCATGAGCGCGACGATGAAAGTTAAGGCGGCGGAGTATACCACAAGCTATGGCAAAAAATGCAGTGGTTGTTTTTTATACTTGTCGCGCCGCGATTATTGGTCGACGCGGATTATGAAGGTACTCTGTCCAATATGTTAGCGGCAATTAAATGTTTATCCCCGGTTCGTCATTCGTTAATTGTTGTTACAAAAAATCGCGCGCTCTTTTTCGTTTGAGTTAACAACTGTTTTAGTAACTTTTTGAATATCGATGCTAGAAAATAGCGGTAAAAGCCCAGCGGACAAGGGTTTTCTTTCCACTTGCTGTACAGCCTAATTTCCAAAAACGAGACCAGAATCGTATAGCCGATTTTTTAGCGTTTTAATCTTGCATGGAAAACCGTTAATATAAACCCAATTAGCAGTCAGTAGCGTTATCCCTATTCTGGAGACATTTCCTTTGATCAACGTCCTTCTTGTTGATGACCACGAACTGGTGCGCGCAGGGATACGACGCATTCTTGAAGATATAAAGGGTATTAAAGTTGCCGGCGAGGCGTGCTGTGGCGAAGATGCCGTCAAATGGTGTCGCGCTAACTCCGCAGACGTGGTGCTGATGGATATGAACATGCCCGGTATTGGCGGGCTTGAAGCCACGCGCAAAATCGCGCGCATGTTCGTTGATACCAAAGTTATCATGCTGACCGTCCATACCGAAAATCCGCTGCCTGCCAGGGTTATGCAGGCGGGTGCTGCCGGGTATCTCAGTAAAGGCGCCGCGCCGCAGGAAGTTGTCAATGCGATCCGCACCGTATACGCCGGGCAGCGTTACATCGCTTCTGATATTGCTCAACAGATGGCTCTGAGTCAGATTGAACCGGAAAAAACGGAATCTCCGTTTGCCAGTTTGTCTGAGCGCGAATTGCAGATTATGCTGATGATCACTAAAGGTCAGAAGGTGAATGAGATCTCAGAGCAGTTGAATCTCAGCCCGAAAACGGTCAACAGCTATCGCTATCGGATGTTCAGTAAATTGAACATTCACGGTGATGTCGAACTGACTCACCTGGCCATTCGCCATGGTTTGTGCAATGCGGAGTCGTTAATAAGTCAGTGAGTGAAGCGTTCGATTCAAAAGCATTTCTAAAAACCGTCACCAGCCAGCCGGGCGTCTACCGAATGTACGACGCTGGCGGTACGGTTATCTATGTCGGTAAGGCAAAAGATCTGAAAAAACGCCTTTCCAGCTATTTCCGCAGCAACCTTGCCTCCCGTAAAACCGAAGCGCTGGTCGCACTTATACACAACATTGATGTCACCGTAACGCATACGGAAACGGAAGCGCTGCTGCTTGAGCACAACTATATCAAGCTGTATCAGCCGCGCTACAACGTCCTGCTGCGTGATGATAAGTCCTACCCGTTTATCTTCCTGAGCGGTGATACCCATCCTCGCCTGGCGATGCATCGTGGCGCTAATCATGCGAAGGGTGAATACTTTGGCCCTTTCCCGAACGGTTATGCCGTACGCGAAACGCTGGCGCTGTTGCAAAAAATCTTCCCCGTTCGCCAGTGTGAAAACAGCGTCTACCGCAACCGTTCCCGGCCGTGCCTGCAATATCAGATTGGCCGCTGCCTGGGGCCGTGCGTTGAAGGGCTGGTAAGCGAAGAAGAGTACGCGCAGCAGGTGGAATATGTCCGCCTGTTTTTAGCCGGGAAAGACGATCAGGTGCTGACGCAACTGATTACTCGTATGGAAAAAGCCAGCGCGGCGCTGGAATTTGAAGAGGCCGCACGCATCCGCGACCAGATCCAGGCGGTGCGCAGGGTGACCGAGAAGCAGTTTGTTTCTAATACGGGCGACGACCTCGATGTTATCGGCGTAGCCTTTGACGCCGGTCTGGCCTGCGTTCACGTGCTGTTTATTCGTCAGGGTAAAGTGCTCGGCAGCCGCAGCTACTTCCCGAAAGTGCCTGGCGGCACCGAGCTGGGTGAAGTGGTGGAGACTTTCGTCGGCCAGTTTTATTTGCAGGGCAGCCAGATGCGTACGCTGCCCTCGGAGATCCTTCTAGACTTCACGCTCGACGATAAAACCCTGCTGGCGGAATCGCTTTCAGAGCTGGCAGGCCGCCGGGTGAATGTCCAGACGAAACCGCGGGGCGATCGCGCACGTTATCTGAAGCTGGCGCGAACCAATGCCGCCACGGCGCTGACCACCAAACTGTCCCAGCAGTCGACCGTCAGCCAGCGTTTAACCGCCCTTGCTACGCTGCTCAAGCTGCCGGAAGTGAAACGCATGGAATGCTTCGACATCAGCCATACGATGGGTGAGCAGACCGTGGCGTCGTGTGTGGTCTTTGATGCGAATGGCCCCCTGCGGGCAGAGTATCGTCGCTATAACATCACCGGCATTACGCCCGGTGACGATTATGCCGCCATGAACCAGGTGCTGCGCCGTCGCTATGGTAAAGCGATTGAAGAGAGCAAAATCCCGGACGTTATCCTTATCGACGGCGGGAAAGGGCAGTTGGGGCAGGCGAAGGCGGTATTCGAATCGCTCGACGTAGAGTGGGACAAGAACCATCCGCTGCTGCTAGGGGTAGCGAAGGGGGCAGATCGTAAGGCTGGCCTGGAAACGCTGTTCTTTGAGCCGGAAGGCGAGGGCTTTAGCCTGCCGCCGGATTCCCCTGCGCTGCACGTGATCCAGCATATTCGCGATGAGTCGCACGATCATGCCATCAGCGGGCACCGTAAAAAACGGGCGAAAGTGAAAAATACCAGTACCCTTGAGACGATTGAAGGCGTCGGGCCAAAACGTCGCCAGATGCTGTTGAAGTATATGGGCGGATTGCAAGGATTACTCAACGCCAGTATGGAAGAAATTGCAAAAGTGCCGGGTATTTCGCAAGGGCTGGCAGAAAAGATCTACTACTCGTTGAAACATTGAGGGCTCTGTAGCAACATAGAGCTAAATTTTACTGACAACAGACAGTTACCGTCATCATGCGATTTAATATCCCTACGTTGCTCACTCTCTTTCGCGTTGTGCTCATTCCGTTCTTCGTCCTGGCATTTTACCTGCCGGTCGTCTGGGCGCCTTTTGCCTGTGCGCTTATTTTCCTGATCGCTGCCGTGACGGACTGGTTTGACGGTTATCTGGCGCGTCGCTGGAACCAGAGCACCCGCTTTGGCGCATTCCTCGATCCGGTTGCGGATAAGGTGATGGTAGCAATCGCGATGGTGCTGGTGGCGGAACATTATCATACCTGGTGGGTGACGCTGCCTGCCGCGACCATGATTGGACGTGAGATTATTATCTCTGCCCTGCGCGAGTGGATGGCGGAGCTGGGTAAACGCAGCAGCGTGGCGGTGTCCTGGATTGGGAAAGTTAAAACCACTGCGCAGATGGCGGCGCTGGTGTGGATGCTGTGGCGTCCGAATGCCTGGGTTGAGTGGGCCGGCATTGGTCTGCTGTGGGTTGCGGCGGTGCTGACATTGTGGTCAATGCTGCAATATTTGAACGCTGCGCGCGGTGATTTGCTTGAACAGTGATCGTTTCGGCTTAATTTTCAGCAAACGGTCCTGAGATGCAAAAAATAACGTTGACTCATAACGTCATATCAGTAGAATGCAACGCATCGAACGGCGGCACAGTTAGCCGGACGATAATGAAATCAAGTGGTTAGGAAGTCGTTAAATAGTTACTTGATGACATGCGGGAATAGCTCAGTTGGTAGAGCACGACCTTGCCAAGGTCGGGGTCGCGAGTTCGAGTCTCGTTTCCCGCTCCAGATTAAAGCATCGGCAGTTTGCGGGTGCAGGTCGAAAGACAACAGATTTAAGGCGCGTTAGCAAAGCGGTTATGTAGCGGATTGCAAATCCGTCTAGTCCGGTTCGACTCCGGAACGCGCCTCCACTTTCTTCCCTGGCCGGATGGTGGAATCGGTAGACACAAGGGATTTAAAATCCCTCGGCGTTCGCGCTGTGTGGGTTCAAGTCCCACTCCGGCTACCATGGGAAAACTTGAATAAAATCAATGATAAGCAGTGTCGTATAAACCACCGAGAGGTGGTTTTTTATTGTCTATTTTTCGCCATTCGCCATTGTTTCGCCATTCGACTTCGCCAGAGAAAGAGGGCATTACTGCCCCCCAACCACCGGCACTACAGATATTTTTCGGTTATATCTTGCTGTCTGCGAAGCATTTTTGTGGCCTGAGATTTCCTGTTTCTCATGCAGCGTTCCTTCCAGATCAGATATCCCTTTAGCTTTCAGATCATGGAACGTGAAGTTAAATTCGAGCTCAGGAAATTTTTCTGCGGCTAACTTTTTCGCCTTCATCCACTGAGCATTAAAGGCATCACGCGTATAACGAGAACCAGACTGCTGGTGGATCACGTAAAGGCTCACCATGCCAGTATTTAACGGAAGGGAATCGGCTAGGGTGATCGCATTTGATAGACGCACTGTCCACGCCTTAATCTGACTCACTGCCGTCTTACTTTGCTGAATTAGAATCCCTTCATCCAGTATCTGACTCTTTTTAAGATCCAGAATATCTCCTTGGCGTGCGCAGCATAAATAGGCCAACTCCATAGCAATTTTCACCGGCACCGACGAAACACTGAATAGTGCATCATATTCTTTGTCCGTCACGTACCGTGTGCGCGCCTGCTCTTTAAACTGCTTTACGCCTTGGCATGGATTCATTTTCACTTTGCCGCGCTCATATGCCCACCTGAACACCCTCGACATAAAGGCTTTCTCTCGGTTCGCCTGAACTCTGCTCTTAACCCCCCTCTTGTCCATATACTTTCTGATGTGCTCTGGCTTGATGTTTTCTGGTTTCATTTTGCCGAAAACGACATTTACCTTTGAACCATATTTCCGGTAATCCTTTCTGGTTTCTGTTGCCAGCTCATGGAAATCACCAGAGTTAAAAAACTCTTCGCATAGAGCATGGAAGTTGGAACCAACCTTGATATCGTTGATGAAGTTTTCATAGGCAGCCCAGACCTGAGACTTGGTAAGATCGCGATTGCACAATCTCACAGTTCTGCCGTCTGGCGTTCTGAACTCATAGGCTGATTTGCCCCGGCGAACGCGGGGCGGCATCCAGTTATCTTCTGGGTTTTTGCGGATTCTAGGCATTACATGTCCTTAAAGTTTGGTTCTTCTTCCTCTGGATTGTTCACTACCAGCTTCAGTCCAGCAGGATTAGTTACATGATCCCATGTAGTTCCCGGCCTGCCGTCTTTTCGTGGTACAAAAAATACACCGCTTTCTTTCAGCGCTTTGCACTGAAGGGAGGGGCGGCGATAACCAGTAAGCTGATAGAGGTCATCAGGGGTAAGAAAACGTTGGCTTTGTCCGCTCATCGTATAGCTCTCCACTTAACCGGCTGCACCCGGCTATCTCATATAGAAAATGCAAGATGAGCAACCACCACGGAGCCCATCATTGCAGGTACGACATCTTTTTGTTTCGGTGTAATAGATCTGATGGACCATCTCCTTCGGCATGAGAACCGGCATCGGCACGCGGATGACTAGCTTTTTGAGCCTGTCGACTTCTCCAGCCAGCTCCAGCAGGCGGGAGCGGCAATACTCCGCCTCTTCGCGCCACCAGGCCACGTCGGCTTTAAGGCGGCGCAGGCGCCGCTGTTTAAGTTTGCTCACCATGGCAGCCACCCCATGCCCTGAAGTGCACTGATAACCAACAGCACGGACATCACCACGTCGAATGGGTTAGCCATCACTTCACCTCCTGCTGCGGTGCTGCTGGCAGTGGCATCCAGTGAGTGAAGTTCTTCTCCCAATGTTTACGGAGGAAAAACACATTGCTGATGCTGTATAGCGGACCGCAGTCAACTTCATTTTTGTGCCAAACGAGATAGCAAACAGCACCACCATCTGGCTCGTATCCTTCTGGTGGAAGCCGCTCACTGCAAGCCACCCAGCCATCCTGAATTACCGTAGAGTTACGATCGGCTAATTTCCTGTTCAGCTCCAGAGCCACCATAGCGATAGTCGATGTTGTTAGTGAATGCATGTGCGGATTGCTTGCCACGGCCTCCAGCCACACGACATCGTTAAAGCGGTCGAAGTCGAAATCATCAAGCAACTTGCAAGCCGTCGTTACAGGTTCAACCATATTGTTGGAGTCACCGGAATGGTCAACCATAGCGAGCTTATCCTCGGTATGGTTGGTTATCGCTTCCTGAAAGCGTTCAAGCTCCACGTACTCCTGGCATGACCAACCGCCATCAATGAAATCACGAGCTTCAACAGCGTCGAAAGTGAATGATGTTTCGCCACCAGTTGGTGAGGTTAAGCCGTACAGGTCTGCTACCGGCTTAAACTGTGTGGCTGGAATATTTTCCGGTTCGTTTTGTGGTCGATCGGCACCCTGAAGCATGGCTGCGCGATAGGCGTTCCAGCCGACAGCTTTTCCGTGTTCAAACGAGCTGTCAAAGTCATCATCCATTTCCATCGCAGCGGGCACAGATACCGGCGCTGGCGTGGCGGAGCGATACAGAAGCACATCACCCATCTCTGCTCTGGACGCAGGCCATACGTCTGCATCGGAGCCAGATTTGAGATAATCAAGATTGGACTGGTCGATGACGCACACAGCCTCCGCTTCGAGCGATGCCAGCGCAATCTTCATCGCCGCCAGAGACATCGCAGCATCTTCGTTTACGATGCCAGGCACAGCATCTCGCTCTTCTTCGAGCTCCGCGATGGTCTTCAGTAGCCATTCTTTGGTAAGAGTGTTCATGATGCCTCTCCTTTACCGACTGCGGCGCGGTCGATTATTTTTATGAACTCAGCAGCGCCAACATCACCAAGACCAGCGTACTCGCTGATGAACTTCCTCGCCGATGCGATGATTCCGCACTGGTCAGCAATCCGTTTCTCTGCGGCTTCAGCCCTGGCTTCCTGTCTATGCGCCTCCGTCCATCCAGCATTGGAATGTGCCGCCGTTGCTTTCAGATCGTCGATCTGCTTGTCTTTGGCTTCCAGCTCATCCAGCAGCGCCAGCACGGTGGACGGGGTTAGAGCCTCATTGAATTCATCGCGATCATAACCCCAACTATCGGATTCTGCTCTCTCCGCAACTTCACGCAGCGCCTGTTTATCGATGTTGCTCATTGGGCGGACTCCTGCTTCTGCTTGTTGTATACGGCCCAACTCAGAGAATCGAGCTTGTCACGGCCTGCTTTGTCGTACATGTGGATGCCGTCTTTGCAGGCGTGTTCGAGCTTCACCTGCTCCTCAAGCTGATTGAGTTCGTCGTAAGACAGAGTTGCCAGTTTGAGTCGATTCCAGCCAAAGTTACGGATGCGAGTCATGACTGCACCCCTTTGCGAAGCTGGGCGGCTATGTCTTCGAGTACGCCATCAGCGAACGAGCGGTCGAAATCATCCACTGGCGCACCAGCCATAAACTCTGTTGACGTCAGGATCATCCGCGCGATATCTGCCGCGTTCTTTGCTGTGTCGTCGATAAAACCAGCATCCCATGCGGCCAGCATCCTGTTAGCAACAAAGTGAGCGCCTTCCTTGTGGGCCTGCGCCCGCACTTCAGCCAGGAAAGCGTCGGTCGCTGGCATGTTCCCCGTTGCGCTCATTGCTGCAAGGATGGCCCTCACACCGTCCTGCCCGACCTCTTCGCAGATAGCGTCTGTATTTGCACCAACTACATCGCAAAATACCTGCACCGCATTGCGAGCGCCCGCATTCTCCGCAGCCAGCGCCGCGCATCTAGCTTCAAGTTCTTCATAATTCAGTTTCATGCTGGTGCTCCTGAACGTTGTGAAGCTATGGCTTTATGCTCGTCGATAATTTCCATGGCTTCTGCATGCGCCAACCCTTCGAGAGAGATGATGCCCGTGTCACTTATCCCGGCCAGGCTTATCAACTCAACAAGGCGGCGCGCTTTCTTAACGCTAATCTCCGGCGCTATAACGCTGCGGGTGACTTTCTTTTTCCCCCTGGCGGCAGCAGAAGCTTTATCCTTCTGAAGAACCTCACCGGCCTTTTCGCCAAACTCTTTTACTCGGTCAACGGCCACATCTACAGACACGGTCCCGGACTTAACTTCTTTCTGAACGTCGTGATTGGCTGTGCTAAGAAGCAGAAGCTTTTCGACAGTAGGGACAGACTTATTAACCAGCTTTGCTATCTCGCTGGTGGTCTGGTTGAAGGCGTTATGAAGCTCCTGAATAACAGCTGCCTGTTCCATATCAGATAGCGGGAGCTGGTTGTTACTGGTCATGATGCGCGCCAGGCGCTGAACATCGTTACCGTTGAACGGCATGATATGGATGCGGTCTACTGGCTTACCAGCTTCTGCACAGCGCGCATAGCAGCGACGCCGACGGTGGCCCTCAACAACCCACACTCCACCTTCATCACGGGCGATAACCTCCAGCGGGGGAACAGAGCCACCATTCATCAGATAGTTGAAAAGGTCATCATCTGCCTGGCGGGTACGTTCATCATCTTCGCGTTTGTTGAAACCTTCACGCACATGGATTTGGTCAAGGCTGATGAACATCCCGGTATCGGTGCGCTTGATGGTCCCGTCACGGGTCATTTGCTTGAATGAGTTAGCCATCAGAGAGCCACCTCGTTATTTTGGGAAATGACGACGGTAGACAACTCACGTAGTTCTCGCTGGGCTTCCAGTAAATGCATATTGGTTCTGGTCTTCGTGTGGCGTTCAACAATGCGGTCACACTCTTTCGCCCAGCTTGCGACATCTTCACGCAAGGTGGCGTTCTGAACAGCCAGTTCCTTACGCTGAGCCATCGCTTCACAAAGCGCGACGCTGGTATAGTCCAGGCGGTTAGCCAGTTCGGTCATAATGCCGCGATAAGCTGGGGGAAGGAGAGGGGCGGCCTTACGCGCTGCGTCGATCAGCTGCTCCCGGGTCATGCGTGGTTGTAACTCGGTGACGTTCTGTGTGTTCGTCATGGATAGTTTCTCCGTGTTATACGCGCTCTGCACAGCGCTGAATTTTGGTTGCACGAATCCCTCGCCGACTGGCGACAAAAAATAATGGGGTTTCGTTTTAATAAGCACCCAACCAGGGCACTTAGTGAAACGGGCGGCTGCCACCGCCAGTTAGCTTCTCCACAATTGGAAGCGCGTTCTCCTGAGTTGATTTAACGACTACGGCCTCTCAAGTTGAACGCTGAACGCGCTTTCAGTTGTGTAAAAGGGGCGGTCGACATTAAGGACATTCAAAACTGCCGACCGCCAAGACTACACACAGCAATCAAAAATTTGCCTGTCTTTTCACCACATCAGGCTCGGTGGTATTCTTGGAGTTCTCACACAACCAAGAAGGATATTACAAATGGACGAAGTTAAGTTCTCTTGCCCAGAATGCAGTGGCGAACTCTTCGATAGCACCGCGATACCTGAAGGTTCTGACAGTTTTGCGGGAGCTGTCTGTGGAAATTGTGGTCACGTTGTAACTGAAGGCGAGAGCTCTCAGTTCGATGATCAGCTTGCCAATGATTACTTCGACAATCTCACCAGGAACCTTTTCGATTAATGGCAAGTAACGCTTGCTGACCGCCTCAACAACCTGCGTTTGAGCTTTCAAGGCGCTGCAATCTACATGCAGCGTCAATTCGACATAGCCACAGCTCTTACACTTATTGCTAATAGGCGCAAAGGTCTCGCCGGCTGGCAACTTAATCGTCTTTCTGTTTGCGCTTGTGCTCATACTTGCTACCCACAATGTTCGCTGCTGATGGATGTAATATTAGACATCTTACATTTTCAGTCAAGTCTATTTTGTAAGTTTGCTTACTATATTTTTACAGGAATGAAAAAGCCCGCATGATCAGCGGGCTTGTAAGAAACCAGAGGCGCTAAAGGTCGATGATAATTTGTTTAACTATCCCAATTAGATTGGTCTCCTGATTAACCTCAATGGGTTTAAATGCAGGATTCAGTGGGATTAGGTACGAGAACGGTGGATCTATCGCCAGCTTTTTTAAAGTTGCCTCACCACCAGATACCGTTTGAGCAACGACAATTTTACCGTTTGCCTCATCCACGAAGCCGAACTCTGGTTCAACAATAACAATAGAACCCTCAGGAATACTCAACTCCTGGCTAGAAGTCATCGAATCTCCCTTAACCCTCAAAGCAAAGGCAGAATCAGAAAGTTTTCGAGTGGTTTTCACTTGTTCATTATTAGGATTTCCAATTACTTCCGTCCAATTACCAGCTTGCACCCATGATATGAGTGGAACCTCTCTGGCAGACATAAAGTTGATGTTAATGCCATTTTCGATATCGCCTGAACCAAAAACCAACCACTCTGGCGAACACTGAAGGCATTTACACACCAATATCAAGTTCTCACCAGAAAGTTTCGTTAAATCACTCTCCCACTGGGTCACAGCAGACGCGCTTACTCCTGCCCACTCAGCCACATCGCGCTGGGTAAGTTTTTTCTGCTTTCTTCTAAATCTCAGTCTGCTGCCAACGGTATCCATAAAATCTCCTCGGAATGCACGTTAGCAATCTTACATTTTATTGACGTAAGTATGCTGTCCATATACGATGTAAGAATGCTAACTAATGAGGATTCAAACCATGCATAAAGGGACAGTCGTCGATTACTACGGCGGCATTTCTAAAACCGCAGTTGCCTTAGGGGTAACTCACAGTGCCGTATGTCAATGGGGGGAAGTAATCCCAGAAAAACAGGCCCTTTACATTGAAAGAATTACGAACGGGAAATTGAAATACGACGCTTCTCTCTACAGCAAGATTAACAATTCTAAAGTCAAGCAGTAACCACAGAGATAAGGGGTTAACCGTGGGTATAGAACCTGAATGGAAAGTTGAGAAGCAGCCCGCATGGCTGGTGGCTGCAATCAGGAAGACAATTGCCGCTTTGCCAGGCGGATACGCTGAAGCGGCGGAGATTCTGGACGAAACCCAGAACTCACTCTTTAACCGCCTTCGTGCTGGTGGCGACCAGATCTTTCCAATGGGCTGGGCAATGGTGCTGCAAAGCGCTGCTGGAGTAAGTTACATCGCTGACGCGTTCTCTCGTGAAACTGATAACGGAATTCACGTTCCCGGCGCCGTGCCTGATGATGAAAACGAAGAGATTGGCCTGAAGCTGGCCGAGCTGGTGGGGAGGCTTGGTGAGCTGGTTAATGCTTACCGTCATTACATTGAAGATGGTGTAGTTGACCGGAGCGAGTGGCAAAGTCTTAACGATATCGCATATCAGTTCAGGGTCACTCTCATGACGTTCCTGAACCTTATTTCCCGTGTTTATTGCCTCCCAGAAATGGGTGAGGCCCGCGAGTGTGCAGCTCCGGGCCCCTTGGCGTGTCGTATCAGTGGAGAAACTAACGCATGAACAGTGTAACGGTAAACAACCGTCTCCCGCAACTACGTGGTATTCCCGTTGTTGGAACCTCGTTGTTTCGGTATGAGCGGATGGTATCAGGCCGCTGGGTTCCATGTAACCACAGCAGGGCTATGGCGATTGTGGGTGTCTGGCGTCGGAAGGGGAGAGCGCTATGCGAGAACTTAACCGGCGTTTCAGAGATCACTATGGCGTCCCGGTGCGCGTCATCAGATGGGAGCCCGAGACTCGACGCGTTATATACCTTCGCGAAGGGTACGATCATGAGTGCTTCAGCCCTCTTGAGCAATTCCAGCGTAAATTTACAGAGTTAAAGGACGACCATGAGCAGAATCTTTGACATCGTCCAGTCAATGTCAGGCCAGAAGAACGTCATTGTTCTTCCCAGGCCGTACCTGCTGTTCTTTAAAGAAGACCAGCAGGCTCATGCGCTGGCAGCAGTTCTTAATAACCTCGTATTCTGGTCAGCATTTGGGGATGAAGACGGCTGGTTCTATAAAACTCACAAGGAGCTTGGAGCTGAGGCGGGCGAATTAACTGAAGACCAGACAGAGCGGCTGGTTAAAAAGTTGGTAAACAAGTATCTGCCTGGCGTGATCGAGACGTGTTCTCGAAAGGTCAATGGCACGCCAACCAAGCATTATCGCATCGACGGCGATGCTCTAATCTCATTAATCTTTCCAGAAAATAGCGATTCCGCAAAAGTACGAAATGGAAAACGTGAAGATGCGGAATCAAAACCGCGAAGCTGCGTTTCTCAATCCGCGAATAACAGGAATCTTGGGAGCCGCGAAAGTACGGAATCCTATCTCTATACAGACTTTAATACAGAGTTAAACAAGCAGACTAATAAACCTATTTGTCCGGTTGCGCCGCAACCAGACCGTGATGTGTTGATCACCGATCAGGCTAAACAGGTTTTAACCCATCTGAACCAGGTGACCAGTTCGCGTTATCAGGTTTCAACAACCTCGCTGCAAAACATTCGCGCCCGAATCGGGGAGGGCTTCACCGTTGAAGAGCTGTCGCTGGTGGTGGACTACTGCAACGCCAAGTGGAGCGACGATTTAACAATGGCGGCCTACCTGCGCCCACAAACGCTTTTCCAGCCAACAAAGTTTCCAGCGTACCTGAAGTCCGCTACCAACTGGGCGAATGCTGGAAGGCCAGCGCGTGTTAACGGGAAGTGGGAGCGTGAGGATGGAATCTTCAAATCCAGCTTCCAGAATACCGACTACAGCAAAGTCCCGGCGGGCTTCAGAGGAGCGAACTCATGAGCCTTCTGAAAGATATTCAAATTTTCATCGCTGAAAATCCTGGGTTAACTAACAAGCAGATCGCGGCTTCAATGCCTCAATACGGCGTTCACGCTGTTCAGCGCGGTGTATGTCATCTGATCAAACTGAATCGCGCAACCCGCCAGCATAACGGCAAGTGCTACCAGTATTTTGCCAAAGCACCGGGTGGTGACGTTAGCGAGGGGCGTTCTGCACTAAAAATTAACCGGGCAGATACACCAGTTGCATCAGAACAGGAAGAGGCTTTGAATCCGGCTGTGACCACAATGATGGATAAGGCTCAAGGCCTGTTTGAAAAAGGGCTCTACCAGCGTGCAGCCACAGTTCTGATGGATGCCTTCAACCGCTCTAAGAACGAAGAGCAGCGGATGAAGATACTGATTGAGCGTCAGCGTTGCCTGAGCATGGCGCCGAAAGTGAAAGCACCCTCTGATGCATGGTGTCTGGCTGGCCGAGCGAGGAATGTCTGATGAAATACTCACTGATTTACGCTGACCCAGCCTGGCTTTATGACAACAAAGCCAGTAACGGTGCAGCAGAAGATCACTACGACACGATGAAACTGATCGACATGAAGCGCTTACCGGTTTGGGACCTGGCTGCCGATGATGCAGTTCTGGCTATGTGGTTTACCGGAACCCACACCCGCGAGGCTATCGAACTGGCTGAAGCGTGGGGCTTTAAGGTCCGCACGATGAAGGGCTTTACCTGGGTAAAGTTCAACCCACTGGCAGAGCAGCATATCAACAAAGCACTTCAGGCAGGGCGTGTGGAGGATTTTTACGACTTCCTCGACCTGTTGAACGTACAAACACGCATGAACGGCGGGAACTACACCCGAGCCAATACCGAAGACCTGCTAATCGCCACCAGGGGAAAAGGACTTGAACGCAAATGCGCCAGCATCAAGCAGGTTATTTACAGCCCACTCGGTGAGCACAGCCAGAAGCCAGCAGAGGCGCGTTTCCGTCTGGAGATGCTTTACGGTGATGTTCCACGCATCGAACTATTCAGCCGTTGCGGTGCGCCTGGCTGGGACCACTGGGGAAATCAATCTGAATCACCAGCTGTTGAGCTTATACCGGCAGTTGCCGTTCCCATGAAAAAACTACAGGAGCGCGCCGCATGAAAAAGCTATCTACCGAGCATGAGAACGCTGTGCGTGATGTAGCCAGTCAATGCAACGATGCCATCAAAAAAGCCCTAAAGCAGAAGCCAAAGCCAAGCTGGAATGTCGTAGTGTCTCCGATCCTGAAGGAGTACCACGAGAAGGTTAAACCGATGGGCGTAAGCCTGGTGATGTTCAACAGCGTAATCGGACGCCTGAACGGGCGCTATGGAGTTGATTCATGAAACTGATACTCCCGTTCCCACCGAGCGTAAACACATACTGGCGAGCCCCAAACAAAGGGCCGTTAAAAGGCCGCCATCTTATCAGCGAGAAGGGCAGGGCATACCAGAGCGCGGCATGTGCAGCGATCATTGAGCAACTGCGTTGCTTACCAAAACCATCATCATCACCAGCTGCGGTGGAGATCCTTCTCTTTCCGCCAGATGCCCGCCGCCGCGACATCGACAACTACAACAAGGCTCTGTTTGATGCGCTTACGCATGCTGGCATTTGGGAGGATGACAGTCAGGTGCAGAAAATGCTGGTGGAGTGGGGACCGAAGGTACCGGGTGGACGTGTAGAAATATCGATCAAGAAACATGAACCTCTGGCGGGTGCAGCCGCCTGATAAGTGGAGAAGAGCATGAATCAGATGAACATCACCGTAACGTGTCCGACGCACCATGCCGCCGCAATGGGCCATCAGATAACGATGTCCAGTCGTGAAATTGCGAAGTTGGTTGATTCCCGTCACAGCAATGTCTGCGTAACCATCGAGCGACTGATGAAATCCGGCGTGATTGGGGGGTATGCTGCAATGCAGTACACCCATCCTCAGAACCAGCAGGTTTACCACTACTACGAAGTTAATAAGCGAGACAGCTATGTCATCGTCGCGCAGCTGTGTCCGGAATTTACTGCCCGTCTGGTTGATCGCTGGCAGGAACTGGAGAGCGGGGCCGGGATGGTTGTTCCCCAAACACTCCCTGAAGCACTCAGGCTCGCCGCCGACCTTGCCGAACAGAAGCAACGTCTGAGTGAAGAACTGGCAATAGCCGCACCGAAGGCTGAATTTGTTGATCGCTACGTCAAAGCCACCGGGTCAATGACATTCCGGCAGGTTGCCAAGCTTCTTAACGCCAAAGAACCCGAGTTCGCGATGTTCCTCATTGAGAACGGCATCATGTACCGCCTGAACCGCGCGCTTACTCCGAAGAGTAAACACATCGAAGCAGGCCGATTTGAAGTTAAGACCGGGACCACCAACCAGACAAACTATGCGTTCAATCAGTCTCGTTTCACGGCGAAAGGGGTGCGCTGGATAGGTGGACTTTGGGCAGAGTATGTCGCTAAGGGGCAAATTGCATGAGAGCCATACTGACGCCTGAAATTGCGCCGATGTCTGGAGTGGTTCTGTTCCGTCCTGGTACCGAACTGCTCTGGCTATTCCGTCAGGGAAGGGTAGTTATTGAGCCACCATCCGAAGCCATACAGCATCTGCCATCTGGAATAATCCCTGAAGCCCACCAGCCCCTGACTGACGATGCCAACATGCAGGCTATTTTCGTTAACGAGAGGGTCATTCAGCGAGCTGGTGGATTGAGTAGCCTTGATGCCTGGCTGGAGAGAAAATTTGAATGCCAGTGGCCTCACACTGACTGGCATGCCAGTGACTTTACGGTTATGCGCCACGCTCCGGGGAGCATTCGTCTTTGCTGGTCATGTGATAACCATTTACGTGAGCAAACCACTGAAAGACTGGCAGGAATTGCCATGCAGAACCTGGTAAAATGGCTGCTGGAAAGGGTAAATATTGATTTAGGTTTCAGCCCTGACCACACTCTTTCGCTTCCTGAGTTCTGCTGGTGGATGGTACGTAACGATCTTGCTGACCTTGTTCCTGAATCAGTGGCGAGCAAAGCCCTCAGGATTAAGCCTGAATCGCACACTTCAGTAATGCGGGAAAGCGACATTGTTCCGTCATTACCGGCGACTGAAATCCTCCAGGAGAAGGTTAAAAAGATAGTCTCGGTGAAAGTCGATCCTGAATCACCGGAATCTTTCATGCTGAGGCCAAAGCGCCGCCGCTGGGAGAACGATAAGTACACCCGCTGGGTAAAGTCGCAGCAGTGCTGTTGCTGTAATAACCCGGCAGACGACCCCCACCACCTGATAGGCCACGGGCAGGGTGGAATGGGTACCAAAGCGCATGACCTGTTTGTGATACCGCTGTGCAGAGCACATCACAATGAGTTACACGCTGATCCTGTGGCATTTGAAGCGAAGCACGGCGACCAGTTGGAGCTGTTGTTTCGGTTTTTAGATCGTGCGCTGGAAATCGGCGTACTGGCGTAAGTGGAGACGCTCATGGACCTCGATAACGTTGTTAAATTTTTTGCCCCGAAGGGAATGCATATTTCCGACAGTGTGCGCGCTACTGCCAGCGAACAGCTGACGGTGACTGATGTTATGGCTGCGCTGGGCATGACACAGGCAGACGCCGGAATTGGTCTTGCCATGTATCTGGGCAAGGCAGGTGTAAGCAAGCAGGACAGAGACGCCTCGATTAACTGGCTTGCTGAATATGCCAAACAATCCGCGCCTTTTGCAGTACGCCGTCTCGCCGGAAAGAAATTCCCTCTCTGCATGCTTATCCTCGCTAAGTTCGCCTATAACGACTATGCATCGTCAGCCGCTGATTTATCCGATTGCCCAAAATGCAACGGTAAAGGTCTTATTGAAAAAGTCGGTACGGTCACCAAAAGCCATTACACAATGAGAATTCCTCAGTGGGCAAAAGACCTTGGACAGTCGCCATCTTCTTTCGAAAAGAAGCGGGAGGTGAAGAACGTGGAGCAATCACTCTGCGCAAAATGCAACGGTACCGGGAAAATAAGTAAGCGCTGCCAGTGTGGAGGAACAGGAAAGACACTGGACCGTAAAGCAACGGAGCTGCAAGGCTTACCTGTTTATAAGCAATGCAAGCGCTGCGAAGGGCGCGGCTACAGCAGACCAAAATCATCTGTTGCTTACCGTGGAATATTCTCTGAACTTCCAAGCCTTCCTGATCGCACCTGGCGCTACAGCTGGAAGCCATTCTACGAAATGCTTGTTTCTCGCTGCTTTCAGGAAGAGAGTTTTTCAAACACCCAACTGAAAAAAGTCACAAGAAACGATAATTTGACGGATATCGCGTAATTTAACGTCACGTTTCTTGCAATGTTGCCGTTTTTGATGTAATTTGACACTAACGATGGGCTTTGTATGTCCACGGTTAGAAAGAAAATATAAAAAACCTCGCTACGGCGGGGTTTTGTTGTTTCTAAGGGCTGCCAAATGGCGGCCTTTTTTGTTTCCCCTCGTTCTGAGAGGACTCACGGCAATAAGAGGGGGCTAAATGTCCGATCCTGTTTCTGGCACTACGGTAGCGGCTGGTGGTCTGATGGGGGCCAGCATGTTCGGCCTGGCAACCGGCATTGATTATGGTGTGGTGTTTGGCGCATTCGCTGGTGCAGTGTTCTATGTCGCTACGGCGGTTAATATCAGCCGCCTTAAGCTGGTGGGCTACTTCATCACCTCATTCATCTTCGGCGTTATTGGCGCTCCACTTCTTGGCTCTTACTTCTCCAAATGGACGGGGTATAGCGACAGGCCACTTGATGCGCTGGGCGCGGTAATCGTAGCCGCTATTGCGATTAAGCTGCTGACGTTCGTCAACAGCCAGGATTTGGGTAGCCTGTTTGGAATTCTCTCTCGTTTACGTGGAGGAGGGACCAGCAATGGTAACAAGTGATCCGAGTGCAATGGCGAATGCCATCATCTGCGGGGTGATCGTTCTTGCCCTCATGTTCTACCAGCGTGGAGGGGCGAGACATCGTCCACTGATATCGTTGATGGCTTATTTCACGGTGCTGGTGTACGCCAGTATCCCTTTCCGTTACCTGTTCGGCCTGTACCATGAATCACACTGGTTTGTGGTGTTGGTGAACGTCCTGATTTGTGCTGCCGTTCTCTGGGCTCGGGGAAACGTAGCACGTCTGGTTGATGCACTGAGGCACTAATGAACCAATCACAATTTCAGAGGGCGGCTGGTATCAGCGCCGGGTTAGCTGCGCGCTGGTTTCCGCATATCGACGCCGCTATGAAGGAATACGGCATAACCACACCGCTTGATCAGGCGATGTTTATTGCCCAGATGGGGCATGAAAGCACCAGATTCACCCGGCTGGTGGAAAACCTGAATTACGCTGCTGAAAACCTGGTACCGACGTTCGGCAGCCACCGCATCACTCCACAGCAGGCCGCCGCACTTGGCAGAACGGCAGAGCACCCGGCTAATCAGAGAGCGATCGCCAATCTGGTATACGGTGGTGAGTGGGGAAAAGAACACCTGGGCAATCAGGTTGCCGGTGATGGATGGAAATATCGCGGTCGTGGGCTGAAACAGATTACCGGTCTGAGCAACTATCGCAGTTGTGGTCACGCATTGAAACTGGACCTTGTTACTCATCCGGAGCTGCTTGAACAGGATGAATACGCCGCGCGCTCAGCTGCATGGTTCTTTTCCTCCCGCGGTTGCCTGCTTCATTCCGGCGATGTTGAGCGCGTTACGCTGCTAATCAATGGCGGCCGCAACGGGCTGGATAAACGCCGCGCGCTGTTTAACCTGGCGAAATCCGTTCTGGTGTGAGGTGAATGTGGGTATCGAAACGATAATCGGTCTGGCCGCACTGGTCATTTCCGCCATTGCAGGCGCTTTTGGCCTGGGCCATATTCGCGGCGCCAGCAAAGAGGAAGCGAAAGCCGACCAGCAGCGCACCGAAGATAACGCAGCGGCAACGGTCACAGCAGCCGAACGCCGGGTAGAAGCAACGAAAGAGGCCAGCAATGTACAGCAGACTGTTAACCATATGCCTGGCGACGATGTTGATCGCGAGCTGCGGGACAACTGGACCCGTAAGGGTTGAGGTAGTGGATACCGCTTGCGATTGGATTAAACCCATTTACGGCACAGCGCACGACTGGGATGTACTGGACCGCCAGACGAAGAAAGACATCCTGGCGCATAACAAAGCGTGGCAGGCGAACTGCCAGAAACAAACCAGCGCCTCGCAATAGCGGGGCTTTTTACTATCCGAGGAAACCCCATGACCGTTCGCGCTAAATTCCGCTGCCACTTTATTCAGAAAGCAGATGGCGATTCACACCGTACAATTCACATGAGCCCCGTGACCGCTGACACAGAAGAAAACAAGTCATGGTCAAAGTACACGCCTGGCGGCCAATTGCAGCTGGTTGTCTCGAACCCGGCTGCATTCGAACAGTTTGAGCAGGGCAAAGAGTACTTCATCGATATTCAACCAGCGCAGTAACCATTACAAAGCTCATCTGCGGGTGGGCTTGATAATGGTAAGTATTGTCTTCGGGCAGGCTTTGTAGATGTTAAGCGATTATTAAGAGGCAATCATGACTTTAGCTGAACGTGTAAAGAGAATTGAGAGCGAATTAAAAGATATTAAATCGCAACTCAATTCTGGTACCGATTCTAGGAAAACAGCAAAAGCAATGCCCTTATCCAGTCTTGCAAAAGAGGGAGGTATCCCTGGGGGGTTAGTTAAAAAATGTTAACTCAAATACTTGATTGGAAAAATCCATCGTAAGGGCGCCCATTTTAATTAGTTGCATTCCGAAAACGACCTGGAATTTTCTCCCGTTACTTACCAATGGCACTGAAGTCAATTCTGTTGAAAAAACTCTTTCGTCCTCAGTGAACGATATTACCGCATGCCGAACTGTAGTTTCTATTGTTGAGGTGGCTCCGCTCACAGTTGTTTTTTCCGCGATTGGGAGTTTTAAATCGTCAGCAAAGTCTGAATCCACATAGCAAAGATCTGCTCCGGTATCTATAAGTGCGTAGGCACCAGCCTTCAATCCATTTGGTTTATAAACGTTTATATCTTTTGAGCTACTTGGCCATACTGTCAATGGAACTACGGGAATTGCATGCTCCGTGGGGGTATCTGATACCGATCCATCAATATGGGAAATAAACTTGATTTTTACTTTGGTGATCATCCTTTTTCCTTCGAAGAGTTATTCAGCCATTCCTCCTCTTTGCGTGAATCAGTGTCCCACCACTGACGGGCTGAATGTTTACCTTAACCAGGGCTAATACAAAGCAACATCCTGATATACAGACAGTAGCCGCCATCGTGCGGCTTTTTATGCGCATCGCACGCGCACATCAAAGAAAGTCTTTCAGCTGTGAGCCTGGGCAAACCGTTAACTTTCGGCGGCTTTGCCGTGCGACAGGCTCACGTCTAAAAGGGTAGTAAACATGAAAAAAACTTTAAGCCTAAAAGATGCAATGCGTAGCCTTCACGTTATCGAAACCGATGAAGGAATCGAACTACAAAGCGCGGCTGGCACGGCAAAATATGATGCGTGGGGCGCACGCCGTGAGGTGAATGGTATCCCAGAGTACTTTCCCTCCTCTGTCACGGTAAATAAGCGTCCGCAAGCGCTAGTGGATGATAAAGGACCATCTGTACCTGATGACTCATGCGCACCATTGGTACGCACAATGAAGCTTCGTGTTGAGCTGGACACATCAGGCGCACAACAGGCTGTTGACGAACTGGATGACAAAATCCGTAACAGCGATGCATTCAAAGTCCTGAAAGATGGCTGGACTTTCGAAAAGAACGGGGTGCTGATTATTAATAACGGCGAGGTGTTCGTTACCGATGCGAAGATCGACGATGCCGTATTGTCTAATGGCAATAGCGTTAAATTAAACGTCGCCGGCAAAGGCAAGCCGCACGAAGCTGGCATGACCCTCGGTGTTGAAGGTGAGCATAGCAAGGTTGAGTTTCTGGCCGATCGCTATAAGGTGCATGAAGCCGCTCAATCAGCCAGCAATAATGAAAAGACGACATTCAATGTTGGTTTGTCTTTTGGTGGCTTCCCTGGAGAAATTAGTCATGATAAGGCTAATCCCGCTGATGGTAATAATGCCACCAAAACCAGCCTCAATGATGAGATGTGCGAAGCCATTATCTCCGCCGTACGCGAAAGCGATTTGTTCGCAGCCCTCCAGGCAAAGATTGATGCGCAAACAGCTTCAGTAGTTGGCTTGCAACAGGCGATGCACGAAGCGGTGAACGATGCTCTTCGCAATGCGCTCAAGCCAGGCGGCATCCTCTGGAATACACGGTCGCGTGGAAACTGACGGGAGGTTTTATGCAGGTCACTATTGATGGTGTCCCATACGCTCCCGCCAGCGTCGTTTCATCCCGGATCGGCATTGCCATTTCGACACATCAGCGCGCAGACGTATTAAAACGAGCACTCGAACAGCACATGAAGCATCTTCCCGCCGGCGCGCTGGTGGTGGTTGTCGATGATGGTTCAAAACCTGCGGCGGTAGTGCCTGACGGCGTGCAGCTGCTTCACCATGAAACATCACTCGGCATTGTTGCATCGAAGAACGCCAGTTTAACCGCGCTGATGGACGCCGGGTGTGAGCATCTCTTCCTGTGGGACGATGACGCCTGGCCCATCGCTGATAACTGGCACTTGCCTTACATTGAATCACCCGAGCCACACCTGGCTTACCAGTTCCTCGATCTGGCAGGGACGAATAAGCTGAAGGATATGGCGGTCCTGTACCGGGATGATAAGCACATCGCTTACACCGGGCAGCGCGGCGTGATGCTGTATTACCACCGCAGCGCCATTGAGAAAGTAGGTGGATTCGATCCGATATACGGCCGTGGTATGTATGAACACAGTGACCTCGCGCTACGTATCCATAACGCTGGCCTGACGACGTGGGCTTACGGTGATGTGGTCGGTTCAGAAAAGCTAATCCATTCTCTCGATGAGCATGAAGCCGTAGAGCGTTCGGTACCGCGCCCCGACCGACAGGCGCTTGTGGAACGTAACGTGAAGATCCACAACGAACGGCGTGATGCCGGGTTTACTGGTTACGTTGAATACCGCCAGCAGCGCGACGTGGTTATCACAACGCTGCTTACCAGTCAGCCTGACCCGCAGCGCGGCACAAAAATGGCGGCCTCGCCTGACATGCTGAACAAATGGGCGGCCTCGCTTCGCCAGTGTGGGCGTATAGCGCTGGTGGATGAATTACTTACGGCTCCAACAGATGTTGAGCTGTATCTCGTACCTGACGTGAAGATGAATGTCTACTTTCGTCGCTGGCTGCACATCTGGCAGCACCTGCGAGATAACCCTGAATACCGGTTCGTCTGGTGTACCGATGGTACCGATGTCGAAATGCTTCGCGCGCCGTGGGAAGAAATGGAGCCCGGAAAGGTGTACGTCGGTTCAGAACCAAAGACCTACGCCGATACCTGGGCAAAGCAGAATCACCCGGAGAGCATCTATCAGGAGTTCATTGAAGCGCACCGCAACGATGTGATGCTTAACGCTGGGCTGCTGGGTGGTACCCGCGCTGATGTGATGGCGTTCGCTCACGGCATAATCCGTCTTTACTACCGGATCGAGAGCTATCGTTTCTGGAAGAAAGAACAGGCAGGCGCCGCGGTGGGGGATATGATCGCTTTTGGCATTGTCGCTAAGTCTTTTGGCGATCGCATTGTCACCGGCCCGCGCATCCACACAGTTTTTAAGACTGATGGTATTGGCAAAGAATGCGCCTGGTTTAAACACAAATAGGCTGATATGAAAAAGACCAGAACTTTCAGTGAAAGATTCTGGGAAAAGGTCGTTGTTGCTTCTCCAGATGAATGCTGGATCTGGAATGCGGCTAAGAGAAAGAGTCCTATAGGCGGTGGAAAGTATTTATTTTACGGGCATTTGAAAGCTGGAGTTACTGCTGGCGGGCCTGGAAAGATGATTCTTGCACACAGAGCTTCATGGGAACTTTGCAACGGACCTATCCCAGACGGATATTTGATTGACCATACCTGCCATAACACTCTTTGCGTAAACCCAAAACATCTTCGAATAGCAACACCAAAGCAAAACGCTGAAAACAGGCACCGTCACTCCTCTGCGTCAGGATTTCGTGGCGTTACTTGGAATCGGGATATGAAGAAATGGTGTGCTCACTATAAAGAGCATGGTACCCGTCATCACCTTGGTTACTTTGACTGCAAGCATGAAGCCGCTGAGGTTGCACGACGAGCCCGGAATAAGGTGTTTACCCATAATGATGCTGACAGATATTAAGTTCTGCGTTGTTGGCCATCACGCCAGGCGGCAACAGGCTGAAGCGTTGGCCATGAGTATTGGCGCACACCTGCTTATCGATGAAGGTGACCACGGCGCGAACTGGAATCACCGACGCGCGCTTGAATGGGCATCAGAACAAACCTGCCGGGTAGTTGTTGTTGAAGATGATGCGATGCCAGTGGGCTTGTTCTTCACTTCAGTCACGAGCTGGCTTAATCGCTTCCCAGAATCGCTGGTGAGTTTTTACCTGGGTACTGGTAGACCACCTCAATATCAAATGCAAATAGCTGAACGACTGATAGTCGCTGATAAAACTCAGGCTGACTACATCACACTGCCGCGGCTGATACACGGCGTTTGTTATAGCGTACCTCCTCAGCATATTGAACGAGTCCTTTCTCGATGGGACAGCAGCAAGCCTGCCGATTATGCCGTTGGAGATGCCTATGGCGGCGCTGTAGTTTATCCGTGTTACTCGCTGGTGGATCATGCTGATTGTGAGCCTGTTGAACGTCACCCTGACTCATCGCCACGATCAGAACGCCGCCGGGCGTGGAGGCTGGCGTGAATAAAGAACCGCGTATCTATGGCAGCAAATGGGACAGAGAGCGTCTGGTGTTCCTTCGCGCACATCCTCTCTGTGTTATGTGCCGGGATCAGGGAAGGGTGGCAGCAGCAACGGTTGTTGACCACATCATTCCGCATAAACTGAAAGAGGCTCTTCGATCTGGTGATGCGGATGCCATAAGCAAAGCCCAGAAGCTCTTCTGGAGCCGCAGTAACTGGCAGGGACTGTGCAAGCAGCATCATGACTCAACGAAGCAGAGGATGGAGAAGCGCGGCACTATCATCGGCTGTGATGAAAGCGGCATTCCTCTTGATCCTTCTTCACACTGGTTCAAACGATAACATTTCTCATTCGTGAGTGGGCAGGGGAAGGGCGGGGTAAAAGTTCAGGGCTGTCACCCTGAATGACCGCCGCCCATCCTTTTTGTGCACAACCGCGAAATGAAAAGTTTTTTTCCGGGAGGTTCCGATGGCAGGACGACGCCCGAAACCGACCCACCTGAAAGTGGTAACCGGCAACCCGGGCAAACGCAAACTCAACGACAAAGAGCCCACACCGGCGCGAGAAATCCCGAGTCCACCCGAGCATCTCTCTGACTGGGGAAAGGTAGCCTGGGGAAAGCTAACCGTGCTACTCGACGGCATGGGAATTCTGACCATTTCCGATACGCTGGCGCTCGAACGTCTTTGTGATATTTACGCCGACATTCTGCAACTGCGTCTGACGATTGCCGATGAAGGGCGAACGTACACAGTGCAGACAGAAGGCGGTTTTTTGATTAAAGCAAACCCGGCGGTTGCCATGCTTGCCGACGCTGATCGTCGATTTAAAAGCTACCTGGTTGAATTCGGTCTCACTCCGGCCGCCAGAACGAAGGTGAAAGTGGATGGTGGAGAAAAAGAAGAAGACCCGTTCAACCAGTTCTTCGGTTGATCCCGCAACGCGATACGCCATGGATGTAGTTTCGGGTAAGGAAATCGCCGGGCCGGATATAAGAAATGCCTGTAAACGACACCTTAAGGACCTTGAATCATGTCATGCCCGGGGGCTGTTTTGGGATACCGAAGCTGCGCAGCGCGCCATCGACTTTTTCGCGAAAGTGCTGAAGCTCAACGGCGGCGAGCATGAAGGTAATCCCTTTATCCTCCTTCCCTGGCAGTGTTTCATTGTTGGTTCGATATTTGGGTGGAAAAACTCTGAAAACTACCGTCGTTTTCGCATGGTGTATGTCGAATCGGGTAAAGGTTCGGGGAAGTCACCGCTGGCTGGCGGAGTAGGGCTCTACTGCCTGACAGCTGATAAAGAACCACGTGCTGAGGTATATGCCGCGGCCACGAAAAAAGACCAGGCCATGATCCTGTTTAGGGACGCGGTGGCGATGGTTGATCAGTCACCAGCGCTGGCGCAGCGGATTAATAAATCAGGCGGAGCCGGGAAGGAGTGGAACCTGGCTTTCCTTCAGACGGGGTCTTTCTTCAGACCCATCAGTTCTGATGATGGACAGTCAGGTCCGCGTCCGCATTGTGCACTGATTGACGAGATTCACGAGCATAAGAACAACCAGGTCGTTGAGATGATGCGCGCCGGTACGAAAGGACGTCGGCAGGCGCTGATTTTCATGATCACCAACAGCGGCCACGATAAAACCAGCGTCTGTTATGACTACCACGAGTACGGGCGCAAGGTAGCAGAAGGTTCGATCGAGGATGACAGTTTCTTTTCGTTCATCTGCTCGCTTGATGAAGGGGAGGACCCGTTTAAGGACGAGACCTGCTGGAAGAAAGCTAACCCCTCGCTTGGTCACACCTTCACAGACCGTTATCTGAGGGAACAGGTCACCCAGGCACGTGGCATGCCGTCGAAAGAGAGTATCGTTCGCCGCCTCAACTTCTGTCAGTGGGTAGACGCCGATAATCCCTGGATGAGCAGCGATGTGTGGATGGGATGTGAAGAGGACTTCGACCTGCATGAATTGCAGGGTGAGGAATGTTATGGCGGCCTTGACCTTTCTGGAAGCCGGGACCTTACCGCGCTGGCGCTGTTTTTCCCGAAAAAAAGAAAACTGCTGGTGGAGTTCTGGACACCGAAAGACACGTTGCTTGATCGGGCTAAAACGGATCGGGTTCCTTATGACGCGTGGGAGCGGGATGGATACATTCATACCACGCCAGGGAAAGCGGTTAAGTACGGATTCGTTGCTGAACGTATAGCTGACCTTTCTCAGATGTTTTTTATCAAGGCGATAGCCTTTGACCAGTATCGAATCAAATATCTTGAACCTGAACTGGAAGATGCCAGCGTATCAGTGCCTTTGATCCCTCACGGGCAAGGGTACTACAAAGCCCAGGAGTCAGGGTTATGGATGCCGCACTCTATTGAGCTGTTCGAACAGCGGCTGGATGACGGCGACATCATCATCAAAACCAATCCCTGCCTGCGCTGGAATGCTGCATCAGCAGTAACCGAAGCCGATCAGAAAGAAAACCGGATCTTTGCCAAGAAAAAGAGTACCGGCCGTATTGATGGCGTAGTGGCATCTGCTATGGCTATTGGTGCATCTGAAGGGGATGTTGGGGATGAGGGCGATGTCGATGGATTTTTTGACGAACCGATCATAGTGGGTATCTGATGGCTAAGAATAAACAACCCGGGCGTGTAAAAAGCGCCCTGTTAAACTGGCTGGGAGTACCAATCAGTCTCACGACAGGTGAATTCTGGCGTGAATGGTATGGCACCAGTAGCAGCGGAAAGGTTGTTACCGCTGATAAAGCGATAAAGCTCTCTGCTGTCTGGGCTTGTGTCAGGCTGTTGAGTGAGTCCATTTCAACACTCCCACTGAAAATATACGTGCGCCAGCCTGACGGGTCTCGAAAGGCTGCGACCGATCACCCGGCCTATTCGGTGCTGTGCCGTCGCCCTAACTCAGAAATGACGCCATCCCGCTTTATGTTGATGGTAGTAGCCAGTATTTGTCTTCGTGGGAATGCCTTCATTGAGAAGAAGTTCATCGCAAACCGCCTGGTTTCGCTGGTGCCTTTGTTGCCGCAGAACATGGTGGTTAAACGTCTCACTACCGGAGCGCTGGAATACAAATACACTGAAAACGGAAACGAACGCATCATTCCAGTTAAAAACATGATGCACATTCGCGGATTCGGGCTGGATGGTGTTTGTGGGATGATGCCAACGATGGCGGGCGTTGATGTATTTGGCGCTGCTATGTCGGTGGATGAAGCGGCAGCAAAAATTTTCGAGAATGGCCTTCAGAGCACCGGATTTTTGTCCTCTGAAAATGCACTGACGAAGGAGCAGCGCGATCGACTGCGCCAGAACCTTCAGTCATTTATCGGTTCAAAAAATGCCGGAAAGCTGATGGTTCTGGAAAATAAATTAACTTACCAGAACGTCACAATGAACCCGGAGGCTGCGCAACTTCTTGAAAGCCGTTCATTCAGCATTGAGGAAATCTGCCGCTGGTTCCGCGTTCCGCCCTATATGGTTGGGCATACGACAAAGCAGAGCAGCTGGGCTTCGAGTCTGGAGGGTATGAACCTTCTTTTCCTGACGCACACCCTGCGACCTTTGCTGGTGAACATCGAACAGGAAATTGGACGGTGCCTCCTGGACAGCGATGATGAGGTGTTCGCGGAGTTCTCCGTAGAAGGACTGCTGCGCGCCGACAGCGCGGGCCGTGCTGCGTACTATACCAGCGCGCTCCAGAATGGGTGGATGTCCCGCAATGATGTGCGCCGTCTTGAGAATATGCCACCGATTGAAGGGGGTGACATTTACACCGTTCAGCTCAACCTGACGCAACTGAAAAATCTCGAAAGCAGCAATCCTGCTGTTCAGGCTCTGGCCCTGAGAGAACTGCATAACCACATATTCCCTGACATTTCCTTTGAACAATCTCCGCTGAAACAGGCCGCTTAGGAGCATTTTCCTGATGAGCAAAAAACAACTTCCGGCAGCACCGGCGGGTCGCCCCTGCGCGCGGGTCACCTGTGAAACTTTACCCTCCGCCATGGAACGCTGGGATGGCGGGATCAAGGCTGCGGCCACCGACGACAACAGTATTTCTGTTTTTGATGTGATCGGGCAGGACTACTGGGGTGAAGGCGTAACAGCCAAACGTATCGCCGGTGCGCTACGGGCGATGAATGGCGCCGACGTCACGGTCAATATCAACTCCCCTGGCGGTGACATGTTCGAAGGCCTGGCAATCTACAATCTTCTGCGTGAATACGAAGGCCGTGTGACGGTGAAGGTGCTCGGTATTGCCGCCAGCGCCGCCTCGGTCATTGCGATGGCCGGGGATGAAATTCAGATCGGCCGTGGTGCCTTCCTGATGATCCACAACTGCTGGGTCTACGCGATGGGTAACCGCCATGACTTTGCGGAACTGGCACAGTCTCTTGAGCCCTTCGATAACGCTATGGCAGACATCTACGCGGCGCGTTCCGGCCTTGATATGGCAGCTGTTCAGAAACTGATGGATGCCGAGAGTTATATCGGTGGCAGTGACGCTGTGGCGAATGGACTGGCAGACAGCCTGCTTTCTGCTGATGCGGTCAGTGATGGCGATGAATCACCCGCGGCCGCGCTTCGCAAACTTGATGCGCTGCTGGCTAAAACCAACACCCCGCGCTCTGAGCGCAGAAAACTCATTAAAGCCTTATCCGGTGGCATGCCTGGCGCTGTCACCACCAACGACGGTACGCCGGGCGCTGCCGAAGATATCAAACCTGAAACCCTCAATTCACTTGAAAACGCTCTTGCGGCGTTAGTCAAATAAGGACCCTTTATGTCTGAAGTAAACGAAATTCTGAAAAAAGTCACTGCCAGCATTGAAGATGCAACCAGCAAATTCAACGCGAAAGCAGAAGAGGCACTGACCGAAGCGAAAAAGAATGGTCAGCTCTCAGCTCAGACCAAAGATGTTGTAGATAAAATGGCGACAGAGCTCAACGCTCTTAAGGAAGCTGAAAAAACCCTTAAGGCCAGCCTTGGTGAGCTGGAACAGCATGTTGCCCAAATGCCATTGAACAACGCTGCTAAAGTTACCGAAACTGTTGGACAGGTGGTGATTAATAGCGAGGCGCTGAAGGCCTTTGCCGCGAGCGTTGAAGGCAATAAGCGCGTAAGCGTCCCAGTTCACGCGGCCTTGCTTTCTACAGATGTTGCAGATGGCGTGGTTGAACCACAGCGACTGCCTGGCATCGACACTGCACCAAAACAGCGTCTCTTCATTCGTGATCTGATTGCGCCTGGCCGCACATCTTCACCGGCTATTTTCTGGGTGCAGCAAACGGGCTTTACCAATGCAGCGAAAGTCGTTGCAGAGGGGACTGCCAAACCTTACAGCGATATTGAATTCGCAACTAAAATCACGCCGGTGACAACCATCGCGCACATGTTTAAGGCATCCAAGCAGATCCTTGACGATTTCGCTCAACTCCAGTCTACGGTTGACGCTGAGATGCGTTACGGCCTGAAATATGTTGAGGAACAGGAAATCTTGTTCGGCGACGGAACTGGTGTGCACCTGCACGGCATCGTTCCTCAGGCCTCAGCATTCGACCCGGCATTTTCTGTTGAGAGCCAGAACGGGATTGATGATCTGCGCCTGGCAATGCTTCAGGCTCAACTGGCTCGTTTCCCTGCATCTGGCCACGTTCTGCACTTCATCGACTGGGCGAAAATTGAGCTCACGAAAGACAGTCTGGGCCGCTATATCCTGGCTAACCCGGCATCTCTGACTGGCCCTACGCTTTGGGGGCTTCCGGTGGTAGCAACTGAGGCAGCAGCTTTCCAGGGCAAATTCCTGACAGGCGCATTCAATGCCGCAGCTCAACTGTTCGATCGTGAAGATGCCAACGTGGTTATCTCCACCGAAAACGCCGACGACTTCGAGAAAAACATGATCTCCATTCGCTGCGAAGAACGTCTGGCGCTGGCTGTGAAACGCCCTGAGGCGTTCGTTTACGGTTCATTCAGCACCGGCGCGGGTAGCTGATAACTATTGCGGCCTTCGGGCCGCTTTTTTTCGGGGCAAACAAATGCTTGATCAGAATGTGGTGAAACAGCATTGCCGCATTGATACCGACTTTACGGGTGATGATGCTCTGCTGGAGATTTACACAGGTGCAGCGGCCCGGTACGTCCAGACATGGACACGCCGAACGCTCTATGAAAAGGAAAGCAGCCCTGGCTACGCTGACGACCCGGACCCGATACTGCTCAATGATGATGTGAAGGCAGCCATGCTACTGCTTATCGGTCACTGGTATGCAAACAGGGAAGCGGTAAACATCGGGAACATAACTTCAGCCGTACCTTTTGCTGTGGAAGCGCTATTGCAGCCATACCGTATTTATGGACTGTAGGAGGGGGTATGCAGGCCGGAAGACTGAGAGACAGGGTGGTAATTCAGAACATCACAACATCCAGAGACCCTTCTGGTCAGCCTGTTGAAACATGGCATGACGGCGCGACTACATGGGCAGAAGTTAAAGGTATCAGCGGGCGTGAGCTTGTAGCGGCAGGTGCAGAAACGGCTGTAGCCACTATCAGGGTATGGACTCGATTTCGTAACGATATAACTGCTGCGTCAAGACTCAGGGTTGTGACTGGCCCGTTCAAGGGTGTCATTTTAAATATCATTGGTCCGCCGATACCTGATTCTCGCGGCATTCAGCTCGAAATTCTTTGTAAGCAGGGGATCGAAAAATGATTGAGACGAGCCTCGATTTTTCCGGCCTGAATGACATCGCAAAGGATCTGGAGGCGCTTAGCCGCGCTGAAAACAATAAGGTTCTTCGTGATGCCACGCGCGCCGGTGCGGAGGTGCTTAAGGACGAAGTGATCGCACGTGCACCGGTACGCACCGGAAAACTGAAAAAAAACGTGGTGGTTGTTACCCAAAAAAGCCGCCGCCGCGGGGAGATTTCTTCCGGCGTCCATATTCGTGGCGTTAACCTGCGCACCGGAAACAGCGATAACACGATGAAGGCGAATAACCCGAGAAACGCCTTTTACTGGCGATTCGTTGAGCTGGGCACCGCGAACATGCCTGCACATCCGTTTGTGCGACCCGCTTACGATACTCGCGAGGAAGAGGCCGCCAGCGTCGCCATTGCCAGGATGAATCAGGCTATTGATGAGGTATTGAGCAAGTGAATGAAGATAATATCTACGCCTTGCTTTCTTCCCTGGCAGAAGGACGGGTATACCCCTATGTTGCGCCATTAGGTAGTGACGGGAAACCGTCTGTCTCTCCACCCTGGATTATCTTTTCCATCGTCGATGATGTTTCCGCTGACGTACTGTGTGGCCAGGCAGAGAGCAGGGTTTCCGTTCAGGTCGATGTGTATTCCACTTCGATCGCTGAATCACGATCCCTGAGAGATTTGGTGCTCGCTTCGCTTGAGCCGTTAACCCCTACAGAGGTGGTAAAAATCCCCGGGTACGAGCCAGATTATCGGCTCTACCGTGTCACCCTGGATTTTAAAGTTACCCCCTGACAATTAATTCACCCAACGAACCCGCCTGATGGCGGGTTTTCTTTTTCCAGGAGACAGCTATGTCTGCACTTTATGAAAAATCGCAGCTGACGAAGATCCTTATTTCCTCCCTGCCAGCCACCAAAGAAACGATGGATTCCGCAACCTTCCTCGATCTGAGTTGCACCATCAAAGAAATTCAGTTCACCGGTGGTCAGAAGCAGGATATCGACGTAACAACACTTTGCTCTACCGAGCAGGAGAACATCAACGGCCTGCCTTCTCCGTCAGAAATCTCTCTGTCCGGCAACTTCTACAAGAATCCGGCGCAGGACGCCTTGCGTGAGGCCTATGACAACGATACGACCTACGCTTTCCAGGTTATCTTCCCGTCCGGCAAGGGCTTTAAGTTCCTGGCTGAAATCCGCCAGCACACCTGGTCTTCAGGTACCAACGGCGTAGTGGCGGCAACGTTCTCCCTGCGCCTGAAAGGTAAGCCTGAAAACATCGAGTCTGGCTCCTGAGAGGTCGCATGAAGAATATTAAAAATCTCGCCCTGGCTAAGATGTCGGGTTTTCGTCATAAGACGGTCGCCGTTCCTGAGTGGGAAGGCGTCAAAGTGGTTCTCCGTGAGCCATCCGGTGAAGCCTGGCTTCGCTGGCAGGAAGTGGTGAAAGCGGGTGCTGATGATGAAAATGTGTCGGTATCGGAAAAGGCACACCGTAATCTTTGCGCTGACGTGGTGCTCTTCATTGACGTCCTGTGCGACACCGATAAGCAACCGGTATTCAGCGTAGACGAAGAAGAGCAGGTGCGTGAAATCTACGGCCCCGTCCATTCACGCCTGCTCAAACAGGCGCTTGACCTGATCAACAACGCGGACGAAGCGCGGGAAAAGTCTCAACCCCCGGCGTAAAGTTTCTGATGTCGCTTGCGCTCCGGATGGGGCGCACGCTCTCAGAGCTTCGGCAGAATATGACGGCAAGCGAGCTTCTGATGTGGATTGAGTACGACAGGCAAAGTCCGGTTGGCGATATTCGCGGTGACATTCAGGCCGCCCAGATCGTCTCTGCCATCTACGGTTCGCAGGGGGCAAAAGTACCGCTGGACGATGCGATCCTGCGCTGGGGTGGTGAGGAGCAATCAGAACCGAATGACCCGTTTGCAGGGCTTGAGGCTGCACTTACTGCCGCGACGCAGTGACTTTTGACCCAGATAATATTAGGATTCTTAGACTGATAATGCTGGGGAACCAAAATGGAAATTTTACTAGTTTCAATTGTTATAGGCTTAATTCCAGCCTTAATTGCTCAAAGCAAAGGAAGATCTTTCTTTGCATGGTGGGTGTATGGTGCTCTGCTATTTATAATTGCTTTTGTACATTCTTTGGTAATAAAGAAGGATGTTGCGGCAGAAGAAAAAGACTTAATTGAAAACGATGGTATGAAGAAGTGCCCATTCTGTGCAGAGTTAATCAAAAGCGAAGCTATTAAATGTAAGCACTGTGGTAGTGATTTAGCAGTCGATTCCCCACCGGTTAAGACTGATGAAGAATACCTCGAAGAAGCCAGGCAAAAGGTCTGGAAACAATAAAAATAAAACCGCTTCGGCGGTTTTTTTACGTCTGGAGTTAGACTAAATGGCAACTTTACGTGAGTTAATAATCAAAATTTCCGCTAACTCGCAATCATTCCAGACGGAAATTTCCCGCGCTTCACGTATGGGGCAGGATTATTACCGCACCATGCAAAATGGTGGCCGTCAGGCTGCCGCTGCCGCCCGAGAGAGCGAAAGGGCGTTATCTGATCTGACCGCTGGGTTTGCATCGGCAGGAAGAGCCGCTGCTGCTGCTACGGCCGCTTTTGCGACTGGTAAGCTCGTGCAGATTGCTGATGAGTGGAATTCAGTAAACGCCCGTCTTAAGCAGGCATCATCTTCAGCTGATGATTTTGCTGCCTCTCAGCGCCAGTTAATGGAAATCAGCCAAAGAACTGGCACCGCGTTTTCAGACAACGCAAACCTTTTTTCACGCGCAGCTGCTTCAATGCGTGAGTTTGGGTATAGCTCTGACGAAGTTCTGAAAATTACCGAAGCTGTTTCTACCGGCCTTAAACTTTCGGGGGCTAATACTCAGGAAGCGAGTTCTGTTATCACTCAATTCAGCCAGGCTCTGGCGCAGGGCGTTCTTCGCGGTGAAGAATTCAACGCCGTTAACGAAGCAGGTGATCGTGTTATCCGCGCACTTGCCGCCGGAATGGGCGTGGCCCGCAAAGACCTGAAGAGCATGGCTGACCAGGGGCAACTTACGATTGATAAGGTTGTTCCTGCATTAATGAGCCAGTTGGGCTCATTACAGGGTGAGTTTGCCAGCATGCCGCAAACAGTTTCCGGATCCCTGCAAAAAGTCACAAACTCGTTCATGGCATGGGTTGGAGGTGTCAACCAGGCTACAGGTGCTACCGATGCGCTATCTGGTGGCCTAGACGGAGTTGCCCAAACGCTTGATTCATTTACCTCTTCGGCAGTAAGCGGCGCACTAAGTGATGTTGCAGACAATATGTCCACGATCACAACAGTGGCGGGTGCACTTGTTGGCGTTGGGCTGGCAAGGTATCTCAGTGGAGTAGTAACTAGCGCCACGAGCGCAACCGGCGCGCTAATTTCTGCGGCTAAGTCAGAGGTTGCTCTTGCCGTTGCACAGGATAAGGCTGCGCAGTCTGCCGTTGCCGCCTCAAGGGCGGAGGTTTATAGGGCTCAGCAAGCTGTACAGAGATCGCGTAGCGCAGATGTTCAGGCTGCGCAGCAAGAGAAAATTGCTGCGGCAGAAGCAAAAGTCACTGCAGCCCAGGCCAGGCTGACTACCGCTCTAGCCAGCGGTTCTGCTACAGAGAAAGTCAGAGCCAGAACAGCGCTTGAGCGTGCGCAGGCAGGTCTGGTGGCAGCAAAAAACGCCGATGCACAGGCTATCGCTGAAAGACGCCTGGCTTCCGCGGAGGCCGCCAGAGACCGGAACCTTGCAAATCGTGTTACCACCCAAAGCAATCTCAATAGTGTCACATCTGTTGGCACCCGCCTTTTAAGCAGTGCCCTCGGGCTCATTGGCGGCGTGCCGGGATTGGTGATGCTTGGAGCCGGTGCCTGGTATGCGGTGTATCAAAATCAGGAGCAGGCTCGGCGCTCTGCTCAGGAGTATGCCAGCACGATAGATGAAGTCAGTAAAAAGACGAGGGCAATGACCCTTCCTGAAGCTTCAGATAATGCAGAGAAAACTCGTGCCGCACTGAATGAACAAAACAGGCTAATTGATGAACAAAAGAGCAAGGTTGAAAGCCTGAAAGAGCAGATAGCTGGTTATCAGTCAGTGATTAGTAATCCCGGTCCAACTACCAGCGGTGGTTTCATGATTAACCACCTGACATATTTGGACACTGTGACTCGTGGGCTGGCTACGGCTACAGAGCAGTTATCTGTTGAGCAAGAAAGACTTGCTCAGATGCAGCAAGAATCCGCTTCTATTCAACAGGTTCTGGAAGGGCTTGAACATCGCCGGGTGGCACTCATTCGAGAAGAGGCTGCTAATCAAAACCGGGCTTATCAATCTCTCCTGTTGATGAATGGGCAGCATGACGAATTTAACCGTCTGCTGGGGCTGGGAAATCAGCTATTAATGGCTCGGCAAGGGCTGGCGAACGTCCCTCTCAGACTTCCTCAGGCCGACCTCGACAAAAAGCAAACCGATGCCCTCGAAAAGAGCCGTCGGGATCTTGAGTTGTCACGCCTGAAGGGTGAGGCCAAAGAGCGCCTGCGTCTGAGTTATGCAGCCGATGACCTGGGGTTAACCAGTGATCCGCAATTCCAGACAGGCCGTCAGGAGTTGATTAATAACGGTCTTGCTGAATGGCGGAATAATGAGGCCAACAAACCTAAGGCGAAGGGTGGTAAAACCGAAGGCGAGAAAACCGAGGATGTGTATAAGCGCCTTATCAAGCAGCAAAAAGAGCAGATTGCCCTGCAAGGCCAGAATACTGAACTGGCGAAGGTTAAATACCAGGTTAGCCAGGGCGAGCTTGCTTCTCTGACAGAAGCCCAGAAAAAGACGGTATTGCAGAATGCTGCGCTCATTGACCAGGTTAAATTGCGTGAGCAACTGCGAAATTACGAAGCCAACCTTGCTGACAGTAACGCCAGCGCCCGCGCAGCCAATGAAGCGCAACTGCTGGGCTATGGGCAGGGAGCCAGGTTCCGTGAAAGACTTCAGGAGCAGTTCAATCTGCGTAAGGAGTTTGAGCAGAAGAATACCGATCTTCTCCGCCAGCGTCAGGCTGGTGAAATCGACGAGACGTTCTATCAGCAGGGGCTGGCACTTAATAAGCGCTACCTTGAAGAGCGCCTGCGCGACCAGGAAGGATATTACGCTGCTTCTGATGCTCAGCGGGATGACTGGATGACGGGCTTGTCTGAAGGCTATGCCAACTGGGTGGATGAAGCGACAGATTACTCTTCCATGGCAGCTGACGGGATGAAGCAGGCGATGGGCGGGGCGGTTACCACCATTACTGACATGCTTAACGGTAACGTAGACAGTTGGAAGGACTGGGGAATAAGTGTTCTCAAAATTGTTGAAAATGTTGCAATCAACATGGCTCTTGCTAATGGTGTTAGCTCGTTAGGCTCATTCTTCAGCTTCGGTGCATCTTCCGCCGCAGCCGCCAGTAGCGGTACCGCTATTCAGAATGCTGGCGCGAACTTTACCTTTAATGCGAAGGGTAATGTTTACGACTCTCCGTCCCTGAGCGCTTACAGCAATGGCGTTTTTCAGACACCTCAACTGTTTGCTTTTGCTAAAGGCGCAGGGATTTTCGGCGAGGCAGGTCCTGAAGCAATCATGCCCCTCACGCGGGCACCTAATGGTGATCTTGCCGTTCGCGCAGTGGGGATGCCGCAGGTTTCTGGTGGCGTGCCTTCAGTTAACTTTGGCGATATCAATATTCAGGGCGGATCTCCACAGGCGTCCAGTCAGGGTACTGCCGGAGCAGCAGGCAGGCAGCTTAAGGATGCCATCACTGGTGTCATTAACGAACAGGCCAGCATGCCGGGCTCGCCTCTGTGGCGATTAATCAAGGGAGTTTAACCATGGCAGTCGAAACCTTCAGCTGGTGCCCAAAGGTTGCCTCTCAGGTTGATACAAGTTTTCGTACCCGAAAGGCGCAGTTTGGCGATGGCTATACACAGGTGGCCGGGGACGGCATCAACCCGGTAACACCTCAGTGGAGCGTGAGCTTTACCGGCGACGAGGCTTACATTCAGGCCATTAAAAACTTTCTGAACAGACATGCAGGGTGGAAGTCATTTATCTGGAAGCCACCGCTTGATCCTTCAGGTTTATGGCGCGCGGAATCCTTCCAGATATCTACCCACGGCAACAAAAAATACACCCTCAGCAGCACATTCATACAGGCATACCATCCATGAGTATTTCATCTGATGTCCAGAAACTGGAACCGGGTAAGCGCGTCCGCCTGATCGAGGTGGACGGCTCAGCGTTCGGTGCGGGTATTCTTCGCTTTCACAACGAGACAATCCCGCATACCGAGGCGGAAATCATCGCCGCAGGCGGCGACGAGTCAAAACTTGAGCCGAAGTCGGTGTGGTGGCAGGGGCAGGAGTATGGCGCGTGGCCGTATGAACTGACCGGCATATCTGTAAGCAGTGACGGCCAGAGTTCACGGCCGTCACTCACTGTTGCAAACATCAGCGGTACGATTGGCGCGCTGTGCCGCAGGTTTCAGGGGATGGCTAAAGCAAAGGTGATCATCCATGACACCTTCGCTCACTACCTGGACGCAAGAAATTTTCCTGGCGGGAACCCGACTGCGAATCCCAACGAGGAGCGCAAACAGGTTTATTACATCGACCGTAAATCAGGGTCAGACGATGAAACCGTAGAGTTTGAGCTTTCAAGTCCAGCCGATTTGCGAGGGCAACTCATTCCGACCCGGCAAATTCAGCCAATGTGCACGTGGTGCATGCGGGGCTGGTACAAAACCGGGAACGGCTGCACCTACGCCGGGCAAAACGGCTGGTTCGATAAAGACGGCAATCGGGTGGACGATCCTTCACAGGATGTTTGCTCCGGATTGCTGTCAACGGGCTGTAAACCTCGCTTCGGAGAGAATGAACAGCTGGATTATGGCGGGTTCCCCGGCGCTTCACTTCTGAGAGGATAATCATGCGCGACAAAACAGTTAGCGCCATTCTGGCCCATGCCGCCGCATCCTTCCCCGAGGAGTGCTGTGGCGTGGTTATTCAGAAGGGGCGGGTGGAGAAATACATCCCCTGCAAAAATAATGCTGAGTCGCCGACTGAGCAATTTGAACTTAATCCTGAGGATTATGCGGCCGCCGAAGAGCAGGGCACTGTGGTGGCGATCGTCCACAGCCATCCCGGCGACGGGGCAACAACTCAGCCGAGCGAGCTCGACATGCTGATGTGTGATGCCACGGAACTGCCCTGGATTATTGCATCGTGGCCGGAGGGCGACATTCGCACCGTCATGCCTCGCGGAGACCGTCCCCTCACAGGGCGCCAGTTTGTACTCGGGTATGCAGACTGCTGGTCTCTCATCATGGACTATTTCCGCATCGAGCACGGCATTGAACTGCCCAACTACAGCGTAGATCGCCACTGGTGGGAGCAGGGTGAAAACCTCTATATGGATAACTGGCAGGAATGCGGTTTCCGTGAGTACGACGGTCCCGCTCAGCCAGGTGACATGGTTATCATGCAGGTTCAGTCCACCGTCCCGAACCATGCCGGGATTTTGCTTGATGGCAACATGCTACTGCATCACATGTATGGCCAGCTAAGCCAGCGTATTCCCTACGGTGGCTATTACCGTGACCGTACCATCAAAATTCTGCGTTATAAGGATTTGATGTAATGGAAAGAAAAACCGTTATCAAACTCAGCGGCTCAATGGCTCAGCGATTTGGCAGGACACATCGCCGTGCACTAACGTCCGCCAGCGAAGTTTTCAGGGCGCTTTCTAACACCATTGACGGCTTTGATGCTTATCTGCGTGAAGCTCGGGCAAAGGGACTGGATTTTGTTATTTTCCGGGATCGTCGCAATATCGGGCACGAAGAGTTTGAACTCCTGGGGCCGGGTGATGAGTTAAGAATAATCCCTGTGATAAGGGGTAGTAAAAGAGCTGGAGTTTTCCAGGCGTTGCTCGGAACGGCTCTGGTCGCTGCTGCCATATGGATGCCGGGAGTTAGTATCGCAGCAAGTAACCTCATGTTTTCCGTTGGTGCCGCAATGGCCGTTGGCGGTGTAGTGCAAATGCTCTCTCCTCAGGTTTCAGGTCTGCGAATGCGTCAGGAACCTGATAACAAACCCTCCTATGCGTTTGGTGGTCCCGTTAACACGACGGCATCTGGCAATCCCGTCCCCCTGCTTTATGGGCAACGGGAAATTGGCGGCGCCATTATATCCGCCGGGGTTTATGCAGAAGATCAGCAATAAACAAAACCACGTACTGCAAGCCACCTGACGGTGGCTTTTTTATGGACGCGATATGACGACGACAATCATCAAAGGCCGCGGCAAAGGTGGCAGCAATCAGACCCGTACGCCTGTTGAGGCACCAGACAGCATTCAGTCCATTGCAAGGGCAAAGGTGCTGATTGCTCTTGGGGAGGGGGAGTTCGCCGGCGGGCTTGATGGTAAAAATATTTTCCTTGGCGACTCATCTTCATACACCCCTCTCCAGAACGCCGACGGAAGTTACAATTTCAATAATGTAAAATACGAGTTCCGTTCCGGTACTCAGGACCAGGATTACATTCAGGGCTTTCCGGGCATTGAAAACGAACTTCAGGTTTCATATGAGCTGAAACAGGCTGTACCGTATGTTCGGGCGGTATCCAACACGCAGCTCTCTGCGCTGCGAATTCGCCTGGGATGGCCAACTCTTTTACTCCAGAAAAACAACGGTGATAAAGTCGGCACCCGCGTCGAGTATGCTATCGATCTGTCGGTCGATGGCGGGCCGTATGAAACGGTGGTTAACGGTGCTGTTGATGACAAAACCACGTCGCTTTATGAGCGCAGTCACCGCGTCAATCTTCCGAAAGCCTCGACTGGATGGCAGTTGCGGGTTCGCAGAATCACGCCGGATTCCACGAGCGTGAATATCGTCGACACCATGCGCGTTGTGGCCGTTACTGAAATTATTGACGCCAAACTTCGCTACGTTAACACAGCGCTGCTGTATGTAGAGTTTGACGCAAAGCAGTTCCCTAATGGCATTCCTCAGGTTGTGTGCAATCCGAAAGGGCGAATCATCCGTGTACCTGATACTTATGATCCCGAAACCCGCACTTATTCTGGTACATGGGAGGGCGTATTTAAATGGGCGTGGACGGATAACCCTGCCTGGATTTATTACGACATCATTCTGAACGAGCGCTTCGGGCTGGGTCAAAGAATCGATGCGACTCAGATAGACAAATGGGAACTTTATCGCATCGCCCAGTATTGCGATCAACTGGTACCAGACGGCAAGGGCGGCAGCGGGACGGAGCCTCGTTTTCGTTGCAACGTTTATATCCAGGACCGTAATGACGCCTGGACCGTACTTCGTGACCTGGCGGGTATATTTCGCGGCATGACGTACTGGGGCGACAATAAGATGTATGTCCTGGCTGATATGCCACGGGATGTGTGGCACATCTATAACCACGCCAGCGTTGTTGAAGGAAAATTTACCTTTGCGGATCCGAGTGAAACCACCCGAAACACTGCCGCGCTGGTGAACTGGTCAGACCCAGCCAACCACTATAAAGACACGCCTGAGCCTGTTTACGATAACGATCTGGCCATGCGCTTCGATTATCGTCAGCTCGAAATGACTGCGATCGGCTGCACCAGGCAGTCAGAGGCAAACCGGCGGGGGCGCTGGGCGCTGCTCACTAACGGTATCGGCGAGGTGGTGACCTTCAGCACGGGCATGGACGTTCCCCCCGTTGGTGAGGTGATCGGCGTGGCAGCTAACGAGCTGGCCGGAAGAACTATCGGTGGCAGGGTGAGTGCGGTTAACGGCCGCAACATAACCCTCGATCGAGCCGCTGATGTGAAGGCCGGGAACCGGCTGTTTTTGAATCTTCCGTCAGGCACAGCTCAGGCCAGAACGGTCCAGGCCGTTAACGGAAACACAGTCACTGTCACCACACCCTACAGCGAAACGCCGGAGGCTGAATGTAACTGGGGTGTGGACTCTGACGATCTGTTTATAGCGCTTTTCCGTGTTACGGGAACGCGGGACAACAACGACGGTACTTTCGAGGTCACCGGGACGACTTACAACCCTGATATCTATTCCGCTGTTGATACCGGCGCAAGACTGGACGAGCGGCCAGTCAGTGTCATTCCGCCAGGGGTTCAGGCTCCCCCAGGAAATATCGTCGTAGACAGTTACTCTACGGTTAACCAGAACATTGCGATTACCACCATGCGCGTTGCCTGGGATGCTGTTCAGGGTGCAGTTGCGTACGAGGCGGAATGGCGGCGTGACAGCGGCAACTGGATTAGTGTGCCCCGAACGTCTTCTCTCGGCTTTGAAGTGCAGGGTATCTACTCGGGTCGCTATCTGGTCCGCGTCAGGGCGGTGAACGCCAGCGACGTTTCATCAGTGTGGGCGACATCACCAGAAGTAAATCTTACTGGTAAAGTGGGCAATCCACCGAAGCCGGTTGGCTTTATCGCTTCTGAAAACGTGGTATTCGGTATCGAGCTGAGCTGGGGATTCCCGGCGAACACCGACGACACGCTGAAGACGGAAATTCAGTACAGCCTGACAGGGACGGAAGACGATGCGATGCTGCTGGCAGACGTACCCTATCCGCAGCGCAAGTATCAGCAGATGGGCCTTAAGGCAGGGCAAATTTTCTGGTACCGGGCGCAGCTGGTAGATCGAAGCGGAAACGAATCAGGGTATACAGACTTTGTGCGCGGGCAGGCCAGCATCGATGTATCCGATATCACCGATGCAATCCTGGAGGACATGAAAGGCTCCGATACGTTCAAAGACTTGATCGAGAACGCGGTGGACAGCAGCGGAAAACTGGCAGAACTGGCTGATGCAATCAAAGAGAACGCAGACGGCCTTGCTGCTGCGGTTGGCTCGAACAAGCAGACCGCTGAAGCAATCATCGGAAACGCGCTGGCTATTGCCGATGTTGTCGTGCGCCAGACAGCCCAACAGGGCGCTAACTCTGCGACCTTCGAACAGCTCCGGGAGGTGATCGCCACTGAGACGGAGGCTCGCGTCACGGATGTTACTCGTCTTGAGGTAAAAACAGCGCAGAACGAAGCGGGAATTACCGAGGTAAGGCAGGCTCTGTCAGATGAAACGCAGGCGAGGGCGACAGCTGTCGACCAGCTTACTGCGAGTACTCAGGTCATTTCTGATAAAGCTGATTCGGCTTCGAGTAAAGCTGACGCTGCATCAGGTAAGGCAGATGCAGCTGAACAAGCCAGCTCACAAAACACTGCTGATATTACCACGTTGCGACAGGTTGTCACCGACACGACTTCATCAATGGCATCCCGCCTGGAGGAGCTGGGAGCAAGAACCGATACTGCCAGCGGCGGCATCCAGAATAACGCTATCGCACTAATAACGAGTACGCTGGCGCAGGTTGATCAGCGGGTGAGACTTAGCGCGCAGTACGGTGACAGCAAGGCCAGCATCGATCGTCTTGATAACGTCATGGCAAGCGACAGGGAGGCAACGGCGCGTTCGCTGCTGAGTTTGCAGACTGACGTGAACGGCAACAAGGCATCCATCAACAGCCTGAACCAGACCTTCTCCGATTACCAGCAGGCCACCGCCACGCAGATAAACGGCATCACGGCGACCATCAACGGACATACCTCAGCCATTACCACTAACGCTCAGGCCATTGCGAACGTCAACGGCGACCTGAAGGCGATGTACAGCATCAAGGTCGGGTTATCCAGCAACGGTCAGTATTACGCGGCTGGGATGGGGATCGGCGTTGAGAATACGCCTTCTGGTATGCAGTCGCAGGTTATCTTCCTGGCTGACCGCTTCGCCGTTACTCACCAGGCCGGAGCCACGGTGACCTTACCGTTCGTTATTCAGAACGGTCAGGTAATTATCAGGGATACGGTAATAGGTGATGCCACTATCACGCGAGCGAAACTGGCTGAAACAATCAGCTCGGTTAACTACGTTCAGAACCAGGCTGGGCTGTCCATAAACTTCAGAACGGGCACGCTTGAGAACTACGGTTCAACCGCTGGGGAAGGGGCGATGAAGCAGACTAATCAAACGATCAGTGTCAAGGATGCCAACAATGTGTTGAGGGTTCAGATCGGGAGAATCACGGGAACATGGTAACGGGAGGCCTCTTACGGGGCCTCTTTTTTTCAGGAGAACTGGATGGCGGAATATGGTGTTCAGACATGGGACGCATCAGGCAAGGTAAACAACTATGGCGTTAAGCCTGTCAGCGTTTGCGGCTATCTCCAGCTGGCCCAGAACCAGAAAACAGGCTCTTACACCGTAGCGCTTCCACCGGGTTGCAGGCTGACCTATTTTCAGAGCATGAACGGCGATCAGTTTGGTACGAGTCGGAGGAAGATCACCATTTCGGGGGGAACAGCAACAGTGTCAGCAGTAGGCGATACCGACTACTCAGCAGGGACTGAGCCTGCGGCAGCGGCTTATCTCATTTTCCAGATCGAGAGGGCATAAATGGCGGAGTATGGCGTTTTACTGACGACGACCAGCGGGGAAGTATGGGTGACCGCGAACAGCTCGCCAATCGCTCTACAGGCGCGAAAGACAGCGGCACTTCAGGGAACATCGGGTTTTAATACCAAAGTGACGCACACATTCCCCGCAGGTCAGCCTGTTGTCGCCTTCGTTCATTGCACGGTAGAGGTCGAAATCACTCAAACGATAAGCGGGAACACCATCACGATTGATTTTCTCAGACCGAATGCAACCGGCACAGCGTACGTTTATTTTTTCTCTATTTTCCCGCAGACAAAGCCAGACTACGG
>NZ_JBMKIG010000016.1:0-77468 GCF_049238005.1 Enterobacter cloacae complex sp. IR5459
AGTATTCGGTGGAGCGGTAGTTCAGTCGGTTAGAATACCTGCCTGTCACGCAGGGGGTCGCGGGTTCGAGTCCCGTCCGTTCCGCCACTTATTAAAAGCCCTGAGCTAACGCTCAGGGCTTTTTTCTTATCTGTCATTTGATTGTTGCGAAATTAGCAAAAATCCTCTGCGTTTTACGATCTTTTTCGTCATAACAACTACAGCGATAATCTTCCTCAGTTTACGAACATAACGATTGAGGAATCATATGACTATCCCTGCACTGGGTCTGGGCACTTTTCGCCTGAAAGACGATGTTGTTATTGCATCTGTTAAAACCGCACTCGAGTTGGGCTATCGTGCTATTGATACGGCGCAGATTTATGATAACGAAGCTGCCGTAGGCCAGGCCATCGAAGAGAGTGGCGTACCGCGCGACGAACTTTTCGTCACCACTAAAATCTGGATTGAGAATCTCAGCAAAGACAAGCTGATCCCAAGCCTGAAGGAAAGTCTGAAAAAGCTGCGTACTGATTATGTTGATCTGACGCTGATCCACTGGCCATCTCCTGATGATGCCGTCTCTGTGGAAGAGTTTATGCAAGCGCTGCTGGAAGCAAAAGAGCAAGGCTTAACGCGTGAAATTGGCATCTCTAACTTCACCATCCCGTTGATGGAAAGGGCCATCGCCGCAGTGGGTAAAGAGAATATTGCCACCAACCAAATTGAACTCTCTCCTTACCTGCAAAACCGCAAAGTCGTGGACTGGGCGAAACAGCATAGTATTCACATCACCTCGTACATGACGCTGGCATATGGTAAGGCGCTGAAAGATGAAGTGATTGCGCGCATCGCTGAGAAACACAATGCGACAGCCGCACAGGTGATCCTGGCATGGGCGATGGGTGAGGGCTATGCCGTGATCCCGTCTTCAACCAAACGTGAAAACCTGGCAAGTAACCTGTTAGCGCGGGATCTCCAGCTTGATGATGAAGATAAAAACGCGATCGCTGCACTGGAATGCAACGATCGTCTTGTCAGCCCGGAAGGGTTAGCACCAGACTGGGATTAATAAAAACCCTCCCTCTGTACCTTTAAACCCTCACACAGCTCCTCCGGGAGCTGTTTTTATATGTTCGCTAAGGAAGTCGATAAAAGCGCGTATGCGCGTACTTACCGCTCTGTCACTGTAATACACTGCGCTAAAAGGCATCTCTACAGGTAAGCGTTTGTCAGCCATCAGTTCTACAAGCTGACCCGCAGCTATTTCCTTATCAATCATATAGTCTGATAAACAGGCGATCCCATTTCCTTCAAGACAAAGCTGTTTCAGCGTTTCTCCGCTATTAGACGAAAGTCCGCAGGTGATCTCATGAAGTTGTCCGTCATGACAGGCTACGGGCCAGGTGTTCAGCGAGACAGGTTCCGTAAAGCCCAGGCACAGGTGCTGCTTCAGCTCCTCAACGGTCTCCGGTTTGCCATGCTCTGCAATATATTGCGGTGACGCGATCATTTTGCGATAGCTGGTGAACAGAGGGCGAGCGCGTAAGCTTGAATCCGTCAGGGTTCCGGCGCGGATCGCCACATCCACTTTACGCTCAATAAGATTGATAAACGTTTCCGAGGAGACCAGAGACAGGGTCATCTCCGGGTAGCGCTCACGAAAGGGCTTAATCAGCGGCATCAAAAAATGAAGCACGACCGGCGTAGCCGCATCGATGCGCAGCAATCCGCGCGGGGTGCTGCGCGATTCCATTATTTCCGTTTCTGCCGCCGCCATCTCCTGCAAAACGGACTGCACGCGTCGAAAATAACGTTCACCTTCTTCCGTCAGGCTGAGCTGCCGCGTTGTCCTATTAAGCAGACTCACCCCGAGCTTCATCTCCAGCTTTTTCACCGAGCGGCTAATGGCGGAGTTCGCCTGCCCGAGCTGTTCGGCCGCACGGCTGAAGCTGCCGCTTTCAACAACGGCAACAAAGATAGTCAGTTCTTCCGATGTGGCTTTCATTATTGCATCATCCGCAAAATTCTATTGAGATTCTAACCATTTTTGTTATTTAAACACTGGCGCATACTGCCTGTCATCTTAATCCTGAAGAGACGGAGTATTTATGCCACTGGCGCTTCTTGCCCTGACGATCAGTGCCTTCGCAATTGGCACGACCGAATTTGTTATTGTAGGACTTGTTCCCACCATTGCTGAACAACTCGCCATTTCGCTGCCTTCTGCCGGGCTGCTGGTATCTATTTACGCTTTAGGCGTCGCTGTTGGGGCGCCTGTGCTGACCGCATTGACTGGGCGCTTTGCGCGTAAAAAACTGTTAGTTGCCCTGATGGTGCTCTTCACCGCCGGCAATATTCTGGCGTGGCAGGCTCCGGACTACACCACGCTGGTCATTGCCCGTTTGCTGACTGGCCTCGCGCACGGTGTCTTCTTCTCCATCGGTTCCACGATTGCAACCAGCCTGGTGCCAAAAGAGAAAGCGGCGTCAGCCATTGCGATTATGTTTGGCGGCTTAACCGTTGCGCTGGTCACCGGCGTGCCGTTAGGAACGTTTATTGGGCAACATTTTGGCTGGCGAGAAACCTTCCTCGCGGTATCGCTGTTGGGCGTGATTGCTATGGTAGCCAGCCTGCTGCTGGTACCCTCCAGTATTCCGGGGCGCGCGAGCGCCAGCCTGAGCGATCAGGTTAAGGTTCTCACACACCCGCGCCTGCTGCTGATCTATGCCGTTACGGCTCTGGGTTATGGAGGTGTGTTCACTGCGTTCACCTTCCTTGCACCGATGATGCAGGAGCTGGCTGGTTTTTCTCCGGGCGCAGTGAGCTGGATTTTACTGGGCTACGGTATCTCCGTCGCAATCGGCAATATCTGGGGCGGCAAGCTTGCAGATAAGCATGGTGCGGTACCGGCGCTAAAATTCATTTTCGCCGCGCTGGTTGTCCTGCTGATGATTTTCCAGTTCACCGCGTCGATACAATACGCCGCGCTGGTAACCGTGTTGGTTATGGGAATATTCGCGTTTGGTAACGTACCGGGATTGCAGGTCTATGTTGTACAGAAAGCCGAACGCTATACGCCCAATGCGGTGGATGTCGCATCCGGCCTGAATATCGCCGCATTCAATATCGGCATCGCACTCGGATCGGTTATCGGCGGGCAGACGGTTGAACACGTTGGATTAACCCAAACGCCATGGATTGGTGCGGTAATTGTGCTTGTCGCTTTCCTCCTTATTGGTCTGAGTGGACGGCTTGATAAACCCGCTCGCGTCGCGCTTGGATAAGTATCAGTAAGTGCTTGCTTACAAAACTGGAAAGCGGTTTCTCAGTAATTGCGTTGAAAGTGTGACCTAAAATCCCTATAACATTAGAACCAGTCCGTTTTCCGGGCTGGTTCATGTTACAGAGGTCGTTTCCAAAAGTGCGAAAAAATACCTATGCCATGCGTTATGTTGCCGGAATGCCCGCGGAGAGGATCTTGCCTCCGGGGTCGTTTGCGAGCCTGGGTCAGGCATTACCAGCGGGCACGCCATTAAGCAGTGACGAAAAAATTCGCGTACTGGTGTGGAACATCTTTAAACAACAGCGTGCGGAGTGGTTATCCGTACTTCAAAATTTTGGTAAAGATGCGCATCTGGTTCTGTTACAGGAGGCGCAAACCACGCCTGAGCTGGTCAGGTTTGCAACGACAAACTATCTTGCAGCCGATCAGGTGCCTGCCTTTGTTCTGCCACAGCATCCTTCTGGGGTGATGACCCTTTCAGCCGCACATCCGGTCTATTGCTGCCCGCTGCGTGAACGTGAGCCGATCCTGCGTCTGGCAAAATCGGCGCTGGTCACAGTCTATCCGTTGCCCGACACCCGTCTGCTGATGGTGGTAAACATTCATGCGGTGAACTTCAGCCTCGGTGTTGATGTGTACAGTAAGCAGTTACTTCCCATTGGCGATCAGATTGCTCATCACAGTGGGCCGATCATTATGGCAGGGGACTTCAATGCCTGGAGCCGTCCGCGTATGAACGCGTTGTACCGCTTCGCGCGTGAAATGTCGCTGCGTGAAGTTCGTTTTAACGATGACCAGCGCAAGAAAGCGTTTGGCCGTCCTCTTGATTTCGTCTTCTATCGTGGTTTGAGCGTACACGATGCGTCCGTTCTGGTGACGCGCGCCTCCGATCATAATCCTCTACTAGTTGAATTCAGTCCCGGCAAACCTGATAAATAATGGTGCGTCAGGTCTGCCGTGGGGCAGGCCTGTGCGGGTGCTGCCCTTTATTTTTTAACCCATAAAAGGACAGCAACATGACAACAACACACTCCCATCATGACAACGTCGATAAACAGTTCGGTTCGCAGGCAAGTGCCTACCTGAGCAGCGCCGTGCACGCCTCTGGCCGCGACCTGGTGCGTCTCGGCGAGCGGCTCGCCGCGTTTCCTGACGCGCACGTGCTGGACTTAGGCTGCGGGGCGGGGCATGCCAGTTTTACCGCCGCAGAGCAGGTTGCTCAGGTGACGGCGTATGACTTATCGAGCCAGATGCTCGATGTGGTCGCTGAAGCGGCGAAAGCGAAAGGGCTGAATAACGTCACGACGCGCCAGGGCTACGCTGAATCATTACCCTTTGAGGATGCATCGTTTGAGGTTGTGATTAGCCGTTACTCTGCACACCACTGGCATGATGTGGGGCAGGCATTACGGGAAGTGAAACGCGTACTCAAACCGGGCGGAATCTTCATCATCATGGACGTGATGTCTCCCGGACATCCGGTACGAAATATCTGGCTCCAGACGGTTGAAGCGCTGCGTGATACCTCGCACGTGCAAAACTACTCCAGTGGAGAGTGGCTTACGTTTATCACCGAAGCCGGCTTGATTTCACGCTCATTGATAACCGACCGTTTGCCGCTGGAGTTTGCGTCATGGATTGCGCGGATGCGCACCCCCGAGGCATTAACTCAGGCGATCCGATTGTACCAGGAGAGCGCCTCTGCTGATGTGAAGGCGTACTTTGAGCTGCATGACGATGGTTCGTTTACTAGCGACACCATTATGGCTGAAGCGCAAAAAGCAGGATAAACAAAAAAGGCACCGAGGGGAATCGGTGCCTTTTTAACAAGCGAACGTACTATCAGGAATCTGGCGTAGCGCTGTTTTTCACAAACAACGTCAGTTGGTCGCCAGGTTGCAGGTTGTCAGTATCGTTGTTCCAGCGCATCACATCTTTGATGTTTACGCCGTGACGCTTAGCAATACTGGACAGCGAGTCGCCTTTACGTACGCGATAGGTAATGCTATCGCTGTTTTTAGCGAGACGCTGTGCGCTGCTACCTGCACCTACGTTCAGCGTTTGACCCACTTTCAGACCAGATCCGCGCAGATTATTCCACTGCTGGAGATCTTTCGCATTCACGCCAAGACGTGATGCAATACCTGAAAGCGTATCACCTGAACGCACCTTATAGCTGCGGCTGCTTACAGGCGACGTATCAGCGATCAGCGTGGACTGAACGGCTGCGATTTCACCTGAAGCTAAAGACTCTCGTAACTGTTCCGCATGTTTCTGCGGAACCATCACATAGCGTGGGCCGCTAGCACCCAGCGTGGAGCCTTTAACACCTGCATTAAAGGTTTTAAGCTTACTTACCGACATACCCGTCATATCGGCAACCTGTTGAATATCAACCGGGCTGCTGAGGCGGACACGCGCCAGTGCACGACTTTCGTCTGGTGTTGGCAGTTGTACACCGTAACGTTTGCTGTTCTTGAGAATGTCACTCAGTGCCAGCATTTTCGGTACGTAAATCTTTGTTTCCTGTGGCAGTGAGAGCGACCAGAAGTCTGTGGATTTTCCACGCGCTTTATTCGCTTTCATTGCCTTCAGTACACGACCTTCACCACTGTTATACGCCGCGACAGTCAATAACCAGTCGCCGTCAAACATCTTGTTCAGACGTTGCATCATGTCGAGAGCGGCTGTCGTTGAAGCGACAACATCACGACGCGCATCGTAGTTGCGGGTCTGCTTTAAACCATAATTTCGCCCTGTGCTCGGAATGATCTGCCAGATGCCTGCTGCATTGGCGCCAGACGTCGCGTGCGGGTCAAAAGCGCTCTCCACTATGGGTAGTAGTACCAGTTCCATAGGCATGTTACGTTTCTTAACTTGCCCGGCTATCCAGTACATATACGGCTCTGCCCGTAATGTTACATCGTGGAGATAGCTCTTATTTCTCAAATACTTCTGTTTCTGTTCGCGAATCCGGCTGTTTTCCGGAATTCCCATCTTTAGCTCGTCGCCAATAGAGGCCCACAAGTCTTGTTCCTGCGCGAAGGATGTCCCATCGTCCAACCATCGCGCCTGACTCGTAAACTTCCCTGCTTCCCCTTGACCAGCCGCAGAAAGGCTCTGTGCGTGCTGTTGTACGTTGCTGCCGTTTTGTGACTGGCAACCTACAAGCAGGACAGAGGCGAGTAATATCGCTTTTGCCTTCATGTGTGTGTCAATAGTTGCTTAAAAGACGAGCGATGATAACGGCGAAATTTTGAAAAGGCAACCCGCAATTATCTGAAGTTATCTTTCTTTGACCTTAACCATGCAAATCGCGCTTCAGGTTGTAACAAATTTGTTTCTTGATTAATTTTATTAATTAAATCAACATCATCAGTTCTTAAAAATAAATTAATTTGTCGTTCATTTTTCAGAATTACGGGGAGTGTTTTTTGGTTTTTTGCACGTAACTCCTTCACTTTCAGGTAATAATCCTGAATCGCCCGATCCTCAGGCAGCACGCTTGCAGCAAACTTCATATTCCCTAATGTATACTCATGTGCGCAACAAATTACGGTGTCGGCTGGAAGCGCATTAATTTTTTGTAAAGATTGATACATCTGTTCTGGCGTGCCTTCAAACAGCCTTCCACAGCCGCCAGAAAACAGCGTGTCGCCACAAAACAGATAAGGTTTGCTGTAGAAACAGAGATGACCGGAAGTGTGACCTGGCGTAGCAAATACGGAAAACTCCCACCCGAGGATGAGGATACTTTCGCCTTCTTCGACAACTTGCGTCGTACCCTTATCCTGTGTCTCTGCCGGTCCGTAGACTGGAAGATGAGGATAGCGCGCAAGGAGATCGGGAACACCGCCGACATGATCGTGATGGTGATGGGTAAGTAGGATCGCTTCAGGCTGCCAGCCGTTTTCTTTTATCGCGTGCAGGATCGGTGCGGATTCGCCTGGATCAACAATGATGCATCTGCGATCGTCGTCGACTAAAACCCAGATGTAATTGTCCTGAAAGGCGGAAATACTGATAAGATTCATGCATTACCTCTTATAGCGTGGCGGGTGTTTTGATGAAACCGGCAAGGATACCTCAGACTGTCGCACCACCGGAACGTTGGGCAGAGTTGCCCTGGGGTGAATATTATCGCGAGGCCTTAGAACTTCAGCTTAAACCCTGGCTCGCGAAAATGTATGGTTTTCACCTGCTTAAGATTGGCAATCTGAGCGCAGAAATCAATACCGAAAGCTGCGCTATCTCGCATCAGGTTAGCGTATCGCTTAATGGCTCCCCGGTTCAGGTGAAAGCGGATCCGCTGCATTTGCCGTTTGCGGAAAAATCCATTGATGCCTGTCTGCTCGCCCATACGCTGCCCTGGTGCAGCGATCCCCATCGTCTGCTGCGGGAAGCCGACCGCGTTTTGATTGATGACGGCTGGCTGATCCTGAGCGGTTTTAATCCGCTGAGTCTGATGGGGCTACGTAAACTGACGCCCGTTCTGCGCCGCACGCCGCCCTATAACAGCAGGATGTTTACCATGATGCGCCAGCTGGACTGGCTTTCACTGTTAAATTTCGAAGTGCTGAGCTATGGGGGTTTTCAGGTCATCCCCTGGACGCGTAAAGGCGGGGTTTTATTAAGCACCCATTTACCCGCGCTGGGCTGCATGCAATTTATTGTCGCGCGTAAGAGGACGATCCCCCTTACGCTAAACCCAATGAAGCAAAGCAAATCAAAAACGCGGATCCGCCAGACCGTGGGGGCCACGCGGCAATACAAAAAACCGTGATCAGGATTCAGGTTGATAACCTGCATCCTCATGGGTTGGGTTGGATGCCGCCGCGCGAGCCAGCTCGTCACAGCGTTCGTTTTCAGGATGACCGGCGTGCCCCTTTACCCACTCCCATTTGATTTCGTGCTGACCGAGGGCGGCATCAAGACGCTTCCAGAGATCGACATTCTTGACCGGTTTTTTCTCTGCCGTTTTCCAGCCGCGTTTTTTCCAGTTGTGGATCCATTGGGTAATGCCCTGGCGGACATACTGGCTGTCGGTACTCAGCACCACGTCGCAATGTTCTTTTAACGCTTCCAGCGCCACGATGGCCGCCATCAACTCCATGCGGTTGTTGGTGGTCAGGAAATAGCCTTCACTAAAGGTTTTTTCATGCTGGCGATAGCGCATAATGGCACCATAGCCGCCGGGCCCTGGGTTACCGAGACAAGATCCATCGGTGAAAATTTCTACCTGTTTACGCATCTCTGGTAGACTTCCTGTATTTGAAACGTTCAGTAAAACGATAAGTCTGACATAAATGACCGCTATGAGCACTGCAATTACTCGCCAGATTGTTCTCGATACCGAAACCACCGGTATGAACCAGATTGGCGCCCACTACGAAGGGCATAAAATCATTGAGATTGGTGCCGTTGAAGTGGTGAACCGTCGCCTTACGGGCAACAACTTCCACGTTTACCTCAAACCCGATCGGCTGGTGGACCCGGAAGCGTTCGGCGTTCACGGAATTGCCGATGAGTTTTTGCTGGATAAGCCCACCTTTGCCGACGTCGCAGATGAATTTCTCGACTACATCAGAGGTGCGGAACTTGTCATTCATAACGCGTCGTTCGATATCGGCTTTATGGACTATGAGTTCAGCAAGCTCAACCGTGATATTCCGAAGACGAATACGTTCTGTAAAGTCACGGATAGCCTGGCGCTGGCAAGGAAGATGTTCCCCGGCAAGCGTAACAGCCTTGATGCCCTGTGCTCTCGCTATGAGATAGACAACACCAAGCGAACGCTGCACGGCGCGTTGCTCGATGCCCAGATCCTGGCCGATGTCTACCTGACCATGACCGGCGGGCAAACGTCGATGAAATTCAGTATGGAAAATGAATCCCAGCAAACGCGGGATGAAGGGGGAATTCAGCGCATTGTGCGTCAGGCGAATCGCCTGCGGGTTGTTTTAGCCAGTGATGAAGAACTGATGAACCATGAATCTCGTCTCGATTTAGTGCAGAAGAAGGGCGGAAGCTGTTTGTGGCGCACGTGAAAATGTGCCGAAACGTTTGTTAAATCACCGTTTGGGTGAATTTTGCAGCAAACGATTCAAAACCTGAGAAAAAGCGTTGACGAGTTCAGAGGCAAACCGTAATATTCGCCTCGTTCCCCAAACGGGAACAGTGGAGCGGTAGTTCAGTCGGTTAGAATACCTGCCTGTCACGCAGGGGGTCGCGGGTTCGAGTCCCGTCCGTTCCGCCACTATTCAGGCCCACGTTATTTATAACGTGGGCCTTTTTCATTTCTGCTTTTCCCTGATGTTACGCAAGGCGATAAGCCAGGGTAACATCGCGGGTTGCGTTTATCCGATCGTAAACTGATCTGCATCCTGCCAGGCCGGAAACTTCTCCCGATACTCCTTTAACGCCGTTAACGAGATCTCAGCGTCAATTCGTGTTGCCTGATGCGGCTCGGCGGTGGCAATAATCTCACCCTGCGGACTGATCACCCGGCTGTCACCGCGATAGTGATGCCCGTTGCCGTCCGTTCCTACGCGGTTACAGCCAACGACATAAGCCTGATTTTCAATCGCGCGCGCGGTCAGTAAAGCCTGCCAGTGCAGGGAGCGTGGGGCGGGCCAGTTGGCGACGTACAACGCCAGGTCATAATCGTTGCGGTTGCGCGACCACACCGGGAAGCGCAGGTCATAGCAGACCAGCGGCAGAATACGCCAGCCACGCCATTCAAATACCACGCGTTCGCTTCCGGCTTCATAATGTTGATGTTCATCCGCCATGCGGAACAGGTGGCGCTTATCGTAGAAATGCACCTTTCCCTCTGGCTCGACCAGCAGGAAGCGGTTAACCGGCCCGCGTTCGGTCTGGAGGGCGACGCTACCGGCAATCAGCGCGTTTGTCTCCTGCGCTTTGGCGTGCATCCAGGCCACAACCTCGTCCTGCGGCATCGACTGTTTTGCAGCCTCCATCGCAAAACCCGTGGTGAACATCTCCGGCAGGACAATCACATCGCGACCGCTAATCTCTTCGAGCTGGCGATCGAAATGGCGAAGGTTGGCTGGACCGTCCATCCAAACTAAAGGCTGCTGCAAAACAGAAATCTTCAAACCAGGCACGATACCGACTCCTTAAAAGATCGCTTTTTGACACTGTAGCACGTCATTACGAGAAAATGTGGCATTAAAAAACCCCGCACGGAGCGGGGTTGATGGACGCTGAACGTCTTATGCGGCTTCAGGTTTGCGGTGCTTCTCCGGCAGCTTTACCGGCTGTGTCGCCAGCTCTTCCGGTTCGAAATCATCCACGTTAATACTGCGCAGACGGCTCTCTTCGGCTTTCACCAGAATCGCAGCTTCGCTGTTGTCGATGATGCCACCCGCCAGCGCCTGTTTTGCCAGCTCATCCAGTCGTGTAAACGGCAGATTTTTGCCCAGCTGTTTGCAGATCTTCTGGTGAATCGGGTCGGCGGCCATCACGTCAAGCAGCGCCTCTTCCAGCAAACCTACCGGGTTATGCGGGGTAGGTGCCAGATATTGACCCCGACCAATACGAGAGCGGGTTGCGCTCGGTACCTGGAGGATCTTCGCTACCTTGTGATCCAGCTTGTCGGACGGCGCCAGGTGATGACGACCGGTCGGGAAGATCACGACGCGCAGGGCACCTGCCACGAAGCGGTTCGGGAAGTTCGCCAGCAGATCGTCAATTGCCTGTTCGGCCTGATACATCGCATCCTGCACGCCCCAGTGCACCAGCGGCAGATCCGCTTCCTGACGGCCTTCATCGTCGTAGCGTTTCAGCACCGCAGAGGCCAGGAAGATCTGGCTCAGCACGTCGCCCAGACGGGCAGAGATGCGCTCGCGACGCTTCAGGCTTCCGCCAAGAACGGCCATCGAGACGTCAGACAGCAGAGCCAGGTTGGCGCTCAGACGGTTAAGGTGCTGGTAGTAACGTTTGGTCGCATCGCCGGTTGGCGTCGCGCTGGTCAGGCCGCGCGTCAGGCCGAGCCAGAAGCTGCGCACTTCATTGCTGCCCACGTGACCGATATGTTTGAACAGCAGCTTGTCAAAGGCATCCACGTCGTTATTCTGCGCGGCGGCCATCTCTTCCAGCACGTACGGATGGCAGCGAATGGCGCCCTGACCGAAGATCATCATGCTGCGGGTCAGGATGTTTGCCCCTTCAACGGTGATGGCAATCGGAGCGCCCTGATAGCTGCGTGCCAGGAAGTTGCCTTCACCGAGCATGATCCCTTTACCGCCTGCGATATCCATTGCATCAATAATTGACTGCTGTGCACGGTGGGTACAGTGGTATTTCACAATTGCCGACAGCACGGCGGGTTTTTCGCCCAGCATAATTCCGTAGGTAATCAGCGAGGCTGCGGCGTCCATCACGTAGGCATTGCCCGCAATACGCGCCAGCGGCTCTTCGATACCTTCCATCTTGCCGATGGAGATTTTGAACTGACGGCGGATATGCGCGTAAGCCCCAATCCCCATCGCCACCGATTTCAGACCGCCGGTTGAGTTCGACGGCAGGGTAATGCCGCGGCCCACAGACAGACATTCTACCAGCATACGCCAGCCCTGACCGGCCATTTTCGGGCCACCGATGATGTAATCAATCGGGACAAAGATATCCTGACCGCGGGTAGGACCGTTCTGGAACGGTACGTTCAGCGGGAAGTGACGGCGACCAATCTCAACACCTGGGGTCGAGGTTGGGATCAGCGCACAGGTAATGCCCAGATCTTCTTCACCGCCCAGCAGTTTTTCCGGGTCAGAGAGTTTGAACGCCAGGCCCAGCACCGTGGCGATAGGCGCGAGGGTGATATAACGTTTGTTCCAGGTCAGGCGCATGCCCAGCACCTGCTGGCCCTGCCACTCGCCCATGCAAACCACGCCGGTATCGGGGATCGCGCCGGCATCAGAGCCCGCCTCCGGGCTGGTCAGCGCGAAGCACGGAATTTCCTGGCCACGCGCCAGACGCGGCAGGTAGTGATCTTTCTGCTCTTCTGTACCGTAATGCTGTAACAGCTCGCCCGGGCCTAAGGAGTTTGGCACGCCAACGGTAATCGCCAGGATCCCGGAGACACCCGCCAGTTTTTGCAGCACGCGAGCCTGAGCGTAAGCGGAGAATTCCAGACCGCCATACTCTTTCTTAATGATCATCGCGAAGAAGCGATGCTCTTTCAGGTATGCCCACAGCTCAGGCGGCAGGTCGGCCATTTCGTGAGTGATGGCAAAGTCGTTTGCCATGCGGCACGCTTCTTCTACCGGACCATCAATAAAGGCCTGTTCTTCGGCGGTCAGACGCGGCTGTGGATAGTTGTGAAGCTTTTTCCAGTCCGGGTTGCCCTGGAACAGATCGCCTTCCCACCAGGTCGTACCGGCGTCAATCGCTTCTTTCTCTGTACGCGACATCGGCGGCATCACTTTACGGAATCCCCTGAACACCGGCACAGAGATCATCGACTTACGCATCGGCGTCAGGTTAAACGGCAGTAAAATGATGGCCAGGGGAACAAGAACCCAGATATTCCACAGGCCAGCGACGCCAAGTGCAGCCGTCCAGGCCAGAAGAATCAGGCTACTCAGGAATAAACTGACACGGTGATAGAACAACACACCGAGCAGTACAACGGTTGCGAGAATGCTCAAAATCATCATAAAGAAAAGCTCCCTTGCTTGTAGGAGGTCTGACCACTTGTGATGATATGGTTGTAGTTGATGTCATTTCCTTTAGCAATGTGTTTACAAAATAATTACAACCTGGTTCACATTGTTCGCGTTTTAGCCGGCACAAAAAATCAAAACGCCGGACGATTCGCATGGCTTTAGCTTCTCGCTTTTACTGCTATCCGGTACACTCCACTGTGTTATTTCATCAATACTGAAGGATTATCCTCATGTACCAGGATCTTATTCGTAACGAACTGAACGAAGCGGCGGAAACGCTGGCGAACTTTCTGAAAGATGATGCCAATATTCACGCTATTCAGCGCGCGGCGGTCCTGCTTGCCGACAGCTTCAAAGCCGGCGGTAAAGTGCTCTCCTGCGGTAACGGCGGTTCCCACTGTGACGCCATGCACTTCGCCGAGGAGCTGACCGGACGCTATCGCGAAAACCGTCCGGGCTACCCGGCGATTGCGATTTCCGACGTGAGCCACATCTCCTGTGTAGGCAACGACTTTGGTTACGACCACATCTTTTCCCGCTACGTTGAAGCCGTAGGCCGTGAAGGCGATGTGCTTCTCGGTATCTCCACGTCCGGTAACTCCGCTAACGTGATCAAAGCGATCGCCGCCGCGCGTGAGAAGGGCATGAAAGTGATCACCCTGACCGGGAAAGATGGCGGTAAGATGGACGGTACAGCGGACATTGAAATCCGCGTTCCACACTTCGGTTATGCCGATCGCGTTCAGGAAATTCACATCAAAGTGATCCACATCCTGATCCAATTGATCGAAAAAGAGATGGTTAAGTAAGACTTCGCTGGGGGGCGCCGGTGCCCCCCGCTGTTGTGGAGGTGATCTATGTGCGAACTGCTCGGGATGAGCGCCAATGTGCCAACCGATATCTGCTTTAGTTTTACCGGGCTGGTTCAGCGCGGTGGAGGAACCGGGCCGCATAAAGACGGCTGGGGCATTACCTTCTACGAAGGCAAAGGATGCCGCACGTTTAAAGATCCACAGCCCAGCTTTAACTCACCCATTGCCAGACTGGTGCAGGACTATCCTATTAAATCCTGTTCGGTGATCGCCCATATCCGCCAGGCCAATCGCGGCGAAGTGGCGCTGGAAAATACCCATCCGTTTACCCGTGAACTGTGGGGCCGTAACTGGACCTATGCGCACAACGGGCAGCTCTCGGGCTATAAATCACTGGAAACCGGCAATTTTCGTCCTGTCGGTGAAACGGACAGCGAAAAAGCATTTTGCTGGCTGCTGCACAAGCTGACCGAGCGCTATCCCCGTACGCCCGGCAACATGACCGCCGTTTTTAAGTACATAGCGTCACTGGCGTCTGAGTTACGCGCGAAAGGCGTCTTTAATATGCTGCTGTCTGACGGGCGCTACGTGATGGCGTTCTGCTCGACAAATCTGTTCTGGATCACCCGACGTGCGCCGTTTGGCGTCGCCACGCTGCTCGATCAGGATGTGGAAATTGATTTTCAGAAGGAGACCACACCGAACGATGTGGTCACTGTCATTGCAACGCAGCCACTGACGGGCAACGAAACCTGGCAAAAGATCATGCCAGGCGAGTGGGCGCTATTTTGTCTCGGGGACCGCGTAATTTGACGCCAGCTGCGGCTGAACCACTTCATGGCTGAGCGGTTTACTCACCACATAACGGCCATTGACGATGGACACCACCGGCGGCTTATGGGTCTGCTCGAAGTAGTCATAGCCCGGTTTTAGCTGTTTCCAGAAATCTGTGTAAACAGAGTACTTATGGCGTGCCATGTTCGCATCCGTCATACGGAACGGATAGATGCTGACCTGAACATTCGGCTGACCGAAGACCAGTGCGCCCGTGACAAACTGGAAGATTTCATCAATGCCGGAATCCGTCATCGCATAACAGCCGACAGACACGCAGGCGCCGTGGATCATCAGGTATTTCCCTTCGTAACCGTGCGCACGGTCGAAGGCATTGGGGAAACCGATGTTAATCGCTTTATAGAAGCGGCTGTCCGGTTTTAGCTGGTTACGCTGAACGTTGTAAAACCCTTCCGGACTTTTGAAGTCACCCTGCCGCTGTTTCGGCCCCAGCCCGCCAGAATAGTTACAGATTTTGTAGCTATCGAGCAGCTGATACGTCTCGCCCATTTTGACAAACAGATCGAGTGTGCGCTCTTCCTTGAAGATTTGAATATAAACCGGGGATCCCATCAACTGCTGTTTATACTCTTTACTGATCGGCGTCGTTGAACTATTACTGCCAAGCAGCCCGGCAAACGACATGCACGGTATCAGAAGCATCGCAATGAACAATGCGATTTTACGCATACTACTGGTTCCTTGATAAAACAATGACCAACTTGCCAGAACGGCAAAAGACACCCGAAATCAGACTAATCTGGACAGGAGCGCTCACATTAGCACCGATGGAGATTTTCGCAAGAGCCAACCTTTGCGTTTACAAATTAGTTTTACTTTATAACCCATTCACATTGTCCTGACTCCAGGAACTTTGCGCAATAGCTCGCATTTCGGCGCGCCAGACGGCGGATTTGCTGCCCCTGGCAGGGCCTAAAATGGTACACTCCGGCCTCTCTGGATTGTTGTTCATGGATACCTGCTAACCACATGTTTAGAATCAGAAAAGGACTCGATCTGCCAATCTCTGGCGTGCCTGAACAGCACGTTACCACCGGCGCCAGTATTCATCATGTCGCCATTGTAGGTGATGATTACGTGGGCATGCGTCCTGCGATGCTGGTACAGGAAGGCGATCGCGTAATAAAAGGCCAGGCACTCTTCGAGGATAAAAAAAATCCTGGCGTTATGTTTACAGCCCCAGCCAGCGGCACCGTTGTTGCCATCCATCGTGGTGAGCGTCGCGTCCTGCAATCGGTTGTTATTCAAATTGAAGGTGATGAGAAACGCGAATTTGCGCGTTTTGACGCCGCCGATCTCGCCACCCTCAGCCACGACGTGGTGCAGACGCAACTGCTGGAGTCGGGACTGTGGACGGCGCTTCGCACGCGGCCCTATAGCAAAACGCCCGTGCCAGGCACTGTGCCGGCCGCTATCTTCGTTACGGCCATCGACACCAACCCGCTCAGCGCAGATCCGCAGCCTCTTATCCTGGCGGAACGAAAAGCTTTCGATGCCGGCCTCACCGTGTTAACACGCCTGACGCCGGGCAAAGTGCATGTCTGCCAGGCCAGCGGCGGTAAGCTGGGCGGTCATCCGCAAGGGCAGGTGGCCTTTAATGAATTTGCCGGCCCGCATCCGGCGGGGCTGGTGGGAACGCATATTCATTTCCTGGAGCCGGTAAGCCTGACGAAACAGGTCTGGCATCTTAATTATCAGGACGTGATCGCTATCGGTAAGCTGTTCACCACGGGTGAGCTGTGCGCAGAACGCATTATTGCCATCGGCGGCCCTCAGGCAACCCAACCGCGTCTGGTTCGCACGCTGCTTGGGGCTGACCTGACGGCGCTGTTGGCTGGCGAAACGAAAGAGGGTGAAAACCGTATTATTTCCGGTTCGGTGCTGAGCGGCAGGCACGCGACAGGCCCGATGGCCTGGCTGGGTCGTTTCCATCTTCAGGTGAGTGTGGTGCTTGAAGGACGCGATAAAGAGCTGTTCGGCTGGGTACTGCCTGGCGCAGAAAAATACTCGGTAACCCGCACCACGCTCGGCCACTTCCTGCGTCATAAGCTGTTTAACTTCTCCACCAGCACCAACGGCGGTGAGCGCGCCATGGTTCCGATTGGCAACTACGAACGCGTGATGCCGCTGGATATTCTGCCCACCGTGCTGCTGCGGGATCTCCTGGCCGGTGATACCGACGGTGCCCAGGCGCTGGGCTGTCTGGAGCTGGACGAAGAAGATCTGGCGCTGTGTACCTATGTGTGTCCAGGTAAATACGAATATGGACCCGTATTGCGCGAGGTGTTAACCCGCATTGAGCAGGAAGGATAAACATGGGCTTAAAACACCTCTTTGAAAAAATTGAGCCGCACTTTACCGAAGGGAAGCTCAAAAAGTACTACCCGCTGTATGAAGCGACAACGACCATTTTCTACACGCCGGGTCTGGTAACGAAAGGCGCGGCGCACGTTCGCGACGCCATCGACCTCAAGCGAATGATGATTCTGGTCTGGTTTGCGGTCTTCCCGGCCATGTTCTGGGGGATGTATAACGTTGGGTTGCAAACTATTCCGGCGCTGCACCATATGTATGATGCAGAGCAGCTGGCGCAGGTGATTCAGTCTGACTGGCACTATCGTCTGGCACAGTCGCTGGGGGTGAGCTTTGCGGCAGATGCCGGCTGGATCAGCATGATGACGCTGGGCGCTGTCTTCTTCCTCCCCATCTATATGACTGTCTTTATCGTGGGCGGTTTCTGGGAGGTGCTGTTCGCCATTATTCGCAAACATGAGATCAACGAGGGCTTCTTTGTTACCTCTATTCTGTTTGCGCTGATTGTTCCGCCAACGCTGCCGCTCTGGCAGGCGGCGATGGGGATCAGCTTTGGCGTGGTGATTGCCAAGGAGATCTTCGGCGGGACCGGACGCAACTTCCTCAACCCGGCGCTGGCAGGACGCGCGTTCCTGTTCTTTGCTTATCCGGCGCAAATCTCGGGCGACCTGGTGTGGACGGCAGCAGACGGATTCTCCGGCGCGACGCCACTTTCACAGTGGGCGGCTGGCGGCGGCGAAACGCTGGTCAATAATGCAACCGGACAGCCTGTCACCTGGTTTGATGCGTTTATCGGCAATATTCCAGGCTCCATCGGTGAAGTGTCTACCCTGATGATTTTGATCGGCGGGGCTATCATCCTCTTTGGCCGCGTGGCGTCCTGGCGCATTGTCGCTGGCGTCATGCTCGGGATGGTACTCACCGCCACGCTTTTCAACTTCATTGATTCAGACACAAACCCGATGTTCTCCATGCCGTGGTACTGGCACCTTGTGCTGGGAGGCTTTGCGTTTGGCATGATGTTCATGGCCACCGATCCGGTCTCGGCTTCGTTTACCGACAGAGGTAAATGGTGTTACGGCGCGCTCATTGGGGTGATGTGTGTACTGATTCGCGTGGTCAACCCGGCTTATCCGGAAGGGATGATGTTGGCCATTCTGTTTGCCAATCTGTTTGCGCCGCTGTTCGACTACCTGGTCGTGCGCGCCAACATTAAGCGGAGGAAGGCGCGTGGCTGAGATCAAAAATAACGACAGCATCAGCAAAACGCTGCTGGTGGTGCTGGTACTGTGTCTGGTTTGTTCCATTGTCGTGGCCGGTTCTGCCGTAGGGTTGAAACCGCTACAGCAGGAGCAACGTGCGCTGGATAAACAGCGTAACATCCTGGCCGTTGCCGGGCTGATGCAGGAAGGCATGACGAAGGATGACGTCGCAGCGGTGTTTGCCGAACGTATTACCGCACGGCTGGTGGATTTAAAAACCGGGGAGTTAATGGATAAAGACCCGGCGAAATACAACCAGGCGCTGGCGCTAAAAGATCCGCAAATGAGCACCACGCTTGACGCCTCGCAGGATCCGGCAGGCATTAAGCGCCGCAGCAATGTCGCGGAGATTTACCTCGTCCGTGACGAGCAAAAACGCATTCAGAAAATCGTGTTGCCCATCTATGGCAACGGTTTATGGTCAATGATGTACGCCTTTGTGGCGCTGGATACCGACGGCCGTACGGTTAAAGGCATTACTTATTACGATCAGGGCGAAACGCCGGGGCTGGGGGGCGAAGTTGAGAACCCTAACTGGCGGGCACAGTTTGTTGGTAAAAAAGTGCTCGACGACAACGGCCAGCCTGCGCTGAAGGTGGTAAAAGGGGGCGCGCGTCCCGGCGATGAATTTGCCGTTGATGGCCTTTCCGGCGCCACGCTCACCTCAAACGGTGTGCAGCACAGCTTTGATTTCTGGATGGGTGAACTGGGCTTTGGTCCCTTCCTGAAGAATGTACGTGAAGGAGCGCTGAATAATGGCTGATACGGGTGAACTGAAAGAAGTTAAAAAGGTGCTGATTGGCCCGCTGTTAGCCAATAACCCGATAACGCTTCAGGTGCTGGGGGTGTGCTCGGCGCTGGCGGTCACCACCAAGCTGGAAACGGCGGTGGTCATGACGCTGGCGGTAACGCTGGTGACAGCTTTTTCCAGCATGTTTATCTCAATGATCCGCCACCACATACCCAACAGCGTAAGGATCATCGTGCAGATGGCGATCATCGCCTCGCTGGTGATCGTGGTCGATCAGCTCCTGCGCGCCTTCGCCTATGAAACCTCGAAGCAGCTTTCGGTGTTTGTCGGCCTGATTATCACCAACTGTATCGTGATGGGGCGTGCTGAAGCCTATGCGATGAAAATGCCGCCGCTGGCGAGCTTTATGGACGGTATCGGCAACGGCCTGGGTTACGGCGTAATCCTGTTGACGGTTGGTTTCCTGCGCGAACTTATTGGCAGCGGCAAGCTGTTTGGCATTCCGGTGCTGGATACGGTACAGAACGGCGGCTGGTATCTGCCGAACGGCCTGTTCCTGCTGGCCCCAAGCGCATTTTTCATTATCGGTTTGCTGATCTGGCTGATTCGTACGTTGAAGCCTGAACAGCAGGAAAAGGAGTAACCGACAATGGCTCATTACCTGAGTTTATTTGTGCGCGCGGTGTTTGTTGAAAACATGGCGCTCGCTTTCTTCCTGGGCATGTGTACGTTCCTTGCCGTTTCTAAAAAGGTATCGACGGCATTTGGTCTGGGCGTGGCAGTTACCGTTGTGCTGGGGCTTTCCGTTCCAATTAACAACCTGGTATTCAACTTCGTGCTGCGCGATGGCGCGCTGGTGGAGGGGGTTGATCTTAGTTTCCTGAACTTCATCACCTTTATCGGAGTGATTGCGGCGCTTGTTCAGATCCTGGAGATGATCCTCGATAAATACTTCCCGTCGCTGTACAACGCGCTGGGGATCTTCCTGCCGCTGATCGCCGTGAACTGCGCCATTTTTGGCGGTGTTTCCTTTATGGTTCAGCGTGATTACAACTTCAGTGAATCGGTTGTGTATGGCTTCGGTTCCGGTATCGGCTGGATGCTGGCGATTGTTACCATGGCGGGGATCCGTGAAAAAATGAAATATGCCAACGTACCTGCGGGGCTTCGTGGCTTAGGGATCACCTTTATCACCACCGGCCTGATGGCGTTGGGCTTTATGTCCTTCTCCGGTGTGCAGCTATAAGGGCTAACAAATGGAAATTATTCTTGGCGTGGTGATGTTCACGCTGATAGTACTGGTGCTGTCAGGGCTGATCCTGGCGGCGCGTGCGAAGCTGGTCAATTCCGGGGATGTGATCATTGATATCAATGACGATCCGCAGAATCAGATCCGTACCCCGGCAGGGGATAAGCTGCTTAACACGCTCTCCGGCAACGGGATTTTTGTCTCGTCTGCCTGTGGCGGCGGTGGCTCCTGTGGCCAGTGCCGTGTGACGGTGAAAGAGGGCGGCGGTGATATTCTGCCAACGGAACTGTCGCATATTACGAAGCGTGAAGCGAAAGAGGGATGCCGTCTGGCGTGTCAGGTCGCTGTGCGCCAGAACATGAAGATTGAGCTGCCGGAGGAGATCTTCGGCGTGAAAAAATGGGAGTGCGAAGTTATCTCTAACGATAACAAAGCCACGTTCATTAAAGAGCTCAAGCTGCGTGTCCCTGAAGGGGAGAGCGTCCCGTTCCGTGCGGGTGGGTATATCCAGATTGAATGTCCGGCACACACCGTCGCGTATGCTGACTTCGACGTGCCCGAAGAGTACCGGGCCGACTGGGATAAATTTAACCTCTTCCGCTTTGTTTCCGAGGTAAAAGAGCCCGCGCTCCGCGCCTATTCCATGGCTAACTACCCGGAAGAGAAGGGCATTATTATGCTCAACGTGCGTATCGCCACGCCGCCACCGAATGTGCCTGATGCCCCCCCTGGCGTCATGTCATCCTATATCTGGTCCCTCAAGCCTGGCGACAAAGTGACGATTTCCGGCCCGTTCGGCGAATTCTTTGCCAAAGATACTGACGCGGAGATGGTCTTTATCGGCGGCGGAGCGGGTATGGCGCCGATGCGTTCGCATATCTTTGACCAGCTCAAACGACTTGGCAGCAAGCGCAAGATCAGCTTCTGGTACGGAGCGCGTTCACTGCGCGAAATGTTCTATGACGATGAGTTTGAACAACTGGCACGTGATAACCCTAACTTTACCTTCCATGTGGCGTTATCCGATCCGCAGCCGGAAGATAACTGGACAGGCTATACGGGCTTCATCCACAACGTGCTGTATGAAAATTACCTCAAACAGCACCCGGCACCGGAAGACTGCGAGTTCTATATGTGTGGTCCACCAATGATGAACGCGGCCGTGATTAAGATGCTAAAAGATCTTGGCGTGGAAGATGAGAACATCATGCTCGATGATTTCGGAGGCTGATTATGCTGACCTTTCTGGCGACCTTTGCGGTGTTTGTGCTGGTGATCTTCGGCATGTCCTTAGGCTGGATCATCAAGCGTAAAAGCATTCAGGGCAGTTGCGGAGGCATCTCTTCCATCGGAATGGAAAAAGTGTGCGATTGTCCGGAACCGTGCGATGCGCGGAAAAAGCGGATGGCTCGCGAGCAGCAACGCATTATTTAGTCTTCCTGGTCGGGTAAGGCAACGCCGCCACCCGACAATTTCCATGCACACTTCTCAACCCTCATTTGTTTACTGTATACTTATCCAGTAACGAGTGAGGGCTTACTATGCGCAAAATAATCCACGTCGATATGGACTGCTTTTTTGCCGCAGTGGAGATGCGTGACAACCCGGCGCTGCGGGATATTCCCATTGCCATTGGCGGCAGCCGGGTACAGCGCGGTGTCATCAGCACCGCCAACTATCCTGCTCGCAAATACGGCGTGCGCAGCGCCATGCCGACAGCGATGGCGCTGAAACTGTGCCCGCATCTCACTCTTTTGCCCGGACGTTTTGATGCCTATAAAGAAGCATCGAGCCACATTCGGGAGATCTTTTCCCGCTACACCTCACTGATTGAACCGTTATCGCTGGATGAAGCCTATCTGGATGTCACCCACAGCGTGCACTGCCACGGCTCCGCCACCCTGATGGCGCAGGAGATCCGCCAGACTATTTTCAACGAGCTGAACCTGACGGCATCGGCGGGTGTCGCGCCGGTCAAATTTCTCGCCAAAATCGCCTCCGATTTAAATAAGCCCAACGGCCAGTACGTTATCACTCCGGAAGAGGTTTCGGCGTTTTTAAAGACGCTGCCGCTCAGCAAAATCCCCGGAGTGGGCAAAGTCTCCGCCGCGAAGCTGGAAAGTATGGGGCTACGCACCTGCGAAGACGTTCAGCGCAGCGATCTGGCGCTGCTGCTTAAGCGTTTTGGCAAGTTTGGCCGCGTACTGTGGGAACGCAGTCAGGGCATTGATGACCGGGATGTGAACAACGAACGGCTGCGTAAATCGGTCGGCGTTGAACGCACGCTGAGTGAAGATATCCATGACTGGACCGAATGTGAAACCATTATTACGGAACAACTCTATCCTGAACTTGAACGACGCTTACTGAAGGTCAAACCGGATCTGCTTATTGCCCGGCAGGGCATCAAACTGAAATTTAACGATTTTCAGCAAACGACGCAGGAACACGTCTGGCCACGCCTCAACAAAGAGGATCTTATCGCGACGGCAAAAAAGGCATGGGAAGAACGGCGGGGCGGGCGAGGGGTGAGGCTGGTGGGGCTGCACGTCACCTTGCTGGATCCGCAGCTGGAGCGTCAGCTGGTGTTGGGACTGTAGATTACGCTAATTGTAGGCCCGGTAAGCGTAGCGCCACCGGGCAACAGACGACGAATTACTTCGCAGGGATTGCTTTCAGCAGCTCAGTCAGCAGCGTCCAGTAGTGACCGACGCTTTCAATATGAACCTGTTCATCCGGGGAGTGTGGACCCGTGATGGTCGGCCCAATGGAGACCATGTCCATATCCGGATACGGTTTCTTGAACAGACCACACTCCAGACCCGCGTGAATAACCTGAATGTTCGGGGTGCTGTTGAACAGTCGCTGATAAGTTTCACGCACCAGTGCCATGACCGGAGAACTTGCATCCGGCTGCCAGCCCGGGTAGCTGCCTTTTGCAGACGTTTTCGCGCCCGCCAGGGTACCCAGAGATTCCAGCATGCTCACAACGTACTCTTTACCGCTGTCGATCAGGGAACGGATCAGGCAGATGATCTCTGCGCTGTCGTCACCCATGGTCACCACGCCCACGTTCAGGGAGGTTTCCACCACGCCTTTCGCCACGTCAGAGTTGCGAATAACGCCGTTTGGCGTTGCGTTCAGCAGCTGGACGAACGTGTCACGAGACTGTGCGGTCAGCGCGGCTTTATCCGTCGTAACGGACTCCAGCACCACCGTCAGGTTTTTCTCTTTTGCAGACAGTTCGTTTTTCAGGATCTCCAGATACACGCTGGAGAGTTTTTTCAGTTCGTCCGCTTTCGACGCAGGCACTGCCAAGGTAGCGAAGGCTTCGCGAGGGATCGCGTTACGCAGAGTACCGCCGTTGAAGTCCACCAGACGCAGATCCAGTTCAGCGGCATGGCCCGCCAGGAAACGCGCCAGCAGTTTGTTGGCGTTGCCCAGGCCCAGGTGAATATCCCCGCCGGAGTGACCGCCTTTCAGCCCTTTCAGCGTCAGCTTAAAGGTCTCGAATCCGGCAGGGATCGCTTCGCGGGACAGCGGCAGGGTAGAGATAAAATCGATCCCGCCTGCGCAGCCCATGTAGATCTCACCCTCTTCTTCGGAGTCGGTGTTGATCAGAATGTCCGCTTGCAGCCAGTTTGCCTGGAGACCGAACGCGCCATCCATGCCCGCTTCTTCAGTCATGGTCAGCAGCACTTCCAGCGGACCGTGTTCAACGCTGTCGTCAGCCAGCACGGCCAGCGCGGAAGCCATACCAATGCCGTTATCTGCGCCCAGAGTCGTGCCGCGCGCCTTCACCCACTCACCGTCGATGTAAGGCTGGATCGGGTCTTTTGTGAAGTCGTGAACGGTGTCGTTGTTTTTCTGCGGAACCATATCCAGGTGCGCCTGCAATACCACTGGCTTACGGTTTTCCATACCTGCGGTGGCAGGTTTGCGGATAAGAATATTGCCAACCTGGTCGCGCTCAGCGTGCAGACCTTTTTCCTTCGCCCAACCCATAATATGTTCGGCAAGCTGTTCTTCGTGATAGGAAGGGTGCGGAATGGAGCAGATTTTGGCAAAAATATCCCACAGTGGCTGTGGAGATAATTGAGACAGTTCAGACACGATAGGTCTCCTTGTCGTTGCGCTGCAAAACAATGTTGCAGGTCACAGGGTTAGCAGGTTAATCGTTACCACAAGTCAGGCTTGCGAGATGCAACTGAGAATACCACTTTCTCCCGTGGCTGGTAGCATTAAGCATGTAAAAACTCAGGCTCATGGCGCGTAACACTGGTTTTTAGTGCGTCAGATCTCTATAATCTCGCGCAACCTGGTTCACCCTCATTTTTTTTAAGCCGTATATAAACAGGCTGGGACACTTCACATGAGCGAAAAATACGTCGTCACCTGGGACATGTTGCAGATTCACGCACGCAAACTGGCTGCGCGTCTGATGCCTTCCGAACAGTGGAAAGGCATTATTGCCGTCAGCCGTGGCGGTCTGGTACCGGGGGCGCTGCTGGCACGTGAGCTGGGTATTCGTCATGTCGATACCGTATGTATCTCCAGCTACGATCACGACAACCAGCGCGAACTGAAAGTGCTGAAACGCGCGGAAGGCGACGGTGAAGGCTTTATCGTTATCGACGATCTGGTGGATACCGGCGGTACTGCGGTGGCTATCCGCGAAATGTATCCAAAAGCGCACTTCGTCACTATCTTCGCGAAACCAGCGGGTCGCCCACTGGTTGATGATTACGTCATTGATATCCCGCAGGATACCTGGATTGAACAGCCATGGGATATGGGCGTGGTCTTCGTACCGCCTATCTCTGGCCGTTAATTTCAGTACGTAACTTTACACGCCCGGTTATGCCGGGCGTTGTTCTTTTTACCCTGCCACGCGTTACAATGGTCTTCATATGACGTATCCATGGAGGCAACGCAATGACGCAGGCGAATCTCACCGAAACTCTCTTCAAACCCCGTTTCAAGCACCCTGAAACGTCGACGCTGGTGCGTCGGTTTAATCCGGGGACAATGCCTGCCGTTCAGTCAGCGTTAGACGGTAAAAACGTGCCCCACTGGTATCGAATGATTAACCGCCTGATGTGGATCTGGCGCGGCATCGATCCGCGTGAAATCCTCGACGTGCAGGCGCGTATCGTGATGAGCGAGTCCGAGCGTACCGACAGCGATCTCTACGATACGGTGGTGGGCTACCGTGGTGGAAACTGGATCTACGAATGGTCAAAGCAGGCCATGCTCTGGCAGCAAAAAGCGAGCCAGGAAGAAGATGCCACTCTCAGCGGCAAGCACTGGCTGCATGCGGCAAACCTTTACAGCATCGCTGCATATCCGCATCTTAAAGGCGACGAACTGGCAGAGCAGGCGCAGGCGCTGGCAAACCGGGCTTATGAAGAGGCTGCGCAGCGGTTGCCTGGCCGGATGCGTGAAATTGAGTTCGCCATTCCCGGCGGCAGCCCGGTGACCGGATTCCTGCATATGCCGGAGGGGGAAGGGCCGTTCCCGACGGTTCTGATGTGCGGTGGACTGGACTCGTTACAAATTGACTATTACAGCCTGTATGAGCGCTACTTTGCCCCAAACGGAATCGCCATGCTCACGCTTGATATGCCTTCCATTGGTTTTTCATCCAAATGGAAACTTACGCAAGACTCCAGCTTGCTGCATCAGCATGCTTTAAAAGCGCTGGAGAATATCCCCTGGGTTGATCACACCCGGGTTGGCGCGTTTGGCTTCCGCTTTGGCGCTAACGTCGCGGTACGGCTTGCCTACCTTGAATCTTCACGCCTGAAGGCCGTCGCCTGTCTTGGTCCGGTGGTGCATGCTCTGTTAAGCGATCCTGCGCGTCAGGGTAGCGTTCCTGAGATGTATCTGGACGTACTGGCGAGCCGACTTGGCATGCATGATGCTTCAGACGAAGCGTTGCGCATTGAACTTAATCGTTATTCATTAAAAACGCAGGGCTTACTCGGCCGCCGCTGTCCAACTCCGATGATGTCCGGTTTCTGGAAGAACGATCCGTTTAGCCCGGAAGAGGAGTCACGCTTAATCACGTCGTCATCTTCTGATGGTAAATTGCTGGAGGTGCCCTTCAGCCCGGTGTACCAGAATTTTGACAAAGCGCTGAAAGAGATCACACGCTGGATCACGCAGAGATTGTGTTAATAGTTTGCTAAATTTCGTTGGTTTGGTAAAACAGTGCTTCACAAAAGGAGATCGCAATGACGTTACCGAGTGGACACCCGAAAAGTAGACTGATTAAGAAGTTCATGGCTCTTGGCCCGTATATTCGAGAAGAGCAGTGTGAAGAGAATCGCTTTTTTTTCGACTGCCTGGCTGTTTGCGTCAACGTGAAGCCTGCACCCGAAAAACGTGAGTTCTGGGGCTGGTGGATGGAAATGGAAGCACAGGAAAACCGTTTTACCTATAGCTATCAGTTTGGCCTGTTTAATAAAGACGGGCACTGGCAGGCGACGAGCATCAAAGATCAGGAAGTGATCGATCGCCTGGAGCATACGCTAAAAGAATTTCACGGCAAAGCTCGCGACCTGCTGGCCACGCTGGATCTGAAGCTGGAGCCTGCGGACGATTTTTCCAGCGAAGCGGTGAAATTGAGAGCCTGATGATGTCACAGCGCCGGGGGGCGGCTACGCCTTACCCGGCCTGTAAAATGTATTAACCCGTAGATCTGGTAAGCACAGCATCATCGGGCATAAAAAAACCGGCTCATCGCCGGTTTTTTTATTACCACAACATCAGAACTGGTAGGTCATGCCCAGCGCAACGATATCATCGCTGCTTACGCCCAGTTTATTATCGTCATCGATCTGGTTGATTTTATAATCAACAAAGGCAGACATATTTTTGTTGAAATAATATGTCGCACCAACGTCAATGTATTTCACGATATCTTCATCGCCGATACCTTCGATATCTTTGCCTTTAGACTGCACGTAACCCAGAGATGGACGCAGACCAAAGTCAAATTGATATTGCGCGACCACTTCGAAGTTTTGCGCTTTATTTGCAAAGCCACCGGAAATAGGGGCCATATTGCGGGTTTCGGAATAAATAGTGGCCAGATAAATATCGTTGGCATCATATTTCAAACCGGTTGCCCAGCCTTCTGCTTTTTTACCTTCGCCGCGAGCCTGAAGGTTTTGCTCGTTGGTGCGATCGGAGCTGGCATACGCACCAATCACAGAAAAATCGCTGCCGCCGAAGTCATAGCTCAGGGAGGTACCGAAGCCGTCACCGTTTTGCTTCTTCACGTCGCGGTTTTCATTTTTGCCCTGGTATTGCAGGGTCATATTCAGGCCGTCAACCAGGCCAAAGAAATCGGTATTACGGTATGTGGCCAGACCGGAGGCGCGTTTCGTCATGAAGTTATCGGTCTGTGCCAGGCCGTCACCGCCGAACTCCGGGAACATATCGGTGTATGCGGCGACGTCATACAGCGCGCCCAGGTTACGGCCATAATCCAGTGAGCCGAAGTCTTTCAGTTTCAGCCCGGCAAATGCCAGACGTGTTTTTTGAGAAGAGTCGCTTTCAGCTTTGTTACCCGCGAACTCAGCTTCCCAACGTCCGTAGCCCGTCAGCTGATCGTTAATCTGCGTTTCACCCTTAAAGCCGAAACGAACATAAGTCTGGTCACCATCCTTAGCGTCATCATCACTGATGTAGTGCATTGCTTTTACTTTGCCGTACACGTCCAGTTTATTCCCGTTTTTATTATAAACTTCTGCTGCCTGAACAGATGCGGAAGCAACTACGCCCATTACCACTAATGCCAGAGTGCTCTTTTTCATTTTCAATCCTGATTTTATAAAAACGCGCTAATATTCGCTGAGTAATAAGATTCGGCTTATTACCCCGTGAAAAACAGGAAGGGTTTTATCGTTCGTGGGTGAAAGTTTTATGACAAAGTAAGAATATGTCTAAAAAAGTATGTTTTAATTTTTCGGTAATAAAATTGTCAAAATGTGCCGCTACGCTTCCTGATCCCGCGCAACAAAGTGACGGGTCATGCGCTAAGGCAGTTGGCAACGGGGCTGACACCTGTTAAAACGTCTGACTGACATCATTTTCCCTTATTGTTGAACGGCAGAGAATCATGAGTGACAGCCAGACGCTGGTGGTAAAACTCGGTACCAGTGTGTTAACAGGCGGATCGCGCCGCCTGAATCGTGCCCATATCGTTGAGCTTGTACGTCAGTGCGCTCAGTTGCATGCCGCAGGGCATCGTATTGTAATTGTGACATCCGGGGCGATTGCCGCCGGGCGTGAACACCTGGGCTACCCCGAACTCCCCGCGACGATCGCTTCCAAACAGCTGCTGGCCGCCGTGGGACAAAGCCGACTCATACAGCTCTGGGAACAACTGTTCTCCATCTACGGCATTCACGTCGGGCAGATGCTGCTGACGCGTGCGGATATGGAAGACAGAGAACGTTTCCTGAATGCCCGCGATACGCTGCGTGCGCTGCTGGATAACCATATCGTTCCGGTCATTAACGAAAACGACGCTGTTGCCACCGCTGAAATCAAAGTGGGCGACAACGATAACCTCTCTGCGCTGGCGGCGATCCTGGCAGGGGCCGATAAGCTGCTGCTTCTGACCGATCAGCAGGGGCTGTTTACCGCTGATCCGCGCTCTAATCCACAGGCTGAACTGATCAAAGACGTTCACGGCATTGACGATGCGCTGCGCGCCATCGCGGGTGACAGCGTTTCTGGTCTGGGGACAGGCGGCATGGGCACCAAGCTCCAGGCCGCGGACGTGGCGTGCCGGGCCGGCATCGACACCATCATCGCCGCAGGCAGCCGTCCGGGCGTGATAGGTGATGTGATGGAAGGCATCTCTGTAGGTACTCGCTTCCACGCCCAGGCGTCCCCGCTGGAAAACCGCAAACGCTGGATCTTTGGCGCGCCCCCGGCTGGTGAATTGACCGTGGATGAAGGCGCGACCGCCGCTATTCTGGAAAGAGGAAGCTCGTTACTTCCAAAAGGAATTAAAAGCGTGACAGGCAACTTCTCGCGTGGTGAAGTGATCCGAATCCGTAACCTTGAAGGTCGCGACATCGCTCATGGCGTAAGTCGTTATAACAGCGACGCGCTGCGTCGGATTGCTGGCCACCATTCCCAGCAGATCGACGCCATCCTGGGCTATGAATATGGCCCGGTTGCCGTGCATCGTGACGACATGATTATTCGTTAAGGAGCCAGAACATGCTGGAACAAATGGGCGCAGCCGCGAAAGCCGCCTCGTATAAACTGGCGCTCCTTTCCAGCCGCGAGAAAAACCGCGTGCTGGAAAAAATCGCTGATTATCTGGAATCTCAGTCGCAGGAAATTTTGCTCGCCAACGAGCAGGATCTGCTGGAAGCGCGTCGCAACGGCTTGAGCGAAGCGATGCTCGACCGTCTGGCGCTGACCCCGGCGCGTTTGAAAGGTATTGCCGACGACGTCCGTCAGGTGTGCAACCTCGCCGACCCGGTAGGGCAGGTGATTGACGGTGGGGTGCTCGACAGCGGGTTACGCCTTGAACGTCGTCGCGTGCCGCTTGGCGTCATTGGGGTGATTTACGAAGCGCGTCCAAACGTGACGGTGGATGTCGCCTCCCTGTGCCTGAAGACCGGTAACGCCGCGATCCTGCGTGGCGGGAAAGAGACCTGGCGCACCAACGCCGCGACGGTAAACGTCATCCAGCAGGCGCTAGAGGAGTGTGGTTTACCGGCGGGTGCCGTGCAGGCGATTGAAAGCCCCGACCGTGCTCTGGTTAACGAGATGCTGCGCATGGACAAATACATCGACATGCTCATCCCACGCGGCGGTGCGGGCCTGCACAAGCTGTGCCGCGAGCAATCTACCATTCCGGTGATCACCGGTGGTATTGGCGTATGCCATATCGTGGTGGATGACACCGCGGAGGTAGAACCTGCGCTGAAGATTATCGTCAACGCTAAAACCCAGCGTCCAAGCACCTGTAATACGGTAGAAACGCTGCTGGTGCATCAGGGCATCGCCAGTACCTTCCTGCCAGCGCTGAGCAAGCAGATGGCGGAAAGTGGCGTCACGCTGCATGCGGACGAGAAGGCTTTCGCCCTGCTGAAAGACGGTCCGGCGAAGGTCGTTCCGGTTAACGCGGAGCAGTACGACGATGAGTATTTGTCGCTGGATCTGAACGTGAAGGTAGTTGCGGATCTCGATGACGCTATTGCGCACATTCGTGAACACGGAACCCAGCATTCTGACGCGATCCTGACGCGCACCCTGCGCAATGCCGATCGGTTTGTGAATGAAGTGGATTCGTCTGCGGTTTACGTCAATGCCTCGACGCGCTTTACCGATGGCGGCCAGTTTGGTCTGGGCGCGGAGGTGGCGGTGAGCACACAGAAGCTGCACGCCCGCGGTCCGATGGGGCTGGAAGCGCTGACCACCTACAAGTGGATCGGCTTTGGTGATGATACCATTCGTGCGTAAATAATCGCGGGTGATGCAAAAATAGCCGTTTGATTCAAAAGGGCATTGACGCATCACCCGGTTAGATCTACTCTCTTGCCCCGTGGTTACGCTCGTAACCGGCCTTTCAGGGCCGATATAGCTCAGTTGGTAGAGCAGCGCATTCGTAATGCGAAGGTCGTAGGTTCGACTCCTATTATCGGCACCAGAAAATTCAATCAGTTACGTGTTATTCGTACCCTCCTTGCTTTCCATGTGGGACAGATTTGGGACACAATCGCCAAAAATCGAGTCGATTTGCTTGGCATGTTCGGTCAGGTGATTTGGTGCCAGGTGTGCATACCGGCGTACCATTTCGATAGACTCCCACCCGCCCATTTCCTGCAGCACCGATATCGGAACCCCGGCCTGAACTAACCAGCTTGCCCAGGTGTGTCTCAGATCGTGAAATCTGAAATCCTCAATACCAGCTCGCTTTAGTGCTGCCCGCCAGGCGGTGTTGGCGTCATACCGCATTTTCCTCACGGCTGGCGCTTTCGTTCCGTCCGGCTTAGTGCAGCTCTCCTTATAGACGAACACCCACTTGTGGTGACTTCCTATTTGTCTTTTCAGCACGCGACATGCAGTATCATTCAGTGCCACGCCAATGGCCTGATTTGATTTGCTCTGCTCCGGGTGTATCCACGCCACCCGGCGCTGCATGTCAATCTGCTGCCACTCCAGATTGATGATGTTCGACCGGCGAAGTCCTGTAGCCAGCGCAAACTCGACAACAGACTTCAACGGCTCCGGGCATTCATCAATCAGCCTTTTGGCCTCGTGAGGCTCCAGCCAACGGATACGCTTATTCTTTGGCTGGGGAACCTTGACGATAGGGGCCTTATCCAGCATCTTCCATTCACGTTCTGCCGCACGGAGAAGCGCCTTGATAAATGAAAGGTGTGTGGCCTTTGTCGCTACCGATGCCGGGCGCGGAACGTAGTCAGGCGTTTCCTTGCCTTTCTTCGTTTGCGCCGCGTTCATCAGCTTCCAGTTTTCCTCATGCCTGCGGTTGGTCATCTTCTGTATGGCGGCGTAGATCCGCGATTCAGTGATGTCCTTCAGCTGCATGCCGGCGAAGTGCTGGAGCCAGAATCCGATCCGGCTCTTGTCATCATCCAGCGACTTCTTGTGCGCCTTCTCCTCAAGCCACCTCACACAGGCATCCTCAAATGTCATGTCAGGCACTTCACCGAGCTTGCTCGCCCGCCAGGCTTCGGCCTTTAGCTTGTCATGGAGTTCCGTGGCCTGCCTTTTGTCCTTTGTCCCAAGAGACTGCTTAAATCTTTTGCCGTCCGGCAATGTGAAGCTGGCGTACCAGGTTTCACCTCTGCGGAAGAGTGACATATTAATTCCTCTCGTATGCCATCGCCCGCGCTCACCTGGACAGTATGCAGCGGTGACTTGAGCGCCGCAATGCAGGCCTGTCGGGTAGTGAGGTAAGGGGATTTTGGTTTGGATGGGTCTTTTCGGGTTGCCTGCAGTCTGCCGGTGCGGATCCAGTTCGCAGCTGTTGGTCTGGATATGCCCAGCATTGCGCAGGCCTGATTGAGAGTGATGCTGTATTGTTCCACTGCGTTCTCCAGGCAAAAAGAAGCCCTCGCAATGGAGGGCTGAAAGGGGGATAACGTGGCAGTGCATTCGCACCCAATAGCCAGCTCATAACTGGCTATCAGTTGCGTCATTTGAAATTGTGTTCTTGCAAAGCCTCACCGAGGCGAATTAGCCAGCGACCTAATTGCTCCATGGCTTCTTCTTTTGTTTCATGCAGGTCAGAGTGGATGTTCATTGAGACCTGGTTGAGATGCGTCATCGGGCGATACTCGAGTTCGACGGGCCAATCGACGATTGTTGAATGTTCCTCTGAGGAGTGGCTGATAACGGTATATTTGCTGTAGTCCTCTAGACCGTTAGCATCTCTCTTAAACTCCTCAAGACGAATAGATGTCTTCCCCATAATCTCTCCTCATGCCGCACGCTGGGCGCGCAGCTTCTTCAGGTGTTCTGCTGTTTCGATTTCTTCTGCGATCCGCTCGGCCTGTGCTTTGGTCAGCGGTTCGAATTCGTGTTGAAAGCGGCCCATGCTGGCGATGCAGGTGCGGCCGTTGCGGATGTAGTGGATGATTTCGTGGGTAGCGCGGAGGATTTTGCATGGCGCGCCGAAATCATCGGCGTACCAGGTATTAGGCTGGATTATCCTGAACATGGTCTGACTCCTGATTGCGCTTTATTTCCTTTCGGTATGCTGCAACCTCTTTCGCTTTCCTTTTCTGCCGCGGTGATGGCTTTGCGTGCTCCCAAACAAAAGGCCAATTGCTACCCCATACCAACCAGCGTCTATTGCTGATTCGATAAGTGTTATTGATGTGTGCACCAAGCAGCCTACGGGCTTGTCGGTTGTTCATGACAGTCCTCTCTGCTTATTCTTCAATTCGATAACACCCTGGAACTCCGCGCACGTCTGGCATCCGGGAACGGCAGCGCGCCGCGGCTCGGGAATTGGTTCGTCGCATTCTTCACAACGCTCAGCTGATACGGCGTTGCGGTCGATGCGGTGAGCGGAAAGGGCAGCGTTACGCTGAAGCTCTTCAATCTCTGCTGCTGTGTCGATGATATCGGCCATAATCATTGCTCCCATGTTTTAAGATTCCCCCCGCAGAAGGGGCAGAAGTTCATAGCGATGCCACGTCCGACATACTCGCCGGAGTGTAGTTGTGCAATATCGATTGCCGGCTTGCCAGTGTTGAAATTCACCCGTTCCGGGATAAACGCGCCTTTCGAACGATATGATGGGTTTCCATATTCGAGGGCCTTAGCCAGCATGTCGAAGCGATTAATTAGATTTCCATTCAACGTACACTTATCGCTCATGGTCAATGCTCCCGGAACTGTCGGTTAATTCGGCTGAAGGTGAACGCCAGCAATAAAAAAGGCCGCGATAGCGACCTGGTTATTAGTGCCTTCATGCTGCACCACCTTCATTCTTCTCGGCTAGCACCAGTCTTCCGTCGCATAGAGCACGAATAATTTCCTGATACTCCCAGCCGAAGTACATGCTCTCGACGTAGACCCGCAGAGGAGGGTAATCATGCTGTTTGCGGCGAATGAAAGCCTCCGCTGCTTCACGGGTAAAATGAGCGTTGATGTTCTGCCACTCTTTACGTGTACCGCAGACAGTGTGGCCGTCAAGGTCAGCCAGCACTTCCCACTGAGCATCTTCATCGAGATCGGTAAAGGCAGTGTCGCACTGGTCAATGCAGAAGGCGTTTAACTCTTCCTGCTGTTGTTCATCCAGATCGTCCCAATACTCTTGCGGGCTGTCCCATTCGCATTCTTCGAAATGGACTATCTTCGATTCGCCGTACTCTTCTGCTAGGCCATAAATGGTTGCCTGCTTCTGAACCATGAAAATCGGATCGGCGGTGGCGTGACGATCAACACCATCGCCGCGATGGTGATACCTCAAGCGCTCAATGAAGTCTGCGAATGTTTCCGGAGTTAATTTCGCTCCGTCTGCTATCGAATTGCTCATGAATCAACTCCGAAGCGGCGATTAAGCCTGCCTGTGTATACGACGAACTCCAGGAGGCTAACTCCCAGAGCTTCAATTTTCTTGTGATGCTTGTTGATGATGGGAGGCACCGTTTCGTTCCAGTTAGGCTTTGGCTTTTTGCGCATGGCCTGCTGGATTTCCTCGGTGCAGCGGCGGCAGGCCGAGCGGATGGCGTTGTCTGTTTCTGGCGTCATGCGGCCTCCCGGCGGGCGAGAAGTTTCACCCCGAAAGCCATCAGCTCGTTCCGGTCCACAGTTGCGAAGTGGCAGTGTGTACGCGGGTACGGTCGCCAGATGATGAGCATCGACCCCTTGTTGTTACCGCTGACCGGCTTACCGGTGACCGGGTTGATAAATGCCAGCCGTCCGGCGGTGATGAAACGCACTTCGCTGGCTGTCTGGATAGCCTCCTTAAACCAGCCAACCGAAGTGTCTGCCGGAACCAGCATGACCGTGCCGATCTGATTAGCGCTCTCGGCGGCGGCCTTCTTCACAAACGGTGTGATGTCGCTGTATGGCGGATTAAGCCAGACGTAGCCAGGTACATTCAGGTAATCAGCCCAGAGAGTCTCCAGTGTATTCTGCTCGGCGGTGATGAACTTCCGGCACAGCGCGTTATGCGGCGCCGCGGCAGCATCAAGTTGGAAGCAGAACTCAGCATCCAATGCAGCGAAGAGGACTGGTGGAGTGCGCCAGAGGTCGCGCTGATCCGCTGGCGTGTTGCTGCCGGTGTAATCGGTCATACATCCTCCCGCTCCGGATCGTTAACATCCCAGCCATTACGCTCAATATTGGTTTGCAGCCGCTTATCTCCGACCTCTTCAATGCTGCGGCTGGTAATCTCTGCGACTTCAGCGTTTGAGTGTCGCCACAGCAGCGCCAGCTCTTCGGTAGTCCATTCAGGCATGACTTTCCCTCCTGACGATCGGGCAAGTGAGTTGCGCTTGCTGCGCACGGAGTAGATAGATCGGCTGGTTGCCGCGGCGATTTCCTCGGGAGAGAACCGGCCAAACAGAAACAACTCTGCTTTGGTCCACTTCCTGAGGTTGGTGTTGGCTGGGAATTTCACATCGAGGCGAGCAGCCTGTGTGTAAACGGCGCGCTCACTTCTCTCCAGTTTTTCGGCAATCAATGAGACGGGCATCTGTCCGGCAACTTCATGCAGGAACAGGTTTTCCCATGGTTGCCAGTGATTTGCTCCCATTGTTACCTCCACTGTTCGCCAAACGTGAAGCCGATCTCCGCCAGCGCCTCGTCCATCTTCTCGATGAACTCCGGCACCATTTCGTTGAAGTCGGTCATGTACTGCGGATCCCGTTCAACGACTACGTGGTGAATGCCTTCCCGTTTCATACGCGGGTCATAGTTGGCAAAGAACCAGGCATCTTTCCCGGTCACCCACATGCTGTACTGCACCTGGGCCATGTAGGCGGACTTGATGGCTTCGAAACCGCCGAGACGGAATTTCATAAAGTCGCGGGAGGTGAACGGGCATTTCAATTCGAGGCCGAAATCGTTACTGCAAAGGCCGTCAGGGGAGCACGCAGTGCGCATGCTCTCGTCACGGAACAGGATCGGAGACTCCGTGACTTTTACGTCAGTGGTGAACTCGAAGAGGGTGCGGGCGTCTTCCTCGTACTGCTTGCCCCAGGCCAGCGCCTTGGCGTTAACCTCTGGCGCGACGCCGGTGCAAACCTCGGCGAGTAGGGTGTGGAAGTAGGACATCTTCATGCCCGTCCATTTGGTGCCAGAACGCGGCTTGGAAATGACGTTGTGCACTTCAGAGGCAGTAATGACGCCGAGACGCAGTCGGTGCCACGCCTCATCGCCCTGCTGGATAGTGGTTACGTCGATACCGGTCCGGGCCAGGATAATTTCTGGTGTCATGCTGCCGCCTTTTGCCTGAGGAACCCGAGAGCCTTAACACCTTCCATTTCTGTTAGGTCGGCTGGCTGCGAGATAGGGCGTTTGAAAATGCGTGAACAGAGAGGGAGAAGATCGGCATCCCATGTCTTATCCAAAGAGACAAGGAGGTCGTTTATCTCTTTCTGCGTGGCTTCGCTAAGCGGCGTTATATCGCGCTCAGGCTGACGCTCTGCTGTAAAGTTGATACCTTCTTCGCCCTCGGTGTTAACGTGGTCTATGGCGGCGTCCAGGCGCTCACGGCGAGGCCAGTATTTTGCTGCCTGCTTCACGACCGTCTTGAGGATCATCTGCTCTTCATCGGTGACCCATGGACACTTCTTGCTATTGTCGGATTTGTACTTCTTCCACGCTTCTGAGCGGTCACGGATGGAGTAGATGGCATCGATGCGCATCGTATGGGTGAGGTAATCACCATCGTCAGTTTTTACCGTTACATACGCGCCTACGATGTCCCCGCGCTGCTCTTCAGTATCGAAGTCGTTGTAGATGTGGATTGGCGGCTTATCGAGCCCCTCGCGGCGGAACTGGTCGTTTCTTCGAACAATAGCCGACTGGCACCACTTAATGGCGCCAGACTGCTGCGCGATGTGCATCAGGCCCATGTAACTGATGTCTAGGCAAATAGCCCCTTTACGCGGAACCAGGTAAGCCAGCTTCTGAGCTGGGTTTAGCGAAATACCGATAGCCGCAACGTTGATGATTGCGTTCTGCGTGCTGGTCTGGTTCTGGAAAGCGACTTTCGCGAGGTAGTCGTTGTTCTGAAATAGTTGGATGGCAAACTGGCTTTCCTTCGCCCACACCATCCGCTCGTCTGTGGCCGCCTTCATGAAAAGCGGCTCCTGTTGTTTGACGAAATCAACAAGGGTTAAGCTCATAGCCCCTCCTTAAAATGGGCAGGTTGGATGAAGGCGATCCCACTCTTCTTCGGCGCGGTCGTAACAGATGCGTGTGACATAGTCGTTATAGGCTTCCTCTGCCTTTTCACCGACTAGTGCCATTTGCGCTTCTTTTGGGAGAAACAGGCTACTCATTTGCAGAGCATATTTCGGGAACATGGCGATCAGTTCTTTCGCCCGGTTGTCGATCCACTTCTCCTTCTCGTCGGTGAGCTGCTGCTCAACCCAGCGCCGATCTTCGATGCGGTCGTAAGTGAGGTATGCGTTCATGGTTGCCTCAGTAATGAATTTTCGCGCAGGGGATCAGGTCATCTTTTAGAGCGGTAAGAACTTCGATAGCCTGCTCGCGGGTTAAGCTGGTGTGGCTGGTGAGCGCGTTAACGATGTTGGTGCCGACCGTCTTGCGGTGCTTCACGTCAGCTTCACGTTTTGCCTGTTCGTCGGCGATGCGCTTCTGCTCAGCCAGACGGGCTTCTTCTGCCTGTTTTGCTTTCAGGCGTTCAGCTTCTACCGCCGCGGCTTTTTCGCGTTCCGCCCGGGCTTCTGCTTCCTGCTTCTCGCGTTCCGCACGCTGCTCCGTTTCGATGCGCTGGCGCTCTGCCAGCTCTGCACGCGCTTTCTCTTCAGCTTCACGGCGTGCTGCGGCGTCAATCTCCGCTTTGTGCTTTGCTTCGGCATCGCGGCGGGCTTGTTCTGCCGCTTCCTGCTTCAGTCGTTCGTCACGTTCACGCTGAGCCTGTTCTGCCAAGCGTCGCTGCTCTTCGCGGTCCCGGTCGAAATCCTTGTTCATCAACAGAGCCATTTCGTGGTCTGCTTCGAACTTGGCCGCCAGCTCCTGATCGAACTTAATGTTCATTTCCAGCGCTTCGGCGTGCAGCGCGTTCATGGCTTCTTCAGCCTTGATACGTTCCTGCTCGGCTTCCCATTCGGTTAGAGGACGGCGCACTTCATCCTTAAGCGCCTCCAGCCGCTCACGCACAATGCGGCGGCTTTCGTCGATCTGCTTCGGCAGGGCTTTAAGCTCGGCAACCAGATCTTTACCGGCGTTGTCGATGTAGGTTTTTGAACGGGCAACCTTGTGCGCCATGGATGCGATAGCGTCGCGGCCTTTTCGGGTCGACACATCCGGCACCAGGCTGCGAGCTTCTTTCTCGATCGCCTCAATAATCGGGTCGAGCTGCTCTTTGGTGGTGAATACCGCCATTGCGTTCTGTTTTTCAATGACGACTAAATCCGTTACTTCGCTCATGGTTTCTCCTGAAATTTGGATGTGCAGATCCCGCCCGCTTAATGCCAGGCCGATCGGTTGAATAGGGTGGTTACTGTTGCGCGATGGATTTCGCCGGGAACTCGCCGTTGCGAAGGATGCTTTCTACCGGCCAGCATTCTGCTGTTACTTTCTGCTCTGTTGCTGCCTGGCTGCATTCCTGTTGGCTGTCGTAAACGCCGAGAATGACGTCCTGATAATCACCGTTGGTCATTGCCACGGTCAGGACGAGCGCGAATAAAGTTTCCATCAGTGAAGAGTCCTCCCGATGGCGATGGCGTAAAGGCGCTTTGCTGCTTCCCACGCCGGAGCATTGCGATGGAGTACCGCGAACGACGCGAGCCGTTGGGCCTCTCTGATCTGCTGCTGGTTTACCATGATTTCCTCTTGGCCTTATCGCGGCGAACGGAACAGTTAATACAAGACTTCAACGCATTTATTCAGTGTTTCAATGGGCGGTGGATGGCCACCGGTTGTCATAACTAAGCCGCCTCGGTGAAGCGACTGAGGTATGAGGCATTAAAAAACCCGCCGGAGCGGGTCAGTCGTAAGTGAGGCCATGGTTTTCGTACTCTTCCCCGTAGCCATCAAGCTTCTCTTCAAGCATTTCGCGAAGCTTGTTTTTCCCGTGACGCATTACTCCAAAATGGAACACTTCATTAAGCAAAGCGTCTGCATTGTTTTTGCCGCTGAGATTCACTTTTGGTATTTCGATAGTGCTGCTGCCTTTGATGGTGTCTATCTTCAAGACGCATTTACCAGACAGTTGAACCTGCTTATCTGACATACCCTTACCCTCTGTCGTTACCCGCTGATGCGGGAGAAATGCTTTGGCGATTGGATGGCCGGCGCTGATCTCCGGCTTACTGGTTAGAGCGCCCGCACTACCAGTGACGCTGTCTTGAGGCGCAGATTGGTTACTGCTTGCCATGAGCGCTGTGAATACATCGGTCGAGCATCAGCCTGCTCATTCATCCAATCCCAAAACATTCCCTGTATTGGTCAGCGCCAACTCTCTGCCAGTGTTGCCCGTTCTCACGCCGTTCTCGCTCTCGCGCGGGGATACTCTCTCACCGACCGGATCGCACCCGGTGATACAGCACGTTTCTCGTGTAAGGGTCTAAACAGGTCATTGACGCTGTAAATCTGCATGTTGTTAAAAAGCAGGCGACTTGCTGTCCGCCGCTGGCTAACTTCGCTCAGCTGTCGATGTTTCGTTTCGATGGATTGAATATACAAAACGTATTCTTATCATGCAATACGAAATGTATAATTGGTAGGTGGTTTTGTGATAACAAATTGTATTCTAAGGTGATTTATTTTTTTAAATACCAGTGCTACGCTTAAAAAAACAGCAGGAGGGATGTGCATGGTTCTGGATGAAGAGCGTATAAGCATGAAAATTCAGGCGATGGGGCGGGCGGTGATGGAATTGTCACTGGCTGAATTGCCCATGACCCAGCAAAACATCATCGACAAGCTGAAGCAGTACCGGAAGGAAACAGGAAACGTGATCGGCAAGGGAGTTAACAGGGATGCTGCGGAGTTGGTGAGGAAGGGGCAATAAAAAAGCCCGCACGGGCGGGCAGGTAGTGTTGCGATAGTTATTGTTATCAGCTTCAGGCTGGATAGTTATCGGCAGAATGGGGGATAGCTTTATGGGTGGGCAATAAAAAACCCGGCGCGGTGGCCGGGTTAAATTGCTTGTCTAGCAAATTTTACTATCGATGCTTCATCTGTATGCTCAACATGATTGATGCCTTTCTCATTGAAAGTTTTACGAATTTCACGCATCGCTTTGACCTCAAGATCGTTTGGATGGCGAGGTGCATCGATCGTAAATAACACATTAGAGAGCGATAGAATTTTTTCACTAGTGGCACGTAAAATTTTTGCTGTCCAAGAGTCACAGTGCTCCATCATCTTTTCAGGCTTGTCTTGTACGAACGCTAGCGGTTTGATCGCGCATAAAATTTGCCCTTCTTGACGAGCGACAAACGGTAAGGAAAATCGCGTTAACTCTCCGCCAAGCGTCTCTTTTTTGAAGACGTTCTTAAGATCGTTATAATGAGAGAAACGATTCTTTAGCTCTCTAGTCAGTATTGCCTCACGAGATTCTTTTGTTACTTCTGAATGGTTTACAAACTTATCAAAAAGAGCAGCCAACATGTCCTGCGGACAATCAGACATCACAACTCTCGCAGGGCTAAAATGTATGATTGATTCCTTTTTTCCAATTAAGTAGTTGAAAAAATTAGCCAGCCTCTCCGGTGTGGTGAATTTGCAACTTTGTTCTTGTGCGAACTTTAACTCTCTCGCAATTGCATCTTTTGCGTGAGGGAAAATTATCTCGTCTTGGAAGAAGTTCTTTACCCTAGCGTTGTTGCCTTGCGTCAGTTGAAAGTGAAACTGCCCTAATTTCGGGGCACAAAGAACTACACCGACGTTGGCAAACTCTTCGGTTTCTGCATATGGCGCATATCTAACAATGCTGTATAGGCATGGTGTAGTCATTTGATGTTATCCCAAAAATCTTTGTTACTTACTCTGTTTAAGCAACCCAATATCTCGTTGAACATCAGATCACGTTCCTCATCGGATGTAAACCAATCAGCCGGAATCTGATTAAACGTCTCCTCAACTGAACCAATAGCTTCGTTTGCGAGATCCATCAGCTCGGGTTCATCAAGTATGTCGAAGTTCCACTTTCTTCCATTTGCAGAGTAAACATGGACATCATACTCATCATCAGTTGTATCTTGTGTGAACGCCAGGTTATGGTCAATCAGGTAATACCTATTGTTAACAGCATCGAAAATTATATTTACATTCCCGCCAATCTCAGTAAGAGACCGATCTGCATTGTTTATCCAGCGATCAAAGAAAAATATTTTCTTTTGATCCTGTATGTTTACAGCGTTACGGGCTTGTTGAATGTTTATCGTTGAGGCATTTTCAACAAAGCGGGTGGCAAATGCAGGACCCGGGAAAAGCTCGCCGCGCAAGTCAGGCATGAACTCTATTATCTGTTGTCCAACATCTACAATGCAGAAGTCTGGGCAAGGTAGACCAATTTGTCTTGCTAGATGAGCAGATATGAATTCTGCTACAAGCTCTTTCTGCCGGAGTTTTGGCCTGCCTTTAACAATGTAAGCTTGCCCATCTTGGCACGTGCACAGGAAGGGCTGAGTCATCCCGTCTTTCATGCGTCTAGTGTAGGCTGTAACTTGCAGATAGTCGTTTTGCAAAATTCACTTTCCGTAGAAAAAAACTAAAATTAAATCTCTACTGACTAAACTAGGCGCAGCTTCGTCTCTACAGCAACACCGATAATTCGACAGTTACCATTCACCGGAACAAGAGGCCATTGCGGGTTTAGACCCTTCAGGTACTTCTGCCCACCGTCGATCACTAACTTCTTGAATGTTGCCTCGTTAGAATCGGATAGCTTTGCTATTACCAGACTGCCATTTACCGCATCTCTACCGGTGTCGAAAAGTACATAGGTTCCTTCAGGTATGCTCAAGCCAGTAGGGGCTGTCATTGACTCGCCCTCAACGAGCAACCAGAACGCGTCACCCTGAATGTGAGCATTCGACTCAAGCCACAGATCTATATCTTTTAGGGTGTATGGCTCAACCGCTTCGCACCATGAACCAGCCTGGACACTGCTGATTACTGGATACTTGTTACCAGGATTGTAGGGGCCAGCGTACTCCACATCACCCTTAAGCGTGTCGTCAATGATCATACCGCCAGCTCCTACGGAGAAGTTCTTTTTGCCAAGGAACTGCAATATTTTTGCGATCTCGGAAAGGCTTGGCTCACGCCGAGCGTTCAGCCAATGACTTACCGCACCTTTAGTAATACCGAGGTGCTCCGCCAGCTGTTCCTGATTGATGCCCTGACTTTTCATCAGGGTCTTAGCTAAGTCGTACCATTTCATAGTCATACCCGAATGATACAAGTTGTATATATTTGCGCGAGCCACAATTCGTATATTTTACTTGCGAACAAAGAATACAAAACGTATATTTAAGTTGTTTAAAGGAGACCCGACATGAACAATATCCGAAAAATCCGCAGAAACATCGGTTTGACTCAGCGACAGATTGCCGAAGAGCTGAACCTGTCGACAGGTGCGGTTTGCCATTACGAAAAAAATAAACGCAGCTTAAGCCTTGAGCAGTGCCGGGCGATTGTTGCAGCTCTGAATAAGCATGGCGCTTCAGTAAGCGTTGATGACGTTTTTCCACCAATCAGCAACAACGCCGCCTAATTGGCGGCCCTAACCACGAAAGGGAAAGCAATGCATTCACTTGCGTATCAACAAGGTAACAAATTTTCGCCAACGGCGATGATTTACCAGAATCGCCGGGAACCTGATTCCAAGGCGTTAAACATCGATGGGATCCGCGCAGCTGTACGCGCCTGGGCAGCTGACTGCCGCAGCCGTGAGTTCGTCGCAGCGCTCATTGTGGAAGAGTGGCGGGCAACCGGCGGCACCGGTTTGGATATCCCGACTGACTCGCACCGCCAGATGCAGAAAGTGTTTCGCTGGATTGATGGCGACACCGAATACGCCGCCAACAACATTCGCCAGCTGGCGCCAGCAATCATGTCGGTCCTTCCGCTGGAGTACCGCAACCGCCTGGCGCCGCAGAACGACACGATGTCGCTGATCGCCTCTGCGATGAAAGAGTGTGCCGAAGCTAAGCAGGCAGTGCTTCTGGACGCTCCAGAGCATCAGAAGCTGAAAGAGGTAAGCGAGGGTATAGCGTCGCTGTTCCGCCTCATGCCGGAGCAGGTAGGACCGCTGATGACGATGGTTACATCGATGCTGGGGGTTATGTGAGAACTACAAAAATGGCGAAAGCCGGTCTGCGCGAACAGAACCGACTTTCAGGTGCAAATGCAGATAACAAGTGCGAGGTCATTATGACAAATGCTAATCCAAAACGCCAGGCGCAGGAGGTTTAACTGTGTCGAACGTCGCTTACGCAAATTTCGCGGCGCACTCAGCCGCAAGGAGCAACAGGATGGAGAACCAGAAATCTGGTTACGTCCCGTTGTACCGGAGCATCAAGAAGAAGTCCTGGGCTAAGGATGTTTTCCTGCGCGCGCTGTGGGAGAACCTGCTCATTGACGCAGCCAGACAGCCATACACGGCATTCTTCAAGGGCAAGCAATGGCCTCTGCAACCCGGTCAACTGGTCGTCACTGCTGCGGATCTAGGCCTTCAGTTGTGTGACCGCCAGGGCAACCCGACAAGCCGCGACGCAGTGGAGAGAATGCTGTCTGTTTTCGTCCGCGAAGGGATGATTTCCATCGAAGGAGAGAAGCGAAAAGGCAGGGTGATCACCATCACGAACTACGTCGAATATGCTCAAAAAATGGACGATTTACCCGCACATAAAGCCGCACATACAGGCGCACATGATGAAGCCAGTAACGGCGCGGGTTCAGATGGGTATACCGCACATAAGGCCGCACAATTCCCCGCACATCATGAACAAGAAGGTAATAACAAGAATATAAATAACTTATCGTCCGAGAATTCTGACGAATCCTCTGACGCACGTCTCAAGAAATTTTTATCAGCTCATCCAGAAGCTGCGATTTACACACCATCCGGTGCTAAGTGGGGATCGGCTGAAGACCTCAAAACTGCCCAGTGGATTTCCACCAGGGTGAAGCTGATTAACCCAACCTGCAAAGCCCCGGACATGACCTCCTGGTCTAACACCGTTCGCCTGATGCGCCAGATAGACAACAGGTCGCACCAGGACATCTGCGCGCTGTACGACTGGGCAAGCAAACACCACTTCTGGCAGACCAACATCCTGAGCCCGGAAAGCCTGCGTAAGCAGTGGGACAAGCTGACGATGCAGCGCAGTGCTGGTGGTGAGCAGCGAGGCGGAAAGCCGGATCTGGACTTCAACAACACTGACTGGGCCTATGGGGTGATTCGATGAAATCTCTTGCAGAGCAGATGCGTAACCATGACCGCGAGCAGATGAGTCGCATGGCCCACAACCTGCCAGAGCAGTACCAGGAGCGCGCGCCGGTCGAGCAGGTGGCTCAAGTGTTCAACGGGCTGTTCAACCAACTGCGTGCCGCGTTCCCGGCCAGCATGGCGAACTTCCGCACCCAGGACGACCTGAACGAATTCCGCCGTCAGTGGCTGCTGGCGTTTCAGGAGAACGGGATCCACTCAATGGCGCAAGTCGATGCCGGTATGCGCATTGCCCGCCGTCAGGAGCGTCCATTCCTGCCGTCGCCGGGCCAGTTCGTCGCCTGGTGCAAACAGAGTGGCGGGGCGCTGGGAATCAACGTTGACCAGGTGATCGCCGAATACTGGGACTGGCGTAACCGTTCGTTCGAGTTCACTTCCAGTGAGCAATTCCCCTGGTCGCAGCCGGTCATGTACCACATCTGCGTTGAACTGCGCCACCGCAGCACAGAGCGCCAGTTGACTCATGGTGAACTGGCACGCGAAGCGGGCGATCTGCTGGACATGTGGGAGAAGCGCGTCACCGAGGGTAAGCCAGTACCGCCGGTACGCCGGGCGATTGCAGCACCGGCTGCCGAGCACGGGCCGACGCCGATCCAGCTGCTTCAGGCCAAGTACAATCGCAACAAGTCGAACGGGATGGTGTGAGATGACCATAACAATCCGTGGGCAGATTCTTGCAGCCCTGCGTAATAACCCGGGCCTGAATAGTGCTCGTATTGCCACCATGATCGGCATGACCACCAAAAAGATTTCCGGCCCGCTAAGCACATTGTTTGCAGACGGCCTGATCGAGTTCGAAGGCAAGCACGGCCAGCGGCTTTATCGGCTGACCAGATACGGCATGAAATACGCACCGGAAACCATGCCGGCCATGCCGAAGGGTAATTCGAAGCTGGTGCAGCGCACAGAGACAAACGTGATCTGCCAGGAGTGCCGGAACAGTCCGGCGATGAGAAGGGTATTGATGGTTTGGGGGAGGGTAGGGGTATGAGCAACAAATACGAAGATCTGATTAAAAACGCCAGGATGAATGCCGACTGCGGTGAGCACATGTCGCCCGCGGAAGTTACGACCCTGCTTAATGTGGTTGAAACCACATTCGCGGCGCTGGCTGGGGAAGTGTACGACCTGAAACATCCTGGCACATACCTGCCATCGAAACGCGAAGCGCCTGCTTTAGACGCTTTCCTGGCTGAAGTGCGGGCGCATGACCTCAACGCTTTCATTCGGCATCACAGTGCAGAACTGGATGCGCATATTAAAAACGGTGGTGAGCAGTTCGACGAAAAATCAGTACGCATCAGAGACATCATCGTCTCAGCCCGCTTGTTCAGGGAGCAGATTCGCAAGGAGGCCGCCCAATGAGCAACATCAACAAACAGGAGCTGCGTGAAGCGGCGGAGAGAGCAGAATCCGATAGTTGGGGTTATGATCGCGATGAATTCAATGAGGCTCTAACCCCGTCCACCGTGCTGGCACTGCTAGATGAGCTGGAAGCCAAAGACAAGCTAGTCAAAGAATTGAAAAATCAGGTCGATTACCTCCAAAAGATAGCTCACGAGCAAAATGAGTTAGCAACCAAGGCAAGTAACGAAAACGCCAGTTTAACTGTGATGCATGGTAGGGCGCTCAAGCATATCGATAGCCTTGAAAAAGATTTGGTGCCTGTTTATCAGGTCATCATGAATAACCATCATAAAGACGGTTATATAGAGTGGTGTGATTGCAATAAACAATATTTCGAAACAGTGAATGAGGAACAGCGGAGAATCGTGTATTCGAATATTGGTGTTGAATTGCAAACCGTTACTCCAGTTACTTATTTCGAGAATGATGATGCTTACCAGTGCCGAAAATGGGCGTGGCAACAGGTCAAAGACGAAGTGACAACAGAAGGGTGGACCTCTGGCGATAACGTCACCTACTTCGGTTTCTTCTGCTGGGGTTGGGATATGCGTCGCCAGTACAACGACCAACGTGCAGTTACTGTGAAACTACCAAAGACTATGTATACGGAATTCGAGGATGACGATTTCTGTCGAGAAGTGGCAGTGCTTGAGAAGAATTTAGTCCTTGATTGTCTCTCCGTCGCGGGTATCAAAGTGGAGGTTGAGTAATGTTTAGTTCACATGGTTATGGAGCGGCGATTGTTATTTTTGCCATTGTCTGTGCGGTAGTTGGCTGGGGAGTAATTGAGTTTACCCTCTGGCTGTTCTCGTTCGTTCACGTTTCATTTGGCGGCTAACCCATGAGCACACTTACCAAAGAATGGCTCCAGCAGACAATCGCGGAGCTTGAAGAAGAGCGCAATGCGACGCCCGGAGCAGTAAACGAAGATGCGTCCAATGCGCTGGCGGCGATGAAGCTAGCGCTGGCATCGCTCGAAGCGGAGTCGGTGTCAGTCAACGACGATATGGCTTATGCATTCCATCATGCGATATCAGATTCATCATTAGGCTCTGACGAAGTTGAAGAAATTAAGACTGGGTTGCGTGCTGCATTCGCTAATGTCACCGCCCCGCCAGCGCCGGCATCTGTTCCTGAATGGACAAACGAGCAGTGCCTGGAGTTCCTGTCGATCGCTTTCCGGCATGCGGAAATTAAGGGCGACCTTGAGCTTGATGATATCCGCCTGGGTGTGAAGATGGTCAATGGTAGCCGCGCCGCCATGCTTCAGGGTGCCGATCGACCACAAAACGAACCGCAAAATATTCCGGAAAATATTCCAGCCACACAGTTTAAGCCGGTAGCAGACCTGTACGGCCTAACCTCGCCAACCGGCGGTGAAACATCGTTCACTTTCGATGCTGTTGAAGCTCGCGATTTTATTGATGGCGGGTGGTCATGTCAGGAGTACGTGGAACTTGGACGCTATCAGGAAGCGCTAACGGACCATTCCGAGGATAAGCTCGCTATGGTTGACCATTCCGGTGACTCCAACAATATGGTTGAACCTGTAACGAGGGCTTGCAAGTTGCGCGATGCGGTGGATACCATTCGCAACTCCGGCATAGCAATTGACGGTGAGAAGATTCTGGCTGAGCGCGATGCTCTCAACTCTCCGGTGATTCCGGATGGTTGGGTTATGGTGCCAGAGGAGCCTACTCATGAAATGCTTGAGGCTGGTGATGAACAATTCGGAACTTACGATGTCTATCGCAGGATGATTGAAGCAGCGCCGAAGTTAGAGTGATTCTTGATAATCATTTTTCAAAAGTGATGTTATAATCATGTCATCGGAACCTGAACAACTCCGGTGACTTCTGCGCATTTAAGGGGACTTAAATGCGACCACAATCTGAACTCCTCACCTTGTCACAGTTGCAGAAATGCACCTGCGATTTTCTGCATTCTGCGGTTTCCGTTAAGGAGGCCGTATGACTCTGCCAGTAGACGGCATCAAACTCCATCGCGGCAACTTCGCGGCCATTGGCCAGCAGATTCAGCCATTGCTGGATGCCGGGCAATGTTTCCGCCTACAGGTTAAGCCGTGGCGCGAGAAGCGCAGCCTGTCACAAAATTCACTTCTTCACATGTGGCTGGCTGAAATCAGCGAATACCTGATTAAATCAGGGCGCACTGATGCCACTCCGGAGTGGGTTAAGCGCAACCTCAAAAAGACCTACCTCGGATGCGAAGAGGTGACCTACACCGATTTCATTACCGGTGAGAAAACCACGACCTGGGAGCCGCGCCATACCGCAGACCTCGACACTGGGGAAATGCATATCTTCCTGGTGAAGGTTGAAATGTGGTGCGCTCAGTTCGGTCTGGCTCTGACTATCCCGAACGGCTGCGAGTACCAGCAGCTGCGCGATAAGCAGGAGGCCTGATGTCTACTCCACTTTCCCGCGTCATCACAAACGAAATATTCCGCGTTCCGGCGCGCCGCCAGCGTAAGCCTGCGGTTAAGCCGTCCGATATCCCAACACTGAAGGGCTACACCGCCTGCCTGGTGGATCAGAAATGGCTGCGTCTAGCGGCACGGAGGGCGTTCAAATGATTAAGCTGCATGAGCTTAAAAACATCCTCCACTATGACCCTGAAACTGGAGTTTTTACCTGGAAGGTCAATAGAGCGACAGTGAAGGCTGGGCAGCGCGCTGGCGGAATTAATGGTGGTGGATACAGAAAGATACGCATTAATAACAAATGGTATCCGGAACATAGGCTGGCGTGGTTCTACATCCATGGCGTGTGGCCAAGCAAGGAGGTTGACCACATAAATCATGTAAGAAATGACAACCGCATTGAAAATCTTCGTGACGTATCAGCCAGATCGAACAAAGGGAATTGTACAAATAACACCTCTGGCTTTGTCGGGGTTTTTTACCACAAAGATATGAGTCGCTGGTGTGCAGGAATAAAGATTGATGGCAGATCGAAACACCTGGGCACATTTGATAATCCGAAAAGAGCGTCTCTTGCGTATCGATTAGCAAAACACTGGTTGGAGGTTGGATTATGAAGCCAGCCCGCCGCAAGTGCGCCCATAAAGCTTGTCGCCAGTGGTTCCACCCAGTCCGCGACGGGCAGGTAGTTTGCTCATTCGAATGCGCCAGCGCGATCGGCAAAGAACAGACCGCAAAAGCCCGTGAAGCCGCTAAGCAGAAGGAGGTGCAGCGTCAGCGCACTGAAGAGAAGGCAGGCCGCCAGCGCCGTAAAGCGCGATTGGCAGAGCTCAGACCTAACGGTTACTACAAGGCGCAGGCTCAGCAGGCTTTCAACGCCTTCATCCGTGCGCGCGATGCTGATTTGCCATGCATCAGCTGCGGCGAGACCAACCCGCCTGACCTGCACGGCGGGCAATGGGACTGCGGCCACTTCAAAACGGTCGGCGCCAACCCAGAACTGCGCTTTGAAGAACGCAACGCCCATAAGCAGTGCAAATCCTGTAATGCCGGAGCGGGCAAATATACCGCAAAAGAGGCGACGGTAGCTCAGCAATACGAAGCTGGTCTGGTCGCTCGTTACGGCCAGGAATACGTCGACTGGCTCAACGGCCCCCACGAAATGACCAACTACCGCCGGGAAGACTTCATCCGGATCCGCGATGAGTACCGCGCAAAGCTTAAAGCACTTAAACAGCAGGAGGCAGCATGAGCACAGAAACAGAAATTGAACTGGGCAAGGTTGTCGCGTTCCCGACGAAGAATAACGATCTACAGGACGGGCTGGTTATTCAGCGCGAAGGGCAGAAGGTTATGTGCCTGCACTCCACTGTTTGGGTGAACGAAAAAGACCGGACCTTGCGCTGCCGGAAGTGCGAAACGTTGATCGAGCCTTTTGACTTCCTTATGACGCTCTGCGACCAGGAGTCTCGCTACATGGAGAACGTGAAATATCTCCGCCGGGAAGAAAAGCAGCGCCGTCAGAATATCGAGAAGCTCATTCAGATTGAGAAGAACGCCAAGTCACGCATTCGCCGCGCCGGGGATAAATCTCCACTTCCTCTCTGGCAGAACGAGAGGGTAGACGAATGACCCGTGACCAGATTGTCAGATACCAGGCAGAGAGCGTAAAGCGCGCCAACCTGCCGCCAGTAGCAAAGCACAGCCAGACCAAAACCAACCAGCCTCAGAAGGAAGCCGCGTAATGAGAAAGCTAACACCAATTTACACCATGGTTAACTTTGTCGATGACGCCCATTTCCGGCGTGTCTGGAAGCATCCTAAGAAGACCATCACAACCAAGCAACGAGCCTGGGTGCAGTACATGATGTCAGTGTGGGGCAGAATTAATCGCGGCGATGACTCACCAGCTGGCGCTGTTAACGTTATTGGCCGCCTGATGATCCGGACTCAATGGAATCCTGATATGGGTGGACACATCGAGAGAATGGTCAACTGGCTTTATAGCGACGAGGGTGGGGCGCTGAGAGGTGAGGAACTCTATAAGAAAGCTCGCGAACTGGTCATCCCTCAATCCTCTACCAGCAACATCATCGCTCTCGCCAAAGAATCAGATGATGCAGCGTTCGTTGAAAAGGTGATGGTCAAGTTATTCCACCGTGAAAGCCCAGTCCGCGATTACGCCATTAAACGATACTGCGAACGCAACTGCACGCAAGATATAGCCAGGAAGATGCACCTGATCACCGGATTAGATATCCAGGCTTGCCGCCGCCGGGTTGTCTGGTGTGAAAAAGTATTCGAAGCAGAATTTTTCTATGCAATGAAGCGCGAAATGGAGAATGAGATTTCTCTAATTGCTGCTTAAATGAAAAATATTTCTTAAATAACTTGATTTGGCGAAATAGAAGTGTATATTTTCAGGTATGCTCGGACGTCAAAGGCGAAAGAGCGGAGTGGTGAGATAACAGAGGCGGTGCTTACCATTGATACCGCCTAGTTGGTAACTTCGACGGTTCGTCTGGAACTCCAACCATCGCAGGCTGAGAGGTCTGCTGACACTACGGAAAGACGTGTAGGCTAGCTGAGATAAGCCGTTATGAGGACTTGGGATGGGTCAAGTCGGAGGCTCAGCCATAGAACCGCATATAAACATCAAGCCACTGGTTAACGCCGGTTGCTTTTTATTTGCCTGTAGCTCAGAGGAAAGAGCAACCGCCTTCTAAGCGGTTGGTCGCTGGTTCGAATCCAGCCAGGCGAGCCATCAGCAAAACAAGTCGTCATCTCGGCGGCTTTATCTTGCATCAGGTGCATAACTGAATTCGCGAATACGTTATGCCGTCCGCTCCACGAAACGGAGTGCACAACAGGAAAGAGCATTTGTAGGGTTCGACTCCCTGCCGTGGGGTTGCGCCACATGATGCGAGTCATGAGTGCTCTGTCCGTTGTGGTGAATGTCCTGATGGCGTCGTAAAGCGATAGCCGTGAATGCCGGATAGCAGCGCCGGCCACCACAAACCAAACCCACTACCTGGGACCCTTCGGCCAGAGAGCCGACATTGCCTTACCCTCACATTGCCAGCCTGTCGCTGGCTTTTTTATTTGCGATGTCCGGTCGTTGTTTCCTGGCATCCTTCCACTCTACACAAACAGCACCCCGTTCTTTCGGAGGTGATATGGCTAAACGTATGCAAGATAAAGAAAGCATTGCCGGAGTGTCATGGCTGATTGTCCTTGCTCTGTCATGCTGGGGCGGCCTGGTCCGATACCTTATTGACGTTAAGCAGAACAAAGCCACCTGGAGCTGGATCAACGCGCTGGCGCAAATTGCAGTGTCCGGCTTTACCGGGCTCATTGGTGGCCTGATCAGCGTTGAAAGTGGGCTAAGTCTTTACATGATTCTGGTTACGTCTGGCATTAGCGGGGCGATGGGCTCCGTAGCACTGACGTACTTCTGGGAGCGCCTGACGGGGATGAAGAATGCAAACCAGTGATAAAGGCATTGCCCTGATAAAAGAGTTTGAGGGCTGCAAGCTCACCGCCTACCAGGACAGCGTCGGAGTCTGGACGATCGGTTATGGCTGGACTCAGCCCGTCGACGGCAAACCAATCCGCGCCGGGATGACTATCAAGCAGGAAACGGCAGAACGCCTGCTGAAAACTGGACTGGTCAGCTATGAAGGCGACGTGTCACGACTGGTTAAAGTCGGCCTGACTCAAGAGCAATTCGATGCCCTAGTATCTTTCACGTATAACCTCGGCGCCCGGTCACTGTCGACATCGACTCTCCTGCGAAAACTCAACGCCGGTGATTACGCTGGTGCTGCCGATGAGTTCCTGCGCTGGAATAAAGCGGGTGGTAAGGCCCTGAACGGGCTGACACGTCGGCGGGAGGCAGAGCGGGCTCTGTTCCTATCATGATTGGCGCGCTGGTTAAGCGTTGCTGGCTGCAACTGATTGTGGTGTCGGTAATCGGCGTGCTGGCGTTCTTCGTTAACCACTACCGCGACAACGCCATCACCTATAAAGACCAGCGCGACAAAGCCACCAAAAGTCTCCGCCTGGCTAACGACACCATCAAAGACATGCAGCTGCGTCAGCGCGATGTTGCTGCGCTGGATGCCAAATACACGAAGGAATTGTCCGATGCGAAAAAAACCATTAACGATTTGCGTCGGGATGTCGATTCTGGCGTTAAACGGCTGCGCATCGCCGCAACCTGCCCTGGAATGTCCAAAGCCACCTCCGCCACCGGCGTGGATGATGCAGGAGCCCCCGAACTTACTCCAGACGCTCGACGGAATTATTTCGATCACCGGGACGGAATCGAAACCGTTAACAAAATGATTCACGGCATGCAGGAATACATCGATACGCAGTGTCAGAAATAATTCGTCACCCACTACAAGAGAAACAAAGCCTGACTTCGGTCGGGCTTTTTTATGCCCGAATTTTACCGCGCACCGCAGCGCATTCAACCCACGTCGAACCATACCCTTTGAAATGAGCCTTTGAGGAAGTCAGTTAGTGCTGGCGAGCCTCGACGGGCTGATTTCCTATGCGGCAAAGGTTCATCTCAAAGAAAGGTACACGCTATGACATATCCAACTGTGATCGTGAATGGTGTCTCTGTCCGAGTGGACGAGAAGGGGCGCTATAGCCTGAATGATCTTCATGCCGCCGCTGTCCTGAAAGGTGAGGCTACTGAGTCACAAAAGCCGGGCAAGTTTATTCGTAGTGCATCAGTAAAGCGTTTCGTTCAGGCGCTGGCAGGCAAAGGACAAAAATGTCCTTTGGAAGATAACCAGGCACTTAGAGTAATTCGCGGTGGTGACGAGCCCGGCGTATGGGCTGCAGAGCTACTCGCTATTAGATATGCCGCCTGGATTAAGCCGGAGTTTGAAATCCGCGTTTATGAAACCTTCCGCGAGGCTGTGCTCAACGGTCTTAGTAATATGAACCGACTCAACCGACTTGACCTGCTGATCGCCAATGAGACCAAAGAGGTCAGCGCATGTGCCCGGGCAATGAATAAGTGGGGCGTCGGTGGTCGCAAGAAGCTTCTCAATTGCGCTCGTGAGCGGATCGTCAGTCAGATGGACCCTGACATGGTCACGCTTATGGAAGCGAAAGCAGGGTAGCCAACGCAGAATTGCGTCGGCAAATAGCGGCATTACAGAAGCTCTTCACTGAGGGGCTTCGATAATGATCTGTGTAACCCCGCAAGGATGGTGATCACATCTTGCTGACGGGTAAGCCGTAAGTGGCTAAGCACTTCTGAGAAGCAGGGCAACAGCTGCGACAAGGCAAAGAGGTAACCATGTCCGATATCTACCAAATCACGCTAACCACCCAAACAGGCGAAACCTTCACAGGCAAGATGTCACGACGTCAGCCAGAGCTGGTTAACGGCTTTGTGCCGCTGGCGACGGAGACGGGCGAGTGGCTGTATTTTGCTCCAGCCGATGTGAAGCGCGTGCAGTTCACGCCAGTACCGGCAGAGCAGACCGGACAGCCAGCAGAACAAACAACGGAGTAACCCATGGTTAACGATGAAGATCGCAGGCCATACCCGCCAGTTAACTTCATCATCTCCGACAACTGGCAGCCATACACCCGGCTCATCCCCGCCAATGAAGTGCATGAGTGGGTAAGCCGCCAAATCCTCAGCGATACCGGCAGCATCCATAACCCTGACCATGAACACCTGTTAGAGGCTGACCTCTGCTTTATGTGGGCGTCCGATTCGTTCGCTAAGAAAGGGCGGTATGTCCTCGGCCAAGCCGAGCAGGTAATGCTCCGCGCCGGTGGTTGGCAGAAAGCCAGAATGGAACAGCAGATGCATGAATGGTTCGGGCGAATCCCGAAGTTCATCATCACACTGGCGGCTGACTACTGCTCGCAATGTAGCGACCTCGAGTTCTGCGCACTGGTAGAGCATGAGCTTTACCATATCGCCCAGGCCACCGATGATTTCGGCGCGCCTAAGTTCAACAAAGAGACCGGGCAGCCAGTGCTTACACTGCGCGGCCACGACGTCGAAGAATTTACTGGTGTCGTACGTAGATACGGTGCCAGCAAAGAAGTACAGGAGCTCGTTGATGCGGCCAATTCGCCAGCAGAAGTGGCTCACATCGATATAGCCAGGTCATGCGGGACGTGCATGCTAAAGCTGGCATAACGCTTTATTCAGATTGTCATGGAGGTAGCCTGTGGCAGCATTATCGACAGAGGTTAAAGCCTTCATCGTTCAATCACTCGCCTGCTACGAGACCCCGGTAAAAGTCATTGAGCTTGTAAAGGCTGAATATGGCATCGATGTCTCACGGCAGCAGGTGTCGCAATACACGCCCGGCAACGCAATGGCGGCCAAGTTGAGCCAGAAGTGGATTGACCTTTTCAACGCCACCCGTAAACGATTCCAGAATGAGATCGCCGACATCCCGATCGCCAATAAGGCATATCGGCTGCGTGTACTCGACAGGATGGCTACGAAAGCAGAGGGAATGAAAAACATGGCCCTTACTGCCGCCCTGATGGAGCAGGCGGCCAAGGAAGTTGGCGATGCTTACACGAACAAACAAAAAGTAGAGCAAACAGTGGTTGCCACTCATAACGTTATGCCGGTCCCATCCTGCGATAACGTGAATGAGTGGGAAGCAGCAGCGCAGAAGCAGCAGAGCGAGGTTCTTGGTGGATGAATTACAAAGCCGTCTGGAAACCCTTGCCGGGATCGCAATCGCTCTCCCTGAGCTGTCCATGTAACGAAATTCTCTACGAGGGCACGCGCGGGCCGGGTAAAACTGCCGCGCAGCTGGCGCGCTTTCGTCGTCTGGTTGGTCTGGGCTATGGTTCGTTCTGGCGCGGTGTCATTTTCGATACCGAGTATAAGAACCTCACCGATATCATTACCCAGTCAAAGCGCATGTATCGCCTGTTTAACGACGGCGCACGCTATCTGGCGTCAGCATCTGAACTGCGCTGGGTGTGGCCGACTGGAGAGGAGCTGCTGTTCCGCTTCGGGAAAGAAGAGGGTGACTACTGGGACTATCACGGCCAGGAGTTTCCGTTCATCGGCTTTAACGAGCTGACCAAGCAGCAGTCCCCTGAATTCTACGAGATGATGTTCTCTTGCCGGCGCTCCTCGTTCCGGCCTGAGAATTACCCGCTGGGTGACGGTTCGTTACTTAAGCCTATTCCCCTGGAGACGTTCAGCACCACTAACCCGTTTGGCATCGGCCACACCTGGGTGAAGAAACGCTTCATCGAGCCAGCGCCCCGCGGCACCATCATTCGTGAAACGCAGCAGGTGTTTAACCCGCAAACTGAGCGCGAAGAGGATGTGACGCTGACGCGCGTGGCTATTCACGGCTCGTTCAAAGAGAACCCGTATCTGGATCCCCAGTACATCGCAACGCTGATGGCCATCAAAGACCCGAACCGCCGCAAAGCTTGGGTAGAGGGCTCCTGGGATGTCACCAGCGGTGGGCGCTTTGACCACCTGTGGAATGCATCGCTGCACGTCATTAAGCCGTTCCGCATCCCGGATAGCTGGACGGTTGACCGTTCCCATGACTGGGGTGAGTCGAAGCCGTTCTCTAACCTCTGGTGGGCGCGAGCCGACGGTACTGCCGCAGAACTGCCTGATGGTCGCCAGTTCTGCCCGCCTGCCGGGTCGCTGATCCTGATTGGCGAGTGGTATGGCTGTCCACCTGACGAGCTGAACAAAGGGATCAATATGAGCTCGACAAACGTCGCCAAGGGTGTGGCCTGGATTGATAAGCGGCTGATGGGCGAAGAGCTGCCTGAACCTGAAGAGATAAAACTCAATGGGATAACTCAGGGGCAACTGAACATCATGCCCGGTATCTGCAAAAAGGTTGTGCCGGGCCCAGCTGACGGTGCCATCTACAACACTGGCGATGACGAGCTCTCTATTGCCCAGAAGATGGAATCGCAGGGCGTTAAGTGGGTTCCATCCAACAAGAAACCGGGATCGCGCGTAAACGGAGCGGCCCTCTTTGCTGACATGCTGGAGGCCGTCCTTGAGGGTAAGAAGCTGGAATCTGGTGTACCTGAGAAACCAGCATTCTACGTCTTCGACTATTGCCGCGGCTGGATAAGCCGTGTTCCGGTGCTCGTTCGCGACAGTAAGAACCCTGATGACGTAGACACTCAGCAGGAAGATCACGACTGGGATGGCACTAGATATGCCGTCCTGCATTCACCGCCGAAGAAAGTCGGCAAAGTCACCAACCTACGGATCTAATCCCATGCCTGATATTTCAACCCCAAATCTGGACTATGGGAACATGGTCGAGGCGTGGGATATCAACGATGCCCTGATGGGCGGCACGCTGTATATGCGCCAGCTGGGCGAGCAATATCTACCGCGCTGGCCAAAAGAAGACAAAGAGGACTACAAAAAACGCCTCGCCGTGGCCACGCTTCTGCCAGCCTACGAAGAGACCATTAAGCAAAACATCGGGCGTGTATTCGCCGAGCCCATTAAGCTTGCCGAGAATGTGCCGGATCAGCTGCGAGAGTATGCGAAAAACTTCGACCTTGAGGGGACGCGCCTGGACGTATGGGCGCAGGCATTCTTCGGTCTGGCGATGCAGTATGGCCTCTCCCACGCGCTGGTGGATTATCCCAGGGTGGACACCGAAAAGGTGAAAACCAAAGCTGAAGAGAAAGCTACCGGCGCGCGCCCCTATGTCACCATGCTCAATCCACGCCAGGTAATTGGCTGGAAGTCGAAAATGGTGGACGGCAAAGTGGTGCTGACTGCGCTGCGTATCAAAGAGGTTGTGGTCGAAGACGGCGACGGCTTCGGGCAGACCAAGGTCGAGCAAATACGGTACCTGACACCCGGAAAGGTGGAAATTTACCGCAAGGCTAAAGATGCTGACGGTGCCGCGAACTGGGCGCTATTCGATGGGTGGCAGACATCCCGCCAGGATATCACTCTGGTCACGCTCTACACCAAACGCACCGGATTTATGTGTGGTTCACCGCCGCTTCTCAACATGGCTCTGCTGAATATCAAGCACTGGCAGAGCCAGAGCGAGCAGGACAACATTCTGCATGTCGCCCGGGTGCCGTTGCTCACGGTGTTCGGGCTGGAAGAGGGGCAAGAACTTGTGATTGGCTCATCCTCTGCCACGTCATTCTCCGATCGGCAAAGGCAGGGTCTGGAATACGTCGAGCACACAGGTTCTTCCATCGGTGCCGGCAAAGAGTCGCTGGCAGAGTTGGTGGAGCAGATGCGACAGGCGGGTGCGAAGCTGCTGCGCACCGAAAACACCTCTACCAAATCGGTAGACCAGACCTCAGAAGAGAAAATGCAGGAGCAGTCACCGCTCTATACCATGGCGACAAGTCTCGAAGATGCGATCGACAATATCCTGCAAATTATGGCTGAGTACATCGGGGAAGCGGAAGGCGGCAACGTTGACGTACGCACCGAGCTGGATGTCGAGTCGAAAGAGTTTAATCCACCAGCGGCGATGGCCATTCAGTCGCTGCGCCAGGGCGGTGACCTTCGCCGTATCGATGCAATCAAAGCCCTGCAAAAACTCAACCTGATTGATGCCGACGCGGATCCCGATGTGGTTCTGAGCGAGTTGCTTGCTGAGTCAGCATCTTTAACTGAACCGCCACCTGGCGAGGTGTGATATGGCTCGTTCGGTAAACGACAGGTTGCAGGACGAGACCATAGCTCACGGACTTTACGTGACGCGCTACGGTACGGGCGTTGCCCGACGAATGGTGACGCTGCTTAACAGGATGGATGCTGAACTGGCTGCCCGACTGCTTGTACTGCTGGAGGGTAAGCGCGCTGACACCTACAGCGCGCGTCGCCTTGCATCGCTACTGGCTGGTGTGCGGGAGCTAAACCAGCAGGCCTACGAACCGGTCAATGCTACTCTGATGCGCGAACTGATGCGTTACGCTGATTATGAGACCGGGTATCAGTTTGACCTGTTCAGCAGCCTCATTCCAGGAAAGGTGCTTAAGCGTGTCCCGCTGCAAAGCATTGTCCCGGAACAGGTCTATGCTGCTGCGGTGGCGCAACCTTTTCAGGGGAGATTGCTGAAAGAGTGGGGCAAGAAACTCGAATCGGATCGGCTGGAAAAAATTACCAGTGCCGTGCGCACCGGATTTCTTCAGGGTGAAACCGTCGAGCAGATTGTGAAGCGGGTCGCCGGCACGCCGCAACTCCACCGCCAGGACGGGGTTATAAATGTTTCACGTCGTGACCTTGCAGTAGTAACCCGCACGGCGGTGAACCATGTGGCCGCTACAGCGCGCCAGGAATTTGCACTGGCCAACAGCGATATCGTAAAGGCCAAGCAGTGGTCTTCGACGCTGGACACCCATACCAGCCAGTGGTGCATCATCCGAGATCGCAAACTCTATTCGCTCGATGGTAAGCCGCTGGGCCATGCAATCCCATATCTGCGCGGGCCCGGCAAAATTCATTTCTGCTGTCGCTCATGCGAAATTCTGATCACTAAATCGTGGGAGGAATTGCAGATAGCCTCTGGCGAACTGAGCAGCGCCACACGCGCTTCGATGGATGGACAGGTGCCATCGCATACCAGCTATGCCGAATGGCTCGTCAGGCAACCGTACGCACGGCAGGAGCAGGTGCTGGGCGTTACTCGCGCGCGGATGCTGCGTGACGGCAAAATCACCGTGCCTGAGATGTTCAATGATGCCGGGGAGTTTCTGACCCTGGACGAACTGCGCCGCGTGGATGCGTCGGCGTTTGAGGAATAGGGTATGCGTAACGAAGATTTTCACTACGTTGGAGATGGTCGTGGAAGGCGAAGGGTGTTCGTTAATGGCAATGAGATAAAGAGCTGTGTATGGGCTGATGTCAAACGTGGTATCGCCTGTATTCATCCACACCCGTTACGGATCCACAAGCGAAAGCGGGGTGAAATTTACTCCCGCAAGCTGCGCGGTTACATAACCATCGAATTTATCTAACAGGCTGCCTCCGGGCAGCTTTTTTTATGCCTGCCGCTGAGCGGATGCGACGCGGTGCCCGGGTCGGATGACCCATTACGTATGGCCGGAAGGCTGGAGCAAAAATAATGAAACTGAAACTTGATGCTAACGGAAATGTGGTCGTTGAAAACGGTATGCCTGTGTACATCCATGATGATGGCAAAGAGATCCCGTTCGATGCGGTCGCAGCGATGACCAAAATCACCTCCCTGAATGGCGAGGCGAAAACTCACCGCGAAGCGAAGGAAGCGGCGGAAGCCAATCTCGCGAAATTCTCTGGCATCACCGACCCGGCCAAGGCGCTCGAAGCCCTGGAGATGATGACCAAAATAGACCAGAAAAAACTGATCGATGCTGGTGCCGTTGACCAGGTAAAGGCGGAGATCACCAAAGTTTTCCAACAGCAACTCGAAGAGGCGAACAGCAAGACCCAGCAACTGGAAACTCAACTCTACGACGAGATGATCGGCGGCCGCTTCGGTGGCTCCAAATTCATCTCGGAGAAGATGGCGATCCCCAGTGAGTTCGTGCGTTCGTACTTCGGGCAGAACTTCAAAATCGAAGACGGCAAGGTTGTGGCCTACGACGGCCAGGGCAATAAGGTGTTCTCCCGCACCAAGCCCGGCGAGCTGGCCAGCTTCGATGAAGCGCTGGAATCTCTGGTCGAGTCGCACCCGCAGAAAGACTACATCCTCAAATCGTCCGGCAACAGCGGCGGTGGTTCTCACCAGTCGCAGCATCAGGCCGGGCAGAAAACCATGAAACGCGCTGCTTTTGACGCCCTGCCACCAGCTGAACAACAGGCTGCGATTGGCGGCGGCACGAGCATCGTTGATTAATCGAAAGGAAAAATAAATGTCCAACACTTTGACTGGCCTGATCCCGACCATCTACACGGCACTGAACCGCGTATCCCGTGAGCAGGTGGGCTTTATCCCGGCGGTGGCCCGTAACGCTAAAGCCGATGCCGCGGCCAAAGACCAAACCGTGACCGCACCGGTAGCACCAAAAACCACCACCGTTGATATCACTCCGGCGGCAACCGCGCCAAACGACGGTGATCAGAACATTGGTACCGTGGACGTGAAAATCACCAAATCCAAAATGGCCCCGGTCAAATGGAATGGTGAAGAGCAGCTTGCCATCGGGCCATCAGGCACTTATGACATTGTCCTGGCTGACCAGTTTTCTCAGGCGTTCCGCGCACTGAGCAACGAAATGGATGCTGACCTGGCATCGCTGGCTTATAAGTCTTCCCGCGCTGTTGGTGCTCCAAAAGATACACCGTTCAGTGTCAAAGACGACCTGTCTGATGCGGCGAACGCTCGGCAGGTGCTGACTGATAACGGCGCACCAACCACTGACCTGCGCATGGTACTGGGCGGCGAAGCGATGGCGTCAATCCGTGGTAAACAGTCCGTACTGTTCAAAGCGAACGAAGCCGGTACCGATCAGCTGCTGCGTGAAGGCATCATTGGTCGTGTGATGGGCTTTAACCTGCACGAATCCGCCAACATCAAGCGCACCGCGAAAAGCACGGCGGCGGGCTATAAGGTCAATGGCGAGAAGAAAGAGGGCGACATCATTATCGCTATCTCTGCTGGCACTGGCGGTATTGCTGCCGGGACCGCAGTGAAGTTCGATGGCGATGACAACCAGTACATGGTCGTAGCGGCAACCTCTTCGACTATCACCATCGGCGCACCTGGCCTGCGTCAGGATCTGGCAGATCAGGCAACTGTCACTGTGCTGAGCGAGTTCGTGCCAAACGTTGCCTTTGACCGTAACGCATTCCTGCTGGCTTGCCGTACCCCGGCCATGCCAAAAGGCGGCGATACCGCTGACGACGTGATGAACGTAACCGATCCGGTCTCTGGTATTACCTTCCAGATCGCGCTGTACCGCCAGTACCGTCAGGTGCGTTACGAGGTTGGTGTGGCGTGGGGGGTGGCCTCCGTTCAGCCTGAACATTCCACCATCATCATGGGTTAACCCAGGGGGCTTCGGCCCCTTTGTAATTCAGGAGGCCCGATGGCCGGATTAACAAAAGAGCAGCGCGCACAGCGTGAAGCGGAAAAGCTTGCAGCTCAGCAGGCCGCTGATAATAAACCTGCCCAGCAGGAACAGCAGCAGGAACAGCCAGGTATTGAGCTGGTGGTCATGGTACGTGATATCCCAGAGTTCCCCGGCGGTCCGCTGCGCGCTGATGTTCACCCTGCTGAAGTGGATAACTGGCTGGCGCTGGACTGGCGTCTGGAGGAATAACCATGCTGGTTGCCGATCCCCATTCGCCGGACTTTAACAGCTACGCCAGCGTGTCCGACCTGCGGGTCTTTGCCGCCGCGCGCGGATACACCATTCCTGCCGAAGATGGCGAGTGTAGCCAGATGCTGATGCAGTCGATGGACTTTCTGGAAGGAAGGTCCTGGCGTGGTCAGCGCTCCAGCGCATCTCAGCCTCTATCCTGGCCGCGCTCCGGCGTACGCTTCGATGGTGTGGACCTGCCGAATGATGCTATTCCACAGCGCCTGATTGATGCCCAATGCCGCCTGGCTATCGAGTCGCAGGAGATTGACCTCACGCCGTCGGTCTCCGGTGGCGGCGCGGTCATAGCTGAGAGCGTACAGGGGGCCGTCTCTGTGCAGTACGAGCCGGGAACGAATAAGGCCACTCCATCATTCCCCTGGTTCTATTCCTCGCTGCGCGGGCTTGTGGTGGGCGGCAACCAGGTCCGGATCGAAAGGGGGTAGCATGGCAATCGACTATCGCCGCATGCGCGCTACGGCAACGCGGCTCCTGACGGAGAACGGCAAAGCCTACCAACTGACTCGCGGCGGAACCACCACACGCGATCAGTACGGGAAGGAGGTTATCACCGAGCCTATTACTGCGACCGTTACCGGCGTTATCACCGAATACTCCACGCGTGAAATCGACGGTTCACTGATTGCTACGGGCGATAAGAAACTAGCGGCCACGTTTGAAACGGAAGTGCGCATTGGCGACCTCATTGATATCGACGGCAAAAAGTGGCGCGTGGTTCAGCCGAATCCGGTTAAGCCCGCAGATGTGCTGATCTCTTACAACATCCAGCTGAGGACCTGATTATGACCAGTTCTGCAAATCAGCCGTTCCTGGCTGCCATTCAGTTGTTCGTAGATGGTTCAAAGCAGGAGATTGAGGAGGCGGTCCGCCGGACGGGTATCAAAATCCTCGGGCGGTTGGTGGACATGTCACCTGTCGGGCAGCCAGAAATCTGGCAGGTAAACCAGACGGCATCAGCCTATAACACCGCGGTGCGAGAGCATAACGCGGCGCTACGTGATGATCCGGCCAACCTTACAAAAGCAGGGCGGCTCAGGCGAGGCCTGCGTGTCAACGATTCGATGGACATCAAAAAGCCAGAGGGTTATGTCGGGGGGCGATTCAAAAATAACTGGTATGTGGGTCTCGACAGCCAGCCTACAGAGACGAACGATACCCCAGATGCTTCCGGGCAGGGTTCCAACTCCCGCGGGCTGGCGGTGCTCGAAGTGTTCCGGGTGGGGCAGGTGAACTCGATTTACTTTACCAATAACCTGCCATATGCCCAGGCGCTGGAGAATGGTCATTCGAATCAGGCGCCCGGCGGCATGGTCGGACTGACCGCATTGGATGCTGCGCAATATTTCCGAGAGGCAATGAGCGAGGTACGCAATGGTCGGTGATCAGTCCATGCGAATTGCTGAATTGCTGGAGAGCCGGGTGGCGATTATCGCTGAGTCGCTAGGATTGCCGATCGCCTGGCCTAACATCGCTTTTACCCCGCCTGATGATGCCCCTTACGGGCGCGTTTATGTCTTACCTGCGCAAACCGTGGGGCAGGACCTGGAAGGTCAGTTGCGTACATACCAGGGCATTCTCCAGCTCAATATCATTGCACCAGCAGGTAGCGGCGTGACTCTGGCCAGAGGGCTGACAAAGTCGGTCGCAGATGCTTTTCCCGAAGGGCTGCCGCTGGTGGACGGTAATCTGACGGTTTACATCAACGGGCCGCCGCAGGTGAGACAACCCATCCAGGACCGGCCAACCTCGGCGCCCAACGGGTCCAGTGGCTCCATAACCTACACCATTCCCGTCAGCATGCAGTACCGCGCTGACTACTGACCTGCCAGATGGCGGGTTTTTTATTAGCTAAATTCAGGAGAGTGCTATGGCATTCGCAATCCCTAACGGCTCGCGTGTGAACGTGGCCAAGGCCTATCAAGCCCCAATCACCTTTACCGCAGCCTCTAACGCGACGGAATGCGAACTGACCGTTGCATCGGCTTCCGGCATTCTGGCCGGTGACGTAGTTCAGGTGAGTTCCGGCTGGTTAAAGCTCGATAACATGGTGCTGCGCGTAAAATCGGTGACCAGTAATAAAATCGTGCTGGAAGCATTCGACACTACCGATACCACCAAATTCCCGGCAGGCACTGGCGCGGGCACGCTGCGTAAAATCGACTCATGGATCACCATGCCTCAGGTGATGACATTATCAACTGAAGGTGGTGATCAGCAGACCATCAGCGTGCAGTTCCTGGAAGATGACAAAGCGCGCACCATCCCAACGTTTAAAAACGCGGTGGTTCAGGTTTACACCTTTGCGCATGACCCTCAACTGGCGATCTACAAACGCCTCATTGACCTGGATGACTCCAGCGACACAACTGCGGTCTGGTTCCATAACCCACGCGGCAAAGCCGATCGTTTCTACTCAGCCAAAGTATCGTTCCAGCGCGTACCGCGCACGGAAATCAACGCCGTGGAAAGTAACGAGGCGCGCATGAACTTCGAATCGGACATGCAGATTTACCCGATCGCCGATTCATCCGTGACGCCGCTGGCGTTCCTGACCGACCTGCCGGCCACCAAATCGGTTGCCACAGGTACAGCGCTGGATCTGGCGGTGGTAATGAAGGGCGGCTCAGCACCTTACACCTACGTTTGGAAGAAAGGCAGCACCGCTATTCCGGGCAAAACCGCATCGACGTTCAACATTTCGTCTGTCGCATCCGGTGATGCTGGCGTTTACACCTGTGAAGTCACCGACGCCGCGGGAAAAACCATCACCTCGGCTGCGTGTACTGTCACGGTCAGCTAACCACTCGGGCCCGGTACGCCGGGCTTTTTTATGCGCATCGCACGCGCACATCGAAGAAAGTCTTTCAGCTGTAAGCCTGGGCAAACCGTTAACTTTCGGCGGATTTGCCGTGCGACAGGCTCACGTCTAAAAGGAAAATTAAAATGTCAGAACCTTCAATCGTCCCTTACGTAAAAACCACTCCCAAACCTTTTGGTGTGGACGTCGAATGGAAATGGCCGGGTGGCTGCGCGGTGCTAGAACTGCAATGCCTTCATGAAGATGGCCGACTTGTGAAAGAACGCCTCTACTGGCCAACTACCGGATACCTTATTTCCGGGCTCAAAACTGGTGAGCGAGTGCAGGTGCGCCTGCGTCCAATTGCAGAGGATGGCTCAGCACGAGATTGGCGAGCCGGTGACTGGCTCGAAGGGGTTTCTTCTGTCGATGCCGGAGAAATTGTAGGGGCGTTGGACCATGAAATCCGTAACAGCGATGCATTCAAAGTCCTGAAAGATGGCTGGTCTTTCGAAAAGAACGGGACGCTAATTATTAATAACGGCCAGGTGTTCATTAACGATGCGAAGATTGGCGGTGGCGTATTGTCTACGAACTATAGCGTGAAGATGAACGTGGATTATGCTGGCAAACGGTACGCAGCTGGAATGAGCATCGGTCAGCCAAGCGAGCCGCAGGCAACGGTTAAGGCTGATCGCTTTAAGGTGCAGGAAGCCGCTTCATCTATCATCGAGAACGCCGTCGCAACAAGCGCGAAGACGAAGATTAGGCTTGGCGATGAAATGAAGCAGGCCGTCATTGATGCCGTGCGTGAAAGCGATTTGTTCGCATCCCTCCAGGCAAATATTGATGCGCAAACAGCGTCAGTAGCTGGCCTGCAACAGGCGATGAACGAAGCGGTCACCAATGCTATTAAAAACGCGCTGAAGCCCGGTGGCCTGCTTTACAACCGTTAACCTCCCATCACGCACTCGAATACTCGACCCGCTCCGGCGGGTTTTTCATTTTCTAAGGAACCGAAATGACCAAATTTTCACTGATCCCCAACCCTACGTTTTCCGTGACCTCCAGTATCCCACGCGCTGGCGCCGAAGACGGCAAGCTGACGTTCACTTTCCGCCATAAAACGCTGGAAGAGCTGCGCTCTATGGACGAAAAGCTGCAAAAGGATGCTGAAGGTAAAAAGGCTGCTATCGAGCCGCAGGCCGACTACCTCATGGAAATTGTCGAGGGGTGGGCGCTGCCGGACGAGTTTAACCGCGAGAACGTTATTGTCCTCCTGCGGAACTATCCACGCGCGTTCGACAGCATCGGTCTGGCATACACCAAAGAGCTGATGGGTATCCGCGAAAAAAACTGAGGCAGGTCGCCGCAGCGTTGTACACGCCGGGACCGACGCTCGCGGAGCTGAGCGCTTTTGGTTTGACGCCTGAAGACGTGGAGGAAGAGGTGGGGATCCTGCCCTCTGTGTGGAAGTCTTTCACCATCTTCTCTTCCCTGGCGACCCAGTGGCGAGTCGGAGCGAGCGGGGCGACCGGCCTTGATTACAACGTTCTCCCCTGGATGTTCGAGTTACACGGGGTTGAGGATGCGGCGGCCTGCATGGCTGACCTTCAAATTATGGAAAGCGAGGCTCTCAAGGTAATGCATAAGGAGACGAAATAATGACAGACCAGATCGCCTCGATTACTTTGCGGGCCGATGTTTCTGACCTGAAAACAGCCAGCAACGAACTGGATAAACTCGGCCAGGCGGCGGCCGGTGCCGTAGATAAAGCAGATGATCTGAATAGCGTGTTTCGCGCTGGGGCCGATGCCGGCAAGCAGAGCGCAGCGGCTTTATGGGAGCAACAAAAATCCTTCAAGGGGCTGCTTGAAAGCATAGATCCAACTCTCGCAGCCTTAGGTAAGCTTGATGATCAGCAGCAAAAACTGCGGACAATTCATAGCAAGGGGTTACTCGATACTGAGGAGTTTACTCATTATCAAAAAATCCTGGACGATACCCGGCTTAAGCTGGCCGACACCGGCGAGGCAGCAGCGCGTGCTCAGGCTGAATTAGCCGCTACCCAGGCAGCAGAGAAGCAGTCCGCAGCGTTAAAGAATCTGCTGGGTTCCATCGACCCGACAATCCGTGCGTTCAACTCACTGGATGAACAGCACGCACAGCTGGTGGCCCATTTTGAAGCAGGCCGCATTAACGGCGCGCAGTTCGAGCACTTCAACACCATCCTCAACCAGACGCGTGAGCGCCTCTCTGGTGTCGCTGACGTACTGCCAGAGGCGCTATCCCGGCAGGAAGCTGCTGCCCGGCGTGCTGGAATTTCCGTTGGCCAGTACAGCGCTGCGCTGCGCACTCTGCCGGCGCAGTTCACCGATATCGCGACACAGCTGGCTGGAGGACAATCCCCTTTCCTGATCTTGCTCCAGCAAGGCGGGCAAATTAAGGATTCTTTTGGTGGATTAGGTCCAATGCTCCAGGCTTTGAGGGACGCATTGTTTGGGTTTAACGAAGAGAGTAGAGAGACAGCGGAGTCGGCAGGAGGCATCAGCGAAGCTGCTGAAGGGCTAAATAACACCAGTGAGGCAGCAGAAAAGTTGGGGCGGGCGGGAGGCCTGTTGAATGGCTTTAACCTCGCTATTGCAGGCACTGTAGGTTTGCTGGCTATTCTGGCCGGGGCTGCTTATAGCTCGTCTCAGCAGTTCGACAACGTTGCCAGATCGCTCATTTTGATGGGCGGGGCTGGGTTCTCCTCTATGCAGCAACTGAACGATGCCGCACAAGATGTTGCAGATAACGCCGGCGCCTCCCTGGCTGACTCTGTTGATACTCTCGTGCAACTTAATGACACCGGGAAGTACACAGCCGACCAAATGACGAAAATCGCCAAATCCATTATGGCTATGGGCGATGCAGGGTTGGATACGAAGGCCGCGCTGGCGGATTTTTCACGCCTGGTAAGTGATCCCGTTAAAGCGCTGGCAAGCCTGAACCAGCAATATGGCTTCGTTGACGAGGCCATGATGAAGCACATCATCACCCTGGAGAAAACCAAGGGTAAAACAGCAGCGGCAAACGAAGCGATTACGCTGTTCGCCAACACCATGGAGGATCGGAGTAATAAAATTGTAGAGGCCACCGATAATATTGGGCAGGCATGGAACGGGCTCAAGGCATTCGCTTCCGACATTTTCGGTCAAATAGGCGTGACGGTGCGGGCTTGGGGAAACCAAGTCATCGAAGTGTTTAAGCTCTTGGGCACCTCGTTTGAAGCCCTTTTCGTCAAGATGAAAGAGTTCTCCCTTGAAGTTATGGGGGGAATGATCACTGGTTTCACGGATATTGCAAACAAACTCCCTGGTGGGGAATCGCTCATCAAATCCATGGGGTTTGATGGGCTAGCTGAGAGCGTTGCCAAGAACCGAGAAGCTGCAAGCAAGGAGTATGCTCAGCTTACCGCCGACTACAATAAGCATATTGCTAACCTCAGTAAATCCCAAGGGCAATGGGAAGAAGAAGCGAAGAATGGCGCTGGTGGAGGTGTAAAAGGCACAGGCTCAGTTGATCGGCAAACTAAGGATGCCGTTTCAAAGCTTGCTCAGGACTCAGCCAAAAAGACCAAAGAGGCGAAAGCCACTCTGGAAGCTGGCGATCGCACCCTGGAGAACTACCGCGCCCAGGCCAGAACGTTAACTGAAACGCTCGAGACCCTCCGACAAACAGGCGAAACCCACGCTAAAAACACCGAGTTCAGTAAACAGCAATCTCGATTTGCTGAATTGGATGAGGCAGCCAAAACCCGCGCGCTGACTGCTCAGGAAAAATCTTTACTGTCGAGCCGTGAGGCGATTCTGAACGCCGCCAAGGTGGTTGATCAGAAGAACAAGGAAGTAGAGGCGCAGCAGAAGATTAACGGCCTGGCGCAGCAGGCGAATAAATACGTCACGCAGATTTCGGAAAAAACCGATGCATTGCGTGATAGTGCAGGCCTCAGCAGTCGGCAAACGCAGCGCATGATGGAAGAGGCGCAGCTTCGCCAGGGCTGGCTCAACGGTGGCGGTAAGCTTGAGGATGCCGGGTATGAAAAGGAACTGGCAGCTCTCAGGAAATATTATGCCGAAGAGGACAAATTACGGGGCGACTGGAAGGCAGGGGCTGTTGCTGGCTGGAATGAATATCTGGATGCGGCCACGAACACTTACGACGCCGTTAAGAATGTTGCCAGTTCCACGCTGACCGGCTTGAGCAACATGCTGACTGAGCTGATGACAACTGGCACCGCGTCAGTTAAAGAGTTCGGCAAATCTATGCTCAAGATGATCCTCGAGATAACCAACCAACTTATAGTGGCCTATACAGTACAGGCCGCGATGGGCTGGATAAGCGGTGGTTCTGGTTCTTCAGCGGGCGCTGGGCAATCGTTCGCTGTCCCTTCGTTTACCCCTAATGCCAAAGGTGGTGTATATGATTCACCGGGCCTCAGTAAGTACGTCAACGGGGTATACGACTCTCCTCAATATTTCACCTTCCAGGGCGCATCGAAGTTTGCGAAGGGGGGTGTTTTCGCAGAGGCCGGCGCTGAAGCAATCATGCCACTTACACGGGATTCTGCCGGGCGGTTGGGCGTACGCGCCCAGGGCGGTGGCGGTATGGCTCCGGTTATTAATACCACCGTTAACGTTGATGCTGGTGGATCGGTTACAACCCAAACATCCAGTTCCGGTGATGCTATGGGGCGTGCCCTTGCTGATGAAATGCAGAACGCTGCGTTGCAGGTTATTCAGAAGCACCTTAAGCCTGGCGGTATGATCTACAACTTCACCAAAGGTAGGTAGTGTTAACGTCATACCCTGGTTAATATGTAAAAAAACCATATTGATCAGGGGATGATAATGAAAAAGGTCTTCATGACTGCGATGTTAACATTCACTCTTTCTGCTTGCGCAGGAAATAGTTCAAATAGTAACGACCAAAAGCAAGCTAAGTATGATGAATTGTCAAAATGTGATGTGAATATTGAGGCACCAAGTCATTCACCAAAAAATAAAAAAGAGTTTGCGGAATACCTCACGACTCAGGCGCGCAACGCTTCTGCGGATCAGTTCGTAGTACAAAAGCGGATGGAAATTCTTCAGATGGTTGGGTGGAATGATTCAGTAGCTGATGCAATAGCGACATGTGGCGCTGAAAGAAAAAACATGCGCAAAAAAAATGCGTCTGTCGTATTTGAAACGATGAAGTCTAATACTAGTGGCGCTGATGAAAAGCATGCACTTATCAATGCTTACAGTTCGTGGGAAGCTTATGTAACAAACCAAACGCCTCTCGCAAAACAGGACTTTGATTCTAAAGTAGGCTATTACAAAAACATGTGAGTTTAGGATGATTATCCCTACATTAACTCGTGCCGAGGCCATTCAGAACATAATCGCCACCAACAAGCCGTCTCTTGTGTGTATTGGGCATGCTGGTGATTTGCAGCGTTTGGGTGAGGAGTTAAGGCAGGACATTGTCAGTGCGTGTGGTCATGAAAAGGTTCGCTTTGTTAATGCCAAGTGGAGGCATGGGGTTTCCCTTGACTCTAGATGGCGTAGAGTTGACTTGTTTTCGTCATTGGAGCGTATCGTTTTTAGCGTTTGCAATGACAGGGCGGCGGCTCACAGTTGGTCTTCCCACGGATTGTTTAACGGGTTGATTATTTCACACTGGTCTCGGGAACAATTGGATGCGATAGATTTGACCTTGGCACTGCATCGCCATGAATACAACGCAGAAAAAGACCCTGGAACAAAGAATAAAATTGCTGAGCGTCACATGTCGGCTTCATTCGACTTTAACAGCATGGTACGGGAAGGCAATGACTTAGCTCGCGAGATTGAAGTCAAAGTTGAAGCGATCCGAAATCTCTATTTTACTGACCCAGAAGCAGCCAAAACTGCCTTCAAGACTCTTAAGGAGCAGTATGGCGACATACTTGGAACTCTCGAGTCAAGGGTCTTGAAGTAACTCCAATCCCACCCGACACAATCATAAGCCTCGCAAATGCGGGGCTTTTTTTATGGAGTATATATGGCAGTTGAAACATACAGCTGGCGCTCGCAGCTCGGTGCTGGGGCGATTGAATATAGTCAAACGGTGCGCGCTGCGCAGTTCGGTGATGGCTATGAGCAGGTTGCTGATAATGGCATTAACTCTACTGCTATTCAGGTGCCAATGAAGCATACCGGCACAGAAACGGAGGTGAACAGTATTCGTGATTTCCTCCTGGCTCATACCGTTAAAGCTTTTATCATTACGCCGCCCGGCGAAGCGAAGGGGCTTTATCGGGTAGTCGCCGATTCCGTACGGAAAAATCAGATCAGCAGCAAGTTTGCTGAGCTGACGTTCACCATCAAACGGGCTTACGGAGTGTATGCATAATGGCATTAGTCGATCAGGCGGCGATGCTGGCACCGGGTGGCAGAGTACGCCTGGTTGAAGTTGACGCCTCAGAGTTCAGTGGTGGTATTCACCGTTTCCACTACGCACCTTTCCCCCATACGCCGGAAGAGATCGACGCTGCCAATGGTGATGAAGAAAAGCTCGGACCAAAGCCAATCGTATTCGGTGGGAATACCTACGATTTTTGGCCGTTTCAGGTAGCAGGCCTGGAGCTTTCAACAGACCAGGCCGCAGAGCCGACACTCAGCGTTTCCAATCTCGACGGGCATATCACTGCGCTGTGCCTGCAATTTAAGGACATGGTTAACGCAAAAGTGAGCATTATCGATACCTATGCGGTCTATCTTGATGCCGTAAATTACCCTGGTGGCGTAAATCCTACAGCTGATTCGTCAATGTTCACACTTCAGACCTTCTGGCTTGACACCAAAACCTCCGAAGATGATGAGGTGGTTACCTGGGCACTCAGCAGCCCCGCAGACTTGCAGGGGCTTGTTATCCCAACCAGACAAATCACCTCGCTCTGCGAATGGGCGCTACGCGGGCAGTACCGGAGCGGCGATGGATGCACCTATAACGGCACTGCGTATTTCGACGCTAAAGGGAATCAGGTATCAGATCCTGCCCTTGATGTGTGTGGTGGTTGCCTCAGTGACTGCCGTAAACGATTTGGCGCTGGCCTGGTAGACCCTGACGCGGCCATCCTAGATTTCGGCGGTTTCCCGGCCACAGTACTTTTCACGCGATAACCGGACATCTCAATGAACAAAACCATTATGGCGGCTATCCGCGCGCATGCGCTGGAGGAATCCCCGCGCGAGTGCTGCGGCTTCGTTATCCAGTCCGGGCGCAGACAGCGTTACCTCCCGGTACCGAACAGCCACGAAAACCCTGCTGAGCATTTCCGCATCGATGGCGAGCATTGGGCGAACGCCGAAGATATCGGGACGATTGTGCGCGTCATCCATTCCCATCCTGGCGATGGAGCAAGGCCGATTCCATCCGATCTGGACCGCCAGCAATGCAACAACTCCGGCGTGGTCTGGGGTATTTACGCGCCGGATAGCGACGAATACGCTGAGATAATGCCGGAGGCGGTGCCGCTTATTGGGCGTCCGTTTATCCTGGGCTCGAATGACTGCTGGGGGCTGATTATGGACTGGCATGCCATCCAGGGCGTCACGCTAAACGATTTTCGCGTCGATTACCCGTGGTGGGAAAGCCAGTACCCGGACAACCTCTATTTCGAAAACTGGGAGCGGGAAGGGTTCGTCGAGTGCGATCCGGCACCAGGCTGCATGGTCATCATGCAGGTTGATTCTGATAAGTGGAACCACGCGGGCATCATCACTGAAGAAGGTGAACTGCTCCACCACCTTTACGGCCAGCCTTCCTGCATTACCCCGTATGCCCGAGGCTATTTCAAAGACCGCACGATGATCTGCGTTCGTCACAAAGACCTGCCGCAGGAGATAAAGCCATGGCGCGTTTAACCACCATTCGTCTGTATGGCGCACTGGGCGCCCGCTTCGGGCGTGTGCATAAACTGGCAGTGCAGACATCTGCCGAAGCAGTAAAAGCCCTATGTATCAACTTCGACGGGCTGGAAGACTATCTGATGAATGCCAAAAAAAATGGCATGACCTTCGCGGTGTTTCGCGGTAAGCGCAACATAGGCGTGCAGGACTTCCAGGAGTTGGCAGGCGATAGCGATATTCGCATAGCGCCAGTTATGGAAGGGGCGAAGAAGGCCGGCATGTTCCAGACAATCCTCGGCGCCGTGATGGTTGTTGCTGGTGTCATTACTGGAGTGGCAACCGGCTGGACGGGCGTAGGTTTGACATTTGGGGCCGGACTTATCATGTCGGGCGCGTCAATGATGGCCGGCGGTATCTACCAGATGCTTTCGCCCCAGCCCAAAGGGTTACAGGGCCGAGACGACCCTGACAATAAACCCTCTTATGCCTTTGGTGGCTCAGTGAATACCCTTGCGATGGGAAACCCGGTCGCGCTTCTCTATGGCGTCCGCGAGATTGGCGGCGCCATCATCAGCGCTGGCATAGTCGCCGAAGACATCTGATAACTCCTTTCTGAATATCAAGCACCCAGTCGGGTGCTTTTTTTATGGATGTAATATGGAAGCGATCACTGGTGCAAAGGGTGGCAGCCAGAAGCAGCACACACCTGTAGAACAACCTGATTCGGCGCAGTCAATGGCGCGCTGCCGCATGCTGCTGGCGCTCGGGGAAGGTGAGTTTGCTGGTGGTCTGGATGCGACCAGCATTTTCCTGGACGGTACGCCGCTGGGAAACGCCGACGGAACAATGAACTTTGAAAACGTTTCCTGGGAATTTCGGCCAGGAACCCAGACCCAGACGCCGATACCGGGCTTTCCCGCAGTGGAGAACGAAACACGGGTTGGCGTTTCGCTGACAAAGGCCACGCCCTGGACGCGCGCGTTGAGTAACACTCAGATTGACGCAGTGGTAGTTCGCATTGGTATTCCGGGGTTGCAGCAGCAGGAAAACGACGGGGATATTGTCGGCACTACCGTAAAGTACCATATCGATCTTGCTGTAGATGGTGGTGCATTCTCTACGGTCATGACAAGGACCGTGACAGAGAAACTCAGTTCTCTCTATGAATTGACCCATCGCATTAATCTTCCGAAAGCCAGTACGGGCTGGCAGATTCGCGTGGTACGTGACACCGAAGACAGCACCAGCCAGCTGTTGCAGAACAAAACGCAGATACAGGCAATCACTGAGGTGATTGATGCGCGCCTGCGTTATCCCCATACGGCGCTGCTGTATGTGTCGTTCAACGCCAAATCGTTCAACGATATCCCGAAGGTTTCCTGTAAACCTAAGGGGCGCATTATCCGCATCCCTTTGAACTACGATCCGATAGCCCGAACCTACAGCGGCACATGGGACGGGACGTTTAAGTGGGGCTGGACGAATAACCCAGCATGGATCTGGTTCGATGTGCTCACTGAGCCGCGCTTCGGACTTGGCCGACGCGTCACGGCGCAGATGCTGGATAAATGGGAGCTTTACCGTATTGCCCAGCGTTGCGATCAGAAAGTACCTGACGGGAAGGGTGGCGACGGTACCGAGCCGCGCTTCATGTTTGATGTCTACATCCAGTCGCAGGCTGATGCGTGGCAGGTAATCAAAGACATCGCCGCAGGGTTCAATGGCATGACGTTCTGGGGCAACAACATGTTCAATGTTGTCTCGGACATGCCGGCGGATACGTCGAAGCTGCAAATCCTTACCCGCGCTTCGGTGGTGGGCAAACCGGTTTACTCGAGCGGCAGTGAAAAGACCCGCTTCTCCAGCGCGTTGATTAACTTCAGCGACCCTGACAATCACTATCAGGACCGCACAACAGCGGTGATGTTCCCGGACCTGGTTAAGCAGTTCAAGTTTAAGCAGACGCAGATCACCGCAATCGGCTGTACGCGCGAGAGCGAAGCACAGCGCCGTGGCGGGTGGGCGGTGTATTCCAACTCACTCGACCGGATTATTACTCTACAGACCGGGCTTGATGGTTATGTCTACGTGCCGGGTACCGTGTTTGCATTTGCTGACGAACGCCTTTCAGGGCGTGTTTATGGCGGGCGTATAACCGGATATAACGCCGGGTTGAAGGCTGTGACAACCGATCGGGGAACCAGTGCCGTTGCGGGTGACACACTGATGATCCGCACACGGGGCGGTACCGTTGAAAGCAGGGTGATCCAGGCCGTAAACGGCACGCAGCTGGTGGTCGCCACGCCTTTCACGGCAGAGCCGTTACCCAACGCTGTATTCGTCATCGATGCCGGGCAGTTGCGCCTGCAATACTTCCGCGTTACGAACCTGAGATTTGATGATGAAGAAAACACCTTCACAATCACCGGGGCCGAATATAACGCATCAAAATATGATGCGGTCGATAACAATGCCCGCCTGGACACGCCGCCAATTAGTCTGATACCAACCGGCCTCGTCAACCAGCCGACCAATATCGTGGTAGCGAGCTATGACGCAGTGCGCCAGGGGCAGCGAGTGACTACCCTGACGGCATCCTGGGATGCGCCGGTCGACAAGAACGGCAAACCACAGGCGGATGTCATAGCCTATCGGGTGCAGTGGAAGCGCGGCGACAATGAGTGGGTTAACGTACCGGAGACCGGTCTTCGCAATATCGAAGTGCCTGGCATCTTCGAGGGTGATTATCTGGTCCGTGTACGCGCGATCAACTCCGGCGGTGCATCGAGTCTCTGGGCAACTTCCACGCTTACACACCTGAAGGGACGCGCGGGTGAGGTACCCAAACCTGTCGGGCTTAAGGCCTCCGAAGACGTCTTATTCGGAATCAACGTCACCTGGGGATTCCCGGCTAATACTGGCGACACCCTGAGCACTGAACTGCAATACAGCATTGCCGCTGACGGTTCGAATCCGATGCTTTTGGCATCTGTACCGTATCCGCAGAAACTTTATCAGCAGATGGGGCTGAAGGCGGGGCAGGAATTCTGGTACCAGGCGCGGCTTGTCGACAGGATCGGGAATCAGAGTGGATGGACCGACTGGGTGCGCGGGCAGGCCAGCATCGATGTATCCGATATCACCGATGCAATCCTGGAGGACATGAAAGGCTCCGATACGTTCAAAGACTTGATCGAGAACGCGGTGGACAGCAGCGGAAAACTGGCAGAACTGGCTGATGCAATCAAAGAGAACGCAGACGGCCTTGCTGCTGCGGTTGGCTCGAACAAGCAGACCGCTGAAGCAATCATCGGAAACGCGCTGGCTATTGCCGATGTTGTCGTGCGCCAGACAGCCCAGCAGGGCGCTAACTCTGCGACCTTCGAACAGCTCCGGGAGGTGATCGCCACTGAGACGGAGGCTCGCGTCACGGATGTTACTCGTCTTGAGGCAAAAACTGAGCAGAACGAGGCGGGAATTACCGAGGTAAGGCAGGCTCTGTCAGATGAAGCTCAGGCAAGGGCGACAGCTGTCGACCAGCTTACTGCGAGTACTCAGGTCATTTCTGATAAAGCTGATTCGGCTTCGAGTAAAGCTGACGCTGCATCAGGTAAGGCAGATGCAGCTGAACAAGCCAGCTCACAAAACACTGCTGATATTACCACGTTGCGACAGGTTGTCACCGACACGACTTCATCAATGGCATCCCGCCTGGAGGAGCTGGGAGCAAGAACCGATACTGCCAGCGGCGGCATCCAGAATAACGCTATCGCGCTAATAACGAGTACGCTGGCGCAGGTTAATCAGCGGATGACACTCAGCGCGCAGTACGGTGACAGTAAGGCCAGCATCGATCGCATTGACAGCGCCATGGCAAGCGACAGGGAGGCCACGTCGAGTTCACTGCTGAGGTTGGAGACGGATGTCAACGGCAACAAAGCATCCATCAACAGCCTGAACCAGACGTTCTCGAATTATCAGCAGGCCACGGCCACGCAGATAAACGGAATCACGGCGACCATCAACGGGCATACGTCAGCCATTACCACTAACGCTCAGGCTATCGCGAACGTTAACGGGGACCTAAAGGCGATGTACAGTATCAAGGTCGGGTTATCCAGCAATGGTCAGTATTACGCGGCAGGAATGGGGATCGGTGTGGAGAATACGCCGTCCGGCATGCAGTCGCAGGTTATCTTCCTGGCTGACCGCTTCGCCGTTACTCACCAGGCCGGAGCGACCGTTACGCTTCCGTTCGTTATCCAGAACGGGCAGGTGTTCATCAGAGACGCGCTGATAGGTGATGGCACCATCAGCAACGCCAAGATCGGCAACTACATCCAGTCCAATAACTATGTTGCTGGCTCAGTCGGGTGGAGGCTGGATAAGGGCGGTACGTTTGAGAACTACGGTTCGACAGCTGGTGAGGGGGCCATGAAACAGACAAACCAGACAATCAGCGTGCGGGACTCCAGGAATGTGCTGAGGGTGCAGATCGGGAGAATCACGGGAACATGGTAACGGGAGGCCTCTTGCGGGGCCTCTTTTTTTTCAGGAGGACTGGATGGCGGAATATGGAGTTCAGACATGGGACGCCTCAGGCAAGGTAAACAACTATGGCGTTAAGCCTGTCAGCGTTTGTGGCTATCTCCAGCTGGCCCAGAACCAGAAAACAGGCTCTTACACCGTAGCGCTTCCACCGGGTTGCAGGCTGACCTATTTTCAGAGCATGAACGGCGATCAGTTTGGTACGAGTCGGAGGAAGATCACCATTTCGGGGGGAACAGCAACAGTGTCAGCAGCAGGTGATACCGACTACTCAGCAGGGACTGAGCCTGCGGCGGCGGCTTATCTCATTTTCCAGATCGAGAGGGCATAAATGGCGGAGTATGGCGTTTTACTGACGACCACGAGCGGGGAAGTATGGGTGACCGCTAACAGCTCGCCAATCGCTCTACAGGCGCGAAAGACAGCGGCACTTCAGGGAACATCGGGGTTTAATACCAAAGTGACGCACACATTCCCCGCAGGTCAGCCTGTTGTCGCGTTCGTTCATTGTACGGTTGAGGTCGAAATCACCCAGACGATAAGCGGTAACACCATCACGATTGATTTTCTCAGACCGAATGCAACCGGCACAGCGTACGTTTATTTTTTCTCTATTTTCCCGCAGACAAAGCCAGACTACGG
>NZ_JBMKIG010000017.1:0-74801 GCF_049238005.1 Enterobacter cloacae complex sp. IR5459
CATGATCAAACTCTTCAATTTAAAAGTTTGATGCTCAATGAATTAAACTTCGTAATGAATTACGTGTTCACTCGTTGAGACTTGGTATTCATTTAGTGTCCGAGGACATTAAGAATCCATGTCACTTTGAGTGCCCACACAGATTGTCTGATAAATTGTTAAAGAGCAGTGCCGCTTCGTTTTCGCTGCGGCGCGGGGTGTGCATATTACGCTTTCCCGCTTCAGAGTCAAGCGTTTGTTTTGCTTTTCTCTGCTGACCCGGCGGCTTGCGTGCCGTTGTTCCGTGTCAGTGGAGGCGCATTATAGGGAGTTCTTCTGAAGTGACAAGCACTAAATACAAAAAACTTTTCGTTCGCTCATTTTTCAAACTCAACGCTTATTAAACCCGCGCATCGTCCGTTAAATGCGCAATTTCACGGGCAAAACTGGCGACCTGAGCCCAGTCGGTATAAACCACTTCTTTACGCGTATCCGTTTCCCCGCCCGTCATTTTCATGATCAGGCGGATCATAAAGCGGTCGTACCAGCGGTAACGCGGGTAACGCAGCGCGCCAGCAAAGACAGAACAGATATCGGGCTGCCATGGCGAACTCAGCAAAAACTTACGCGTATAGCTGTTAGTCTGCGGCGTACGCTTCTCTGCTTTACGGGCAACCAGGTTGACCGAGTAAAACGCGCCAGGCAGCTGAGCGAGTTCCGCCGTATGCTTTCTCACAAAGCGATCCAGCGCCGGATGGAAATGGCCGTAACGAATTGAAGCGCCAATGACCACGCGGTCGTAATCCTGCCAGGCAATCTGCTCTGTGCGATTCAGGTTCACCACATCAGAATAAATGCCCAGCTCTTTGAGTTCAGAAGCCAGATATGAAGCAATCTCACGCGTTTGTCCGTCACGCGTTGAGAAAAGAATTAACGTTTTCACCAATGTCTCCTTACTCACGCCAGAATGTTGGGGTAAACAGCACCAGCAGCGTAAAGACCTCAAGACGCCCAAACAGCATATTGGCGATTAAGATCCACTTCGCCACCGGGTTCATACTGGCGAAGTTATCCGCCACGACGCCCAGCCCCGGCCCCAGGTTGTTTAACGTTGCCACCACAGAGGCGAAGGCAGAGAAATCATCCACGCCCGTGGCGATAATCGCCAGCATACTGACAATAAAGACCAGTGCATAAGCGGAGAAGAATCCCCACACCGCTTCGAGGATGCGTTCCGGCAGCGCGCGGTTCCCCAGCTTAATACTGTAAACCGCATTCGGGTGGACCAGACGTTTCAGCTCACGGTTCCCCTGCTTGAACAGCAGCAGAATACGGATCACCTTCAGACCGCCGCCCGTTGACCCGGCACAGCCGCCGATAAACGCAGAGCACAACAGCAGCACCGGCAGGAACAGCGGCCAACGCGCAATACTGTCCGTGGTGAAACCGGCGGTTGTTGCCATCGATACCACCTGGAAGAAGGCCTGGTTCAGGGTCGTGACCGCCGAGTTATAGACATCGTGGAACCACAGTACCAGGGTACAGATGATCACCAGAGTCAGCTGGACGCCAATAAACATCCGGAATTCCGGGTCGCGCCAGTACACCTTCAGGCTCCGTCCGCTAAGCAACGAGAAGTGTAGACCGTAGTTACAGCCTGAGATCAGCAAAAAGATGGCAATGATGGTATTGATTGTCGGGCTGTCGAAGTAGCCGACGCTGGCATCGTGGGTGGAGAACCCGCCGATAGCAATAGTCGCAAAGCTGTGCCCGATGGCATCAAACGCAGGCATCCCGGCAAACCACAGCGCCAGCGCGCAGGCCACCGTCAGCAGGACATAGATAAGCCACAGGGTTTTCGCCGTCTCCGCAATACGCGGGCGCATTTTGTTATCTTTCAGCGGGCCGGGCATCTCCGCCCGGTAAAGCTGCATCCCCCCGACGCCCAGAATCGGCAGGATAGCCACCGCCAGGACAATGATCCCCATACCGCCGAACCACTGAAGCATCTGCCGGTAAAAGAGAATCGCATGCGGGAGCGAATCCAGCCCCACAAGCGTGGTGGCCCCGGTGGTCGTTAATCCGGAGAACGATTCAAAAAACGCATCCGTGACGGTGAGATTCGGTTGTTCGGAGAAGATAAACGGCAGCGCACCCACGCTTCCCAGTACCGTCCAGAACAGGACCACAATCAGAAACCCCTCCCGGGATTTCAGTTCACCTTTCTCACGGCGGTTTGGCCACCACAGCAGGGAGCCAATCGTCAGCGCGACAAAAAAGGTTTGCGTAAATGCACGCCCCGCGCCGTCCCGGTAGATGAGCGCCACCAGTCCGGGAATGATCATTGTCCCGGAGAAAAGTATGACCAGCAATCCAACGATTCGGGTAATGGCACGAAAATGCATCTCTGCCGCTTCCTTAGGTATTCAAAATTGTGAGGTGGGGATTATTCTTCAATCGGCAGTAATTGCAATGAACCGCGACTAAAATCAGCGAGTTTTGCTGAAAAAGCAGCCAGTTCCGCCTGAGGAAGCGCCACGCGTAATTGCACCATTGCCTGATAATCACTCTGTGCGATGACACCGTTAAACTGTTTAAGCAGTGCTTCGATACCCGATAGCTGGGCGTAATCGCATAACAAAGTATATTCCGTAAGTGGCGTTTTGCGGGTTGTTATCAGAAGATTAAGCGCCTGCTGGACACCACCTCCGTAGGCTTTAACCAGCCCTCCGGTGCCTAACAAAATGCCCCCGTAGTAGCGGACCACGACGGCGGTGATTTCACCCACGCCGCTGCCCATCAACTGGGAGAGCATCGGTTTTCCGGCCGTACCCGCCGGTTCACCGTCGTCAGAAAATCCGAGCTGCTGTGAGTCGTCTGGCGGCCCTGCGACCCACGCCACACAGTGATGGCGGGCATCCGGGTGCTGCGCGCGGACGGACTCGACGAACGCCTTCGCCGCCTCCACGCCGTCGGTATGCGCCAACAGCGTGATAAAGCGGCTTTTTTTGATTTCCTCAACAAAGGTGACCGGCTCGGCCGGTATCAGCCAGCTTTCCATCAGGCCAGCTTCAAATCTCGCGTCATGTTCTCAATGCTGTTCTCGTGAATAACCACGTTATCCTCGATACGAATGCCGCCATAAGGCTTCAGCGCTTCAATTTTCTCCCAGTTGAAGTGCTTGCTGAATTGCCCTTCGCGCCACGGCGCCAGCAGGGATTCAATAAAGTAGATGCCCGGCTCGATGGTCAATACCATACGCGGCGCCAGAACGCGGGTGCAGCGCAGATAAGGATATTTAGACGGTGCCGCCAGGTGCGTGCCGGTATCATCCTGCATAAAGCCCGCGACGTCATGAACCTGCAAACCCAGCGGGTGGCCGATACCATGCGGCATAAATGGCCCGGTCAAATCGTTCTCAACCATCGCCTCTTCGCTCATGTCTTTGATAATCTGATGCTTACGCAGCAGTTTAGCGATGCGCTGATGGAACTGGATGTGATAATCCACGTAGCTGGTTCCGGCCTTCATGGTGCCAATCAGCGCCAGCTGTTCGTCGTTCACGTCTTTAATCAATTGCGCAAAATCGGTATCCGCATTCGCCGCCCAGGTACGGGTCAGGTCTGCCGCATAACCATTGTACTCAGCCCCCGCGTCCAGCAGGAAGCTACGCATCTCAGCCGGAACCTGATGATCCAGTTTGGTGTAGTGCAGAACCGAGGCATGTTCATTCAGCGCCACGATGTTGCTGTACGGCACGTCGGTATCGCGGTGGCCGGTCGCCGTCAGGTAAGCCTGATTGATATCGAACTCGCTCATACCGGACTGGAACGCTTCGTGCGCCGCACGGTGGCCATTCACCGCCGTTTTTTGCGCTTCACGCATGCAGTAAAGTTCGTAGTCGGTCTTGTAGGCGCGATAGTAGTGCAGATAATCCAGCACGCCTTTCGGGTTGAGTTTATCTGCCGGAATATCCAGACCCAGCGCGCGCTCAGGAACCGGACCAATGTAGCCGATGTTGCCGCGCGCCGCTGGCAGCTGGCTGCCTATGCCGTCTGCTTTTGGCAGCGCAATCACGTCAATTTCTTCGGTCCAGAATGAGGTCGGCAGCGGCTCCACGTTGTGCCAGTAATCGACCGGCAGGTAGAACCACAGTTTCGGCTTGTTCACGCCATCCACCAGCAGCCAGCAATTTGGAACCTGCGTGACAGGCACCCAGGCTTTAAACTGCGGGTTAACCTTGAAGGGATAAGCATGGTCATCAAGAAAAGTATTCATCAGCTCGCCGGAGTGGATCAGCAGGGCATCCAGCTTGAAGCGGGCCAGTACATCGCGGGTACGTTCCTGTAGGGTAACGATATGATTTTTATAAAGCGAAGCCAGTGAGTCCATCATTCTTCCTTTCGTTTTTTTGACCTCAAGTCATCGCATCTTAGCACACCTCACTCCGGCTGCGTGATTTCCACCGACCGTGATCAGCGCAGCAATTTCTTAATGACTAATTTGCATTTTATTAACATAAATTCCACACTCCGTTTCATCTGGTATGACCAGATCCAATTGCTGGATTCAGGAGACCGACATGCTCTACAAAGGCGACACCCTGTACGTAGACTGGCTGGAAGATGGCATTGCCGAACTGGTGTTCGATGCCCCCGGCTCAGTGAATAAGCTTGATACCGCGACGGTGGCCAGTCTTGGCCAGGCGCTGGATGTACTTGAAAAGCAATCAGATTTAAAAGGGCTGCTGCTGCGCTCCAACAAAGCGGCCTTTATCGTTGGCGCGGATATCACCGAATTCCTGTCGCTGTTCCTGGTGCCAGAAGAACAGCTGAGCCAGTGGCTGCACTTCGCGAACAGCGTCTTTAATCGTCTGGAAGATCTGCCTGTCCCGACCCTTTCTGCCGTCAACGGTTACGCGCTGGGCGGCGGCTGCGAATGCGTGTTAGCCACTGATTACCGTCTGGCGACCCCGGACCTGCGTATCGGCCTGCCGGAAACCAAGCTGGGCATCATGCCGGGCTTTGGCGGCTCCGTCCGTATGCCGCGCATGCTGGGCGCCGACAGCGCGCTGGAGATCATTGCCGCGGGTAAAGACGTCGGCGCAGAACAGGCGCAGAAAATTGGCCTGGTCGACGGCGTTGTAAAACCTGAGAAGCTTGTTGAAGGCGCACTCGCCATTCTGCGTCAGGCCATTAACGGCGACCTCGACTGGAAAGCCAAACGTCAGCCGAAGCTGGAGCCGTTAAAGCTCAGCAAGATTGAAGCCACCATGAGCTTCACTATCGCCAAAGGCATGGTGATGCAGACGGCGGGTAAACACTACCCGGCGCCAATCACGGCGGTGAAAACCATTGAAGCGGCAGCCCGTCTGGGCCGTGATGACGCCCTGAAGCTGGAAAACCAGAGCTTTGTCCCGCTGGCGCACACCAACGAAGCCCGCGCGCTGGTTGGTATCTTCCTTAACGATCAGTTTGTGAAGGGCAAAGCCAAACAACTCACCAAAAACGTTGAAACGCCAAAACACGCGGCGGTACTCGGCGCGGGCATTATGGGGGGCGGCATCGCCTACCAGTCTGCCTGGAAAGGCGTGCCGGTGGTGATGAAGGACATCAACGAGAAATCCCTGACGCTGGGCATGACCGAAGCGGCCAAGCTGCTGAATAAACAGCTTGAGCGCGGCAAAATTGATGGTCTGAAGCTTGCAGGCGTGATCTCCACCATCCAGCCAGTGCTGGAATACAGCGGTTTCGACCGTGTGGACGTGGTGGTTGAAGCGGTCGTCGAGAACCCGAAAGTGAAAAAAGCGGTGCTGGCCGAAACCGAAGACAAGGTGCGTCCGGAAACCGTGCTGGCCTCTAACACCTCCACCATTCCTATCAGCGAACTGGCGAGCGTGCTGAAGCGTCCGGAAAACTTCTGCGGGATGCACTTCTTTAACCCGGTGCACCGCATGCCGCTGGTCGAAGTGATCCGTGGGGAGAAAACCTCCGACGAAACCATCGCCAAAGTGGTGGCGTGGGCGAGCAAGATGGGCAAAACGCCGATCGTCGTTAACGACTGCCCGGGCTTCTTCGTTAACCGCGTGTTGTTCCCTTACTTCGCCGGCTTCAGCCAGCTGCTGCGCGACGGCGCAGACTTCCGCAAAATCGATAAAGTGATGGAAAAACAGTTCGGCTGGCCGATGGGCCCGGCGTATCTGCTGGACGTTGTCGGCATCGATACTGCCCATCACGCTCAGGCGGTGATGGCGGCGGGCTTCCCGCAGCGCATGCAGAAAGACTATCGCGACGCCATTGACGCCCTGTTCGACGCCAACCGCTTTGGTCAGAAAAACGGTCTGGGCTTCTGGCGCTATAAAGAAGACAGCAAAGGCAAACCGAAAAAAGAAGAAGATGCGGCGGTGGATGGCCTGCTGGCCGACGTCAGTCAGCCGAAACGCGACTTCACTGACGACGAGATCATCGCCCGGATGATGATCCCGATGATCAACGAAGTGGTGCGCTGCCTCGAAGAAGGCATTATCGCCAGCCCGGCAGAAGCGGATATGGCGCTGGTGTACGGCCTCGGCTTCCCTCCGTTCCACGGCGGCGCGTTCCGCTGGCTGGATACGCTCGGCAGCGCTCGCTATCTCGATATGGCTCAGCAGTACCAGCACCTCGGCCCGCTTTATGAGGTGCCGGAAGGTCTGCGTAACAAAGCGCGTCATAACGAACCCTACTACCCAGCAGTTGAGCCAGCCCGTCCGGTTGGCGCGCTGAAAACGGCTTAAGGAGTCACAATGGAAAAGGTTGTCATTGTTGATGCGATTCGCACCCCGATGGGCCGTTCAAAAGGCGGTGCGTTCCGTAACGTGCGTGCGGAAGACCTCTCCGCGCACCTGATGCGTAGCCTGCTGGCGCGTAACCCGGCGCTGGACCCTGCTGCGCTGGACGATATCTACTGGGGCTGCGTCCAGCAGACGCTGGAGCAGGGCTTCAACATTGCCCGTAACGCGTCCCTGCTGGCGGAGATCCCGCACTCGGTTCCGGCCGTCACCGTCAACCGTCTTTGCGGTTCGTCGATGCAGGCGCTGCACGACGCGACGCGGATGATCATGACCGGCGATGCGCAGGCCTGTCTGGTGGGCGGCGTGGAGCACATGGGCCACGTGCCGATGAGCCACGGGGTCGATTTCCATCCAGGTATGAGCCGCAACGTGGCGAAAGCCGCCGGTATGATGGGCCTAACCGCCGAGATGCTCTCCCGTCTGCACGGCATCAGCCGTGAGATGCAGGATGCCTTTGCCGCTCGCTCGCATGCCCGCGCCTGGGCCGCCACGCAGTCTGGTGCCTTTAAGAATGAGATCATCCCGACCGGCGGTCACGACGCAGACGGCGTACTGAAGCAGTTCAGCTATGACGAAGTCATCCGCCCGGAAACCACCGTTGAAGCGCTTTCTACCCTGCGTCCGGTGTTTGATCCGGTCACCGGTACGGTAACGGCGGGCACCTCGTCTGCCCTGTCCGACGGTGCCGCCGCGATGCTGGTGATGAGCGAAAGCCGCGCCCGCGAATTAGGCCTGACGCCACGCGCCCGCGTGCGTTCGATGGCGGTCGTGGGCTGCGATCCATCCATCATGGGCTACGGCCCGGTTCCGGCGTCAAAACTGGCGCTGAAAAAAGCGGGGCTGAGCGCAAGTGATATCGACCTCTTTGAGATGAACGAAGCGTTCGCCGCGCAGATCCTGCCGTGCATTAAGGATCTGGGGCTGATGGATCAGATCGACGAGAAGATTAACCTCAACGGCGGCGCGATCGCCCTCGGACACCCGCTGGGCTGCTCCGGGGCGCGTATCAGTACCACGCTGATTAACCTGATGGAACGCAAAGATGCCCAGTTTGGTCTGGCAACGATGTGTATCGGGTTGGGTCAGGGGATCGCGACAGTGTTTGAGAGGGTGTAAATTAATTGAGAGAGTGTAAATAAGGAAAAGTATCTCAAAGCCAATGACGTCAGAACAAGGCGGCAAGCGAGCGAATCCCGATGAGCTTACATTAGTAAGTGATTCGGGTGAACGAGCGCAGCCAACGCAGTTATGGCGCCATTGGCGAAGAGAGACAGTTTAGTTGCCGTTCTTCCCGCCTGTCAGGGGCGGGTTTTTTACGTTATTGCAGCAGCGAAATATCCGCCACGCGCAGGAACAGCTCACGCAGTTTCTCAAGCATCGAGAGACGGTTAATCCGCAGCTCTTTATCTTCCACGTTCACCATCACCTTCTCGAAGAAGGCGTCGATGACGTCACGCAGCTCCGCCAGCTCCACCAGCGCTTCCTGGTAGCGACCTTCCGCGAAATACGGCTCCAGCTTGTCGCGCAGCACCACAACCTGCATCGCCAGAGAAATCTCTTCCGGCTCTTTCAGGGTTGCAGCGTTTACGCGATCGTTCAGCGTCTCGTCGGATTTCGCGAGGATGTTGGATACGCGCTTGTTAGCCGCGGCCAGCGCAGACGCCGCTTCCAGCGTACGGAAGTGGGATACCGCTTTCATACGCGCATCGAAATCTGCCGGACGGGTCGGACGACGCGCCAGCACCGCCTGAATGGTATCAACGGAGTAACCTTCGTCCTGATACCACGCGCGGAAACGACCGAGCATAAAGTCGATAACATCATCCACAACCTTCGCGTTGGTCAGCTTATCGCCGTACAGACGTACCGCTTCTTCGGTTAGCGTTTGCAGATCGAGGTTCAGGTTCTTCTCAACGATGATTCGCAGCACGCCCAGCGCAGCACGACGCAGCGCAAACGGGTCTTTGTCGCCTTTTGGATGCTGGCCGATACCGAAGATACCCGCCAGGGTGTCCATCTTATCGGCAATCGCCACGGCGCAGGCAACCGGATTGGACGGCAGATCGTCACCGGCAAAGCGCGGCTGATACTGCTCGTTCAGGGCTACCGCCACGTCTTCCGCTTCGCCATCGTGACGCGCGTAGTGCATACCCATCACGCCCTGGGTGTCGGTAAATTCGAACACCATGTTGGTCATCAGGTCGCACTTGGAGAGCAGGCCCGCACGGGTAGCGTGGTTAACGTCGGCGCCAATTTCACGGGCAATCCAGCCGGACAGCTCCGCGATACGGTCGGTTTTGTCGCGCAGCGTACCCAGCTGCTGCTGGAACAGTACAGTTTGCAGACGCGGCAGGTTATCTTCCAGACGTTTTTTACGGTCTGTGTTGAAGAAGAACTCGGCATCCGCCAGACGCGGACGCACCACTTTCTCGTTACCGGAGATAATCTGGCTCGGATCTTTCGATTCGATGTTCGCCACGAAGATGAAGTTTGGCAGCAGCTTGCCGTCGTTGGCGTAAACCGGGAAGTACTTCTGGTCACCCTTCATGGTGTAAACCAGCGCTTCTGCCGGAACGGCCAGGAATTTCTCTTCGAATTTCGCGGTCAGTACAACCGGCCATTCGACCAGCGAGGTCACCTCTTCCAGCAGGATGTCGCTCAGGTCAGCGTTTCCGCCAATCTTGCGCGCCGCTTCTTCTGCGTCCGCTTTAATTTTGGCTTTACGCTGTTCATAGTCAGCAATGACCTTGCCGCGCTCCAGCAGGATTTGCGGATACTGGTCGGCATTGTCGATGGTGAACTCAGGCTCGCCCATAAAGCGATGGCCGCGGATCACGCGATCGGACGCCACGCCCAGAATGGTCGCCGGGATAACGGTATCGCCCAGCAGCAGGGTCACGGTGTGAACCGGACGCACAAAGTGAACGTCGGACGCGCCCCAGCGCATCAGCTTAGGGATTGGCAATTTTGCCAGCGAGGTCGCGATCATGTCAGGCAGCAGCGCTTCGGCGCTTTCGCCTTTCACATGGGCACGATACAGCAGCCATTCACCTTTGTCGGTGGTCAGACGCTCGGCCTGATCAACGGTGATGCCGCAGCCGCGCGCCCAGCCTTCTGCCGCTTTGCTCGGCTTGCCTTCCGCGTCGAACGCCTGAGCAATGGCCGGGCCACGTTTTTCAACTTCGCGATCCGGCTGGGACGCCGCCAGGTTTGCCACTTTCAGCGCCAGACGACGCGGCGCAGCAAACCACTCAATTTTACCGTGCGCCAGGCCAGCGTTATCCAGCTCAGCAGTGACGTTCGCAGCAAAAGATTCAGCCAGGCTGCGCAGGGCTTTTGGTGGCAGCTCTTCAGTGCCGATTTCCACCAGGAAAGTTTTCTCAGACATGGCCGCCTCTTATTTGTTTCGGTTGCACATCGGGAAGCCAAGGGCTTCACGGGACGCGTAGTAAGCTTCTGCAACGGCTTTGGTCAGGGTACGAATACGCAGAATGTAGCGCTGACGTTCAGTCACGGAGATCGCTTTGCGGGCATCCAGCAGGTTGAAGCTGTGGGCAGCCTTCAGAATACGCTCGTAGGCAGGCAGCGGCAGCGGAGTCTCCAGCGCCAGCAGCTGCTGGGCTTCTTTCTCGTACTGCTCGAAGCAGGTGAACAGGAAGTCCACGTCCGCGTATTCGAAGTTATAGGTGGATTGCTCCACTTCGTTCTGATGGAACACGTCGCCGTAGGTGGTTTTACCCAGCGGGCCGTCGCTCCAGACCAGGTCGTAAACGCTGTCTACGCCCTGAATGTACATGGCCAGACGTTCCAGACCATAGGTGATTTCGCCGGTAATCGGTTTACATTCCAGACCACCAACCTGCTGGAAGTAAGTGAACTGGGTCACTTCCATGCCGTTCAGCCACACTTCCCAACCCAGACCCCAGGCACCCAGCGTTGGGTTTTCCCAGTTATCTTCCACGAAACGAATGTCGTGAATTGTTGGATCCATACCCAGCTCTTTCAGTGACCCGAGGTACAGTTCCTGAATGTTGTCGGGTGATGGCTTAATCACCACCTGGAACTGATAGTAGTGCTGCAAACGGTTCGGGTTTTCGCCATAACGGCCATCGGTCGGACGACGGGATGGCTGCACATAGGCGGTCGCCATTGGCTCTGGCCCTAACGCGCGCAGGCTGGTCATCGGGTGTGAGGTGCCTGCGCCAACTTCCATGTCCAAAGGTTGAACAATGGTGCAGCCCTGACGAGCCCAGTAATCCTGTAAGGTCAGGATCAGGCCCTGGAAGGTCTTGGTATCAAACTTTTGCATAGTATTTCGTGCTGGATACGTGTGGTTTTAAATGGAAGGGATCAGTATACCCGCTGGCTGCAAGATATACAGTACGAAACGGGGTTGTTTAGGGAAAATTGGGGAATAAGCCCTACAGCCAGAACCTGCGAAGGCTCTGGTTGCTGCTTATACGAGCAATTTAACGCATTGAGAGATGTAAAAACTGGCCGTCTGCATCAAAAGAGCAGACAAAGCCCTCTTTACGCGCCGTATAGCCTTTCAGTTCATAGCTGCCCTGAAAGCGCTCGAAGCCGTTTATATGAATTTTCTGTGCTTCGGAATTATAGCGGTGAGCCGCCTGATCCCTGCACAGCTGTTCCATATTCAGGGAACGCTCCGGGCTCATTTTCCCCTGCTGCGCTTTTTGGACAGGTATCTCCTCAGAAGCACTGCATCCTGTTAATAAGAGCAGCAGAAAGAGTGACACCCCACGCTTCATCATCATTTTTATTACCGCCCTGGTCAGTGGCTGTTATTTTTAGTAGCAACACGTTTATAGATTAAAGTCCGTCATTCTGCGAATCTCGCCAGCTCCCTACAAGTTAGCCTGGCTAAACTCAGAATTTTCCAAGGGAAAAGTTTTACGCAATCGCAGTCACACTTTCTTTATCAGGAATACAGAGGAACTGATGCAGTCAAAAATTAACTGGATTGATAACCTGCGGGGAATAGCCTGTCTGATGGTGGTGATGATCCACACAACGACCTGGTATGTCACGAACGCGCACAGTATCAGCCCTGTTAACTGGGATGTCGCCAATGTTCTGAACTCGGCCTCCCGCGTGAGCGTCCCGCTGTTCTTTATGATTTCCGGTTTTCTCTTTTTTGGCGAGCGTAGCGCACAGCCGAGACATTTCATCCGTATTGTCTCCTGTCTGCTGTTTTACAGCGCGATTTCGCTGCTCTATATCGTCCTGTTCACTTCAATTAACGCTGAACGTTCCCTGCTCAACTTGTTGCAAAAACCAGTGTTCTATCATCTATGGTTTTTCTTCGCGATAATCGTTATTTATCTTATTTCACCGTTAATTCAGGTAAAAAACGTCAACGGTAAAATGCTGCTGGCGCTGATGGTGGTCATCGGGATCGTGGCCAACCCGAATACCGTCTCACAGAAAATTGATGGCTTTGAATGGCTGCCCGTTAACCTCTATATCACCGGGGATACGTTTTATTACGTGCTGTACGGCATGCTGGGGCGCGCCATTGGCATGATGGAGACGCAAAAGCGAGGAATAAACTGGCTATGCGCGGCCGCGTTTCTCGTCGGTGTGTTTATTATCTCTCGCGGGACGCTGCATGAGCTGCAATGGCGCGGCAACTTTGCCGATACCTGGTATCTGTACTGCGGCCCGATGGTCTTTATCTGCGCAATCTCTCTGCTGACGCTGGTTAAAAACACCCTGAATGCCCGCCCGCTTCCGGTGCTGGGGTTTATCTCTCGCCACTCGCTGGGCATTTACGGTTTTCACGCGCTGGTGATCCACGCCCTGCGCACCCGAGGCGTTGAGCTTAAAAGCTGGCCGGTGCTGGATATTGTCTGGATATTTACCGTTACGCTGGTTGTCAGCCTGCTGCTGTCAATGTTGCTGCAAAGAATCGATACGCGCCGGTTTGTGAGCTAACCCGGTTGAAGGCTGGCAGGCCGGGTAAGCGTTAGCGCCACCCGGCTCCTGTTTATGACATTAGCGGCAAAAGCTGCCGATAAATTTTGCGGAACACGTCTCGTCTTTCAGCATAGCGAGCATGATTTTTCGCATCAGGACGATGCTGCTGTTCAAGCGACAGCTGGGGCAAAAGCTGGGGCAGTGGTTTATCCCGGTTCAGCGCAATTTGCGCCAGCCGTGCCGCACCGAGCGCCGGGCCGACATCGCCTCCCGTACGATAGTCCAGCTGCAACCCGCTGATATCGGAAAGCATTTGCCGCCAGTAGCTGCTTCGCGCACCGCCGCCAATTAACGTAATGCTGGATGGCGTAAGTCCACAGTCATGCACGACATCCATTCCGTCCGCCAGAGCATAGCCAACGCCTTCAAGCACCGCGCGCGCCAGCTCTGCCGGGCCGTGCTGATGGGTAAGACCGAAGAACACCCCTTTCGCTTCCGGGTTGTTATGAGGCGTCCGCTCGCCGGAAAGGTACGGTAAAAACCAGACCGCACCGGCATTATCATCCGCCTGCTGTGCCGCTGCGATAAGCGCCGGGACGTCCGCCATTCCGGTTAGTTTTGCCGCCCAGTCGAGGCAGGAAGCCGCGCTCAGCATCACCGACATTAAATGCCATTTACCCGGCAACGCGTGGCAGAAGCTGTGTACGGCGCTTCCAGGATTGCTACGATACCCGTCACTGACGGCAAAATAGACACCGGAAGTGCCGAGCGAGAGCATGGCCTGTCCTGCCTCGACCATCCCCACGCCGACCGCCCCCGCCGCATTATCGCCGCCGCCAGCGACGACAGGTACGGCTGGCATATTCCAGCGTTCAGCAACAGAAGGCTGCAAAGCGCCCGTGATTTCGCTGCCTTCAAACAGCGCAGGCATATGATCGCGCGTCAGCTGGCAGGCATCCAGCATCGCCTCGCTCCAGTCCCGTTTCGCCACGTCGAGCCACATCGTGCCCGCGGCGTCAGACATGTCGCTGGCAAAATCCCCCGTCATGCGAAAACGCAGGTAGTCTTTCGGCAACAGAACCTTCGCCACCTGGCGAAAAATATCAGGCTCATGGCGCTGCACCCACAGGAGTTTTGGCGCGGTAAAACCGGGCATCATCAGGTTGCCCGTAATCTCGCGGGACGCAGGCACACGTTCCTCAAGGATCGCGCACTCTTCCGCACAGCGGCCATCGTTCCAGAGAATAGCCGGGCGCAGAACGCGATGCTGGCTATCCAGCAACGTTGCGCCATGCATTTGTCCGGCGATGCCCAGCGCTTTAACGTCGCGCAGGCTGTGCTGCTCGCCTAAGGTTGTCATCGCGCGGTCCGTCGCCTGCCACCACTGCTCCGGATCTTGTTCCGACCAAAGCGGATGCGGGCGTGAAACCTGCAACTTTTCAGTCTGCGTGGCTAACACATCGCCCTGCTCGCTTAACAGGATGGCTTTCACCCCCGACGTGCCAAGATCGATCCCGATATACATGTGGTGACTCCTTTGACAGAAATGCCCGGTGGCGCAGCGCTTACCGGGCATGAATGCTGTTATTTATCGAACAGGTAGTGATTGACCAGGTTTTCCAGCAGCTCCTGATGGCCGCTCTGATGCTGCGGCGCAAGCTGATGCTGTTCAGCGTACTTCGCGATCTCCGCAAGCGATAACTGACCTTTCAAAATTTGCTGGCCCAGCTCACTGTTCCAGCCGCTGTAGCGCTTCGCCACGCGCTTATCCAGCTCACCGTCTTCAATCATACGGGCTGCCACTTTCAGCGCCAGCGCCATGGTGTCCATCGCGCCAATATGCCCGTAGAACAGATCGTATTTGTCGGTGCTCTGGCGACGCACTTTGGCGTCGAAGTTCAGGCCGCCGGTGGTGAAACCGCCCGCTTTGATGATCTCGTACATCACCAGCGCATTCTCTTCCACGCTGTTCGGGAACTGGTCGGTATCCCAGCCCAGCTGTGGATCGCCACGGTTAGCATCGACAGAGCCGAAGATGCCCAGCGCAATCGCAGAGGCAATTTCGTGATGGAACGAGTGGCCCGCCAGGGTAGCGTGGTTAGCCTCAATATTCACTTTGATCTCTTTTTCCAGACCAAACTGCTTCAGGAAGCCATACACGGTGGCGACATCATAATCATACTGATGCTTGGTTGGCTCCTGTGGTTTTGGCTCAATCAGCAGCGTGCCGCGGAAACCGATTTTGTGTTTGTGGTCCACCACCATCTGCATAAAGCGACCAATCTGCTCACGCTCCTGACGCAGGTCGGTATTCAGCAGCGTTTCATATCCTTCACGACCGCCCCAGAGTACATAGTTCTCACCGCCCAGCTGATGCGTGGCGTTCATCGCCGTCACGACCTGGGTTGCCGCCCAGCTGAAGACTTCCGGATCCGGGTTGGTTGCCGCGCCCGCGCCATAGCGAGGGTTGGTAAAGCAGTTAGCCGTACCCCAGAGCAGCTTGACGCCACTTTGCTGCTGTTTTTCAGCCAGTACGTCGACCATCTGCGCGAAGTTGTTCAGATACTCTTTCAGCGACGCCCCTTCCGGCGACACGTCCACATCGTGGAAACAGTAGTACGGCACGTTCAGCTTATGGAAGAACTCGAACGCGACGTCGGCTTTACGCTTCGCCAGCTCAATGGCCTCGCCCGGCTGTTGCCATGGACGGTCAAAAGAGCCCACGCCGAACATATCGGCACCGTTCCAGCAGAAGGTGTGCCAGTAGCAGGCGGCAAAGCGCAAGTGATCTTCCATGCGCTTACCCAGCACCAGCTCATCCGGGTTGTAGTGACGAAATGCTAAAGGATTGGTCGTTTTCGTGCCTTCGAAACGAACGCGATCGAGTTGGTCGAAATAAGCTTGCATATTGAGCTCCATAATCAGGGTATGCGGCGTGGTCTTGCTTCTGGAGTAATAGTGAATAGACATTGGAGGTTGCTCAATTACGTTATTTCACACTGCTATTGAGAGAATGCGCAATTGTGCGCTGGCTCGCAAAATAATGTGCAGACAAACTATTTTTCGGCGCGCATTCCAGAATCAAATGTAATTAATAGGTTACGCTTTTTAAAATCCGATCGCGGTCATAAATTCAGAAATAAACCAAATATCGTAATGAGAAGATAAAAATCTGTAATTGCCAGCAGGCCTTTCCACGTTAAAAATTTGCTGCGTCTCAGCAGTGAATGTTTCTTTTATCTCAGCTACACATACCCCTACAAAAAGGCCTAATAATTATGAAGATAAAGAACCTGACCCTAACGCTCTGCACTACTCTCCTGCTTGCAAGCTTTGCCGGCCACGCCAAAGAGGTCAAAATCGGCATGGCGATTGATGACTTACGCCTGGAGCGCTGGCAAAAAGATCGCGATATCTTTGTTAAAAAAGCGGAATCTCTCGGCGCGGAGGTGTTCGTTCAGTCCGCTAACGGCAACGAAGAGACGCAAATGTCGCAAATCGAGAATATGATCAACCGTGGCGTCGATGTGCTGGTCATTATCCCGTATAACGGCCAGGTATTAAGCAACGTGGTGAAAGAAGCGAAACAGGAAGGCATAAAAGTCCTGGCTTATGACCGCATGATTAATAATGCCGACATTGATTATTATATTTCGTTCGACAATGAAAAGGTGGGCGAATTACAGGCTAAAAGCCTGGTCGCAAAAGTGCCTCAGGGGAATTATTTCCTGATGGGCGGCTCGCCCGTGGATAACAACGCCAAACTGTTCCGCCAGGGACAAATGAAAGTGCTGAAGCCGTATATCGACGAGGGCAAAATTAAAGTCGTCGGCGACCAGTGGGCTGACGGCTGGTTACCGGAAAACGCGCTGAAAATTATGGAAAACGCGTTGACTGCAAATAACAACAAAATCGATGCGGTGGTGGCCTCTAACGATGCCACTGCGGGTGGCGCCATTCAGGCGCTGAGCGCGCAGGGTCTGGCCGGGAAAGTCGCTATTTCCGGACAGGACGCCGACCTTGCGGGTGTAAAACGCATCATCGCGGGTACCCAGACCATGACGGTGTATAAGCCCATTACCGAGCTTGCCAATACGGCCGCCGAAATTGCCGTTGAGCTGGGCAATGGCCAGCAACCTAAAGCAGACGCGACGTTAAATAACGGCCTGAAAGACGTACCTGCTCGCCTGCTTACCCCTATCGAAGTCAACAAAGAGAATATTGACGCCACCGTGGTGAAAGACGGTTTCCATAAGAAGAGTGAACTGTAATCCAGCGCAGCCCCTGCCCGGCAGGGGCGCATCGACCTGCCCTGTACATCTGTCGGGCCATGCGGAGCAGTTATGTCTTATTTACTTGAAATGAAAAGCATCACCAAAGCCTTCGGGGCGGTGAAAGCAGTCGATAACGTAAGCCTGCGGCTGAATCCCGGCGAAGTGATGTCGCTGTGCGGCGAAAATGGCTCGGGAAAATCCACGCTGATGAAAGTGTTGTGCGGGATCTATCCGCACGGCAGCTACGAGGGCGAAATCGTCTTTGCCGGCGAGGTGCTCCAGGCCACGCACATTCGCGATACCGAACGTAAAGGCATCGCTATTATTCACCAGGAGCTGGCGCTGGTGAAGCACCTTACCGTGCTGGAAAATATTTTTCTCGGCGCCGAACTCTCACGCCACGGCGTACTGGATTACGACACCATGACGCTGCGCTGCGAAAAACTGCTGGCCCAGGTGAGCCTGGCTATCTCACCGGATACGCGCGTGGGCGACTTAGGTTTGGGCCAGCAGCAGCTGGTGGAGATCGCCAAGGCGCTGAACAAGCAGGTACGCCTGCTGATCCTCGACGAGCCAACCGCCTCGCTCACCGAACAGGAAACCGCCGTTCTGCTCAATATCATCCGCGACCTGCAAAACCACGGTATCGCCTGCATCTATATTTCGCACAAGCTCAATGAGGTGAAAGCTATTTCCGACACCATCTGCGTCATCCGCGACGGGCAGCACATTGGCACGCGTGAAGCAGAAGGCATGAGCGAAGATGACATCATCACCATGATGGTGGGTCGCGAACTCACCGCACTGTATCCCAACGAACCACACACCATAGGCGAAGAACTCCTGCGCGTGGAAAACCTGACGGCGTGGCATCCCGTTAACCGCCACATCAAGCGCGTGGATAACCTCTCCTTCTCGCTGCACCGCGGCGAAATTCTCGGTATTGCGGGTTTAGTGGGTGCCGGAAGAACCGAGGCCGTGCAGTGTCTGTTTGGCGTCTGGCCGGGGCGCTGGGAAGGCAAAATTTATATCGACGGTCAGCCGGTAAAAATCGACAACTGCCAGCAGGCCATTGCCAAAGGCATTGCTATGGTGCCCGAAGACCGCAAAAAAGACGGCATCGTGCCGGTCATGGCGGTGGGAAAAAATATCACGCTGGCGGCGCTCAGCCAGTTTTCCGGCGCGCTGAGCAGCCTGGATGATGCCGCAGAACAGCAGTGTATTCTTCAGTCACTTGCCAGGCTCAAGGTGAAAACCTCCTCGCCGGAACTGGCGATAGGTCGCCTGAGCGGCGGCAACCAGCAGAAAGCGATTCTGGCGCGCTGCCTGTTGCTTAATCCGCGCATTTTAATTCTGGACGAACCCACGCGCGGGATCGATATCGGCGCGAAGTATGAAATCTACAAGCTGATCAACCAGCTTGTGCAGCAAGGGATTGCCGTCATTGTTATCTCGTCCGAATTGCCTGAAGTGCTGGGGCTGAGCGACCGCGTGCTGGTCATGCATGAAGGGAAACTCAAAGCCAACCTGAACAACCAGAACCTGACGCAAGAGCAGGTGATGGAAGCTGCCTTAAGGAGCGAACGCCATGTCGAAAAGCAACCCGTCTGATATCAAAGTCGCTGTTCCGACGCCCGGTGCGTTCGCAGGACTTAAATCGCTGAATCTGCAAGTTTTTGTAATGATTGCCGCCATTATCGTGATCATGTTGTTCTTTACCTGGATGACCGATGGCTCCTATTTGAGCGCACGTAACGTTTCTAACCTGCTGCGTCAGACCGCCATCACCGGGATCCTGGCGGTGGGGATGGTCTTTGTGATTATCTCAGCGGAAATTGACCTGTCAGTAGGGTCGATGATGGGTCTGCTCGGCGGCGTGGCGGCAATTTTTGACGTCTGGCTCGGCTGGCCGCTGCCGCTGACGATTGCGGTCACGCTGGTACTGGGTCTGCTGCTGGGGGCGTGGAATGGCTGGTGGGTGGCCTACCGTAAGGTCCCGTCGTTTATCGTCACCTTAGCGGGGATGCTGGCCTTCCGCGGCATTCTGATTGGGATCACCAACGGCACTACCGTCTCCCCGACCAGCGCCTCGATGTCCCAGATTGGCCAAAGCTACCTCTCTGATGGCGTCGGTTTTACGATCGGCGTGGTTGGGCTGATGGCGTTTGTCGCGTGGCAATGGCGAGGACGCATGCGTCGCCAGGCGCTGGGGCTGGCCTCGCCTGCTTCAACCTCGGTTGTCGGCCGTCAGGCGCTTACTGCGGTGATTGTACTGGGCGCCATCTGGCTGTTAAACGATTATCGCGGCGTCCCAACGCCCGTTCTGCTGCTGGCGCTGTTGCTGTTAGGTGGGATGTTTATGGCCACGCGTACCGCATTCGGTCGCCGTATTTATGCCATCGGTGGCAATCTCGAAGCCGCGCGTTTGTCCGGCATTAACGTAGAACGCACCAAACTCGCCGTCTTTGCCATCAACGGCCTGATGGTGGCCATCGCGGGGCTGATCCTCAGCTCACGTTTGGGGGCGGGCTCCCCCTCTGCCGGTAATATTGCCGAGCTGGACGCCATCGCCGCCTGCGTGATTGGCGGGACCAGCCTCGCCGGGGGCATTGGCAGCGTGGCGGGGGCGGTGATGGGCGCATTTATTATGGCTTCGCTGGATAACGGGATGAGTATGATGGACGTGCCGACGTTTTGGCAGTATATCGTCAAGGGTGCCATTCTTTTGCTGGCAGTCTGGATGGACTCTGCCACCAAGCGGCGCGCCTGATAACAGTATCGTGACTAATTTGGGAAATAAGCCATGTTTGAAAAGCGTCACCGCATTACGTTGTTATTCAATGCCAACAAAGCCTATGACCGGCAGGTGGTTGAAGGGGTTGGCGAATATTTGCAGGCGTCGCAATCCGAATGGGATATTTTCATCGAAGAAGATTTCCGTACCCGTCTGGAGAACATCAAAGACTGGCTGGGCGACGGGGTCATCGCTGACTTTGACGACCCCGTGATTGAACAGTTGCTGAGTGGCGTTGACGTGCCTATCGTGGGCGTTGGCGGCTCTTATCATACACCGGAACATTATCCTCCCGTTCACTACATCGCCACGGATAACCATGCTCTGGTCGAGACCGCCTTCCTCCATTTAAAGGAGAAAGGCGTCCATCGTTTTGCGTTTTACGGATTGCCCGCCACGAGCGGAAAGCGCTGGGCGATGGAGCGTGAGTATGCCTTCTGCCAGCTGGTTGCCCAGGAGAAGTATCGCGGCGTCGTTTATCAGGGGCTGGAAACCGCGCCAGAAAACTGGCAGCACGCACAAAATCGTCTGGCTGACTGGCTGCAAACGCTGCCGCCCCAGACAGGGATTATCGCCGTGACGGACGCCCGCGCCCGCCACGTATTACAGGTGTGCGAACATTTGCATATTCCGGTGCCTGAAAAGCTGTGCGTGATTGGTATTGATAACGAAGAGCTTACGCGCTATCTGTCGCGCGTGGCGCTCTCATCCGTGGCTCAGGGTACCCGTCAGATGGGCTATCAGGCCGCAAAGCTGCTGCACAGACTGTTAGACAACGAATCCCTGCCGCTCCAGCGTCTGCTGGTTCCTCCCGTTCGCGTGGTCGAACGTCGCTCAACTGACTACCGCTCATTAAACGATCCGGCCGTGATTCAGGCGATGCACTACATTCGCAATCATGCCTGCAAAGGGATTAAGGTCGATCAGGTGCTCGATTCGGTCGGCATATCACGTTCGAATCTGGAGAAGCGGTTTAAAGAGGAAGTGGGTGAGACGATCCACGCCGTGATCCATGCGGAAAAGCTGGAGAAAGCGCGCAGTCTGCTGATCTCCACCTCGCTGTCGATCAACGAGATTTCACAGATGTGTGGCTATCCGTCGCTTCAGTATTTCTATTCGGTGTTCAGGAAAGAGTATGACACCACGCCGAAGGAGTACCGTGAACGGTACAGTGAAGTCCTGCTCTAGAAAAAAGAACGCCTTCCAGTGGAAGGCGTTTTTCATTACATATGTGCGGCAATCAGACGCTGGTTATCCTGGTACATGGAGAACAGGTAATTGTTATAACGCTGTCCCTGAGTGGAATAACCTTTCAGCTTATGGATCATCGCCGTGGCCGTCACTTCCTGATCCGCCTTACGCAGCTGAGCGCGTGACTTACGGAACGAGGAATAGGCCGGGTGGGTGTTCAGGTTCACCACGTAGGCATTCACGGAATCTTTCACCGATTCAAACTGTGAATAGCCCTTCACCTTGCCGGGCGCGTTAGTACAACGACCTTTTACGCATTTCATGCCAAACAGATTGTTGTTGTTGCGCGCCAGCTTCGAGGTGCCCCAACCGCTTTCGGCGGCGGCCATTGTCGCGACCATACTGCCTGGAATGATGTCCACACGTTCTAACAGTGAGTTCCAAGGCACGCGACGCGTGTTCCCGCTCCACTTCACTTTATAGCGTTTGGCGATATCTTTCAGGCGAGTGCGCTCAGACGGCGACCAGCGGCTGTCGTACTGTTTGGAGATCAGCCAGTTACGATCCGCAGTAATCGCGGCATTTTGGCTTTTAATGTAAGGCATTACCGTCCGGAGAAACGCTTTTTTCCTTGGTGTCCCGGAAGGGTATTTTCGCAAATCAGGAAGTGAACTACTCTTTGCACTATTGCGAGAATACTCTTGTTTACTGCTAACCTTACTGCTTGTCGTCTTTATTACGTGGGCTTTCTTACTCGTTGTATCCGTGTGCGTCTTTGCAAGCACCTCACCTGAAAATGCCATGGTGAGTAACATGAGTATCGCGGCCCCATATCGTCGAATGGGAGTCGATATCATTAGGTCTCCTGGTCGGATATAAACATTCCAACACCTTATTTTCTTCAAAAATTTGAGAGCGGAATCTCAAATCGTACCAAAAATAGTCTTCAAGAGCACGTCTATAAATAGTCCAATTCCGAAACTATGTCATCCGGAACATGCTCATTAAAGCATCAACGCTGGAAAAATGTGCGCGATATCGCAGATAACTGCCTAATTTTGCGCGGGATCACTCATCCCTTCGCGTCCTCCTTGCAGAAAGCCGTAGAGGAGGAGTTTTTCCCCTGAGCCGAATGGCACACTGGTCAAAAATGCCGCGACAGGAAAATGGAATGAAACGCACTGCATTAGCTGTTCTGATGTTACCCGCATTCGCGCATGCCGACTGGTCATCGCCGGGATTTAACGCGTTTAGCGCTGAAGGTACCGGCGTCTTTACCAGCCAGGCAACGCTTGCGAAGGGTACCCGCCCGCTGACGTTGAGTCTTGACAACGCGTGCTGGCAGCCGACAGGTGCCATTAAGCTCAACGAGATGCTGTCGCTCAAACCGTGCGAAGGCACCCCACCGCAGTGGCGGTTATTCCGTGACGGCGTTTATCAGATGCGTATTGATACGCGCTCGGGAACGCCGACGCTGATGTTGACGGTGCAAAGTGCGGCGCCACAGCCTGTCGCAAACGTCACCCGCCAGTGCCCGAAGTGGGACGGCAAACCGCTCACGATCGATGTCGTTAACACCTTTCCGGAAGGCACGGTGGTCCGTGATTTTTACAGTAAACAGACCGCGACCGTTCAAAATGGCAAAGTGACTCTTCAGCCAGCCGCCAACAGCAATGGCCTGCTGCTGCTTGAGCGCGCCGAGACGGACAAACCCGCGCCGTTCAGCTGGCAAAACGCCACCGTCTATTTCGTGCTGACCGATCGCTTCGTGAATGGCGACCCCACCAACGACAACAGCTATGGCCGTCATAAAGACGGTATGCAGGAGATTGGTACTTTCCATGGCGGCGATCTGAAAGGGCTTACCAGCAAACTGGATTACCTTCAGCAGCTGGGCGTGAATGCGCTCTGGATAAGCTCGCCGCTGGAGCAGATCCACGGCTGGGTTGGCGGCGGCACCAAAGGGGATTTCCCCCACTACGCCTATCACGGCTATTACACTCAGGACTGGACGAAACTCGACGCCAACATGGGCAACGAAGATGATTTACGCCAGCTTGTCGACGACGCGCACAGGCGCGGTATCCGCGTCCTGTTTGACATTGTCATGAACCACGCGGGTTATGCGACGCTTGCAGATATGCAGGAGTATCAGTTTGGCGCGCTCTATTTGCAGGGCGATGAGCTGAAAAAAACCCTCGGCGAGCGCTGGACTGACTGGAAGCCAGGAGCGGGGCAAAGCTGGCACAGCTTCAACGATTACATCAACTTCAGTGACAAAGCCGCATGGGAAAAATGGTGGGGTAAAAAATGGATCCGTACCGATATCGGTGATTACGACAACCCGGGCTTTGACGATCTGACCATGTCGCTGGCCTTCCTGCCTGATCTGAAAACGGAATCTAAGATCCCGTCAGGTTTGCCGAACTTTTATCAACACAAGCCCGACACCAACGCGAAAGTGATGACGAATTTCACCCCGCGAGATTACCTGACTCACTGGCTTAGCCAGTGGGTACGTGACTACGGCATCGACGGTTTCCGGGTCGATACCGCTAAGCACGTTGAGCCTGAAGCCTGGCTGCAACTGAAAAACCAGGCCAGCCAGGCGCTGGCCGCGTGGAAAGCCGCCAACCCGGACAAAAAACTCGACGATGCGCCATTCTGGATGACCGGTGAATCCTGGGGCCACGGCGTGATGCAGAGCGATTATTACCGCCACGGCTTCGATGCGATGATCAATTTTGACTATCAGGAGCAGGCGGCAAAAGCGGTGGACTGCCTGGCCGATATGGATTTGACCTGGCAGCAAATGGCAGAAAAGCTGCAAAGTTTTAATGTGCTGAGCTATCTCTCCTCCCATGATACGCGTCTGTTCCGTGAAGGAGGCCAGCGCGCCGCTGAGTTACTGCTGCTGGCACCGGGAAGCGTGCAGATCTATTACGGCGATGAATCAGAGCGTCCATTCGGCCCTACGGGCTCCGATCCGCTACAGGGGACCCGTTCGGATATGAACTGGCAGGACGTCACGGGTAAACAGGCGTTAACTGTCGCCCACTGGCAGCTTCTGGGGCAGTTCCGCGCCCGTCATCCGGCGGTGGGTGAAGGCAAGCAAACAACGCTGTCGATGAAAGAAGGCTACGGCTTTGTGCGCGAGCACAAGGGCGATAAGGTGATGGTGGTGTGGGCGGGTAATCAATAGACCCCCTCACCCTAACCCTCTCCCCAAAGGGGAGAGGCCTGGGGTGAGGGGCATTCACCAGAACAATTCACCACACAAATACAAACCCGCCACATAAAACAACAAATCCGACCACATCCGCCGATTTGCACCAACACGGTGCTGGCGTTATGGTTACTGCCTTTCATATTAAGCCCGACAGATCACCTGCTATGACGTTTTCACTTTTCGGCGACAAATTTACCCGCCATTCAGGCATTACCCGCCTGATGGAGGACCTCAACGACGGGCTGCGCACCCCAGGCGCTATCATGCTTGGCGGCGGAAACCCGGCTCAAATTCCGGAGATGAACACCTACTTCCAGACGCTGCTGGCAGAGATGCTGGAAAACGGTAAAGCAACCGATGCGCTATGTAATTACGACGGCCCTCAGGGTAAAACAGAACTACTGACGCTTCTGGCGGCAATGCTGCGGGAAGCGCTGGGTTGGGATATCGAACCACAGAATATTGCACTGACAAACGGCAGTCAGAGCGCGTTTTTCTACTTATTCAATCTGTTCGCCGGACGCCGCGCCGACGGCACCACGAAAAAAGTGCTGTTCCCGCTGGCACCGGAGTATATTGGCTATGCCGATGCCGGCCTCGAAGAAGACCTGTTTGTTTCCGCACGTCCGAATATCGAGTTGCTGCCAGAGGGCCAGTTCAAATATCACGTCGATTTTGAACATCTGCATATCGGTGAAGAGACGGGCATGATCTGCGTATCTCGTCCCACCAACCCGACGGGGAACGTGATCACCGACGACGAGCTGATGAAGCTGGATGCGCTGGCGAATCAGCACGGCATCCCGCTGGTGATCGATAACGCCTATGGCGTACCGTTCCCGGGGATCATCTTCAGCGAAGCGCGTCCGCTATGGAACCCGAATATCATCCTCTGCATGAGCCTCTCCAAGCTGGGCCTGCCGGGCAGCCGTTGCGGCATTATCATTGCTAACGAGAAAATCATCACCGCCATTACCAACATGAACGGCATTATCAGCCTTTCGCCTGGCGGCATCGGCCCGGCGATGATGTGCGAGATGATCAGGCGTAACGACCTGCTGCGCCTGTCGAATGAGGTGATTAAGCCGTTTTACTCTCAGCGCGTTCAGGAAACTATAGCCATCCTTCGCCGCTACTTACCGGAAGAACGCTGCCTGATCCATAAACCGGAAGGGGCAATTTTCCTGTGGCTGTGGTTTAAGGATCTGCCCATTACGACAGAGCTGCTTTATCAGCGTCTGAAAAAACGTGGCGTACTGATGGTGCCAGGGGATTACTTCTTCCCGGGGCTGGATAAGCCGTGGCCGCACACGCACCAGTGCATGCGTATGAACTACGTCCCGGACCCGGAAAAAATCGAAGCGGGTGTGAAAATTCTCGCCGAAGAGATTGAGAACGCCTGGCGCGAGGCCGGTTAATAAAACCTCAGGCCATATTACGCAGCCGTTCCGCGCGTAAGCTGGCGGGGTCTATGCAGCGCAGCGCGTGGGTGGGACAGGCTTCGACGCAGGCGGGACCGCCCTCGCGATGCGCGCACAAATCACATTTCAGCGCCTGAACGCGATCTTCCACGACCCGAACCTGCATTGCCCCGAACGGGCACGCCACCATACAGCTTTTGCAGCCGATACAGCGCGATTGCTTAACGAGCCAGGCTCCCGCAGCGCGGTGAATGGCCCCCGTCGGGCAGACATTCGCGCAGGGCGCATCTTCACACTGGTGGCAGCCCACTGCCGTGGTGAAGGTTTCCCCCTTAACCACGCGGATCCGTGACGTAAACGCTACTGGCGTGGCGCTGCTTTGATGCGACATCATGCACGCTACCTCACAGGTACGACACCCGATACATTTTTCAGGATCCGCCAGGATAAATTGGTTCATCAGTTACGCCTCGCGCACGTTAAACCCCAGTTCTTTCGAGATAGCTTCCGCCGTGTCACGCAGCGGTTTTAGCAAGTTTTTCTCACCCACCTGCTTCATGCGCGACGTCGACAGCGAAATGGAGATGGCATAGGGTACGCGCCCGTGAATATCAAAGACCGGCACGGCGATACATGACACACCCAGCTCGTTCTCTTCTTTATCCATCGCCATACTGTGATCGCGAATTTCCGCCAGCTCATCATACATCGCGCTCAGTTCGGTGATGGTGTTGCGGGTCAAAGGTTGGATCTGTTCCTGGTGGCTTTCCCAGTAGCTCGCCACGTAATCCTGATGACCAAACGCCATATAGATTTTGCCCATTGCAGAACAATAGAGCGGCATATGCTGGCCGATATATGCGCGCGTGCGCAGCATACCGGTTGTCGGCTCAAGCTTATAAATCAGGATCGCGTGATCATCTTCACGGCTGGAGAAGTTGACCGTTTCGCCGGTGGCAATGTTCAGCGCCTCGAGGTGCGGCGCCGCCACGTGAATAATATTGAGAGATGAAAGCGCCTTTTGCCCGACGGCGATAAATTTGGTGGTCAAACGATAGCTCCCTGCCGCCGGCGCTGGCGTCACGTACCCGCACGACTGCAACCCCTGCAATAACCGGTGCACGGTACTTTTATTCAGCCCCGCCAGTTCTGATAAATGCGCAAGCGGACACCCGTTCGGATAGTTACTGAGGATTTCAATCAGCATCAGGCCGCGAAACAAGCTCTGGCTACCTGCTGGCCTCTCTTTTTCTTGCGTCATTTCGCTCTCTTTTATGCTCATCAAATAGCTCCTGTTTATTGCGCCCTGATGGTAGCGCAAAGTGTGTTTTAGTTCACGATCTCAACAGAAAAAACACAACCATTTGATTTTAATCGATTTTGAAAAACGTGAATGTCGTTGATCTGACAAAATTTGATCGTTATATTTGAAATCAGATTTCGCATAGTGAAATTTAGTGATAAAAAAGCACTCGCACTTGCCCCTAAAAAAACAGGAGAACAGGGATGAAAGTGACCTTCGAAGAGTTGAAAGCGGCGTTCAATCGGGTTCTGCTCGATCGCGGTGTAAAAGCGGATACCGCTGACGCCTGCGCCGAGATGTTCGCCCGCACCACGGAGTCCGGCGTTTATTCACACGGCGTCAACCGCTTCCCGCGATTTATTCAGCAGCTTGACGCAGGCGACATCATCCCTGACGCCCAGCCGAAACGCGTAACGACATTAGGCGCCATCGAACAGTGGGATGCGCAGCGTTCCATCGGCAACCTGACGGCGAAGAAGATGATGGACCGTGCTACTGAGCTGGCGTCCGATCACGGGATCGGCCTGGTGGCGCTGCGTAACGCGAACCACTGGATGCGCGGCGGCAGCTACGGCTGGCAGGCGGCGGAGAAAGGCTATATCGGCATCTGCTGGACCAACTCTATTGCCGTGATGCCCGCGTGGGGATCAAAAGAATGCTGCATCGGCACAAACCCGCTGATCGTCGCTATCCCGTCGAATCCAATCACCATGGTCGATATGTCGATGTCGATGTTCTCCTACGGCATGCTGGAGGTGAATCGCCTGGCCGGACGCGAATTACCGGTCGACGGCGGCTTTGACGATGAAGGCAATCTGACCAGAGAGCCGGGCGTGATTGAGAAAAACCGTCGCATTCTGCCCATGGGCTACTGGAAAGGTTCTGGCTTATCGATTGTGCTCGACATGATCGCCACCCTGCTCTCTGACGGCGCGTCCGTTGCGGAAGTGACCCAGGACAACAGCGACGAATACGGCGTATCGCAGATCTTTATCGCCGTCGAAGTGGATCGCCTGATCGACGGTCCAACCCGCGATGCCAAACTACAGCGCATCATGGACTTCATCACCACCGCAGAACGCGCTGATGAAAATGTCGCCGTCCGTCTGCCTGGACATGAATTTACTCGCCTGCTGGAAGAAAACCGCCGGGACGGCATCACCATCGACGACAGCGTGTGGGCGAAAATCCAGTCTCTGTAAGGAGTGGGTCATGATATTCGGACATATTGCACAGCCAAATCCATGTCGCCTGCCGCTGGCGATAGAAAAGGCGCTTAATTTTCTGCGTACCACGGATTTCACCACCCTGGCACCGGGCGTGATCGAAATTGAAGGCCGCAACATTTTTGCCCAGGTTCTCGACCTCACCACAAAGGAGCAGCACGAGAACCGCCCTGAAGTCCATCGCCGCTATCTGGATATCCAGTTTCTGGCCTGGGGTGAAGAAAAAATCGGTATTGCTATTGATACCGGGAATAACAAAATCAGCGAATCATTGCTGGAGCAACGGGATATTATTTTTTATCACGACAGTGAACACGAGTCGTTTATCGAAATGATACCTGGCAGTTACGCCATATTTTTCCCGCAGGATGTTCACCGTCCTGCCTGTATTAAAAACAAGGGATCCGCAATTCGTAAAATTGTGGTGAAAGTGGCCATCAGCGAATTAGATTAATTTTCTGATAAATACAGGAATGCGAAATGACCAACACCGGTTTTATTATTGGTGCGTACCCCTGCGCACCCTCGTTTCACCAGAAAGGGGAGCAGGAAGAATACACCTTCTGGCGGGAACTTTCCGACACGCCAAATATTCGCGGGCTGGAACAACCTTGCCTTGAAAATCTCCATCCGTTTGGAGATGAATGGCTGTTTCGTCATACGCCGGGCAACTGGCAGATCGTTGTCACAGCCGTTATGGAAACCATGCGCCGCCGCGGCAGCAACGGCGCGTTTGGCCTGGCGTCCGCGGACGAAGAACAGCGTAAAGCGTGCATTGAATATTACCGCCATCTGCATCAAAAGATTGATGCCGTTAACACCCGCTTTCCCGGGAAAGTGGTCGCTCTGGAAATGCAGGCCGCACCGCAGGCGGGTAATGAATCTGTCGAGCAAGCGACAGAAGCATTCTCCCGCTCGGTACGGGAAATCGCGAGCTGGGACTGGGGCTGCGATCTGGTGCTGGAACACTGTGATGCGATGAATGGCCCGGCGCCGCGTAAAGGGTTCTTGCCCTTAGAGCAGGTGCTGGAGGTAGTGAAAGAGACCGATATCAGCGTCTGTATCAACTGGGCACGTTCGGCTATTGAAGGTCGCAACACCGCCCTTCCGCTGGAACATGTTCAGGCGGCACTCGCTGCCGGGAAACTGGGGGCGCTGATGTTTTCGGGCACGACCCCTCACGGTGAGTATGGAGAATGGCAGGATCTGCACGCGCCGTTTTCTTCGTTCTGCGCCGACAGTCTCATGTCCATTGAACATGTAAAAGCGCTGTTTACTGCGGCGAGCGCCGCAACATTGAAATTCTCCGGTATTAAATTACTGGAAATAAATGCTAATGCTGACGTCAGCCATCGCATCGCTATTTTGCGCGACGGCATTAGCGCTATGAATAAAGCATCACAATAAAAATAAAGAATACATTTTCCGGTTACCTTCACTGAGATATTAACTATGAATATTTCTTCTAATGCTCTACACGCGGACATTCCGCGTCAACGCTGGCTAAGGATCATTCCCCCTATTCTTATCGCCTGCATTATTTCCTATATGGACCGCGTAAATATAGCTTTTGCGATGCCCGGCGGTATGGATGAAGAGCTGGGCATTTCCGCCACGATGGCGGGCCTGGCGGGGGGGATCTTTTTTATCGGCTATTTGTTCCTGCAAGTTCCCGGCGGCAAAATTGCCGTGCACGGCAGCGGTAAGAAGTTTATCGGCTGGTCGCTGGTTGCCTGGGCGGTGATCTCGGTTCTGACCGGGCTTGTGACCAACCAGTATCAGCTGCTGGTGCTGCGCTTCTTACTCGGTGTGGCGGAAGGCGGGATGCTGCCCGTTGTGCTCACGATGATCAGTAACTGGTTCCCGGATGCCGAGCGCGGCCGCGCCAACGCGATTGTGATCATGTTCGTGCCCATCGCCGGGATCATCACCGCCCCGCTGTCGGGCTGGATTATTACCGCTCTCGACTGGCGCTGGCTGTTCATTATTGAAGGTCTGATGTCCGTTGTTGTGCTGGTGCTGTGGGCGTTCACCGTCTACGACCGGCCGCAGGAAGCGCGCTGGATCTCTGAGGCCGAGAAAAACTACCTGGTACAAACGCTGGCGGCAGAGCAGCAGGCCATTGCGGGTAAAGAGGTGAAAAACGCCTCGCTCAGCGCGGTGCTGTCTGACAAAACCATGTGGCAGCTGATCGCCCTCAACTTCTTCTACCAGACTGGCATATACGGTTACACCCTCTGGCTGCCCACCATTCTGAAAGAACTGACGCACACCAGCATCGGCCAGGTGGGAATGCTCGCTATTCTGCCTTACATCGGCGCCATTGCCGGTATGTTCCTGTTCTCTTCACTCTCTGACCGCACCGGCAAGCGCAAGCTGTTTGTCTCCCTGCCATTGATTGGCTTTGCGCTCTGCATGTTCCTCTCCGTGGCGCTGAAAGAGCACACCTGGCTGGCCTATGCCGCGCTGGTGGGCTGTGGCTTCTTCCTGCAATCCGCAGCGGGCGTGTTCTGGACTATCCCGGCGCGTCTGTTCAGCGCTGAGATGGCGGGTGGCGCTCGCGGCGTGATCAATGCCCTGGGCAACCTCGGCGGGTTCTGCGGTCCTTATGCGGTAGGCGTACTGATCACCCTGTACAGCAAAGACGCAGGCGTTTACTGCCTGGCGGTTTCGCTGGCGCTGGCATCGCTGCTGGCCCTGCTGTTACCGGCGAAATGCGATGCCGGAGCAGAGCCTAATCCCACGGTGACTCCACATAAACGTGCGGCCTGATGCCCTCACCCTAGCCCTCTCCCACGGGGAGAGGGAGAAAACCGAACCGTAGGCCGGGTAAGCGAAGCACCCGGCAATTAAGCGAGAAGAAGATGAGTGAAAAAGAGCCCTTCTGGTTGGGTATCGATTGTGGCGGTACTTATCTGAAAGCCGGTTTATACAACAGCCAGGGAAAAGAAGTCTGTATTGAACGCCGCTCAGTGGCCACGCTCAGCCCACGCGCCGGCTACGCCGAGCGGGATATGCACCAGCTCTGGCAGCACTGCCACATAACGGTCGCCCTGCTGCTCAAAAATTCAGGCGCTGACGGCGGTCAGATCAAAGGCGTTGGCATTTCAGCCCAGGGCAAGGGGCTGTTTCTGCTCGATAAACAGGATCGCCCCTTGGGTAACGCCATACTCTCCTCCGATCGCCGTGCGCTGGAGATCGTGCAACGCTGGCAGCAGGACGGTATACCCGAAAAGCTCTATCCACATACTCGCCAGACGCTGTGGACGGGGCATCCGGCCTCGCTCCTGCGCTGGGTTAAAGAGAACGAGCCGCAGCGGTATCAGCAAATTGGCAGCGTGATGATGGCGCACGATTACCTGCGCTGGTGTCTGACCGGGGTCAAAGGCTGCGAAGAGAGCAACATCTCGGAATCCAATCTCTACAACATGAATACCGGGCAGTACGATCCGCAGCTCACGCGCTGGCTCGGCATCAGCGACATTGACGGTGCCCTGCCGTCCATTATCGGTTCAGCAGAAATTTGCGGGGAAATCACCGCTCAGGCAGCCGCACTAACCGGTCTCACGGCGGGTACTCCCGTCGTTGGTGGACTGTTTGATGTGGTTTCCACCGCGATCTGCGCCGGGCTGCATGACGAACATACGCTGAATGCCGTAATGGGGACCTGGGCCGTGACCAGTGGGATTGCCCACGGCATCCGCGACAACGAGCCGTTCCCCTACGTCTATGGCCGCTACGTCCATCCGCAGCAGTTCATCGTTCATGAAGCCAGCCCCACGTCGTCCGGCAACCTGGAATGGCTGACGGCCCAATGGGGCGATATGTCATTCGATGAGATTAACCACGCCGTGGCCAGCCTGCCAAAAGCTGAAAGCGATGTGTTCTTCCTGCCTTTCCTCTACGGCAGCAACGCCGGGCTGGAGATGACCAGCGGCTTCTATGGCTTGCAGGCGCTGCATACCCGCGCGCACCTCCTCCAGGCGGTTTATGAAGGGGTGGTATTCAGCCACATGACCCACCTCAACCGTATGCTCGAACGCTTTCCCCACGTGCAGGCCCTGCGCGTGACGGGCGGCCCAACCCATTCGGACGTGTGGATGCAGATGCTCGCCGACGTCAGCGGCCTGGCGATTGAACTCCCGCAGGTGGAAGAGACCGGCTGTTCCGGTGCGGCGCTGGCCGCGCTCGTCGGTACAGGCCTTTATCCCGATTTTTACGCCGCTCAGCGCGCCCTCAGGCATGACATCCGGATGATTGAACCTGACATGCGTGCCCATGCCGCCTACCAGCGCAAATATCACCGTTACCAGCTACTGATTTCAGCATTACAGGGCTATCACGCCCGTGTTAAGGAGTACGACCTATGAGCCGACCATTATTGCAGCTGGCGCTCGACCACACCTCGCTTCAGGCCGCGCAGCGCGATGTCGCGACGCTTTCCGATCACGTCGACATCGTCGAAGCCGGCACCATTCTATGCCTGACCGAAGGGCTAAACGCCGTTCGCGCCCTGCGTGCGCAGTGTCCGGATAAAATTATCGTGGCGGACTGGAAAGTCGCCGATGCCGGAGAAACGCTGGCTGAGCAGGCGTTTGGCGCAGGCGCAAACTGGATGACCATCATCTGTGCCGCCCCGCTGGCCACCGTTGAACGTGGCCACGAGGTCGCACTGCGCGGCGGCGGCGAGATCCAGATGGAGCTGTTTGGCAACTGGACGCTGGACGACGCGCGCGCGTGGCATCGCATCGGGGTGAAGCAGGCGATTTACCACCGCGGGCGCGACGCACAGGCCAGCGGCCAGCAGTGGGGTGAGGCGGATCTCAGCAAAATGAAGGCGCTGTCCGATATCGGTTTGCAGCTTTCTATAACTGGCGGTATCACCCCCGCTGACCTGTCGCTGTTTAAGCAGATCAACGTCAAAGCCTTCATTGCCGGGCGCGCGCTGGCAGGCGCCGATAATCCGCCGCAGGTGGCACAGGCATTCCATTCGCAAATCCGCGACATCTGGGGAGAGTAACCATGCGTCAGCATCCGTTAGGCATTTACGAAAAAGCGCTGCCAAAAGATCTCTCCTGGCCGGAGCGCCTGGTTCTGGCAAAAAGCTGCGGCTTCGATTTTGTGGAGATGTCGGTGGATGAGACCGACGAGCGTTTATCGCGCCTTGAATGGAGTACCACGCAGCGCGCCTCTCTTGTGGAAGCGATGCTGGAGACCGGCGTGGCCATCCCGTCGATGTGCTTATCTGCCCATCGTCGCTTCCCGTTTGGCAGCCGCGATGAAATCGTGCGCGAACGCGCCCGCGAGATCATGACCAAAGCCATCCGGCTGGCCCGTGATTTGGGTATTCGCACCATCCAGCTTGCGGGTTATGACGTGTACTACGAGGAGCACGACGAGGGCACGCAACAGCGCTTTGCCGAAGGGCTGGCGTGGGCCGTAGAGCAGGCTGCCGCCGCGCAGGTAATGCTGGCGGTAGAGATCATGGACACTGCGTTTATGAACTCCATCAGCAAGTGGAAAAAGTGGGACGACATGCTCGCCTCGCCGTGGTTCAGCGTTTACCCGGACGTCGGCAACCTGAGCGCGTGGGGCAACGACGTCACCGCCGAGCTGACGCTGGGCATTGACCGCATCGCCGCTATCCACCTGAAAGATACCCGGCCCGTTACCGAGCAAAGCCCCGGACAGTTCCGCGACGTGCCGTTTGGCGAGGGCTGCGTCGATTTCGTTGGCGTGTTTAACACGCTGAATCAACTTAATTATCGCGGCGCATTTCTGATTGAAATGTGGACCGAGAAAGCCAAAGAGCCGGTGCTGGAGATCATCCAGGCGCGCCGCTGGATTGAAGCCCGAATGCAGGAAGGAGGCATGACATGTTAGAACAACTCAAAGCCGAGGTGCTGGCGGCAAATCTCGCCCTGCCCGCCCACCAGCTGGTGACGTTCACCTGGGGCAACGTCAGCGCGGTTGACCGTGCCAGCGGCATGATGGTGATCAAACCATCCGGCGTGGAGTACGACGTGATGACCGCAGAAGATATGGTGGTGGTAAATATCGCCACGGGTAAAGTGGTCGAGGGGAGTAAAAAGCCCTCCTCCGACACCCCGACCCATCTCGCGCTGTATCGTCGTTACCCGGAAATTGGCGGCATTGTGCATACCCATTCCCGCCACGCCACCATCTGGTCGCAGGCGGGGCAGGATTTACCCGCGTGGGGAACGACGCACGCGGACTATTTTTACGGTGCGATCCCCTGCACGCGGCTGATGACCACGGCTGAAATCGCGGGTGAATATGAATACCAGACGGGGGTAGTCATTATCAAAACCTTCGAGGAGCGCGACATAAGCCCGATGCAGGTCCCGGCGGTGCTGGTTCATTCTCACGGCCCGTTTGCCTGGGGCAAAGACGCTGCCGATGCGGTACACAATGCCGTGGTGCTGGAAGAGTGCGCCTATATGGGGCTTTTCTCGCGCCAGCTTGCACCTCAGCTTCCGGTTATGCAGCAGGAATTGCTGGAGAAGCATTACCTGCGCAAGCATGGCGCAAATGCCTATTACGGCCAGTGATCATCCGGAATTAATATGCTCTTTACAGTACCGCCGTTTCCAGACGGCGGGCGTTAACCCGGTATGTTTTGAGAATATTTGCCGGAAATAACCCACGTCATTAAAACCGCACCGGGCGGCCACTTCAGTTAATGAGGCCGCATCGTTCAGCAGCAGTTTTTCAGCGGCCCTGACGCGCTGGCGGTGAATTGCCTCCGTCAGGGTTAAATGAAACGTCCGACGAAATACCCGCCCCAGGTAATCTGCGTTGCAGTGCAGCTCTTTTGCCAGCTGCGAAGTGGACAGGGGCAAATGAAAGTGCGTGCGGATAAGCTGCTTGGCCTTCCACGCCATTGCTGCGCCCGCATCATCCGCTTTATCTTCATATCCCGGCGAGAGCGATATCTGCTGCAAAATTAACAGCAAGATTATCTCCAGCGCCTGGCTACGCTGTAATTTTTCCTGCTCGCTTAAAAACTGACGGAATAACGCAATAACATATTGCGGATCCCGCACGCTACAGTGTTGCTCAATCGACAGCGGCGTCGCGCCTGGCAACACCGGCAAGCGTTCATCCACCTCAAAATGCAGCCAGTAAAATTTGAGATCGCCCGGAAAATCTTCCACGCCGACATGCCGCCGCTTCGGCCAAAGTAATAAACTCTCGCCAGCGTTTACCTCAAACAGCGTATTTTCCTCCTGGATCGTTAATGTCCCTTTTTCGACAAAAATTATTTCCCATGAAGATAATTTTCGTGCGGGATGACGGCCCACGCCCCGGGAGATAAATAACCCGCCATTTTGAACCCTGATCGGAAGTGCTATGGATAATTCAAGCATGGATATTCATTTTTCCGCTTTTATGGTGGCTAATATTGTCTTTATCCCTTGATTATTAATAAATATCAGCAGAACGGCTCGATCAAACTCACAGTTTTATCATCAGGTCGGAATTGTCACCTTTTTATACTTTTCCCTTCCCTTGTTGGTCTGCCCGTTGAATGCAGAATAAATGGGGTACCTTGCACAAATACGATAAAAAAATCGTTTATCGAGGAGTTACCCCATGACTTCCACACCGATTACAGACGCAGAAGTTGCAAAACAGGCAGCCGATGAACGGCTGTCAGTCCGCGAGAAAATTGGCTACGGCCTGGGCGACGCGGGCGGCACGGTAATTACCTGCCTGATCATGAACTTCCTGACCTTTTTCTATACCGATGTATTTGGCCTGACGCCCGCGCTGGTGGGCACGCTGTTTATTGCCCTTCGGGTATTTGACGCGATTTCCGATCCGGTGATGGGCGTGATTGCCGACCGCACGCAGAGCCGCTGGGGGCGTTTTCGTCCGTGGCAGCTGTGGGTCGCGCTTCCTATCGGGATCGTCGGCGTGCTGACCTTCACCGTCCCGGACGCCAGCATGGGCGTGAAAATCGCCTGGGCGTTCGGCACCTATCTGTTGCTTTCAGTGGGCTATACCGCCATCAACGTGCCGTATTGCGCGCTGATCAACACCATGACCACCCGCCACAACGAGGTTATATCCTGCCAGTCCTGGCGCTTCGTACTGTGCGGCGTGGCGGGCTTTCTGGTCTCCGTTGGCCTGCCGTGGCTGGTGTCAGAGCTGGGACAGGGCAATACCGCCCGGGGTTATCAGTTGGGCGTTGGCGTGCTGTGCGCCATCGCCGTGGTGATGTTCCTGTGCTGCTTCTTCTGGGTGCGCGAGCGCGTCCCGCTTGCGCTGATGGGTAAATTCACCCTGCGCGAGCACCTGGCTGGCCTGCGGAAAAACGATCAGCTGCTGCTGATGCTGGTGATGTCGTTTCTGCTGATCAACGTCTTCAACATTCGCGGCGGCGGATACATGTATTTCATCACCTACGTGCTTCAGGGCAGCACGGCGTACACCTCGCTGTTTTTCACCATGGTGACCTTTGCTGCCATTCTGGGCGCGGTGATCGTCAGCCCGCTGTCGCGGCGGATTGATACCGTCAAACTCTACTACTACACCAACCTGGTACTTGCTGCGCTTGCGGTGGGAATGTGGTTCCTGCCGGGTGGCCCGGCGCACCAGACGCTCTGGCTGATCGTGATTTTAAGTAACGGCGTGATCCTGGGCTTCACCCTGCCGCTGCACTTCTCACTGATGGCCTTTGCCGATGATTACGGCGAATGGAAAACCGGCGTGCGCTCCTCGGGGATGAACTTCGCCTTCAATCTGTTTTTCATCAAGCTCGCGTGGGCATCCAGCGCCGGGATCATCAGCCTGGTGTTTATTGCCGTGGCCTATCAGCCAGGCGCGGGTAACCAGACGCCCGCCTCATTGCAGGGCATCACCGCCATGGAGACGCTGCTCCCTGCCCTTTTCCACCTGCTGCTGGCGGTCGCTATCCGCTGGTGCAGGCTTAACAATCCCGTGATGTCGCGCATTGCCACCGATTTGCGCCAGCGTCATGTACAGTCCTGAGGAGAACGATATGACCATAATGGAAGCCGACCTGCATCAGCTGAAAATCAACGACCCGTTTCTTGGTCAGTACCAACGGCTGGTCCGCGATGTGGTGATCCCCTACCAGTGGGATGCGCTTAACGATCGCGTGGCAGAGGCCGAACCCAGCCACGCCATCGCCAACTTCCGCATCGCGGCCGGTCTGGAACAGGGGGAGTTCTACGGGATGGTCTTTCAGGACAGCGACGTGGCGAAATGGCTCGAAGCCGTGGCGTGGTCGCTGTGCCAGAAGCCGGATGCTGAACTGGAAAAAACCGCCGACGAGGTGATCGAGCTGGTCGCAGCGGCGCAGTGTGAAGATGGCTATCTCAATACCTATTTCACGGTGAAAGCACCGGCCGAGCGCTGGACCAATCTGGCCGAATGCCACGAACTGTACTGCGCCGGGCATATGATTGAAGCGGGTGTGGCGTATTTCCAGGGAACCGGAAAGCGCCGCCTGCTGGACGTGGTGTGCAGGCTGGCGGATCATATCGACAGCGTGTTTGGCCCGGGCGAAAACCAGCTGCACGGCTATCCGGGCCACCCGGAAATCGAGCTGGCGCTGATGCGGCTGTACGACGTCACGCAGGAGCCACGCTATCTCAATCTGGTGAAATACTTTATTGAGGAACGCGGCGCGCAGCCTCACTTCTACGATATCGAATACGAGAAGCGCGGCAGAACGTCATACTGGAACACCTATGGCCCGGCGTGGATGGTCAAGGACAAAGCCTACAGCCAGGCGCATCTGCCCCTTGCCGCACAACAAACGGCCATCGGCCACGCCGTGCGTTTTGTCTATCTGATGGCGGGCATGGCGCATCTGGCGCGCCTGAGCAACGACGAGGGGAAACGTCAGGATTGCCTGCGGCTGTGGAACAACATGGCACAGCGCCAGCTGTACATCACCGGCGGGATTGGCTCCCAAAGCAGCGGCGAGGCGTTCAGCAGCGATTACGATCTGCCCAACGATACGGTCTACGCCGAAAGCTGCGCCTCCATCGGCCTGATGATGTTTGCCCGCCGGATGCTGGAGATGGAGGCGGACGGCCACTACGCCGACGTGATGGAGCGCGCGCTGTACAACACGGTGCTGGGCGGCATGGCGCTGGACGGTAAGCATTTCTTTTATGTGAATCCGCTGGAAGTGCACCCGAAAACCCTGTCCTTTAACCATATCTATGACCACGTCAAACCGGTGCGCCAGCGCTGGTTCGGCTGCGCCTGTTGCCCGCCGAATATTGCGCGCGTGCTGACCTCGCTGGGGCACTACATTTATACCGTTCGCCCGGACGCGCTGTTAATCAACCTGTACGTGGGGAACGACGTCGCCATTCCGGTTGGGGATAACATCCTCCAGCTGCGGATTAGCGGGAACTATCCGTGGCATGAGCAGGTGAAAATCGAGATTACCTCACCAGTTCCGGTGACTCACACGCTGGCCCTGAGGCTGCCGGACTGGTGTGCGGAACCGGCTGTTTCGCTCAATGGTCAGGCCATTACAGGCGAGGTCTCCCGTGGATACTTATACCTCAACCGCAGCTGGCAGGAAGGCGACACGCTGACGCTGACGTTACCGATGCCGGTCCGCCGCGTGTACGGCAACCCGCAGGTGCGCCAGCAGGCGGGGAAAGTCGCATTGCAGCGTGGGCCGCTGATTTACTGCCTGGAAGAAGCCGATAACGGCGCAAATCTGCATAACCTTTCTTTGCCCCAGGACAGCGCGTTTCGGGTATTTGAAGGCAAAGGCATTTTCGCGCACAAGATGCTGATACAGGCAGAAGGGATCGGGTGTCAGGCGAAGGACACTGATGCCCTGTGGCAGTACGACCACTCACCGGTAGAACGTCAGCCCCGGACGCTGACCTTTATTCCGTGGTTCAGCTGGGCAAACCGGGGAGAAGGGGAAATGCGGATATGGGTGGATGAAAGCTGAATAACTGCGGCCTGTTGCCCTCACCCCAGCCCTCTCCCACGGGAGAGGGAGTAAAAAGTAGGCCGGGTAAGGCGAAGCCGCCACCCGGCTTTAACCCGGCTCAGGCCACCCCACCCGGGACGACCTGAGCCCGGAGATTAAAACAACCCCAGCGGTTTATCGGAGTAGCTGACCAACAGACATTTCGTTTGCTGGTAGTGCTCCAGCATCATCTTATGGGTTTCACGCCCGATGCCCGACTGCTTGTAGCCGCCAAACGCCGCATGAGCCGGATAGGCGTGATAGCAGTTTGTCCATACGCGTCCGGCCTGAATGCCCCGGCCCATTTTATAGGCCAGATTACCGTTACGGCTCCAGACGCCCGCCCCCAGGCCATACTGCGTGTCGTTGGCGAGCTCCAGCGCCTCGTCCATGGTTTTAAACGTGGTGACGGCCAGCACCGGTCCAAAAATTTCCTCCTGGAAAACGCGCATATTGTTCTTACCGAACAGGATGGTCGGCTCAAGGTAGTAGCCCTCCTGCAAATCGCCGCCCAGCACCTTACGACGACCGCCGGTCAACACATCGGCCCCCTCTTTTTTACCGATATCAATATAGTTGAGGATGGTTTCCAGCTGGCCATGCGATACCTGCGCCCCCATCTGGGTAACGTTATCCAGCGGATTACCGCTGCGAATCGACTCCACGCGCCGGATCGCCCGCTCCATAAAGCGCTCATAAATGGATTCCTGCACCAGCGCGCGGCTCGGACAGGTGCAGACTTCGCCCTGGTTAAACGCGAACAGCGCAAACCCTTCCAGCGCTTTGTCGAAGAAGGCGTCCTCTTCGTCCATCACGTCGGCAAAGAAGATGTTCGGCGATTTGCCGCCCAGCTCGAGCGTGACCGGAATGATGTTCTGGGTCGCGTACTGCATGATCTGCTGGCCCACTTCCGTTGAGCCGGTGAACGCCACTTTGGCGATACGTTTTGAGGTAGCCAGATATTCGCCGATCTCTCCCCCGGCCCCGTTGACCACGTTAATGACCCCCGGCGGCAACAGGTCGCCAATCACCTCCATCAGCAGCAGTACCGAAAGCGGCGTTAAGCGAGCGGGTTTCAGCACAACGCAGTTACCCGCCGCCAGCGCGGGCGCCATTTTCCAGCTAGCCATCAGCAGCGGGAAGTTCCACGGAATAATTTGCCCCACCACGCCGAGCGGCTCGTGGAAGTGATACGCCACGGTATCTTTGTCAACTTCACTTATTCCCCCCTCCTGGGCACGAATGCAGGACGCAAAATAGCGGAAATGGTCAATCGCCAGCGGCACGTCCGCCGCCATGGTTTCCCGGATCGGCTTGCCGTTGTCCCACGTTTCTGCGGTCGCCAGCAGCTCCAGATTCTGCTCCATCCGATCGGCGATTTTGAACAAAATGGCCGCTCTGTCCTGAACGGACGTTTGTCCCCACTTATCTTTCGCCTTATGCGCCGCATCCAGCGCTAAATCGATATCCCGCTTGCCCGAACTGGCAATTTCACACAACGGCTGGCCGGTAACGGGCGTCAGGTTGGAATAGTATTCACCGTCGACGGGCGCCACCCAGTCGCCGCCAATAAAGTTGTCATAGCGGGGCTTCAGCTTAAGGGGAAAACCATACTCGCCTGGCTGGATACGCGATGAGGGAGGATTGTTTGTCATGACCGTCTCCTTGCAGTAGGTGTACAACAAGGGTAGTTCCGGCTGGTGGTTTTCTCGCCTGTCGGTAACGGGTTTACGAGCCGTATCACGGATTACCGTACTTTACGTTTCGTTTCTGCCGCCAGAGCCATACTTAATAGCTCAGGGGCTCATGAGGAACGATGCAATGCAGCTATTTATCGGCTTTGACGTGGGCGGAACCCACATCAAACACGGCGTGATTAACGAAAACGGCGAAGAACTGACATCCGATGAATATGATACGCCTGACGATGAAAGCACCTTCAAACAGAAGTGGAAAGCGGTGGTGGATAAGTACCGCCAGGAGCATGAGATCGTCGGCATCGGCGTGAGTTTTCCGGGCCACATCAATCACCATACCGGCGAAGCGGCCAAGGCCGGGGCGCTGGATTACCTTGACGGTGAAAACCTGTGCGAGCTTTTCGCACAGCTGACCGATCTCCCCGTAACAACCGAAAATGACGCCAACTGCGCGGCGCTGGGCGAACGCTGGCAGGGCGCCGGCAAGGACTATGAGCATTTTGTCTGCATCACCATCGGCACCGGCATCGGCGGCGGTATCGTCATGGAGGGCGATCTCTACCGTGGGTCGCACTACCGGGCGGGTGAGTTTGGCGTGCTGCCCGTTGGCAACAACGGCGAGCCGATGCACGAAGTGGCGTCAGCCAGCGGCCTGATGAAAGCCTGCCGCCGTGCGCTGGCCGTGTCGGAAGATGAGATGCCTGACGGTGAGGAGCTGTTTAAACGCATGGACAGCGACGTGCATCTGCGTGAGGCCATAGAAGAGTGGGCGCATTTCCTCTCGCGCGGCATCTACAGCGTGATCTCCATGTTTGATCCGCAGGCGGTGCTGATTGGCGGCGGCATTAGCGAGCAGGAGAAAATCTATCTCCTGCTGGATAAATACCTACAGCGATTCGAGGAGTGGGAGGCGCTCCGGGTGCCCATCCTTCCCTGCGAGCTGGGTAACCAGGCGGGAAGGCTGGGCGCGGTCTGGCTGGCTAAGCAGAAGCAGGCGCGCAGCGCTTAACGCTTACGGAAATAACTGCGCGTCGCGTAGCACATGGTCATTGCCACGACGACGCGTAAACCCGATGCGGTTGAAATACTCCAGGATCTGAATCGCCAGTTTGCGTCCCACATTTAGCCGATCGCGGAAGTCTGCGGCGCAGGTTGATCCGCGCGCCTGATCCAGCTCCCGGATCAGGTTCGCAAACGCTACGATCCGATCGTTGCGGTAATAACGATCTTTCACGATCGCCACAATCATCCCCTGCTGTGCCGCATGGCGCAGTACCTGACGCATCAGCTGCTCATCGGTATTGGTTTCACGCGCCAGATCGCGCACCCACCACGGTTCATCGCCAAACAGCGCCGCCACTTTTTGCCAGACCGCGTCCTGCTCAGCGGTAAAACCGGCCTTGTGTTCCGGCAGGTGTAGCCAGCCGTGATGACTTGCAATAACGCCGCTTTCACGCATGTTTTCAATCAGCAACAGCACCAGCGCGTCGTCTTCCATGGGCAACGCCATGCGCCGCAGACGTTCACGGCCCGGGCCGGGCTCATCCTGATGCTGTTCATGGTAGGTCGCCAGCGTGCTCAGCACTTTGCGCTGCCAGCGCGCCGCCACCGGCGCGTTCAGCAGGCTGTTCCCGGCCTGAATAAAACCTGGCTCCTGCGTCAGAAGACGCAATCCTTCGCCGCTGAGCTGGCGCGCCCAGGCGAACGCCGCCAGATCCACCGCGCCACGCTCAAGGTGGATATCTAACGCAGACTTATCATCGCGGGTCTGGGCCAGCGCGGCCAGCCACTGTAAATACTCGGGCTTACGTTTGCCGCGACGGGGCGGATCCAGCATGACCACGCGCGCGCCCGCCAGCGTTTCCCGCGCCGAAATATCGCGCAGAACCAGGCGGTCGTTATCCGCCAGCCAGAGCGGGGAGTCGAACACCAGTTCGGCGAGATCGTTTTCCAGCAGCGACACGCGTCCGGTGATGTGGCTGGCCGCGTGGTGGATATGCAGCGGCTGCCACTGGGTCAGCGGCGTATGGGTCTGAAGAGAAACGATAATCCGTTCAGAGGGCTCCGGCGGCGCGTCGGCCAGCAGCCAGTCGCCGCGGTTAAGCTGGTCTTTTTCGGCATCACCGGCAATATTCAGCGCGATACGCTGCCCGGCGTGGGCCTGTTCCACCGGCTGGTTTTGCGCATGAAGCCCGCGCACGCGCATCGGTTTGTTCACGCCCGTGAGCCACAGGGTATCGCCCACGTTCACTTCCCCGCTCAGCGCGGTACCGGTCACCACCAGCCCAGCCCCTTTCACGGTAAACGCCCTGTCGATCGCCAGACGGAAGCGGTGATGGCTGGCCTGTTCACGAGACGGGATCTGCTGCAAATGGTTGCGAAGAGCATCGATACCGCGGCCTTCTGTCGCTACGGTGACAAACAGTGCGACATCCTTAAAACCGTATTCACTCAGCGCCGCCAGCACCTCTTGACGCACCTCGTCGATACGCGCCTCATCCACACGGTCCGCTTTGGTGAGGGCGACGGTCAACTGCGGGTTTCCCGTCAGCTGGAGGATCGCCAGATGCTCGCGCGTTTGCGCCATCACCCCGTCATCGCACGCGACCACCAGCAGAGCGTGATCGATCCCGCCCACGCCCGCGAGCATATTGGAAAGAAACTTCTCGTGACCGGGCACGTCGATAAAGCCCAGCACGCGACCGTCGGGCTGCGGCCAGTAGGCGTAACCCAGGTCAATGGTCATGCCGCGCTTTTTCTCTTCCGGCAGGCGATCGGCATTCACGCCCGTAATGGCCTGCAATAACGTGGTTTTGCCGTGGTCAACGTGACCGGCGGTGGCAATAATCATTTCAACATCATCTCCAGAAACCGCACTTCATCTTCCAGACAGCGTAAATCCAGCCACATGCGCCCGTCACCGATCCGGCCAATCACCGGCGTCGGTAATGCGCGCCAGCGCGCCGACAGCGCCTCAAGCTGGCTTCCGCGTCCGTCGCGCGGGGTGAACGTCAGCGCTTCGCTCGGTAACCTGTCCACCGGCAGCGAGCCGCTGCCAATTTGCGACAGGCAAGGCTCGATACGAACTTCAAACTCAGGGTAATGAGGAGCAACCTGCGGCAGTAGCGCTTCCGCCTGCGCGCGAACAGAGGCCGCATCACGGCTCAGCAAACGCAACGTGGGCAGGCGGTCAGCCAGTTTCTCCGGGTGGAGATAGAGCCGCAGCGTGGCTTCCAGCGCGGCCAGCGTCATTTTATCGGCACGCAGGGCGCGCTTCAGCGGATGCTGCTGTAGCTGCGCAATCAGCTCGCGCCTGCCGACGATAATACCCGCCTGCGGCCCGCCCAGCAGTTTATCGCCAGAGAAACTGACCAGGCTTACGCCCGCGGCAACCATTTCCTGCACCATTGGCTCTTTTGGCAGACCATACTGGCGCATATCCACCAGCGACCCACTGCCAAGATCGGCAATCACCGGCACGTTTAGCTCGCGCCCGATGGCGGCCAGTTCAGCCTCTTCCACCGTTTTGGTGAAACCCTCAATGTGGTAATTGCTGGTATGCACTTTCATCAGCAGGGCGGTGTTTTCATTCACCGCCGCGCGATAATCTTTTGCATGGGTACGGTTAGTTGTGCCCACTTCATGCAGCGTGCAGCCCGCCTGCCGCATGACGTCCGGAATACGAAACGCCCCGCCGATCTCCACCAGCTCGCCGCGAGAGACGACAACCTCTTTTCCGCTTGCGGTGGCCGCCAGCATTAACAGCACCGCCGCCGCGTTGTTATTCACAATGCAGGCATCTTCCGCGCCGGTGATCTGGCAGAGAAGATCCGCCAGCGCGCGATCGCGATGTCCGCGCCCGGCGCCGTCCAGATCGTACTCCAGCGTCACCGGCGAGCGCATGGCCCGGGTGACGGCCTCTATTGCCTCTTCTGCCTGCTGTGCCCGGCCCAGATTGGTATGCAAAACCGTGCCTGTCAGGTTAATAACCGGGCGCAACGCGCTTTGCGCGTGCTTGCTCAACCTCCTTTCAACTTCCTGCGCCCATGCCTCGCACCAGCCGGGTATCGCGTTCTCAGCCTGAATATGGCGACGCGCATCGTCCTGAAGCTGGCGTAGCATGTCGACCGTTGCAGTATGGCCAAACTGCTCCAGCACCGCAGTGATGCGCGGGTCACGAAGCAGACGATCGGTAGCGGGGATCTGGCTGTAGAGGGAATGATGAGTAGTCATGAATGCGCCTGGCGAGTAAATATCTTCCCCCCTCCCGACGGGAGAGGGAGTTAACATGTGGGGGGATTGTACCGCCTCCCGCCAGGAAGTGTTATAACCCGCATCAAGCCTTTGGTGGTTCAGTCCGGGCGAAACTTTCGCGCTGGAAGAGCGTCTCCGCCAGTTTGACCAGCAGCGGACGATCCACGCACCAGCCCGGCGAGACGCGGCGGAAATTGAGGTAGCCGATGGCGCAGGCGATGGCGATCGTCGCCAGATTCAGGCTATCGCTCTGAATTTTCCCGTCGCGGATCAGCTGTTCGCACATATCCAGGCTGCGGCTGATTTTTTCGCGCTGGCGCAGCAGCTCATTTTCTGACTGCTGGGCGGCGGGCCTTGCCTGCTCGCGTACGGACGTTAATGCCGCATCCATAATGCCATCCGCCAGGGCTTCAATTTGCTTCATCGCCAGCGCTGCTTTTGGATCCGCCGGCAGCATGGCTGGCGCAACGCCAAGCAGCTCGATGTACTCCGCAATGATCGGGGAATCAAACCAGTAGTCGCCCTCGTCCGTTACCAGCGCCGGGACTTTCCCCAGCGGGTTGTACTGCGCAACGCCGTTCTCTGCGTTGTAGGGTTGTTCATTTACGAATTCAAATTCAATCCCTTTCTCCAGCAGGAGAATCGAAATCTTACGCACGAAAGGACTTGTATAACTGCCGATGAGTTTCATTGCTTATCCTTAATGCCCACAAAGAGGTCAGTATGGATCAAGCCGTGGTAAAAGGCAGGTGTGCGTATCGCATTCCTGTCGTGAGGGGATACGGGAGAAATCTGCATAAAAATATTTTGTGAATCAAATCACAATCTGAAAACAAACAGCCAACTTAACATTGTGATATTAATCACAAAAACCCGCCCATTTTGGCGTAATTCTGAACGATGTATTTTTTTTACACACTCATTATGTGATCGCGATCACTTCATTAATATCCTCACCCCCTACATTCATGTGATTCAGATCACACAAAATTTCGCTGTCTGGACAGTTGAACGATTCAGTGCCAGATTTCACAGCATCAGAACAGGGCCCGGCTACCTCTGCCGCCGCACATTAACGATAAACCTCGGGCCACAAGCCTAAGCGTAAACATAAGAAGGGGTGTTTTATGTCATCCGATTTCAAGATCAAAGTGCAAAGCTTTGGTCGTTTCCTCAGCAACATGGTGATGCCAAATATCGGCGCGTTTATCGCGTGGGGTATTATCACCGCATTATTTATTCCGACAGGGTGGTTGCCTAACGAAACGCTGGCGAAACTTGTTGGCCCAATGATTACGTACCTGCTGCCGCTGCTCATCGGTTATACCGGTGGTCGTCTGGTGGGCGGTGACCGTGGTGGCGTCGTGGGTGCCATCACAACCATGGGGGTGATCGTCGGTGCGGATATGCCGATGTTCCTCGGTGCGATGATTGCCGGTCCTCTGGGCGGCTGGGCGATTAAGAAATTTGACGTCTGGGTTGATGGCAAGATCAAATCCGGCTTCGAAATGCTGGTGAACAACTTCTCTGCGGGCATCATCGGGATGATCCTCGCGATTCTGGCGTTCCTCGGCATTGGCCCTGCGGTTGAAGTGCTCTCCAAGCTGCTGGCGGCGGGCGTTAACTTCATGGTGGCGCATGACATGCTGCCGCTGGCGTCAATCTTCGTTGAACCGGCGAAAATCCTGTTCCTGAACAACGCCATCAACCATGGTATCTTCTCACCGCTGGGGATTCAGCAGTCACACGATCTCGGCAAGTCCATCTTCTTCCTGATTGAAGCGAACCCGGGTCCGGGTATGGGCGTTCTGCTGGCATACATGTTCTTTGGTCGCGGCAGCGCGAAACAGTCTGCTGGCGGCGCGGCGATCATTCACTTCCTGGGCGGTATTCACGAAATTTACTTCCCGTATGTACTGATGAACCCACGTCTGATCCTGGCCGTTATCCTCGGCGGTATGACCGGCGTGTTCACCCTGAGCGTACTGGGCGGCGGTCTGGTCTCTCCGGCTTCTCCCGGCTCTATCCTGGCGGTGCTGGCGATGACCCCGAAAGGCGCCTACTTCGCGAACATCGCGGCGATCTGTGCGGCCATGGCGGTCTCCTTCGTGGCCTCCGCTATCCTGCTGAAAACCAGCAAGGTGAAAGAAGACGACGATATCGAAGCGGCAACCCGTCGTATGCATGACATGAAAGCCGAATCCAAAGGCGCAACGCCGCTGGCGGCAGGCGATGTCTCTAACGACCTGAGCCACGTTCGTAAAATCATCGTTGCCTGCGATGCCGGTATGGGCTCCAGCGCAATGGGTGCGGGCGTGCTGCGTAAGAAAGTGCAGGATGCGGGTCTGACCAACATCTCCGTCACCAACAGCGCGATTAACAGCCTGCCGCCGGACGTTGACCTGGTGATCACGCACCGCGATCTGACCGAACGCGCTATGCGTCAGGTACCGCAGGCGCAGCACATTTCCCTGACCAACTTCCTCGACAGCGGCCTGTACACGAGCCTGACCGAACGTCTGGTGGCGGCGCAGCGCCATGAAGATAACGAAGTGAAAGTACGTACCAGCCTGCAAGACAGCTTCGACGAGAGCAACGCGCATCTGTTCAAACTGGGCGCAGAAAACATCTTCCTTGGCCGCACGGCGACCAATAAAGAAGAGGCCATTCGCTTCGCCGGTGAGCAGCTGGTGAAAGGTGGCTACGTTCAGCCGGAATACGTTGAGGCGATGCTGGAGCGTGAAAAGCTGACCCCAACCTACCTGGGTGAATCCATCGCGGTTCCACACGGTACGGTGGAAGCCAAAGACCGCGTGCTGAAAACCGGCGTGGTGTTCTGTCAGTATCCTGATGGCGTGCGCTTCGGTGAAGAAGAGGACGACATCGCCCGTCTGGTGATTGGTATCGCCGCTCGCAACAACGAGCATATCCAGGTGATTACCAGCCTGACCAACGCGCTGGATGACGAAACGGTTATTGAGCGTCTGGCCAACACCACCAGCGTTGAAGAAGTTCTGGCCCTGCTTAACAAATAACGGTACTCCTCCCTCTCCCCCCCGGGGAGAGGGCTAGGGTGAGGGGAAAACGTTCCTCACCCCAGCCCTCTCGGGTAAAAACATTGATGAAGGTTAACACTATGAAAGCATTACATTTTGGCGCAGGTAATATTGGTCGTGGCTTTATCGGTAAACTGCTGGCAGACGCGGGCATTACCCTGACATTCGCCGATGTGAATCAAGTGGTTCTGGATGCCCTGAATGCCCGTCATAGCTATCAGGTTCACGTGGTGGGTGAAAACGAACAGGTTGAAACGGTCTCTGGCGTCAACGCGGTAAGCAGCATTGGCGACGATGTTATCGATCTTATTGCCAGCGTTGATCTGGTCACCACCGCCGTGGGTCCGGTGGTGCTTGAGCGTATCGCCCCGGCGGTCGCGAAAGGCCTGGCGAAGCGTAAAGCACAGGGCGTTGAAACGCCGCTGAACATCATCGCCTGTGAAAACATGGTGCGCGGCACCACGCAGCTGAAAGGCCACGTTCTTGCGGCCGTCGCCGACGAAGATAAAGCCTGGGTTGAAGCGCACGTAGGTTTTGTTGATTCCGCCGTGGATCGCATCGTTCCGCCGTCAGCATCCGCCACCAACGACCCGCTGGAAGTGACCGTGGAAACCTTCAGCGAGTGGATCGTTGATAAAACCCAGTTTAAGGGCGCGCTGCCGACCATTCCGGGAATGGAATTAACCGATAACCTGATGGCATTTGTCGAACGTAAACTCTTCACGCTGAACACCGGGCATGCTATAACCGCGTACCTCGGAAAATTGGCCGGTCATCAGACCATTCGTGACGCGATCCTCGATGAGAACATCCGTGCGGTGGTCAAAGGGGCAATGGAAGAGAGTGGCGCGGTGCTGATCAAACGCTACGGTTTTGATGCTGATAAACACGCAGCATACATCCAGAAAATCCTCGGTCGTTTTGAAAACCCGTATCTGAAAGATGACGTTGAGCGCGTGGGTCGTCAGCCGCTGCGTAAACTGAGCGCGGGCGATCGCCTGATTAAACCGCTGCTGGGCACGCTGGAATACGGCCTGCCGCACGCTAACCTGGTGAAGGGAATCGCTGCCGCAATGCACTACCGCAGCGAGCAGGACCCGCAGGCAATTGAGCTGGCTCAGCTGATTGATGACAAAGGCGCGCAGGCTGCGCTGGCACAGATCTCCGGTCTGGATGCCAACAGTGACGTAGTTGCGGAGGCGGTCAGCGCATACAACGCAACCAAATGATGCAGAGTCCGGCGCAGGTGAGCCTGCGCCCGAATAACAGATTGTCAGATATGCAGGCAATAATGGAACAAACCCAGGCCTTTGAAAATCGTGTGCTTGAGCGTCTGAATGCTGGCAAAACCGTACGAAGTTTCCTGATTGCCGCCGTCGAGCTGTTAACCGAGGCGGTAAACATTCTGGTGCTTCAGGTGTTTCGCAAAGACGACTACGCGGTAAAGTACGCTGTAGAACCGTTACTGGACGGAGACGGACCGCTGGGCGATTTATCGGTACGGCTGAAGCTGATTTACGGTCTCGGCGTGCTGAACCGTCAGGAGTATGAAGACGCCGAGCTGTTAATGGCGCTGCGCGAAGAGCTCAATCATGACGGCAATGAGTACACCTTTACCGATGATGAGATACTGGGTCCCTTCGGCGAACTGCACTGCGTATCCGCGCTCCCTCCCGCACCTCAGTTTGATAACAGCGACCCAGAGCTGTACGCGATGCAAAAGCTGCGTTATCAACAGGTTGTGCGCTCCACCATGGTGCTTTCCCTGACTGAGCTGATTTCTAAAATCAGCTTAAAAAAAGCGTTTCAGAAGTAAGCCCGCACACATTGGTGTATCCTTCCCTGTAAATTCCCCGTTTTCAGAGTTATTTGTCATGAAAGAAGTCGAAAAGAACGAAATTAAACGCCTGAGCGACCGTCTGGATCTGATCCGCCATCAGATGGCTGGCCTCTCCCTGGTCGATTCCGCCGAGAAATATGCCGAGCTGGAAAAAGAGTCCGTGAAGCTGGAGGCGGAAATTGAACGCCTGCGCGAAGTGAAAGGCCAGAAGCTGAGTAAAGAAGCGCAGAAGCTGATGAACATGCCGCATCGCCGCGCGATCACCAAAAAAGAGCAGGCCGACATGGGCAAGCTGAAGAAAAGCGTCCGTGGCCTGGTGGTGGTGCACCCGATGACTGAGCTTGGTCGCGAAATGGGCCTGAAAGAGATGACGGGTTTTTGTAAGACCGCGTTCTGATCGTCCTCCCCTGCCGCTGCGGCAGGGGAAACTCAGTTGTAAATCAGGTTAAACGTGGCCATCGCATCCGCTTTTCCCGCCGTCACGTTCGCTTCCGTCTGAATGTAATGCGCATCAAACCAGAAGGTTTGCGTCTGGTTATCCCCTACTTGCCCAAGCGCTGATACCTGCGGGGTGTTCCACGGTACCACCTGCCCCTGAACCGAACCGGTATTGTCACCGTAAAGCAGTTCGATCCCGACACCGCTGGCGCTATCCTCCTGCTTCGTCAACGCCAGCGCCCGATCGTTGCCCGGCGTGGTATCGCCAAAGAAACCCATCTTAACCGCCGTGTTATTTTCGCAAGTCACCGGAATGCTGAAGCGTCCGCCCCCGGCGCGGGAGCCGATGCCGTGAAATTCACGCTGGCTCACGCTCCCCATGGGAACAAGAATGCTGCGAGAGCCCACTGAACAGCTGGTACGCCTGACGGTGAAGCTGGCGAGATGAATCTGTACTGGTGTCGCCACGTTGGTGGCGCTGGCTTGATTTTCTCCCGCCTGCAATATCAGCGATCCGACATTTTGCTCCTGGGAGTTGGCGTTATCGTCAGGCATGGGGCTGGTCGTCGGGATTTTGTAAAACACTACCCAGAACTGCAATTTATACGTTGGGGCGCTGGCAAAGGCAGGATTCTGTGAGGCATCACAGATACGCCGGGACTCGTTGCCGTCTACCGGGCTGGTGCCGTCAATATACCGTACGGCATCCGCACCACAGTACTGCTGCTCGCGGAACCCGAGCGCGTAGCCGATGCCGTCGATCTGAGTTTTATAGACGTGACGTGACGCGCCGTCTTCCCCCACCACGGTGCCGACGGGGTTATCCATGTCGACAAAGCCGATACTACGCCAGGCGTCATTCCCGCCATCACAGCTGTAGAAATCCGCCCCGGTAGACTGTATCGGCGCAGATATCGGCGTCCAGTCAGACGTGCCGGGCGCATACCCAATGGCATAAGGCACCTGAACGACCCACTGATCGCGCGTGGTGCGGCAGGTTGAAGTCTGGGCATGGGCATGAAAACTCAGCATGCCAAAAAGCGAAAGCAGACTGAGATAGAAAACCCAGTGAATAAAGTGACGCATGATATTCCTCTAGTGGCACTCAAGAGACAGCGTAGCGATGCCGGGGGCCATATGAGCTTTCCCCAGTCTGAAAGGTGTCTGGCATTGCTGCTGCTCCCCGTTTTCATACCAGGTGACGCGCAGGGTGCCGCGCTCGGGTACTCCGCTCAGGTAGGCCTGACCGCCGTCAGCGACCATGCTTCGGTTTGCAGAATGGCGGTTCTGCTCCACCACTTCAGCCTGCGCGCCAAACGGCAACGGTTCACCGTGGTAGCGCAGGGAAAACAGAACGCGATAACCAATGTGGGTTTTGTAATTGGCCAGCACCACCGCGCCGCTGGTGGGAATGAGCGTCAGACCGCTCTGCTCAACGTCGACGTTCTCACCCAGCGTCGCCGTATCAAGGCTGACGGTATTTTTGCGATACGCCGAGAGCGTTGGCATGACCGCATAGCCGCGGCTGTCGGTATGGATCCCGTTGTAACCCTCCGGCTCAACGTTCGCCGCACCGGGCACGCGCAGCAGGGCGACGGTATCGCCCAGCGGCTCGCTAAGCGTGACGCCATACTGCGTGGCGATAACGCCTCCGGCGAGTCCGAGGCTCGCGTTGCTACCGCTTCGGCTGTGGTCATAACCGAGGCTGACGTTGCCGTAGCCACCGTTGTATTGCAGCGCCAGGCTGGTACTGTCGGCTTGTCCCTCGCTGGCCTTACTCTGCTGAACGCTGTAATTAAGGTTGCGATTCGCCAGCGCGCTGCCGTTGAGAGACATCTGCTGCGTGGTCATTCCACGATTGTTGTGGTTGATGAAGTAACTGACCGAGCTGTCCGGTAACCAGTGGCCAAGCGGAACATTGACGTTAAACGACACGGTGCGATCGGGATGCTGCTCACGCGCTGAGTCGGTGTAGTCATATCCCGCGCCCCAGGAAATGCCCCGCCAGCTGGTGTACCAGCCAATGTGGATGGTTTTATCCTGCCCGGACGTATGCCAGTAATCCTGCATCCATGCCGAGACGCTGAGGCTGCCGAACTGACCCAGCGTCTGTGAAAAGGTGACCTGCGAGCGGCTACGGCGATTATTGAGTTGCAGCTGTTGGCTGTCAGACTGATTCAGTTCACTAAATTCATAGTAATTGCGCGAGGCATAGCGATAACTCGCCAGGTTGAAGGCGGTGCCGGTAGCGCTGAAATCTTTCTGATACTGAATGCGCCACGCCTGCCCTATCGCGTTTTTGCCGTCGGGTAAATGGCTTTTTGCCAGCGTATCGTCAATGCCCAGCGAGCCAAATGCGCCAAACCCTCTGCCTATGCCAATTGCACCGGCCTGGTAGTTGCTCGCCGTACGAAAGCCGCCATACACCGTCATCCTGGAGAGCAGACCGTAGAAAAAAGCGCCTTCAACAAACTCAGGCGAACGCGCATCGCCGGAGCCGGAGTGAAATCGTCCTGCATTGAGACTGTATTTCAGGCTGCCCTGGCGTCGCATAAACGGCACCGCAGAATAGGGTTGGGTAAAGACGCGCGTTGAGCCGTCACTTTCCGTGACCGTAACCTGTAGATCGCCACTTTGTGCGCCCGGGAACAGATCGTTAATGATAAATGGCCCGGCGGCCACCCAGGTTTCATAGATCACATAGCCATTTTGCGAAACGGAGACTTTAGCGAAGCTGTGTGCAACGCCGCGGATGGTTGGTGCGAAGCCGCGCTGGCTGTCGGGCAACATGCTTTCGCTTGATGAGAGCTGTACTCCACGAAACGCCACGCTATCGAAGACGTCGCCTGCGGTCCAGGCATCGCCGATCCGTAGCTGGCTGTTAAGACGGCGAATATCCCGGCTCAGCCAGCTACTTTGCGTCTGAAAATGGTCGCCGCCCGCGTCGCTGTGGCTCCAGGCCGAAGTGTTGCGCAACCGCCACGCCCCCAGATTGATGCCGTTACGCAGGCTCAGATAGCTGGATGTCGTGACCCCGCTCTGATGACGGGCCTGACCGCCCGACAGACTGTAATCAGTAAATGCCGCCGGGATACCATCGTCCCACTGCGACTGCGGCACGTAGCCACGGCTGCGGTGTTTCATCGCCGCCTGCGGCAGGTTGAGAAAAAGGCGCTGTTGGTTGAAATCATAGGAGGTTCGCGCTGCCGGAATAAAATCCTCGAGGTGCGTGAACGTTTCTCCCTCCTGCAACCGGGAGAATGCAGGAATGGCCCCTACATTTACTCCAAGCGCTTCCAGCAGCGATACGCTAAAAACGGGTTGCAGGCTGCCTTTCTCATTGACGAAGGTGATCTCCTGATGCCGCTCCTCGCGTCCGTTAATCTCCAGCGTCACGAGCCAGGTGCCTGGCATCTGCCCGCCCTTTTCAGAGAAATAGTGCAGATCCGCCGTTTTCTGTTCAGTAGAGGAAAGCTCCAGCGCGGCGGGATCAAAGTAATCCTCGGCCATCCCCGCACGGCTGAAGCTAAGCAGCAACACTGAAAGCGGCGCGTAACGAAACAGGCGAAAAGGCATGATCTTAAAGAGGCTGGGTGTGGGTGGCGGTGATGGCACCAAAATCATTAATAGCCGACCAGCTTACGCCCCCGGAGGCGGACACAGGCCATTCACGGGTTTCCCCTGGACCGATCATGCCCGGCTGCTCAATTTTATGCCCGCCAACGGTCAGCCGATAAAAAGAGACGTAGTATGGCGTCGGGTTAGCGGCCTTAAGCCCTTTTCCCGTCCGCGAAAACGTTATTTTCTGCCAGGCAGTTGCAGCGTCCCCTTTTAGATTGTCCGGGCGGTAGAAAATTTTAAATTTCGATTTAACGTTAACTTGTAATTCGTTGCTGCTCTCTTTTGGCTTTGGCGCAATCGCTTTAATATCGAGCCAGAATACAGATTCACGATCTGTGGGCAGCGGAGCGCCGGTATATTGAATACGCAGCGTGTTGGTCTGCTCCGGATCAAGTCTGAACAGAGGTGGCGTGACAATAAATGGCGCAGCGTTATTTTTACCCTGCCCATCCCCTTCAACCCACGACTGAATAAGATAGGGAACCGCACTTTCCATATTAGAAACAGAAAATGCCACCTCCTTGCTGTGTTGTGGGTATACGATCCGTGTTCCCCCCATTACAACGCCAGCGGAAACTGACGCAGAACTAACCATTAATGCAGTGAGCATAATATACGATAAACGTTTCATCATTATTATCTCTGGAGGTGGCTGACAGTGAAATCAGTTATAAACCATCAGGAAGTTGGATACGGCGTTAACATCGCCGGCGTTGATTTCTGTGCCATCTTTGTCAAGTGCGGCATAGAAAGTTAATTCAGCATTGCCTTCATCATCCGGTGCGGTTGTTTCAGATACCGTACCCGGTTTAATCGCCGTGCTGCGATCGCTGTTATAAAGCTTCACGCCGACACCCGTCGCCATACCTTCACCTGGCGTAACCTGTAGCAGTGTGTCATTCACCGTATCTTTGGTTCCGTCAAACAGTACCGCAACCGATTCAACCGTATCCGGGCAGTTTTCCACGTTGATTTTGAACTCGCGCGGCGTCGTTTCGTTGTGATCGTCAAAGTAGCTTTTTGCCCACGCCCCAAGGTCTACCGTTTTGTTTTTTGAGGCCGGAGTAATATCACAGGAAATAAGGGTGATCTTACCGGTAAAATTGATCACCCCGCCCGTACTTTGCGAACCCGCACCGGTATCCAGAGAAGCATTAACGCCAGAATCACTGCTTGCCAGTACCGATTGAGAAGATAACAGCAGCCCCGCCGCGGCAATCGCCAGCGCCACATTTTTGATTTTCATTTGGAACACTTTCCCCTCTGTAAATTAAACAGATATAGACTTGTTGTACCAGGTACAATAACCGCTATAAGGATTTAAAAACGCCACCGAAAGGGTTTTAGCAGAATGGGTGACGCGACCTTATAGAATAAAGCAGGGTCCATCCCATGGTGATAATCCGTATATTTTCAGAAGGCCATACACAGATATCCTTCAACTGAGGAATGACTTCTGGCCGAAAATAACACTGAATACGTTGTGGTTAGTAATAAATTTAAAATCTTCTGTTACGTTGCTTCTGAATAAATAGTAAATCAAATGCCTTTTAACGTCTACGTATTGAAAAGTAATACGCCGCGCTTTTAAACATTCTGAAATTAACACTCAGCTAACAAATTTAACCCCTTTCCATTGCCCTAATAATTATTAATCTGCTTTTAATACCGCAACTAAATTACAAGAGAGTTAACTGATCATTGTTTGATCAATTTATTTCAGAATATTATTAGCCAAAAAATGTCACTTCAGCAAAAAATTCTTTCACTTTATCCTGAAAAATCACGGTTAAACAGGATATTTCCTTATCGATCAGCAATTGATCGTTTGTAATACACTGTTAAAATCTATATGTGAAATTTACCTTAATTAAAATTTTTTGCTACAGCTTCGATTTCGCATTTTTAACCAAAAAAAATTTTTATTTATAGGAAATATATCACTCTGATCACACATATACAGATTTTCAAAAACATAAATAAAACAAACAAACCTCATTTGATTCACGCAATATTATCACATACCCATTTTATTCAACCTCTTTTACGCGCCGTATCTGCTCAAAAGGCGAATGTAATGCCCTCCACCTGACTACCGCTCCCAACGCACGCGGTGAGTTGAACTTGCGGTTTTGGTCCTACCAATCATGCGTAAAGCTATCCATCGTTCACAGTTTCGATGCTCCACTTCACAAAAGCATTGCTGAATAGCAACACTTGGTTAACCATTTATTGCCATTAACCCTACATCACAATATTGGAAGGACCACTTTTACACTAAGTGTGACGCTGAGATGAGCAGAGACTCACCCGACGAACACCCGTGTGGTCCTCAGGAGACCTGCATGAGCCTCTGGCAACAAAACTACGATCCGGCCGGGAATATCTGGCTGTCGAGCCTGATCGCATCGCTACCGATCCTGTTCTTCTTCTTTGCGCTGATAAAGCTCAAGCTGAAGGGCTACCTTGCCGCAACGTACACCGTTGCCATCGCCCTGCTGGTGGCGCTGTTCTTCTATAAAATGCCGGTCGATCGCGCGCTGGCCTCCGTGGTGTATGGTTTCTTCTACGGCCTGTGGCCGATTGCGTGGATCATCATCGCCGCCGTCTTTGTCTACAAAATCTCGGTGAAAACCGGGCAGTTCGACATTATTCGCTCGTCGATTCTCTCTATTACACCGGACCAGCGTTTACAGATGCTGATTGTCGGTTTCTCCTTCGGGGCGTTCCTTGAAGGTGCGGCAGGATTTGGCGCGCCGGTGGCGATCACCGCCGCTCTGCTGGTCGGGCTGGGCTTTAATCCGCTGTATGCCGCTGGCCTGTGCCTGATTGTGAACACCGCCCCGGTGGCGTTTGGCGCGATGGGCATTCCGATTCTGGTGGCGGGTCAGGTGACCGGGCTGGACAGCTTCGAGATCGGCCAGATGGTGGGCCGCCAGCTGCCGTTCCTGACCATTATCGTGCTGTTCTGGATCATGGCGATTATGGACGGCTGGCGCGGCGTGAAGGAGACCTGGCCTGCGGTGATGGTAGCGGGCGGTTCGTTCGCCATTGCCCAGTATCTCAGCTCCAACTTACTCGGCCCGGAACTGCCGGACATCATCTCTTCCCTGGTGTCGCTGGTCTGCCTGACGCTGTTCCTGAAACGCTGGCAGCCGGTACGTATCTTCCGCTTTGCTGACATGGGCGCATCGCACGTGGATCAGACGCTGGCGCGCACCGGCTATACCGCCGGACAGATTGTGCGCGCGTGGTCACCGTTCCTGTTCCTGACCGCCACCGTGACGCTGTGGAGCATTCCGCCGTTTAAAGCCCTGTTCGCCCCGGGCGGCGCGCTGTACGACATGGTGATTAATATCTCCGTGCCGTTCCTCGACAAAATGGTCGCCCGTATGCCGCCGGTGGTGCACGACGCCACGCCGTATGCGGCAGTGTTTAAGTTCGACTGGTTCTCAGCCACCGGCACGGCCATCCTGTTTGCCGCTATCCTTTCCGTTGTGTGGCTGCGCATGAAGCCTGCCGCCGCGGTACAGACCTTTGCGGCGACGATTAAAGAGCTGATGCTGCCGATTTACTCCATCGGCATGGTGCTGGCGTTCGCGTTTATTTCGAATTACTCCGGCCTGTCGTCGACGCTGGCGTTAGCGCTGGCGCATACCGGCCACGCGTTTACCTTCTTCTCGCCGTTCCTCGGCTGGCTGGGGGTGTTCCTGACCGGTTCAGATACGTCATCTAACGCCCTGTTTGCTGCCCTACAGGCCACGGCCGCGCAGCAGATTGGCGTCTCGGACGTGCTGCTGGTCGCCGCGAACACCACCGGCGGCGTGACCGGGAAGATGATCTCGCCGCAGTCCATCGCCATTGCCTGTGCTGCGGTGGGGCTGGTAGGCAAAGAGTCGGATCTGTTCCGCTTTACCGTTAAACACAGCCTGATATTTACCTGCATGGTGGGCGTGATCACCACATTGCAGGCCTATGTCTTAACCTGGATGATTCCATGATAGTGATGCCCAGACGCCTGTCCGACGAGATTGCCACTCGCGTACGGGCGCTGATAGAAGAACAACAGCTGGAAGCGGGCATGAGATTGCCCGCCGAGCGTCAGCTTGCCGCTCAGCTTGGCGTGTCGCGCAACTCACTGCGCGAGGCGCTGGCGACGCTGGTCAGCGAAGGGGTGCTGCTGAGCCGTCGCGGCGGCGGCACCTTCGTGCGCTGGCAGCATGACGACTGGTCCGAACAAAACATCGTGCAGCCGCTGAAGACGCTGATGGAAAACGACCCGGACTACAGCTTCGACATCCTCGAAGCGCGTCACGCCATCGAAACCAGCACCGCGTGGCACGCGGCGATGCGGGCAACCGACGCCGACAAAGAGAAGCTCAAAGCCTGTTTTGAAGCCACGCAAAGCAGCGACCCGGACATCGCCTCCCAGGCGGACGTGCGGTTCCATCTGGCGATTGCCGAGGCCTCGCACAACGTGGTGCTGCTGCAAACCATGCGCGGGTTCTTCGACCTGCTGCAATCCTCCGTGAAGCAGAGCCGCCAGCGCATGTATCTGGTGCCGCCGGTGTTTGCCCAGCTGACCGAACAGCACGAGGCGGTGCTCAACGCCATTCTGGCCGGAGATGCCGAGGCCGCGCGCAAGGCGATGATGGCGCATCTCGGCTTCGTGCATACCACCATTAAACGATTCGATGAAGATCAGGCCCGACAGGCGCGTATTACCCGTCTGCCTGGCGAGAGTGATATTTCCAGGGAGAACAAAGCATGATTATTTCAGCAGCCAGTGACTATCGCGCCGCGGCGCAGCGCATTTTGCCCCCGTTCCTGTTCCACTATATCGACGGCGGGGCGTATGCCGAATATACCCTGCGCCGTAACGTGGAGGATCTGTCGGAAGTGGCCCTGCGCCAGCGCGTGCTGAAAAATATGTCTGACCTGAGCCTTGAGACGAAGCTGTTTAACGAGACGCTCTCCATGCCGGTAGCGCTCGCACCTGTCGGTTTATGCGGCATGTATGCCCGTCGCGGTGAAGTGCAGGCCGCCGCCGCCGCAGATGCCAAAGGCATTCCGTTTACCCTTTCCACCGTGTCCGTCTGCCCGATTGAAGAAGTCGCCCCGACCATCAAGCGCCCGATGTGGTTCCAGCTGTACGTCCTGCGCGATCGCGGTTTTATGCGCAACGCGCTGGAGCGCGCCAAAGCGGCGGGCTGCTCAACGCTGGTCTTTACCGTCGACATGCCGACCCCCGGCGCGCGCTACCGCGACGCCCACTCCGGCATGAGCGGCCCTAACGCGGCCCTGCGCCGTTACTGGCAGGCGGTGACGCACCCGCAGTGGGCGTGGGATGTCGGGTTGAACGGCCGTCCGCACGATCTGGGCAATATTTCGGCCTACCTGGGTAAACCGACCGGGCTGGAGGACTACATTGGCTGGCTGGCGAACAATTTCGATCCGTCGATCTCCTGGAAAGACCTGGAGTGGATCCGCGAATTCTGGGACGGCCCGATGGTGATCAAAGGGATCCTCGACCCGGAAGATGCCCGCGACGCGGTGCGTTTTGGCGCCGATGGGATCGTGGTCTCTAACCATGGTGGCCGCCAGCTTGATGGGGTGCTCTCCTCCGCCCGCGCCCTGCCGGCCATTGCCGATGCGGTGAAAGGCGATATTGCGATCCTGGCCGATAGCGGCATCCGTAACGGGCTGGACGTGGTGCGCATGATTGCGCTCGGCGCCGACAGCGTGCTGCTGGGCCGTGCTTACCTGTACGCGCTGGCCACCAGCGGCCAGGCGGGCGTGGCGAATCTGCTGAACCTGATCGAGAAAGAGATGAAAGTAGCGATGACCCTGACCGGGGCGAAGTCGATTAGCGAAATCAACAAAGACTCGCTGGTGCAGGAGCTCAGTAAGCTGCCTGCGGCGCTGGCCCCTCTTTCTCAGGGAAACGCGGCCTGATCTCCCCCGGTTAGCCTCCCCTTCTTCCGCGCCCGACTTTCCCCTCGGGCGCTTTTTTTGTCGAAAATAACACCTGCGTAACATTCTTGATAAGAAAATTTGACACACCCCGCCCCTCCGCAATTGTATAGACAAGCAAATACAAGAACACAAAAACAACATCACATCGGAGGGGAACGTATGACGTATTCAGGTCGGGTGGATATTCAGCAGGTGATCGATGAAAGTCCTTTTTCAGGGTTTCACTGGCGTCTTATTGTGCTGGGCTTTCTGGTGCTGGCGATCGATGGGTTTGATACCGCAGCGATGGGTTACATTGCGCCTACGCTGTCGACGGAGTGGGGAATACATAAACAGGATCTGGGGCCGGTGCTGAGTGCGGCGCTGCTGGGTCTGTCGCTGGGAGCCCTGATTGCAGGTCCGGTATCGGACCGGATGGGACGCAAGCGCGTGCTGGTCTTTTCGTGTCTCTTCTTCGGCCTGGCGAGCCTGGGCACGGCCTGGGCGCAAAGTCTGAATACCCTGACGCTATGGCGATTTCTGACCGGTCTCGGGCTGGGCGCCGCGATGCCTAACGCCATCACGCTGATCTCAGAGTTTGCCCCCCAGCGCTGCCGCGCCATGGCAATTAACACCATGTACTGCGGCTTTCCGCTGGGTGCGGCGGGCGGCGGGGCGATCTCGTCCTGGCTTATCCCTCACCATGGCTGGCGAAGCGTGCTGCTGACCGGCGCGATTGCGCCGCTGATTTTAACGGTGCTGCTGGCGCTGCTGTTGCCGGAGTCGGTGAAGTTTCTGGTGCAGCGCGGGAAAGACATCGCCCAGGTTCGCCGCATCGCCAGCCGGTTCGCCCGCAGCACGCTGGATAGCGTCACGGGCTTTTTCCTGACAGAGGAAAAAGTCGCGTCGAAAAAAGGCAGCGTGTCGCAGCTGTTTTCCATGCCCTGGCTACCCGGCACCCTGATGCTGTGGGTCACCTACTTTATGGGATTGGTGATTTATTACGTCCTGCTGAGCTGGATGCCGACGCTGATGCAGGGGATGGGGTATGCGCTGGCGGAATCCGCCTGGCTCACCTCGCTGTTCACCTTCGGCGGCACCGCTGGCATTTTGCTCGCGGGCTGGATGATGGATCGCTGGGAAGCGCACAAGGTGGTCGCGTGTGGTTTCGTGCTGACGATGGGCCTGATTCTTTTACTCGGCATTGAGCATAACCATATCGCCCTGTTTGGCGGGTTAATTTTCCTGATGGGGATCGCGATGAACGGCGCGCAGTCGGGCATGCAGACCCTGGCCGCCACCTTTTACCCTACCGAGTGCCGCGCGACGGGTATCGCCTGGATGCAGGGGATCGGCCGCTTCGGCGGCGTGGCGGGCACCATGACCAGCGCCCAGCTTCTTTCCATGCAGTGGCAGGCAGACAGTATTTTAATGATCCTCAGCGTGCCTGCTCTCGTGGCCGCGGCGGCAACCGTCTACAAAATGCTGTATAGCCGCGCGCAGGAGCCGGGCGTCGCCTAGTCCCTCTCTTTTCTGCTATTCTGCCCCCGCAATTAAGGGGGCAGCATGCTTAACATCGTCTTATTCGAACCAGAAATTCCGCCGAACACCGGCAATATTATCCGCCTGTGCGCCAACACCGGTTTTCGTCTGCACATCATTGAGCCGATGGGCTTTACGTGGGACGACAAACGTCTGCGCCGCGCGGGGCTGGACTACCATGAGTTTACCGCCGTCGTTCGTCATCACGATTACGCCGCGTTTCTGGGATCCGAAAAACCACAGCGCATGTTCGCCCTGACCACCAAAGGCACGCCAGCGCACAGCGCCGTAAGCTATCAGGACGGGGATTATCTGATGTTTGGTCCGGAAACCCGCGGCCTGCCGGCCACCATTCTGGATGCCCTGCCAGCCGAGCAGAAAATTCGTATTCCGATGATGCCAGACAGCCGCAGCATGAACCTGTCGAATGCGGTGTCGGTGGTGGTGTATGAGGCGTGGCGCCAGCTGGGTTATCCCGGCGCGATACTGCGTAGCTAAAACAGTTCGGGTGGCTTGCGCCACCCGATTCATCGTGTTTAGCCTGCTACCGCGATACGTTTCATATCGGTCATGTAGCCACGCAGTTTCTGGCCCACTTTCTCGATTTCGTGGCTGCGGATCGCTTCGTTAACGTCACGCAGCTGCGCGTTATCAACCGCACCTTCCGCAATCGCCTGGCCCAGATCGCCCGCTTGCAGGGTGGTCATGAACTCTTTCAGCAGCGGTACGCAGGCGTAAGAGAACAGGTAGTTACCGTACTCGGCGGTATCGGAGATCACCACGTTCATCTCATACAGACGCTTACGGGCGATGGTGTTTGCGATCAGCGGCAGCTCGTGCAGCGATTCGTAGTACGCAGACTCTTCAATGATGCCGGAATCCACCATAGTTTCGAACGCCAGCTCAACGCCTGCTTTCACCATCGCAATCATCAGGACGCCTTTATCGAAGTACTCCTGCTCGGTGATCTTGCCGTCGTACTGTGGTGCGGTTTCGAACGCGGTTTTACCGGTCTCTTCACGCCAGGTCAGCAGTTTCTTATCGTCGTTCGCCCAGTCTGCCATCATGCCGGAGGAGAACTCGCCGGAGATGATGTCGTCCATATGTTTCTGGAACAGCGGCGCCATGATGGTTTTCAGCTGTTCAGAGAGTGCGAACGCGCGCAGTTTTGCCGGGTTGGACAGACGGTCCATCATCAGCGTAATGCCGCCCTGCTTCAGCGCTTCGGTGATGGTTTCCCAGCCGAACTGAATCAGTTTTTCCGCGTATGCCGGATCGGTGCCTTCCTCCACCAGCTTGTCGAAGCACAGCAGAGAGCCAGCCTGGAGTATGCCGCACAGGATAGTCTGCTCGCCCATCAGGTCAGATTTCACTTCCGCAACGAAGGAAGATTCCAGTACGCCCGCACGATGGCCGCCGGTGGCCGCTGCCCAGGCTTTGGCAATCGCCATGCCTTCGCCTTTCGGATCGTTTTCCGGGTGAACGGCGATCAGCGTCGGTACGCCGAAGCCACGTTTGTACTCTTCACGCACTTCCGTACCCGGGCACTTCGGCGCCACCATCACTACGGTGATGTCTTTACGGATCTGCTCGCCCACTTCAACGATGTTGAAGCCGTGGGAGTAACCCAGCGCGGCGCCGTCTTTCATCAGCGGCTGTACGGAACGCACAACGTCAGAGTGCTGCTTGTCCGGCGTCAGGTTCACCACCAGATCCGCCTGCGGGATCAGCTCTTCGTAGGTGCCCACTTTGAAGCCGTTTTCGGTCGCTTTACGCCATGAAGCGCGTTTCTCGGCAATCGCTTCTTTGCGCAGGGCGTAGGAGATATCCAGCCCGGAGTCACGCATGTTCAGGCCCTGGTTCAGACCCTGTGCGCCACAGCCGACAATGACCACTTTTTTACCCTGAAGGTAGCTCGCGCCATCAGCAAATTCATCGCGCGCCATGAAGCGGCATTTGCCCAGCTGCGCCAGCTGCTGGCGCAAGTTCAGTGTATTAAAGTAGTTAGCCATGGGTGATACCTCGTGATGTTGTGTTGTTTATTACTCTATGGATTTCACGTTTTAGGAAGGCGTCAAGTCTGCGAACCCCCAGGAGCTTACTCTGGTAAGTGACTGGGGTGAGTTGACGTAGACAACGCACCTACAACGTGAAAGACGACGAGTAATTTATTGTTCGGTTCGCCTTTCAGCGACAATGTACCCACATTACAACAGGAAATTTATTGCGGAAATTGATATATTCACAACGTCACATTGCAATTTATGCAATGTAAAAAGAGGGAGTGGAATCGGTGGATTTACGCGATCTGAAAATGTTCCTGCACCTGGCGGAAAGCCGTCACTTTGGCCGCAGCGCCCGGGCGATGCACGTCAGCCCGTCCACGCTTTCGCGCCAGATCCAGCGCCTTGAGGAAGACCTCGGCCAGCCGCTGTTCGTGCGCGATAACCGCACCGTCACCCTCACGGAAGCCGGCGAAGAGCTGCGCATCTTTGCCCAGCAAACCTTGTTGCAGTATCAGCAGCTGCGGCACACCATCGACCAGCAGGGGCCGTCGCTTTCCGGCGAGCTGCATATTTTCTGTTCCGTGACCGCTGCCTACAGCCATCTTCCCCCCATTCTTGACCGCTTCCGCGCGGAACATCCGTCGGTTGAAATTAAGCTCACCACCGGCGATGCCGCCGACGCGATGGAAAAAGTGGTCACGGGCGAAGCGGATCTCGCGATTGCCGGGAAACCGGAAACCCTGCCGGGGGCGGTGGCGTTCTCGATGCTGGAGAATCTGGCGGTGGTGCTGATTGCCCCGGCGCTGCCCTGCCCGGTGCGCAACCAGGTCTCGGTGGAGAAACCGGACTGGTCGACGGTGCCGTTTATCATGGCCGATCAGGGGCCGGTGCGTCGCCGCATCGAGCTGTGGTTCCGCCGTCAGAAAATCAGCAACCCGTCGATTTACGCTACCGTCAGCGGCCATGAGGCGATGGTGTCGATGGTGGCGCTTGGCTGCGGCGTGGCGCTGCTGCCAGAAGTGGTACTGGAAAACAGCCCGGAACCGGTGCGCAACCGCGTGATGATTCTGGAGCGCAGCGACGAGAAAACGCCGTTCGAGCTGGGCGTGTGCGCACAAAAAAAGCGGCTGCATGAGCCGCTTATTGATGCGTTCTGGACGATATTGCCGAACCACTAGCCAGCCAGAAAGAACCTGAAAGCCGGGTTATGGGTTTCGTCATGACATTCATAGCCCAGTTCGTTCAGGCGCGTTTCGAAATCCGGCTCGTGCTCGCCCAGTTCGAACGCCGCCAGCACGCGCCCGTAGTCGGTGCCGTGGCTGCGGTAGTGGAACAGGGAGATGTTCCAGTGCGTGCCGAGCGTGTGCAGGAACTTGAGCAGCGCGCCCGGTGATTCCGGGAACTCGAAGCTGAACAGGCGTTCCTGGAGCGGCTTGGAAGGACGGCCGCCGACCATGTAACGCACGTGCAGCTTCGCCATCTCATCGTCAGAGAGATCGACCACGCTGTAGCCGCCGTCGTGCAGCAGGCTGAGGATCTCTTTGCGCTCCTCCACGCCACGGCTCAGACGCACGCCGACAAAAATGCAGGCATCTTTCGCATCGGCAAAGCGGTAATTGAACTCTGTTACCGAACGGCCGCCCAGCAGCTGGCAGAACTTCAGGAAGCTGCCCTTCTCTTCCGGAATGGTCACCGCCAGCAGGGCTTCACGCTGCTCGCCCAGCTCACAGCGTTCGGACACGTAGCGCAGGCCGTGGAAGTTCACATTGGCGCCGGAAAGCACGTGCGCCAGACGCTCGCCGCGAATGTTGTGCTGGGCGATGTATTTCTTCATCCCCGCCAGCGCCAGCGCGCCGGAGGGTTCTGCCACCGCACGCACGTCTTCGAACAGATCTTTCATCGCCGCGCAGATAGCGTCGCTGTCGACGGTGACGATATCGTCGAGATACTCCTGGCACAGGCGGAACGTTTCGTCGCCAATGCGCTTCACCGCCACGCCCTCGGCAAACAGCCCGACGCGCGGCAGATCCACAGGATGCCCGGCATCCAGCGCCGCTTTCAGGCAGGCGGAGTCTTCCGCTTCCACGGCAATGACTTTGATCTGCGGCATGAGCTGTTTGATCAGCACCGCCACACCAGCGGCTAAGCCGCCGCCACCCACCGGGACGAAAACGCGGTCGAGATGGGCGTCCTGCTGCAACAGCTCCAGCGCCAGCGTACCCTGCCCGGCAATCACCATCGGGTGGTCGAACGGCGGCACCCAGGTGAACCCCTGCTGCTGCGCCAGCTCAATCGCTTTGGCTTTGGCTTCGTCAAAGTTAGCCCCGTGGAGCAAGACTTCTCCGCCGAAACCGCGCACCGCGTCGACCTTGATATCGGCGGTAGCAACCGGCATCACGATCAGCGCCTTCAGCCCCAGACGCGCCGAGGAAAACGCCACGCCCTGCGCGTGGTTGCCCGCCGACGCGGTAATCACGCCGCGCGCTTTTTGCTCGTCGGTCAGCCCGGCCATCATCGCGTAGGCTCCGCGCAGCTTGAAGCTGTGCACCGGCTGCCTGTCTTCACGCTTCACCAGGATGACGTTGTCGAGGCGCGAAGAGAGTTTTTCCATTTTTTGCAGGGGCGTGACCTGCACGGCTTCATAGACCGGCGCGCGTAGCACCGCTCTCAGGTATTCCGCCCCCTCAGGGGCGGCGGATAAGGGTTGTGACTCGGCCATCGTTAGCCCCCCAGTTTAGATTTATCGCGCACCGCGCCTTTATCTGCACTGGTTGCAAGGCTCGCGTAGGCGCGCAGGGCGAAGGAGACTTCGCGCTGGCGATCTTTCGGCGTCCAGGCTTTGTCGCCGCGGGCTTCCTGCGCTTCACGACGGGCCGCAATCTCCTGGTCACTCAGCTTCAGCTGAATGCCGCGGTTTGGAATGTCGATTTCAATCAGATCGCCATCTTCGATGATCGCGATATTGCCGCCGCTTGCCGCTTCCGGGGAGACGTGGCCGATGGAGAGACCAGACGTGCCGCCGGAGAAACGACCATCGGTGATCAGCGCGCAGGCTTTGCCGAGGCCCATCGATTTCAGGAAGGTGGTCGGGTAGAGCATCTCCTGCATGCCGGGACCGCCTTTCGGTCCTTCGTAGCGAATGACCACCACGTCGCCTTCCACCACTTTGCCACCGAGGATGGCGTCTACCGCTTCGTCCTGGCTTTCATACACTTTTGCCGGACCGGTGAATTTCAGGATGCTGTCGTCCACGCCAGCGGTTTTCACGATACAGCCATTTTCCGCAAAGTTACCGTACAGCACGGCCAGGCCGCCGTCTTTGCTATAGGCATGTTCCAGCGAGCGAATGCAGCCTTCGGCGCGATCGTCATCAAGCGTGTCCCAACGGCAATCCTGCGAGAACGCCTGGGTGGTACGGATGCCCGCCGGACCGGCGCGATACATGTTTTTCACCGCGTCGTCTTTGGTCAGCATCACGTCGTACTGCTCCAGCGACTCCGGCAGCGTCAGGCCGAGCACGTTTTTCACGTCGCGGTTAAGCAGCCCGGCGCGATCCAGCTCGCCGAGAATACCAATCACGCCACCCGCACGGTGGACATCTTCCATGTGGTACTTCTGGGTACTCGGCGCGACTTTACACAGCTGCGGCACTTTGCGGGAGAGCTTGTCGATGTCGCTCATGGTGAAGTCGATTTCAGCTTCCTGCGCGGCGGCCAGCAGGTGCAGAACGGTGTTGGTGGAACCGCCCATGGCGATATCCAGCGTCATGGCGTTTTCGAACGCCGCTTTACTGGCGATGTTACGCGGCAGCGCGCTGGCGTCGTCCTGCTCGTAGTAGCGTTTGGTCAGCTCAACGATGCGCTTGCCCGCGTTAAGGAACAGCTGCTTACGGTCGGCGTGGGTCGCCAGCAGCGAGCCGTTGCCCGGCTGAGACAGGCCCAGCGCTTCGGTCAGGCAGTTCATGGAGTTGGCGGTGAACATCCCGGAACAGGAGCCGCAGGTCGGGCACGCGGAGCGTTCCACCTGGTCGCTCTGCTCGTCAGAGACTTTCGGGTCCGCGCCCTGGATCATCGCATCGACCAGGTCGAGCTTGATGATTTTGTCGGAAAGCTTGGTTTTCCCCGCTTCCATCGGGCCGCCGGAAACGAAGATCACCGGAATGTTCAGACGCAGGGAGGCCATCAGCATCCCCGGGGTGATTTTGTCGCAGTTGGAGATACAGACCATCGCATCGGCGCAGTGGGCGTTAACCATATACTCCACCGAGTCGGCGATCAGCTCGCGCGACGGCAGCGAATAGAGCATCCCCCCATGGCCCATTGCGATACCGTCATCCACCGCAATGGTGTTGAACTCTTTCGCCACGCCGCCGGAGGCTTCGATTTGCTCGGCAACCAGCTTACCGAGATCGCGCAGGTGCACGTGGCCCGGCACAAACTGGGTGAAGGAGTTCACCACGGCGATAATTGGCTTGCCGAAATCGGCGTCGGTCATTCCGGTGGCGCGCCACAGTGCGCGGGCACCCGCCATATTACGGCCGTGGGTGGTGGTGGCTGAACGATACTTAGGCATGCTTTATTTACTCCCGTCTGACTATTTAATGGGACGGTGCGTGCCGTCCCAAATTTATATTTAGTGATTAACCTGATCCAACCAGCCGTATTTATCTTCTGTCTCGCCGGTGAAGAGGCCAAAGAACGCTTGCTGAATGCGTTTGGTCACCGGGCCACAGCGGCCTTCGCCCACCTGAATGCCATCGACGCTACGCACCGGCGTAATTTCAGCCGCGGTACCGGACATAAACACTTCGTCAGCCAGGTACAGGGATTCGCGGGACAGCACCTGCTCGCGCACTTCGATACCCAGATCTTTTGCCAGCTTGATGATGGCGTCACGGGTGATGCCCGGCAGCGCGGACGAGGTAAACGGCGGGGTGAACAGAATGCCGTCTTTTACTTCAAACAGGTTTTCGCCCGCACCTTCGGAGATGTAGCCATTCACATCCAGCGCGATACCTTCCTGGTAACCGTGACGGCGCGCTTCGCTGCCGACCAGCAGTGAGGACAGGTAGTTACCGCCCGCTTTAGCCGCAGTCGGGATAGTGTTTGGCGCCACGCGGTTCCAGGAAGAAACCATTGCGTCGATCCCCTGATCCAGTGCTTCCGCGCCCAGGTAGGCGCCCCACGGGAACGCAGCAATAATCACATCGGTGTTATAGTCAGCGGGCGGGTTGACGCCCATGCCGACATCACCCACGAAGACCAGCGGACGAATATAGGCGCTGGTCAGTTTGTTCTGGCGAATCACCTCGCGGCAGGCTTCCATCAACTCATCAACGCTTTGGGAGACCGGGAAACGATAAATTTTGGCTGAGTCATGCAGACGCTGCATGTGTTCACGGTGGCGGAACACCACTGGTCCTTTGTGAGAGTCGTAGCAACGGATCCCTTCAAACACGGAGGTGCCGTAGTGCAGCGCGTGGGACATCACGTGAACTTTCGCGTCTTCCCAGCGAACCATCTCACCATTGAACCAAATGTAATCAGCTTTTTTTGTCGTCATTTTTTCGTCCTGTCACGCTTAAGCGCGGATTTGTTGTGATGTGGTTGTGCTCTGGCAGATGGCAACATGGGCAACGTCTACCAGTTTTGATAACTGACTAAACAGTAAGTCGACCGGCCGCGGGCTGGCAACGGTTAATTCGATACTGATGTTCTGTGCGTCGGTAGCCGTTTCCATATTCATAGAGCAAATCTGAAAGCCACGGTGGCGAACCACGCGCAAAACGCGTTCTAACGTTTCCGGGTTGAAGCGAGCCTGCACGGCGACCTGATGTTGCATCATGATAATTTCTCCAGCATTTGTGAGTTACTGGCACCGGGCGGTACCAACGGCCAGACGTTCTCAAGCTCATCGATTGAGACATGAAGCAGGTATGGCCCTTCGCTTGACAGCATGGTGTCGAGTGCCGCTTCAACCTGGTCTTTACGGGTGATGTGCTGGCCAGGAATGCCGAAGGCGCTGGCCAGGGTGAGGAAATCGGGGTTATCGGTCAGGGTGGTTTCACTGTAACGTTCCTGGAAGAACAGCTGTTGCCACTGGCGAACCATCCCTAAACGCTGGTTATCGAGCAACACGATCTTCAGCGGTAACTGCTTGCGCTTCACGGTGCCGAGCTCCTGAACGTTCATCATGAAGGAGCCGTCACCGGAGATACAGATAACGGTATCGTTCGGGCGGGCAACCTGTGCACCAACGGCGGCTGGCAGACCGAAGCCCATCGTCCCTAACCCGCTGGACGTGATGAAGTTTTCCGGACGGGTGTAGGTCATGTGCTGGGCAGACCACATCTGATGCTGGCCGACATCGGTCGTCACCACGCTGTCGGCGGGCTTACGGTCGGACAACTGCTTCAACAGCAGCGGCGCGTAGATGGCCTCGCCGGGGTGGTCGTAACGCCAGGCGTGTTCAGCGCGCATATCGGCGGTGTGCTGACGCCATGGGTTAATATCCAGCGGCTGCTCCAGGGCCGGTAACAGCGCGTTAAGATCGCCCTGCAACGCGACATGCGCCTGACGCAGTTTGTTCATCTCCGCCGGGTCGATGTCCATATGGATCACTTTGGCGTTTGGCGCGAAGGTGTTCAGTTTGCCGGTGACGCGGTCGTCAAAACGGGCGCCGACGGCGATGAGCAGGTCACACTCCTGCACCGCCAGGTTTGCCGCTTTGGTACCATGCATCCCCAGCATGCCCAGATAGTAGGGGTAATCAGCATCTACCGCCCCCAACCCTTTCAGCGTGCAGGTGGCAGGCATTTGCGTTGCCGCGATAAATTCGCGCAGGGCAGGAACCGCCTGCGCCATACCTACGCCACCACCAACGTACAGCATCGGTTGTTTGGCCTGCACCATCATCTGACGCGCCTCTTCCACCTCTGCATGCGGGAATGCATCATCGCTTTTCACGGTAGAGAAATGCGGTTCCAGATCGCCGAGTGCAACCTGGATATCTTTCGGGATATCAACCAGAACCGGGCCAGGACGGCCAGAGCTGGCAACCTCGAACGCTTCGGCCATCACCCGCGGCAGCTCTTCAAGAGACTGAACGAGGAAGCTGTGTTTGGTGCAGGCCAGCGATAAACCGAGCACATCCACTTCCTGGAAGGCATCGGTGCCGATGAACGGAGAGGCAACCTGTCCGGTGATGGCAACAACGGGAACAGAATCCAGCAGTGCATCAGCAAGACCGGTGATCAGGTTCGTTGCGCCCGGACCTGAGGTCGCCATACAGACACCGGTTTTACCGGTGGCACGGGCATAACCGATGGCGGCCATCGCTGCGCCCTGCTCGTGTCGGCACAACAGGTGCTCCACGCCGCCGTCATACAGTGCATCGTAAATCGGCATAATTGCGCCACCCGGATAACCGAATACTGTCTCGACTCCCTGCGCGCGCAACGCATGTACTACCCACTGTGCCCCATTCATAGTTAGTTCCCCGTCATAAATCGGGAGAAACAGAATTTTGTGCTACTTGTCATTCTCTGCTCCTCATTTACGTTTTTTAGTCATAAAAAAACCCCCGGACCTTTCGGTGCGGGGGTCTTAGTTCGTTAAGGCTTGATTTCTAAGCCTTTCCTCGTCCAAGTGCAGCCCCGCACGGTGGGATAATAATCACCACCACGCTAATCACGACCAGGCTAATCACTCGTAGAAGGGCTGTCATTTTCAGTTCTTTTTGCATCTTGTTCGAAGGAATACCTAAAGAGTTACCACAGATATTTCATCTGACACAAGATTTTTTTATGACCTATTTCTGTAGCAGGCGAACTATTTCTTTCAAAATCGTTGTTTTATATAGGGAAAAAATAGAAATGAAGATTTTTCATTTTTTTTGTCCTGTTTCATCAGGCAAGGCGCGCATGATTCCTTTTCTGCGAGGCCGATTCCACCGACATGTAATGATTACATTTAGGCGCTAAAAGGCTGGAACGAGCGCCGTAATTCAGTGAATTAGCGCTAAACAGGAAAAAATGATGCTGGCATAGTCACCGCCAAGGAGGGCTTATGTCACTGTCAGTTGTTTATACACGCGCGGCCATCGGCGTGAAGGCACCGCTTATTTCTGTAGAGGTTCATTTAAGTAATGGACTGCCCGGACTGACGCTGGTCGGCTTACCAGAAACGACCGTTAAAGAGGCGAGGGATCGCGTGCGCAGCGCAATTATTAATAGCGGTTATGCTTTTCCGGCGAAGAAGATCACCATCAACCTTGCGCCCGCCGATTTGCCAAAGGAGGGAGGGCGATATGATTTACCTATTGCTATAGCGCTTCTCGCGGCTTCTGAACAGCTCAATACGCCGGGGCTAAGCTCGTGCGAGTTCGTGGGTGAATTAGCGCTTACAGGCGCGTTAAGGGGCGTTCCCGGTGCAATATCGGGTGCGCTTGAAGCCATACGTGCGGGAAGACAAATCATTGTAGCTAATGAAAACGCCTCTGAAGTAAGCCTTATCGCCGAAAAGGGGTGTCTTGTCGCGGGACATTTGCAGGAGGTTTGCGCCTGGCTGGAAGGCCGACACGAGCTTGCCGAGCCGCAGGAGAATGACGAGGTGGCGCCAGATTCGCCCGAGGATCTCAGCGATATTATGGGTCAGGAACAGGGTAAACGGGCGTTAGAGATAACGGCCGCGGGTGGGCATAACCTGTTACTGATAGGTCCGCCAGGCACGGGGAAAACGATGCTGGCGAGCAGATTGAGCGGCCTGTTGCCACCCCTCAATAATCACGAAGCGCTGGAAAGCGCCGCGATATTTAGCCTGGTCAGTTCTACGTCGCTGCATAAACAGTGGCGCCGCCGTCCCTTCCGCTCTCCACACCACAGTGCGTCTCTTACCGCGATGGTGGGCGGGGGTTCGATCCCCGGGCCGGGTGAAATCTCACTGGCGCACAACGGCATTCTGTTTCTGGATGAATTGCCAGAGTTTGAACGCCGCGTGCTGGATGCATTGCGGGAGCCGATTGAATCCGGCGAAATCCATTTGTCTCGTACACGGGCCAAATTAAGCTACCCTGCGCAGTTTCAGCTGGTCGCCGCGATGAACCCTAGCCCTACGGGTCATTATCAGGGCAATCATAACCGCTGTACGCCGGAGCAGACACTGCGCTATCTGAGTAAGCTGTCCGGCCCCTTCCTCGACCGTTTTGATTTATCTCTCGAGATCCCCCTGCCCCCGCCCGGTCTGCTGAGGCAAACCGGTATTAAGGGCGAAAGCTCAGCAACTGTGCGTGAACGGGTTATTGCGGCGCAGGCGCGGCAGTATGTTCGTCAGAACAGGCTGAATGCCCGGCTGGATAACAGCGGGATCCGACAGTTTTGTTCTCTCAACGCTGAAGATGCGGGCTGGCTGGAAGAGACACTGACGCGGTTTGGGCTATCCATTCGCGCGTGGCAGCGTTTGTTGAAAGTTGCGCGCACGGTCGCCGACGTGGAGGGCTGCCCCGGAATAGAGAGGCGGCATTTGCAGGAGGCATTAAGTTACCGTGCGATCGATCGGCTGCTGTTGCATCTGCAAAAAATGCTGGCGTAAAAAAAAGGGGCCGTAGCCCCTTCTCTTCTTAATCGTCAGACTCGGTGTAGTCTTCTGCACCTTCCATCTGCGGCTTGCCGCCAGACAGCGTATGGAAACGCTTAGGACGCTTAATGCGAGCCATATACTTGATCCATACACGTTCTGCATCAGATTGCGGCTCACGCTCACCACGGCAAACAGAGACAAACTGTTTTTCATCTTCGGTTGCCGGTTCACGTTTACCCAGATCCAGCTCGTTAAAGGCATAACCATGGCGCTCAAGAAGTTGAGCTTCTTTGATAGTGAAATCGCCGTGACGAGAGAACCCGCGCGGATAATGTTTATTGTCGAAAAAACGATTAGTCGTCGTAAAGCTTTCCGCCATCCTACACGCTCCTAATTCTTTGGCCGAGCTATTTATGGCGCGGAGTATTAGTTACGCTTGACAGAGTGTAAAACAAAACATTTAAATCATAACGACAAATAATTTTGCGGAGAAAGATGTGGATACGGAATTGCTAAAAACTTTCCTCGAAGTGAGCAGAACGCGACACTTTGGGCGAGCAGCTGAAGCCCTCTACCTGACGCAGTCAGCAGTCAGTTTTCGTATTCGACAGCTGGAAAATCAACTGGGTGTGAACCTTTTTACCCGCCATCGCAACAATATTCGTTTAACCCCGGCCGGTGAAAAGCTATTGCCTTATGCAGAAACCCTGATGAATACCTGGCAGGCAGCGCGGAAGGAGGTTGCGCACACCTCCCGGCATAATGAATTCTCGATCGGTGCCAGCGCTTCACTATGGGAATGCATGCTCAGCCAGTGGCTTATGCGGCTATATCGCACACACAACCATCTGCAATTTGAGGCGAGGATTGCGCAACGCCAGTCGCTGGTTAAGCAACTCCACGAGCGGCAGCTTGATCTGCTGATCACCACAGAAGCGCCCAAGATGGACGAATTTAGCAGCCAGATTGTTGGACAGTTTAGCCTGGCGCTCTATGCATCCGAGCCTGCAATGATGAAGGCCGACCTGAATTATTTACGCCTGGAATGGGGGCCTGATTTTCAGCAGCACGAGACGGGGTTAATTGCCAGCGATGATATCCCGCAACTCACGACAAGCTCTGCGGAGATCGCATGCCAGCATCTTCCCGCATTGAAAGGCTGTACATGGTTACCTGTTCGCTGGGCGGATAATAAACCTGCACTCCATGTTGTCACCGATTCGACAACTCTCTCCAGGCCGCTGTATGCCATTTGGCTGCAAAACAGCGATAAGCAGTCGCAGATAAAAGATCTGTTAAAAACCAGCATACTGGATTAACGCAAAAGCCTGCGGAAACGCAGGCTGCTTATTCTTCAGGAAGGTGTTGAGCTGTTTTGCAGGCAAAAAAAAAATCCTTTGCCGAAGCAAAGGATTCTATATGGCAGGGGCGGAGAGACTCGAACTCGCGACACCCGGTTTTGGAGACCGGTGCTCTACCAACTGAGCTACGCCCCTAAAGTTTTTGCCATTAAGCCTGCCGAAAGGGCAGGCTTAATGTCTTAATAAGTGGCGGAACGGACGGGACTCGAACCCGCGACCCCCTGCGTGACAGGCAGGTATTCTAACCGACTGAACTACCGCTCCACCGAATACT
>NZ_JBMKIG010000018.1:0-35574 GCF_049238005.1 Enterobacter cloacae complex sp. IR5459
AGTGTTAATGTATCGAACTTACTTGTTAAACTTTCATGTTCTACTTTGTGTGATAACTCATAATAATGTGGTTTACCATCTATAACCGTATCGACTTTAGATAAAACTTCTTTTGGGCTTTCATGTTCTTGTCTTCTTCTTAGTTCAAGAAGATCTCTAAAATCATTCAATTTATCTTTATTGCTTTGAAGATTAGATATGCGCCACGCTTTTAAATCCTTTTCCCATTTGGGGGAAGAAAACTTTGATTTAAATGTTGCCATGTTTTCAGGATGAACTTTAACAAGAATACGTCTTTCTTCTGGAAGCTCTACCCATGATGTTTTATAGGGTTCTATCGTATCAGGTAAAGCCTGAGCCTGAACGTTTTCACTCACTTGCTCTTTGAGTGTTGCCATGTAGTCATTTACCCACGGTTTAAGCTCTTCCAGCTCGTTAGAGAGCGTTTTAAGTGCTGTAAAGCCCGCTTGCTTCATATCAACGTCTAAAACTGTTTTACCGTCTTTAACCTTTACAGCTACTGAATAGCCGCTTTCGTTAAGCTTATCCCTGACTTTAAATCTAACTGCTGTATTCTCAAGAAAAACATCAACATTAGAACCAATGGTTTCTTCACCTGAAATGGCAATTATGGATAAATCTTCTCTTGGCGCATTGTTAACAATAGTTTTATAACGATATACTAAGCTATTATTAAGTTCTTCATATAAGTTGCTTTGTAATACTTTCTTTTCTTCATACTCTTTAGCCTGATCCATGTATAACAACATATCTTCAATGAATGGCTTTTCTGCTTCTGTTCCTTCCAATAACTTTAATGTTTTGTTGAGGTTTACTGGTTTTATTTTCATAACACTTCTCCTTTATTTGTTTGTGTTATTTAAATAACTATCACAAATAAACTAAATTTCAATTTAATCGGATGATATAAATTAGTTATCAGACAGGCGGGATAGGTAGGCACAAAAAAAACATGGGGCTTAAACCCCATGTTCTAATCGTTGTTATATATTATATATTGTAGATTGCGAGTCATAATATATAACTTATCAAATTAAACATCCTATAAGATGGAGAACACCCATGAACACCCAACTTACTTATATTTTATAACGCTTTAATTTGTTATTGTCAAATTATAAGAAAAGCCCTTTCGGGCTTTCTTTATAAACGTTTCTTTATGGCACTTTCTTTTAGATTAGATTCCAGTATTACCATGAGTTTTTCACGCTCTATATAAGCTATCAGCTCATTAGCTAACTGAGTGTTGATATTTCTACAACCTTCAAGATTGAAACCGCCATAACTTATCCTGCTTTTGATTTGAGGCATTTCATTCATGAAGATACTAATCATTGCCTCTTGCCCTTCTCTTTTTAAAATATGGTCTAATAAAATGAGGGCTTCACCATTTGAAAGTTTATTTGCTCTTTCTCTCATTTCTTCAATCATGGTTTTCTTTTTCATTTTTTTCTCCTTGTTGTTATGTTCGTAATAATTATTATCCTGTAAAATTAGCTTTTTCAAATTTATTTTATTTAAGCTGCTTGTTTTATTGCTTCATCAATACATGAATAAAAACTTTCAACAGCGTCTATTAAGCTTGGGAACCTAACCAGTTCATAACCTACAGAAGCTATAAACATAACCTCTCCTTCAAGCCCTATGTTTAAATCAACAGGGATAATGCTTACTTCATAAATACCACCACAAAACACAACGGACGGATAACCATTATCAGTGGTATAAAGGATCTCACAGTCTTCTTCTTCATATCTTTCATTCATGAAGTTTTTCAAGATAATGAGGGTTTGAAGTTGATCAATGTAGCTTTCAGTTTGTATGTATTTTTTCATGTTCTATCTCCTTTTTTTGTTTGATGGATATTCAGTATTTCCTTTTCCGATTAAAAGCAAATTAAAAGAACGATTATTTTTAAAAAGATGGATGAAGGGAATACTTCAACCAATAAAAAAGCCCCCATAATGGAGGCTTCTTATCTTTAACTGTCTTTTATTAATCTTTTTCAAACACTGCGCCCTGATAAACTACGCCCTGTTTTACCTTTTCTATTTTGAACGTCCATGAACCCAAATTTTTGTTTTCAGTTCTAGCAATGTATACAGGCTTTTTGCTTTCATCCCATTCTTTAACGTTGAAAACGCCATCTCGAAACTTGATAACATCCTTCTGAACGTCGAGCCTTACCCCATACTGTTTGTTCACGTAGCTACCATAAATCCCATCATCACCACAGCCAGCAAGGAAGGAGGCCAGCCCGATCACGCATACCGCCAGAAGCTTTTTCATTCTAAAACCCTCTTATGTTTTAAAGGTGGTCAGAAATGCACCATAACGGCGTGACCGTATCAATTAAAACTAGATTTATCAATTAGTTAATTACTTTTCTGTGTGATTTTAGAACAAGCCCCAACCGGGGCTATGTCAGGCTGCGTCAGTAAAGACCATCACTGAGCTGGAAGAGGTAAACCCGGAGCAAAATGAAGCTATATCGTTCACGCTGGAAGCGGCTGTTATCTTCGGGCTATAGGAAGTGTTGGTTATAGTGCGGTAAATCGCTTTGCTGGCGCTTACAAGCTCTATACAAGCATCAGAAGGTACGTTGTAGTAGGAAACATCATAGAAGTCATCTGAGCCACTGTGAGCGGTTATGGTGAGCTTTCCCCCGTAAGCGTTAACGAACGAGCCTGTTCTATCGGTCATAGAAGACGGTAGAGCCTTTGAGCTGGTAAGCATGGTGTTAGCCTCAGCTATCGTTGGTCTTGTCGTCAGGATGGCATTCATCGCTTTACTGATACTCGCCAGATCATGCGTAGCTCTGTTTACCCTGTTATGCGCCTGAACCTTGCTATACCCGTAGAACGTAGCCGCTACTACGCCTGTAGCAACGGCAAGAACTAACAACAGCTCTATAAGACTAAAACCTTTTTTAAATCCTTTTCTCATGAACCCCCCTTATATTGCATTTGGTTTCATATTCTTTTTATTTGTTCTTATACTCGTAAATATATTTCTTCCAACAAAATAAACAAAGGAAAGCAATATTGAGAAATATAAAACCTTTAAATAATAAACAAACATCAAACTAATAAATATGTTAATGTCTTTGGATATTACACCGGAAACGAACATTAGTGCTATCAATGTAATACCAACCTTTATTAAAGATTTGAAATATAATTTAAACTTAATGCTTTTCCTTATGTTTTTTACTACGAATGTTATAAATAAAGCAACAATACCGAAAACTATAGCTGTTGATAAAAACTCTAATATACTCATGATTAACTCCTTTGTTTAATTATTTGATTGATGTTATTTACGCTGTCATAAACATACATTTCCTTTTTCGCTATAAGCTCATTCAAAGCATAAATGGTTAATGCTGGTAGAGCTTTACTTAAAGCAATGCTTCCTGTTTTTTCTTTTAATATATCTATTACTTCTTTACTCGCTACTATTGATACATATTTACTTTCTGGGTTAAAACTTTTATCAAGCGATACAATATGTAGGCTACCTACATCGGTATCGTTTTCTGTAAAATGATAACCATCTTCTAAGAATGAGATATTTAAAACCTTACTTTCACTAACAAGTTTTTCTATTGCCCATTTACTCAACTGAGAAACAGCAAGAGATCTTGAGTTTTTAGATATATGATTATCTATAAAATCCAACTGATTTTGTGTTAACTTAATAAGTGTTTTGACAGTGTTATCTTGATCTAATCTTCTTCTTATACATTTAAATGCTAACTCCATAATACCCTCCTATATATTATAATTATACTTATTATATAAAATAAGAATTGTCAATATTAGCATCAGTGTTTTTAATTATTAACGCTTTGTTGTTTTTCTCAAGCATGAATAATGAATATTTAATAACACCCAATATACCAACACTATAAGAGATATTGCCTGAAGCTTCCTTTAATCTTTCTTTTAAATCTTTATCCATTCTAATACTAAATGATTTGCTGCTTTCCCTTTGTATCTTTGCTTTGACATTTATAAAAGAATTACCATTTGTTTTATCATGTTCAATAAAATGTATATTTCCATTAATGTTTTTTATTTCTATTGCTTTGTTTTGCTCTTTTAGTTTGTTTAAACCATGATTTAATAATCCAATAATTGCAATATCTAAAGCGCCAGAACATTTCTGTTTCAGTAAGCTTTTAATATCGTCTGTCATTCTAATGCAAGTGTATGCTGTTTTGTTTTTAAACTTAGCTTGATTAATAACAAACACTCCAGAATTTAAATCTTTTTCTTCTATTGTAATACTATTCATAAATATCTCCTTTTTTTGATTGATGTTATTATTATTTAAGTTATTAAATTTAATATGTCAATTATTTAATATACATATTGACTAATATTTTAATTACTGTATTTAATTAATAACATTTCAACAATAATTATAAGGAATGGAATTTAAACAATATAACAAAGGAGATTTTTATGAAAAAAATAAAGATGCTTGTTTTTAGCATTTTATTTACTGTGCTGTATTCGGCACAAGCACAAGCGGCAAACTATTATAGTTTGACTGGAGATAAAAACTTTGTGCTAAATGCTTTTGATAAATATTTTAATCCATCAACTGTAGGAATAATCGGAGCTTTTTTAGATTTTTATGGGCCAATATGTTTAATGGTAGCTGCTATTATTGCTGCCTACATTTTGATTGTTGGAACAGTGACAACCGCACATGAAGGTGAGATGTTAGGTAAAAAATGGTCATCATTATGGGTTCCGATACGTGCTCCGTTAGCTGTTAGCTTGCTATTGCCAGTTAGTAATGGATGGGCTGTTATTCAGCTTATAGTTATGGCATTAGCTGTTCAAGGTACAGAATGGGGGGATGCAGGATGGAAGAAAATAGCCCCTTCTTTAATAACTGACAGCACTTATATATCCGTGACGAATAAAACAGCTATTCGCCAACTCGTAGTTAATACCTTGTATTCTGCTGCTTGTGTGAAAATAAATAATGATGTAGCAACTAAGGCATTACAAAAATCTGGTGTGAAGTTATATGGATTTATGGATGCCGCTAATTTTAAATCTGATTCAGGTTCCAATAAAATGATTGGTTATACCTTCGGATATCCAGATGGAAACGCATTTTCAGGTTATAAAGCAGATAAATGCGGAAGTACAAAAATGAAGCTTCTTAATGAAGATAAAATGCCAGATCCGGGTTCATTATTAATAAACACGAACGGGATAGCGATGAATGTTCAAAAAGCTCAGATAGCTGCTAATGCTGCTTTAGTATCTGGTGCTATGGCATATGCTGAAGCTAACTTGAAAGACAGGTCTAAGACTATTGATGTTGAAACACTAAACAAACACATTGATCTTATGACTAATGCTTATGCTCAAATTGTTCAAACTGCTGCTGAAGCTGCTATGAAAGATGCTGTTAATCAATCACAGGTTGATAAGTTAACAGAAGCTGGATGGACTTATAGCTATGCATTTTATATGAGAATAACAACGGCTGCGTCTTCAGCTAATGCTGCTTTAAATAACTTTCCCATTTCCTCAGCAACATTAAAAGAAGAAGATTTTAAATACAATACATGGGGTGAGGTTTACAGTAGACTTGATAAAGTAAGAACGTTATTGAATGCTACTAATAAACTCAATTCTAACCTTTCTGATGAAGGTGATAATGATGGGTTATATCAAAAAGCTATAGGGATTATCGGAGGCAATTTAGGCGTATTCGGAACTCAAAAAGCTGATACAGCAAGCTTGATGCCTTTAACCGTTTCGGCAAATATCGGTGAGCATGTTATATATGGCGTAGATGCTATGTTAGTGGCTTTAACTGTAGGTTCTATGTTAGGTAGCCTTCCTATCATTGGTGGCGGTATACAAGCGGTTATTGGTCTTCTTTCAGGAACATTTACATCTTTCTTCGTTCCTCTTTTGGTTGTAGGAAACATGTTAGCTCATGTTATGCCTATGATGCCTTATATCATTGGTTTCGGTTGTGTTATAGGTTATATCGTTCTTGTTCTTGAAGCTTTATGCGGTGCTCCACTTCTTGTAGTCGCTTCAATAACACCTGATCAGGATGGTGTAGTCGGTAAACAAGGACAAGGTTATATGTTGCTTTTATCCTTATTGCTTAGACCTGCCTTAAACGTGGCTGGCTATGCGGCTTCATTTGTAGCGATGAATATCAGTTTTGAATATATAAACAGTACGTTCTTTGCTGCTGCGAGTGATGTAGAAGGAGGATTCTTAGGTATTCAAAAGGGTATAACCATGATTGTTATATATTGTGTATTAACGCTTTCAGCTACATTAGCATGTTGTAAGTTAATGCATTTACTACCAGACACTATGTTTAAATGGATAGGCGGGGCTTCTTCAACTGTTCTTGGTATGTTATCTACTCATGCTGAATCAGGTATGTTAAAAGCACAGGCTGCTGTTGGGGCAAGTATGCAAATGGCAACTGCTGGTCAAAGTGGTTTGATCAACTCAGCTAAAAGCTTTGGTCAAACTTTAGGTGATAGATTACAACCACAGCCTAATAATACTGCTACTAATGGAGATAATGGTGAAGGTTCAGGTGAAAGTGAAGAAAAATCAGAATCATCAAATAATAAACCTAAAGATACCAGTGTAGATTTACAGGATTTTAATAAATAAAAAATAAATTAAAATAAAAGCCTCTTTTTAGAGGCTTTTTTATTGACAAGCATTATTAATATTTGTATATAAAATAATATACACATTACAAAGGAGAATTATTATGTTTATTGAAAATAAAAACAAAGAGAAAAAGAAGTTAACACTTGGTAGAATTGCTGCTGCTCCATTTATAGGAACTGCGAGATTATTTACAGCGCCTTTTGTTTTACCTTATAAAGTGGGTAAAAACATTGTTAATGCTGTTCAATATGCTCATGGTGATCCGAGTAATAAACGTACCTTTGAAGAATGGTATGTTATTAAAAACTCTAATGAAGGAATTTTACAAACAAACTACAGAAAATGCGCCTCAATAGCTTTATTAACATTGATGCTAACGTGTGTCGCTCTGTTCTTTGGTTTTAGTTTTATGACAAGAGCTGATTTAACAATCCCATTAAGGATGGTTCCTTTTACCGCTGCGCTTGTCGGTTTTGCCGGGTATTTTAATCTTATCGTAAATGCTTATTGCCTTAAAGCAAGAACCTTTGAGAATAAACTTAATGTCTTCAAATCCGTTGAAGACATTATACCTAACCCTTTTTATGAATTTACTTCTTGTGTCAAAGATAAAAACAACAAAAGTAGAAATGTTCCAGTTATGTTTTATCCGAAAAATAAAAAATAATTTGATATCCATAAAACAGTACGCTAATATTTAAATCATCAAATGCGAGGAGATGAAAATGCTAAACTTATATATTGATTCATTACTGAACTTATCAACAGTGTTCTACGGTATTCCGTTGTTAGTCCTTTCGGCGTTAACTACGGTTGTTTTAGGTTTCGTGGTGTTTTATCCGCTTGGTAAAATGATGAACACTAACGCTTATAAAAGCTTTCCAGTGTTTCATATGATGCCTGTAAACAACTATGCTTTTAAGTTGATTGTAGGTTTTCCAGTGAGCATGGTTGTATTCTTAACGTTGGGTATCACTATTCTTTCTTTCGTCAACGTTCTGATTAAAATCTTCATGTAAAAATAAAATCCTCGCATAAAAAGAAACCCTCTTAATGAGGGTTTTTTATTTTATTTCATTCTTGTTGGTATTCTTGCGTTGTAGACAGGGGCTTGAACAGGAACAGGGGCTTGTTCATGGTTATGTCCGGGGTTTTCAATGTCTTTATCTATATCCTTTTTTTTGCTTTCCTTCATGCCGCCAAAAGGCATAAAACTATCTAACTTTTTCGCTTCATGAACTTCTTTGAAAAATCTGGCTTGTTCTTCTGATGATGGCTTTACTACCAAACCCGCTCTTGTTGCTTCTTCATATGCTTCTTCAAGGAAAAGCTGATTACCATCAAAACTAATGCTGCTCCATCCTTTAGCTTTAGCCATTAGAGTTAATCTTCTTGCGGCTAAGGTTCTATCCTTTGTGGCAATTGATAATCCCTGCGCATCTTCTTTAAGAACAGATTTATCAACAAAATGAATACTTCTGCTATTGGTGTTATTAACTATTTTTGAAAGTGAATTCCCAAACATGGTTTTTATTTCATGTTCTGGTACAAAGTTAACAGGAGCATGAGAAGATGCTGAAAATGTCTCCTGTAGTTTTTTTGTCACTTTTTCAATAAAACTATTCCCCGCATAGCGATTACTAAAGCGATCCAGTTCGTCAGTGTCCAGCTTAACCGCCGTTGGTTTAGCTTCCTGTTTTGCCTCTTCTGCTTTACGCATGGTGAACGTATCAAGCCCTGATAAATCCAGTGGCTTAGGTTCTGGCTTGAATTGGGATATGTCCATTCCTTCCGGTTCTACTGGAGCTGCAGGAGCCTGCTTATCACTTACTGCCTTAGCCAACTTTGCTATGTCGTCGTTCGTCATTAAGTTCTGTTCACCCTTTAGCTCTTCATCATCCAGATCTTCAACTACAGGCTGTTGAGATACAACGGCCTTTACTACAGTGGTATTGAATGATGGTCTTCTACCCTTTGGAGCATCACCTGCAGGCGCTGGATTAGCATTAAAGGGATTGTCTATCTCGATGCCAGCTTGCTTGTGTAGGCGCTGATGTAATGCAAGTTCTTCGCTCTTTTCTTCATGTAGCCCGGAGAGATAAGCATGGTCTTCTTGTAGCTTTACCATAACGGGATCTAACTCTTTAACACCGGCTTTCCTCTTCTGTTCTATCTCTGACATTAGAGATGTGGCCATGTCGTCAACGGCCTTTAATGCTTCTGTTGGATCAGCAATGAAAGCTCTATCAAACTTATCTAAAAATTGTTCATTCATATATAACTCCTTGTTTTTAATTGTGATTTTATAGTAAAAATAAATACTATACTATCATATACTACTATATACTATAATGGTCAACGTAGCCCCGATGATAAGTGTCGGATAACTGATTAAACGGATGAGGTAGAACGATTATGTTTGCTATGAGTGTGTGGTGCAGGAAAGGTGGTGTAGGCAAAACAACCATTAGCCTTAACCTTTGTGGCTATTTTGCTTCTAAAGGCCAGTCAACAACGTTAGTAGACTTTGACCCTCAAGGGGGAGCTATCACCTGTGCGGCTTTTGCGGAGAAAAACGGTAAACCTCTGCCGTTTGAAGTAACCCGGAAACCAAAGGTAGCAACCGACTTCATGATCTTTGACCATGCGCCCGGAGTGGATAGCGGCGGTCAGTTAGCGCCGTTAGTGTTGGTACCAACTATCCTCGATGCTTCCAGCTATTCAGCAACGTTGAAAAGCATTGATGAGCTGAAAGAGATGAACAAGCCTTTTATCCTTGTTCCGAACCGTGTGGAAGTCCAGAACCGAGAACAGATGGAGCTGTTGAAGAAACTGGAAGGGTATTCAGAGAAGTTAGGCTATGAACAGCCATACATCCGTAAGCGTGTTGCTTATCCTCGTGCGTATGGCAACGGGATCACTATCTTTGATGAGAAGGCCGCATTACCAAACATCACTGATGCCCGGAACGAGTTTGCTCACTTGATTGAAATCATCAAACTGAAAATCAAAGAACAGGCTGAAGCCAAAAAAAAATGATGCTACTATATGATAGTATATACTATTGTATTGTATGATGTTCTACGTGAATTCTGAGAGAAAATGCTATGACAGATACTAAGAAAGACAAAACAGAAAAAAACGCTAAAAAGGGTGCGGCGTGGCTCGATAACTTTGATGATTTTCAGAATGTCTCGCTGGAAACCTCTTTTGCTAAAGATAATGGCACCTACTGGAACTACAAGGTAGAAAGCTTAGGTGATATTCAGGCCGGGACTACGCCCTATGTCCGTTCTACGGTAAAAGTCACTAAGCATGATGATGCACGTTTGATTAATGTCCGTATTCCTGCGGCGCTGGAAGAGAAACTAAAAGAAGTTTCTTTTGATATTCCTATCCCAACTCTTCTTTTAATTTGTGCCGATTATTTGACTGATGAACTCATTAAAGAAAACAAACAAATATTAGCACTTCCAAAAGAAAGCGATGAACGGAAGATATAAACAGGATGAACGGTTGACTTAGGGGTTTATTAATTGTAGTTAATTGTTTACTTTTATAATACTTACTATAAATACAAGTAAAAGTAAGGATAAAGCAAACAATATAACAAAGGAGATTATAATGCCAAACGCAAAAGTAATAGTTGAATATTCAAGAAATGATGTAAAGGTTTCAGGTGGCCTTTATGGATTTAAACCTTCTGCTGAAGAATTGGGTGAAGGTAATGCTGTTTATGAAGATGCTTTGACAGGTCAAACTATTGAGGCAAGAACTCTAAAAGAGTTAATGCAAGAAATAGCCATTCCAGAAGTAGAAGCTGAATATGACGAAGAAGGTGTTTTAATAAAATCAGAACCTAAAGATTTAGGTGATGTTGTAGATAAGGAAATTCTTTTTTCTGCTGAAAAAGTTAAAAGAATGAAGTTATCAGAAAGAGATGGTAAAGCAATCATTGATAAATATATTAATGACGAATTAAAATATAAAAACTATCTCAAGTTGAAAGAAGCGTATGAAAATGACCCTTCTAAAAACCCAATGCCAAAAGCTGTTGTTAATCCTCCTGTTGAGCCAAAACCTTTTATTTTCACTAATGCGTTAAGAGAAAGAAAAGCTACGGCAAGAACTAATGATACTGAAGCTTATCAGGTTATCTATGATTTATCCGGTGTTCCAGACGAGATCCGTGTTGACTACTGGAGAACCATTGTTAAAGCCCATGCTAACCCAAACTATGTTATAGAATCCACTCAGAGCAACGGAGATAACACAGTTCGCGGTTTCCGTGGTAAACGTCCAGTAATCGCAAACAACATCCACGTAGCACAGGATGCTTCTGTTCACGGTCAGCTCTATGAGTTCGTGTATGACGTTTCAGACGCTAAATATGTGCTTTGTGATGATGCTAAACGTGAAGAGCTTAAAAAGCTTGGTAGAGAAGACCAGATAACTTACTTCCCAAATGACGAAAGGGCTTTCGTTCCTGAGCATGGCGGCGTGTTCCCGTTTGCTAAATGGATGAACAGCAGAACAGATCTCAAGTCTGATACTTACCGTGAAATAGTTTTAAAACACGTAAACCGTGAATTAGAAAAAGCGGGTTATGGTGATTATCCGGTTCACTCTTTTGTTAGTCGTGTCCAGAAGTTTAAGGACGAAGAACAGGCAGAAGCGGTAAGAAAGGTTCATACTGATTTACCACAATCTATTAATGATTATAAAGAAGAATTTGCTGAACTCGCAAAACTCAATATTGACCCTGATCAGAAAAATGCTTCTATTATTAATAAATATAATATTAATATCAGAGAAAAAAGTAAACGTGCAATCGAGTTAACTACTGAACTCGAACGTATGCATAAAGATATTGAAATTATGAAATTAGCACAAGCTGCAGAAGTGGAAAACCTTACTCTTAAAGTAGAGAAAGATAAGTTATCTTCTAAAGTGATCGAGCTTACTGAACAAACTTCATTAAAAGATGAAGAAATAAATGAACTCAAGGAAGAGCTTGAAAAAGAAAGGACTGAAAAAGAAGAGTTTGTTGATAAAAATAATGAATTGTATTTTAAAAACACTGAACTTGAAAAGGAAAAAGAAGAGTTAGCGAAAGAGGTTAAAACGCTTGAGGACGAAAATATAGCGTTAGAAAAAGAGAATACCACTCTTACTGAAAAAGTTTCTGCTCTTGAAGAGAAAAACACTAAACTTGAAGAAGAATTGGAAACTCTTGATGCTAATACTACGCGAGAGATTAATAATTTAAAAGGTCAGGTTGAATCTCTTAATGGTCTACTTGAGCAAAAAGATATTACTCATGCTGCTGATAAAGAAGCTGCTTTAGCAGAGTTGAGAAAAGAACTTAGTGAAGCGTTTGAAACTGAAAAACAGGAAGCTTTAGCTAAACTACGTGAAGAGTTAACGGCTCAGTTTAAAGTGGATAATGAAAAAGCGCTTGAAGCTCAGAAAACCACGCTTGAAGCTGGATTTACATCTGAAAAAAATCAAGCATTGAATGAGCTTAGAGAAGAACTTAACAAAATCTTTGGTGTGAAAGAAAACGAGTATAAAGAAGTAATTAAAGGTCTTAGAACTGAATCCGCTGAAAACTTCGAGTTAGCAAACACTTATAGCCAAAAAATGCGCACGTTCTTACAAGAAAACACTGATCTTGTTGAAGAGAATCGTAAGCTTAAAAAGCAAATCGAGGATTTTAATAACGGGAATGAAAATAGACCAAAAAATAAATAATTAACAAAGGAGAAAGGTATGGAACTATATTTTAACAACATGAGGAAAGCTTATGATACGTTGATTTCTGCTATCAGAACAGATGAAATGGTACAGGCTGTCATTAAAAGACAAGACAGCCTTGTCAAAATCATGGAAAAAGCTTCTTCAATTTTTCAGGAACAACAACTTACGGGTAAAAAAAGAATACTTCAAAATGATAATGACTTAGCTTTAACGATAACAAATATTGGTGTTGAAACTAACTTTAAAGAGATAAATTACTATAGAAATCTTGTTTCAGATACTTTGCTTTTTAATCTTGGAATGAAACTTATCTTTTCTGAAATAGAACAGAGATATGATACTCTTTTTGGTTCATTACGCTCTTATGAAAAAGGTGATTTTGAGTTTCATTATAAAGTTTATAAAACAATAACTGATGATCAAAGAAGCTATTTAAGAGACGTTAGCGGTAATTCTTTAAGTATACTTGAAATGTATTTAGATAAAACAAAAACTAAAAGAGAATACAGCAAAGATAAAATAGAGCTTGCTCTTAGTAGAATATATGATTCTTTATGTGTCTATTATGGTTATCAGCTCTATGATACACGATTAAAAAAAGAGGGTAGTTATGAATATGAATAATAGTTTAGATTTATCCTCTCTTAGAGAAGAGCTTGAAAAACAGAAAAAAGAGCGTGAAAGACTGATTACTGAAAATGCTCTGGCAGAAGTAAAACATCAAGCGGCATTGGAAGAAGGAGAAGGGGAGCAATCCCCTTCCACAGAAGAGGCTCAGGCCGTTTCTGTTGACGCTGTTCCTGATGATGTGTTGATGGGTAGCGGAAGCCTGAATAAAGCTATTCTGTGGCGTTGTGCGCGTGATTTCTTCCAACCTAACATTAAGCTAATAAAACAGTATCAATTTCCGCATGTGGTAATTGAAGAGTCTAAAGATTGTTATGTTATCTACTCTTCTGATGTAGAGCTTGCTGTAAGCACGCTTTACGCTCATTTTGATTATGAGATAGCAGGTTTTGGTGTCTGTAAAGTTGAAAGCGATAATCAAGAGTATGTGGAAGAAATAATATATCAAGGCATTTTAAGAGGCTTTAGTATTTTTCCTTCCATGTTAGAACATGAAAAAGTTGAGCAACAAAAATCTACGCTTTTGGCTTTAAAAAGAATTAAGCGTGAAAGGGATGAAGAAACCGGGATCATGAAAGAAAGTATTAATTCTTTTCTAACTGACTGGTTAAATAAATCAGAAAAAGGGTTGAGGTTGTCAACCTAAAGAAAAAATTATATAATAACTTGGTTTTAGTATTGATTTATTTAAAAAAATAAAATATATAATAAGTGTTAGTTATTATAAAAAATATAACAAAGGCACAATATAAAAAGAACGGAGAGTTTTTAATATGAATGAAAAAGATAATGTTTTACAGTTAACGCCGAAAGATTTTAAGCGAGCTTTACAAGCTCAGGATAACCCGTGGCGTGAAACAGATGAATATTCAATAGGTGCGGAAGGTATTTTTATTCGCACTGTAAAGACTTATAAAAATGGCGTTGAAGATGTTAAATGGGTTCAGATACACCCGTTCCCGTTGATGCCAATTGAAAGCGTTGATATGCTGGATTCTGATATTCAGGAATCAGTATTTGATGAAGAAAATCAGGTTTCATCTAAAGACACAAAAACTTATACTAAAGTTCGTTTCTTAGATCTAAATGGTCAGGAAAGATTTGTCAAAATCCCTCAGTCTGAACTATCTCAAATCAGTAAACAGTCTTTGTTAGCTAAACGCTGGCCTTTACCCCCGGCTAACAAAATGTCAAAGGTTGCTGACATCATGTTGAAGGTGCTGGCTGATGGGCGTAGAACGGTTGTTTCTCCTGCGGGTGTTGAATACGAACCATGTATAAAAATCACTTCCGGCTCTGATAACTGCGGCTGGGTTAATGGTGAACACATTAAACCCGGTCACCCTCGCTATGTCGGTGATGAAGAATGTATGACATTCAAGGCAGGTAAAGCAGAGATTCAGATTGATATTTTAGGCCAGTGGTACGCACAAGATGAACAGTTAGCTTTAATCGCTGCTCATCAACTGGTAGGTTATACATTCGGTAATATCTTTTCTCCTTCGGTAAACCTTATCATTGAGTTAACAGGTGATCCGGGAGATGGGAAGTCAGTAAGATTAATTGCCCAATCGTCCTATGAAGGTATACCGATCAAAGGTCATAATATCCTTTATTTTGACGCTACAGCGTCTATTGCAGGTATGGAGCGTTTATTCCCGCTTTTAAACAGCGGTAGTGTACTTTTGGATGAGTTTGATAAAATCGTAAATAATAAAGGAGCAAATGTTGCCACTGAAATGATTTTTATGATTTGTAATGGTACTCAGCGTGTTTTAGCAGAAGCTAACGACAATAAAAAAGCCAGAAAAATTAAAAAGTGGTCGTTTTCCCCCGTTGTTGCGTCTAATAAACCAATCGTTGAACGCCTTGATGGTCATGAAAGTATTATGGCTATAAAAGATCGTATCTGGACTATTCACACTTGCGATGAAGAGATTTTAGGCTTTAAAGGCGATCTATCTATCGTTAACGTCTGGAGAAGATTACTTGAAGAAAACTATGGTCATATTTACGGCATAGCTATTGATTATATAAAAAACAACCGAATTGCTCTTATTAAAAAGTTCGAAGATTTAAGGAATGAGCTTTATAAAAAAGAGTATGGCGATCATTATAGTAAAGATATGCGTGATGCTGAAATGATTGCTTCACTTCAATTAGGTGCTGATTTAGTTTCAGAAATTTTCGGTGAAGAAGCTGGTTTATCAGCTCATAGAGCGGTAGATGTATTCAAAAGAAGAGTAGCAAATACCACTTTTAACGCTGATAACAACTACAAAATTGTTATTGAAAGATTTAAAGAATGGATTGCTGATAACATCGGTTCTATTCGTATTGATGGTTTTGCTTACACAGGCTCTTATGGTAGAAACAGTGAAGAACAACAGTTAGATCAGGCTGAACGCCTTACTAACAACGCTATCATGTCTAACAGAGGTGCTATAGCTGGACTTGAGCAATCAAGACCTATGCAGCATAGAACTGATTTTGAAGGATGCATCTGGTTAAAACCAGAAGCAGAAGCAAGCTTAAAGAAATCTGGTATAGCAATTGATGAACTTATGCGAGCAGCAAAAGAACTTGATTTGTTGCCAAAAACAAAACGCGGTGAGTTGATTGATAAACAAAAACTTAGTGGTCAGAAAAAAGACTGGTTAGAAAATAAAACGTCTTACGCCATTAAGATATTGCTTTATCCATTCCCTGAAGAAGAAGATGAAGTTAATAATGAGTTTGAGGATGAAGTGTTTTATTCAAACGTTGATCGTGAGGATATAGATTCCCTTGTTGAACAAAACATTAATGCTCATATGTTCGATTTACCTAAAATTGATTAACATAACCAAAAGGAGGTTATTATGTCATATACATATAAAGTCATAAATAATAGCCTCTTCTTTATTGAAGAGGAAAGTAATAAGCAGTATGAAGTAAACGTTATACCAAAAGGAATTGGAAATAATCTGTTTCAGGTTTCTATTCCTGATTTAAGCCCGCGCACTTTAGAAGCAAACAATGCTAAAGAGCTTTTTAATCAGGTTGTTGATATAGATAATGTAAGACGTAGTTTTAGACGACAAACACCAGAAGAGTTTAAATCTAAGTTCCAAAAAATGAAAAAGAAAGCTTGTCCAGAATAAAGAGGGTAAACCCCTCTTTTTTTTCGCCAAAAAAAAGAGATCTCCCAAAAGGAAATCTCTAAAAAATATTCTCTTTTTCGCAAAAGAGAAAAATATGAATGAGGCGAAATTATACCGTAATTTAAAAATAATTACAACTTTTAGCGGAAATATTTTTGATAATAAATAGACATTATTATATAATATAGTATATTAGTATCAGGTAGATCTAAAAGGTGAGGTGTCTATGAATAGCATTAATGAATTATTATTGATATACGGTTCAAATATAACAAAAATCAAAGAACTTGTTTTAGCAGGGGCAAATGTTAACTACATATCGCCGGAAGGTTTAACGCCTTTATCCTGTGCTGAATCTGTTGAAGTGGCTCAGTTTCTTCTTAGCCGTGGCGCTGATGTGAACGCTACCAATGAAGACGGGAAAACAGCCTTGTTCAGCGTTAGCAACGTTGATACATGCCGCTTCCTGATAGAGAACGGCGCAAGGGTAAATCATGTTAACAACAAACATGAAACAGCATTGTTCTATACAACGGATATGAAAAAAATCAGATTACTGGTTGAAGCTGGATGTGATCCATTAATCAGAAGTTATGATGGTAAACGCCATTACGATTTGTTAGCGCATAATCAGAAGGTAAGTTTTATAAACTTCTTAGCTAACAGAAAAAAGAAAATGGAAACTGTTAACGCACATTTAGCACTTGCCTTTTAATAACACCACCTCACCAAAAAGATAAAGCCCCTTGCGGGGCTTTTTTCTTATCAACAAAACAAAGGATTATGTGAACCATCAATATATATCTTACTTAGAGTTTAATAGTAAAAAACGGAGAATTTTCTACTTGATTTAAAGTTATAATTAATTTTATTTAATGTCAAATTTAAATAAACACTTTTAACCATATTGACGAAATATATTTTTAATTATATATAATATTAAGACTTATTATATAATAATGGAGATATATTATGGATAGACAACAAACAAAACTTTATTTTGCTATATGGAAATTGAAAGGCAATGAAAAACTACAGGCTATTAAATATTTTATTAGTTGCGGTGAAGATATTCATGAAAGAGACAAAAACGAGTTAACACCTCTACATCAGGCTGTTGGCTGTGGTGATGTTGAGGCCGTGAAGCTGTTGTTAGGATTAGGGGCAAATCCCAACGCTATAGACATATACGGAAGAACGCCGCTGTTCTATACCGCTTTCAGCCCTAAATATAACAGTCGTCAGTTAGATGAAGCTCTCATAGCGGGGAATGCTGATACCACCATTTACGATGTTAACGGGCATACACGCGATCAGTTCGTGTATAGCTTCAAAAGCTCGATGTTCTACCGTCCTGAACCAGAAGCAGTAGAAGAACAACCGGAAGAGGTAGCCCCTTCAGCTCCTGTGAAAAGGGCAGGAAGACGTAAGCATGATTGAGGCATTACTTAACCAGATCCGTAGCACCGGGTTTGTGCTTCTCTCCCAATTTGACGCTGTTTTGTCTTCCCCGGCTCCTACGCCGGAAGAACAGGAACAGAAAGACGCTTCATTAAAGATGCTTCTCCCGCTGTTAGAGAAGAACCATGATGAAAGATACCTGATAACACGTTTACTCGATTACAGCGCTCAGGATCTGTTAGCGGTCTACCTGTCAGGCCGGAACGGTAGCATGAAAGCGTATGCGCTTCTCCAGCTCATACAGAACACATCCAAATTGTGGCCGTCAGGTTTCTATCATGCTGTTGCCCGTTCCGGCCTACGCCTGAACGACGAGCTGGACACATCCGGGCTAACCCCTATCCAGTTAGCAGCCAAAACAGGAAACGTAGAGCTGTTTAAGCTTCTTCTCTTGGATGGGGCAGATCTCTATCAGAAGAACAAAGACGGTATGAGTGCTTATGATTTGGTGTTGAACAGCAATAACGCAGAGCTGTTAATGTTCATGATCCGCTATGAAAATGCTGATATTTCGAACTACCGCCGAAAAGCTTGAACAACATCATATTGACATTGCAAGTAGTAAAATCATAAATAGCACTTTTTGCTAAACCACATAACCAATTGATAGTAATTGGTTTTTTTGTTTTTATGGGGTTATTGGTTTTAGATGGAAGGTTTTTCTTCAAAATAAGTGTTGAATGTCATAAGCGAAATAAAGACAATTAATCACATCAAAGCAGTCATACGCTCTGATAGTTAACTTGATGCGGAAAGGTTCCATTATTTAATCCGGTCTTCGATAAACCGGGCATCAAACCAAAAGCACATATAAATATTTGTGCCTGTAGCGATTAACTAATCGCAAGTTAACTATTATTGGAGCCTTGCCTTATGACTGTATCTAAAAAATCCAAATCTAATATTCTTCATCTTGATATTGATGCTTTCATTGCTAAAGCACGTAATATTATTCATGAAGTCTACCATAACAAAACTATTCTCTCTGTTCCTGATTACCAGACCAAAACAGCAGCAAACGATCAGGACTATATCACAAAACCACTTACCCCCCTTTACGCATGGGCTGGCGGTAAACGTCGCCTCATCAAAGCGTATCGCCCCTATATGCCGGATTTTAAGCGTATTCGATACTACGCAGAGCCTTTCCTTGGCGCAGGCGCTATGTTCTGTGAAGTTTTCAATCAGCACCGTGAACACATCAGAAGCTACCACCTGAACGACATTAACCCGGAGATCATCAATCTCCTGAACACCATTAAAAGGGATTGTTCTGGCTTCATTGACGAGCTGAAGGCCATTGAAGAACGCAACCACTATAAGACGCTGGACGGTCAAAAACACTTCTACTATCGCTTACGTGAAGAATACCGTTCCTTACCAGTAGGAGCTGAATATTCAGTGAGAGGAACAGCTATGTTCTACTTCCTCTTAAACAATATGTTCAGGGGCTTATACAGTCAGAAAAACGGGCGAATTTTCACGTCATTCCAGACGAATAAAAATGGTTTTGATTATGAAAATATCAAAAACTGGTCAACAGCATTACAGAAAGCTGTGATCACATGTGGAAGCTATGAAGACGTTAAGGTTAATAAAAATACGTTCCTGTTTTGTGATCCGCCTTATCGTGATTGCTCGATTATGTATTCAACAGATTTTAATGATGAACAGCATAAGCAATGCTACGCATGGGTTCAGAAAAAAGTAGAAGAGAAAAAAACTGTAGGTATGTTGTGTAATAAAAACCTGAATGATGGTTTCTTTAGTTCACTACCTACTACAACAGATAGCGAACATATCAACATCCAATATTCGCATACAAAAGCAAGAGTTGGCGTAAACAGAAACATTGTTGAGCTGTTAATGGTATTCAAAGAAAAAATGGCTGTTCCGGTTCTTAAAGCAGCTTAAAAAATAACATCAAAATGAGGATTTAATTATGAGTAAAGGTAGAAAGAAGTTCAGACCAGTAGATTTTCACAATAACAACTTGGGAAATAACTATATAACGATAGAAAGCATGTTATCAACGCCATTCCATGAGCATTCACCGGAACTTTTCGCAAAGTGTTTAGCAGAAGTGCCAAAGATTAACAGGCTACTCATAGACAGGCGTAAGTGTGATAACGAAGAGCATTATCAAAGGGTATTGGTCATGGCTGATGTGTGTTTAAAAATGGCAATGATTGAAAGGAGAATGAAAATAGTGAACGAAGAAAACAGTTGGTTTAATCAAAAATAAGAGAGGTTTAAAATGCAATATCATGAAATAGTAAGAGATGAGATTATGAGTTTTATTATTGAAAATGTTGAAGGTTTTAATGTTTTAGAAAAGATTTATCCGAAAATGATAGATACAAAACATCCTGAATATCCTGAAATAACAAAGATCCCATTCTTTGAGATAGAGTTTAGGAAAGGACTTACATTAGCCAATACTTATAATAACATTGATGAAGAATACATAAACCAAAGAACGTTAAACTATGCTATCAACTTATGTTTTAACAGTGAAATGAGTTTTAAGTATAGTCATGACGATACATTAAGAGAGTCTTTTTCGTGCGCTTATTATTGCATAATGGAAAACATGTATAGAACGTTATCGGAAAAAGAAAGAGGCAACGTGTTATGGTGGATTGATTGATATGAAAAAAGAAAGAAAATAGTTAATGAAGAAATAGTTGGTTTAATAAAAATAAGCGAGGTTAATATGTCATATTGGTTGTATTTTTATACGGTTCGTAGTCTTGAAGAGAGTAAATATGAAATAAAAAGAACTACACTAAGAACTAAACGGGTTGTTTCAGTTATTGCTGAAATAAAAGATGCTAAAGAAATAATATGTCAACAAGAACAAATAAGAGATTTCATGATCCATTATCTTCATCAAAGAGATATTGAGGTAAAGGACAGTGATGATTTGAGCTTTGTTGTTATGGATGTTGATCAGTATAACAAATCATCATGTAGATTTTATATAGTAAATGAAGAGGTTCGTTATCATGAGTTCATAATGGACTATGAAGAAGCTTTAAAGATAATGCGCATTGATAAAAGGATGAAATATAAACTTGAAAATATCTTCAATGATACAAGGAAGCTTCTTCCGTTGGAGATCTCAGAGTTCAAGAAAGAAGATTTTGATAACATATCGAAAGAAGATTTACAAAAACTCATATAATCCATTCAGGTAAAGTAGAATGAAAAGCAAGACTAATAAAATAAGCGGTATACCTACCGCTTTAATATAGTTTATTAATTTATTTTCCGATTAAATTTGATTTTATTCTTTTAATTGATTATTCAATATCTATTCATTAAAACAAAAGGAGAGATATATGAATAACTTAAAAGAAAAAATAGAAAAAGCTTTAGATAAATGTGATGTTGTTGTTGTATCTGGTGTTAGCGGTGTAGGTAAATCGACTTTACTCAAAGAGATAGCAAAAGAAAGACACATACATTATTCAAATCCTACTTATAACTGTATTAAGTTCAGCATTAAACACAGCGATCTTATTGCTATTGATGATGTGAGAGAAACAGAACTAAAAAACGTGATACAAAAGATTCAGGATGCTGTAGCTAAAACAAACATAAAAACTAAAGCGATCATAGTAGTTGATAAGTTTGATAAGTCTGTTCTTGATAGCGTTGTATTGAAAATAAAGCATTACAGAATGGTAAAGCAAAAAGCAAAAGGTGTCTTACCAAAAATAAAAGAGTATCAAGAGCTTTTAAAATCAATAGAAGAACAAAGATTTCTTACTGATAATGTTCAGATCTCATGTTTGAACGATTTGTATCAAATGGAACAAGAATTGAAGTATTTGAGAGATTTGAATGAAAAGTATGAATGCGAAGCTGTTTTACATGACCATAACTATACACAATTAGCTCTTGATTTGGATGATAGCAAAGCTAAAGTAGAAGAGCTTGAAAGTGAAATTGTTGAGTTGAAAGCATTAATAAAAGAAATCACTGATAAAACTCAGGAAGAGTTGACTGATTTAGAAGAGCATAACATCATTTTAATTGAAAGGTTGAGAAATGAAGAAAGTGAAAACAAAGATCTGATAAAAGAGAACTACAGCTTACACTTAAAAATAAAAGAGCTTAATGATTTACTCTATGACCAAAACGAAGAAAAAATAGAACTTGAAGGTTCTAATCAGGAGTTAGAGCAGTCTCTTTCCCAATGTCTGAATAAAATCCAAACATACCAAAATACAGTAGCTGTTTTTGAAGATAAAACAAGACTTCTTGAAAAAGCTAATAACGATCTTGAAAGTGAAATAGATTACCTTAAAGAAAAGGCTCATTGTCTTGAAGAAGAGTTAAATAATGAAGTTGAGGAAACAGGATTTTTTAAAGAAATGTCAGAAGACTTTATCACTCAGATTAAATGGTTAAATAACACGATTGAGGTTTATCGTGGTGAAGTTGATGAAGACACTATAAGAAGAGTTGAATACACGGTTCAACAGCTCAGGGAAAGTTTCGGTGATGATTATGAGGTCTGACAGGCCAGCAGGGAGACAAGCAAAGGGGGCGTATGCCCCTTTGTCGTATCTGGAGCAGTCAACCAACACAAGGCTCTTGTCATCCCCCTCGTAACAAAAGCAAAAGTTTACCGTTGATGCGATATTTGATATTGTTTCAGTATCGCATAACGAGGTCATAACGATGATGTCAGGTCTTGATGGTGGAAATTTTATCCTTAGCTCAATGGCTAAGGAAAGGGTCAGATCAGGTCTACTTGATAGAGCAACAATACAAGGCTCTAAAGGCGAGTATACCGTGATTTTTGATGGTTCAGAGTGGGAAGGTAAGCCATTAGTCTTATGTAGCTCAAGACATCCATACGAAGCACGAGTCTTCAAAAGCATAGATGGTGCTGCTGCAGAACTACTACGGATAGGTCTAAGTGAAGCTTCAATCAAAAACACCACCAAATCGAACGATAAATAATCAGGTTTAACATGGATATGCAAAAAGAAACGCTTTTTTCAGAAGTAGAAACAGCTAACAGCAAGCAGCTTGCTGTGTTAAAGGCTAACTTCCCACAGTGTTTTGATAAAAACGGGGCGTTCATTCAAGAGAAGCTACTTGAGATCGTCAAATCCTCGGATGTTGAACTCTCTAAAGAGTCATACAGCTTAAATTGGCTGGGTAAGTCTTATGCCCGGCTGTTGGCTAACCTACCACCGAAGACGTTGCTGACAGAAGATAAAGACCATAACCAACGTGAAGAGAACAAAAACAGTCAGAATCTGTTAATCAAAGGGGATAACCTCGAAGTATTGAAGCATATGGTTAATGCTTATTCTGAAAAGGTAAAAATGATTTATATTGACCCACCATATAACACGGGTTCGGATGGTTTCGTTTATAACGATGATCGCAAGTTCACGCCTGAACAGCTTTCTGAACTTGCAGGTATCGAGCTTGATGAAGCTACACGTATCCTCGATTTTACTGTAAAAGGTTCAAGTAGCCATAGTGCATGGCTGACATTCATGTATCCTCGTTTATATGTAGCTAAACAATTTTTAAAAGAAGATGGAGTAATATTTATTTCAATTGATGATAATGAATCAGCACAATTGAAATTAATGTGCGATGAGGTTTTTGGTGAGCAGAACTTTATATCTCAATTGGTTTGGGAAAAAAAGAAAAAAGGAACATTCCTTTCCAACACAATAAGCAGTGTTAAAGAATATATATACGTGTATTCTAAAGAAAAAGAAAAGTTCAATGGCTTAATTGGTGAGATTAATCACTCTACCGAGACTTATCCATGTGTTAATGCAAGCAATAAGAGAGAAATCAGAACCATTCCTAAAGGCATAGTATCTAAATATAGAGAAAGCAATTACTTTATGAAAAAGGGTTCTGTTATCTCAGCGTCAACTATGGACCTTGTATTACATACTGATCTTATTATTAAAGACTCTAAACTTGCAGAGGATCTTAAGATTGAAGGGAACTGGCGTTATAAACAAGATGCTATGACTGAGTATGCTAATAACGGTGAGTTATATATAACTCAGGACTTATATCTAAGAAGGATTGTTGACGAGCCGAGATATAAAACTTTGAAAGATCTATTGCCTAGAGTTGGTGACGACACAGAAAGCAGCTTCAAATCTATTAACATAGATAACCTTTTTAGTGATGGGTGGGGGTCCAATGAAGATGGGGAAGAAGAGCTTAGGATCACATTAGGGAATAAAGGACTAATGTCTTTTCCAAAACCAAAAAAACTTATTGAAAAACTATGTGTTTCTTTAAGAGATCCAAATGCTATAGTTATGGATTTTTTTGCGGGATCGGGAACTACTGGTCATGCTATAATGGAATTAAACTCTTTAGATAATGGCAATCGAAATTTCATTAATATACAGATAGATGAAAAAATAGCTGACGGCAGTGAGGCATTTAAAAACGGATACACATCAATTTTTGATATAACAAAAAATAGACTGACAGAATGTCGAAAAAGTATAATAAAAGAAAAAATTGGCTGTGAAAGTGATCTTGGCTTCAAAATATTTGAAACAGTCAATGATTTTCGTACAAAAGATGAGTCAGAGCTTACGTTATCGAACCATACCTTCTTTGATGATGTTGTGCTGACTCCTGAACAGTATGACACCCTATTGACTACATGGTGCCTGTATGATGGCAGCTTGCTAACAACATCAATTGAAGATGTTGATCTTAATGGCTATAAAGCGCATTTATGCGATGGTCGTCTGTATCTTATTGCGCCTAACTTCACCAGTGAAGCACTGAAAGCTTTACTTCAAAAGCTGGATGCAGACAAAGACTTTGCCCCTAACAAAGTTGTATTTTATGGCAGCAACTTCGAAAGTGCGAAACAGATGGAACTCAATGAAGCACTAAAAAGTTATGCTAATAAAAAATCTATTGATTTAGATTTGGTGGTAAGGAACTAATCATGTCTAAAGGATTCACATTCGAAAAGAATTTACCTCATCAAAAGGCTGGCGTTGATTCGGTGATGAATGTCTTTGTATCCGCCATACCTCATCAGACGGATCATGTTGCTATTCGCCTGTTAGCTAATCCAGAACTGAATCTATCTGAACAACAATACTACAACAACATAAAAAATGTTCAGGAGTTCAATGGTATTGAGCATTCAAAAGATAATTACGATTCTAAAAGCAACGTAATTGATGTTTCTATGGAGACAGGTACAGGTAAAACTTATACTTACACCAAAACCATTTTTGACCTGAACAAATCATTTGGTATTAACAAGTTTATCATCATTGTTCCTACCCTATCTATCAAAGCTGGAACAGTTAACTTTTTAAAAAGCGATGCTTTAAAAGAACACTTTAGAGACGATTACGAGCGTGAACTAAAGACTTACGTTGTTGAAAGCCAGAAAAGTTCGGGTAAAAATACAAAATCGTATATGCCTCAAGCTATCCATGATTTTGTTGAAGCAAGTAATTTTAACAAGAAATATATACACGTCCTTGTAATCAACTCAGGGATGATTAACTCTAAGTCGTTAACTGACACTTATGATGTGGGTTTGCTTGATAATCAGTTTGATACGCCATTTTCTGCTCTTAGTGCGGTTAAACCATTCATTATTATTGATGAACCTCATAAGTTCCCGACAGCTAAAAAAACATGGGAAAATATTGAAAAATTTAATGCTCAATATATTATTCGTTATGGCGCAACCTTTAGTGAAGGCTATAAGAACTTAGTTTATCGTCTTACAGCCGTAGATGCATTTAATGAAGATCTTGTTAAAGGGATTGATGCTTACATTGAAGATATTGTTGGTGATGGTAGTGCTAATCTTAAATTTGTTAAATCTGACGGAAAAGAGGCCACTTTTGAACTAAACGAAAATGGTAATAGAAAAAAATTCAAGTTAGCCAAAGGTGAATCACTATCTAAAACGCATAGTGCGATCCATGATTTAACACTGGATGCCTTAAACAAGAGCACTGCTGTATTGAGTAATGGTATTGAACTAAAAATTGGTAGTTCAATTAACCCCTACTCTTACGATCAGACGCTTGCTGATAACATGATGCTTAAAGCTGTCAAAGAACACTTTAAGTTAGAAAAAGAGTATCTGACACAAAGACCACGTATAAAACCGCTGACTCTTTTCTTCATTGATGATATTGAAGGCTATCGTGATGGTAATGATATTGCCGGAAGCCTGAAAACCAAGTTTGAAGAATATGTTTTGGCAGAAGCTAATAAACTGTTAAAAACAGAAAAAGACGAATTTTATAGAAACTACCTTGAAAAAACTGTTCAGGATGTATCTTCTGTTCATGGTGGCTATTTTTCAAAAGATAACAGCGATAAAGATGATAAAATTGAGCAGGAAATCAACGAAATTCTTCATGACAAAGAGCTTCTATTGTCGTTAGAGAATCCTCGCCGTTTCATTTTCTCTAAATGGACGTTGCGTGAGGGATGGGATAACCCTAACGTATTCCAGATTTGTAAGCTCCGTTCGAGTGGTAGCACAACATCTAAACTTCAAGAGGTAGGGCGTGGTTTACGTCTTCCAGTGAATGAATACATGTGCCGTGTTAAAGATCGCAATTTTACTTTGAACTATTATGTTGATTTTACGGAAAAGGATTTTGTCGATTCGCTTGTCAAAGAGGTCAACGATAGCTCCTTCAAAGAAACGGTTCCAAGTAAGTTTACTCAAGAACTTAAGGATAAAATTCTTTCTCAGTATCCTGATCTTTCATCCAGAACACTCATGAATGAAGTTTTTGATGATAAAATCATTGATGATAATGACAACTTTAAAGATTCTGATGCCTATAGTCGCTTAAAAGCCAAATATCCAGCGGCATTCCCTACTGGGTTGAAACCAAGCAAAATCAAAAAAGCCACTGATGGGAAAAAACGCACTAAAATGCGTATTGGCAAGTTCACTGAACTGAAAGAACTTTGGGACCTGATCAATCAGAAAGCAGTTATTGAGTACAAAATAAACAGCGAGCATGAGTTTTTATCCATTTTCAAATCATTCATGCTTGAAGAAGCAGATAGATTTACTAAATCAGGCGTTCATACTCGCATAGATAGGATTTACATCCATAATGATACGGCGATGTCGAAAAGCATTATAAGTGATGATGATAACTTTGCTAAACTCAACACAATGAGTTATCGAGAATTTCTTGATAACTTATCACAAACCATGTTTGCTAAACATGATACTTTGCATAAGGTATTTTGTGATATAAAAGATACTATAAATATCACTGACTACCTGAACATTCAGACAATCAGAAAAATTAAATCTGGGTTTAGTAAATATCTGCTTAACAATTCGTTTAACAAATTCAGTCTTGGATATAATATTATTTCAGGTTCGATTCATCCTACAAAGTTCACTAATGAAGAAGGAAGTCCTCTAAACGAGGTTTTGTCGAGTGATCTTGGTGTATTACATGATAATACGAAGCCACCGTTAGATTCTTATCTTTTTGAAGAAGTCTTTTACGACTCAGAGCTTGAACGACTCAACATCACAGATGGAGAGATCCAGTCTGTAGCTGTTTTTACAAAGATACCGAAGAACTCCATTAAGATCCCGGTAGCAGGTGGATACACGTACTCCCCTGACTTTGCATATGTTGTCAAAACAACAGACGGTGATTACTTAAACTTTATAATTGAAACCAAAAATGTAGATGGAAAAGATAGCTTGCGGCTTGAAGAACAACGCAAAATAGCACATGCTCAGGCATTGTTTAATCAAATAAGCAAAACAATCAAGGTTGAATTCATGACTCAATTTGCTAATGATGAGATTTATGAGTTAATAAAGAACGCACAAGCTTAGTTCTTAGTGATGAAGGAGGGTTTCACCTCCTTCATTAAAATAAATATGTCATGAAGAAACATAGATGAAATACTCAAGCCTACAAGAATATTTGGACGATGTTAAAAGACGAGAACAACATAAAAAGCGCCTTGCTGATAAGTTGTTTCACACCGTCAGATCTGGCTCATCAAATGAAATACAGGCAGTGATAAAAGCATGTTCTGATGCTGATGTTGATTTTAAAACTATCAAACATGATTACTTGCTTGAATACTTTGATTCCTTCTATAACCGCACTTCAAACACCCCCTCAATTCTCATCGTAAGATTACTTATCAGTTATCAAAATAAAATCTCTCATAAAGCTGTTCTTTCGTTTTACCAAAACATATTTTATAAGCATTTATTATCAGATGAAGAACTAACAGAGCTGAGTTCTTTAATCACTTCTCACAAATAAACATCCTACCTACTCCTTTTATCCTGATATTTTAAATTAAAAGAAACATTTTTCTCATTTAATTTGCTTTTAGTCGGAAGATGCGTTAATTCTTTTAATATAAACAAACAAAAGGATAACCATTATGATAAACAAAATCAAAAACACCTTAAATGAAATAACTGTAGGTAAGGTATTTATAGCAGGTCTATTAATGCTACCTATGACACTGATATTCCCTGAAAGCATTATATGTGAATACGTGTCGGCATTAGGTGCAGCAATTACATTCATGACAATAAGTTCGAAATTTGCATTGTTCTTCATTTGGTTTCTTCATCTCACATTTTTGATGAGCATGAGAGGAACAACGGAGAGAGCAGAAATATATATATCTGATTTGAAAGCTGAACACTTAAAAAGTGGAAAGGAAATATTTTTAGGGAGGTCAAAATGATAAATAAATTAAAAACACAAAATAAAATTCTAACAAGAGCGGGTTTAATACCAGAGCCTGTATTGATTAAGCCAATAAAACAACTTGCAGATAAAGATGTGAAGGAAGCTTTAAGCAAAAAGATTTCAGAAATGAAAAACATATATGATTTTTAAAAGGAGGTGTAAATGATAAAAAAACCATTAGTATTAAATAGATTGCGATATATGAATATTATAGCTGTAATGGTTGGTTTTATTATGATGTCGATATGCTATATAACATTTTCATTCATGTCAGAAGATAGTTTAAAGGAAAATATAGGGTACATATTTTTACTTTTCTGCGGTAGTTTATATTTAACACTTACAGGATTATGTCCAATAGTAATGAATATTTTCAAAAAATTGTTTAAAACATTGAGGGTTCAAAAATGAAAAAAGACATAACAAGAGAGTTGAAGCGTTTAGGTTTACACAATGGTAATGAGTTCATAGCAAAAGCAGCATTGATAGAAGGGCAGAGAGCAGAGGCAATATTAGCACTGATAGAACGCTTAGGAAGACGCAAAATCATTCCTGATGCTGTTCAGCATGGTTTTAATCAGGTTAAGGCTACATATCGCTTATCGGGCTACATCAATCAGGCACTGACTGTTATAGCGTTTAAAGCTTACGTGAACGAACCAAAAGAGAATTTTAAAGCAGATATACACTGGAGTATTTAACAAAGGAGATAGGTATGGGAGAACAAACAAGAGAAAAGGAAGCTGAAACATGGGCTGAATTTATAAGAGAGTTTTTAAAAGAAGGTGGTGTTGTTTATGGAAATCAGAAAAAACAAAAAAGAGAGGTGGTATATGAAAAATGAAAATAGAAATATGAAAGAAAACGTATTACAAGAGATAATGTATTACAAGTTAATATGTTATGGGATTATAGTTTTTTTTGCCAAAGGAACATTGATAATGTCAGATAGAATTCCTACGTTAAATGCTCTACTTAATAAAATAAGCAGCACTGATGCTATCTATTATACACTATCGGTTATGTTGTTATTGGAAGTGATTACATTCCTAACTTATGGCGCATTTAAATCAATGAAGAAAAAGAAGGAAGAAAAAGAACGAGGTTTAATAAAGGAAGGTTTTTCTGAAGGATTTTCTAAGGGTTTTAAGAAAGGACAAATGGATAACAATGATTGAAAAAATAGAATGTTTTATCGTTTATATATTCAATTTCCGAAAAATAAACAAAATGACTGAGACTTTAGTTAGGTTATCGAACAGGGAAGAAATGACAGAGGACGAATTAAAACGCTTTCTGTTAGAAGAAAGAATTGAAGATATGTTAAACCATGAATAAAAGCCCCTTAAATGGGGTTTTGTTTTATTTGAGGCATTAAAATAAAAGTTCTACATCTTCCGCTTATCCGATTAAATGACAATTATTAAAATATACCTTGTTAAAATTTGACATTAATCGGTTAATTAAATATCTAATATATAATCCTAAATTGAATAGGAGAAACAGAAAAATTACAAAGGAGAATGATTATGATAAATAGTTTTAGATTATTAAAAGACAGAAAGAGTAAAAAAGGGTTTTCACTTTTAGAGTTGTTATTAGTTCTTGGTGCTATCGCAGCGTTGATAGTAGCGGCTTTTATGATATTTCCTAAAGTTCAGGCTTCACAGCGTATCGACAGAGAGAGCAGGAACCTAACAGCTATACAGGCCGGGGTTAAGTCTCTATATGGCGGCAGAGCGAAGATCTCAAGCATTAACACTGATAGCTTCATTGCGTCTAAGAACGCACCGGAGAACATGATTCAGGACGGAAAGCTTATCAATGAATGGAAAGGCAACGTGTCGGTTGAATACAGTGGAAATCACGGCAAATACAACATTATCTATGATGCTGTTCCTGCTTCTGACTGTTCAAAGTTGATAGCCGCAGTATCAGGAAACTTTGTGAGCATAGACGTTTACAACGGCAACGGCGGTACGCAGGTTAAGAACCTTGAAGAAGGGAAGAACATTGATATAGCGGCAACATCAGCAGCGTGTTTTTCAGAAGATAACTCCACCATTATTTTTGCGTCAATAATATAAGAGGTGGCTGATATGTTCAACATGACAAAGAGAAAGAAAAAAGGGTTTTCATTATTAGAGTTATTATTGGTTTTCGGGATTATCGCAGCGTTGATAGTTGGTGTCTTTATGATCTATCCAAAAATTAGTTCTGGTCAGAAGATAGATAGCGACATAAAAATATTAGGAACTTTAAACGCAGGGATAAAAAATCTCTACGCGGGGCAAGCAGATTACACCGGGTTATCAGTTGACGCTGTAATCAAATCTAAGATTGTTCCAGAAGATATTGTTGATGATAACTTAATTTGGGATAGCTGGGGAGCTAACGTTCTTATAGAGCCTTATTATGATGGAAGCTTTTATATCGGTTTTGAAAACGTTTCAGTTGATTCTTGTCCTAAGTTTGTGTCTCAGGCTGGAGCAAGTTTTTTCAAAATAGTTGTAGGTTCAAGAGAAGTTAAGAACACAGAAGCAAATCAGGATCTTGATATGGCAACTTTAGCAAATGCGTGTAGCAGTAATGATGATGGGTATGGTGGAAGACCAATAACAGTATATTTTTACGACAAATAAATATGAGGATTAATTTATGATTATTCAAAAAAGTATCAGACAAATGAAAAAAGAAGCATGGACATTAATAGCAATATTATATTTATCAAGTATCTCATTACTCATGCTAACAGTGAATGTATTACCAAAAACAGGATTAAATAGCTTTTACATAATTGGCGGTGGTTTAATGGCTTTAACTTCATTGTTATCATGGAAAGAAGCATATAAGTTAGTTAACTGTATAAATGAAGCAAAAGGAACTAAAAAGCCTGAATAAATGAAACATTCCAAAATAAAAGCCCCTTTTCAGGGGCTTGGTTTTTTTCTGGTGTTGGTAATGCTTTTAATCTTCTTTCTTGATCAAGAAGTCTTCTTTTTTAGCGCCTTTCTTCATAGCTTCTTCGACAGGCTTCGGCAGACGACCACGACCCGACCATAACACTTCTTTTCCGTTTTCATCTTTATAAGCATACTTGCGCTCAACAGCGCCACGCTTATCACCTTTAGCGCCTTTACCTTTACCAGATTTAGCAGCAGGAGCGGCTACACCATCAGCGATCTCGGAAATGCTGATACCTTCAATACCCTCAGCAGCTAACATCTCTCTGAACTGTTCCATGAGTGCAAGCTTCTTAGCGCGTTTTTCTTCGATTTCAAGCTGGTCAGCTAACAGTTCTTCATGAACCTTTTTCATCTTCTCTAAAATCTCTTCAAAGATCTCAAAGCTGATTTCACGCGCTTCTTTTCTAATGGTACGAATGTTGTTCAGTGTTGAAAGACTCATCAAAAAATCCTCTTTAAAATCGTTTACCCGGCGAACATAACATTTTAACCATGTGGTATCAATCATTTTAAAACAACATAAGTATCAAATAAAAGGAACACGTAGGCCGTTCATATATTTAATGCGTTTTAAATTTGACATTAATCGGCAAATTTAATAATTGAAAGGAACGACAAAATAAAAAGGAGATTTTTATGTTAGATAAAGAGCCATTACTTTCTTTCAGGAAAGCACATTTAAATGATGAAATACAAATAGACTTTAAAACAGCAACAACAAATATAGCCGTGTTTGGTGGAACAGGAACAGGTAAGACAACGGGCGTATGTTTCCCTGCTGTTTACAATCTGATTAAAAATCACTGTTCAGGATTGATACTTGACGTGAAAGGGGATTACACCAAATTAGCACGTCAGATTAATGAGGAAATGAAAAGCGATAAAATATATATTCTTGGTGTTAAAGAAGATTGTTCCAGATTTAATTTAATATCTGGTATCGAACCGGAAAAGCTAAAAGCATTTTTAAACTATGGTGTTAGTTCAGTTCGTGGAAACTTAGATAAATATTGGGGTTCAAACGGGATAGAAGACACCGTTTTAGTGTATGAGTTAGTTAAAGAGTTTGATATTAATCCTACCCTTGCAGATCTCTATTACCTAATAACTAACCCGGATGATTTACAGGCAATGAAAAACAACTGTTCAGAACAGATGTCAGAAAAGATAAAAAGGCGTATAGCTTCGGATGGGTTTAGTATTTTCAATAACAAAAAAGATACCGATGAAGCTACCAAAAGAGAACAAAGATCATGGCAGTTTTCAGCATTAAACAGCGTTCTAAGACCTTTTTATGAAGACCCGTATCTAAACCATCATTTTTGTAATAATGATCATACAGTTTCTTATGCTGACATTATTTATAAAGAAAGAAAATCGTTAGTGCTGGAAGTGCCTTTTTCTAAATATGCTGTTTCATCATTGTTCATTTTAAAGGTGGTTAAAGCAACATTCATAGACAGTATAAAACAGCAGGATATAAACCAGCTTACAGCAAGGGGATATGGTGAAGATAAGTTTACTTTCATGCTGGTAGATGAGTATCAGCAGTTCCTTACAGATGATACCGATCCGTCAGTGGATGATAACAACTGGTTCGACATATCGAGGGGCTACGGTCATATCAACATTATTTCCTCTCAGTCTGTGGATTCACTTGATGCTAAGGCTGGGCAAGCATACACAAACCAGCTCATAGGCAACTGTATGAACATAGTTCATCTGGCTACTCATGCTGTCAGGAGCCTTGAGAACATCGCTACCCTTGCTGGCAGTCCAGAACGCGCTATACAGGCTCAGGATACGTTATCAGGTCAGTCAGAGGACATTGCCTTTGTCTACATCAACAAAAGCCAGCAGAGCCGCACAGGGGCGCGCGTATTGGTTCATACAGGAAAATCACAACATAGCTTCATGAACAGATTCATCTATGCGCCTAAACCCCAGCTGCAGGAGCTACCCCTACCCGGAACGGGCTATGTAGTGCCTGAAAAACTCAGTGCGTTAAGCGTCTTACTGGAAGCGTTAAAAGAAGATAAAAAAGAAGAGAAAACAGAAACACACCTTTTAGAAGAGTTAATAAATATGAATGATGAACAAAATAAATGGATTTATAATCTTTGTCCTACCTATACAGTTCAAAAAAGATTATGCGTGATAACAACAAAAAGCTTTTCAGACGGATTTAATGATTTCAATGTTGTATTGAATAATTTAAATATAGGATTTGAAGAGGTTGTAGTACATCCAATTATATATAACAACAAAATAGATTTGGATTTACTTAAAGAGATACTGATTGAGGATAAAGAAAGTCTGTATGTTATCGTCAGAGGGGGAGGTGATTTAGAACACTTCATTCTTAATGATTTTAAGGTACAGGCGTTGATAAGTGAATGTATGTATAACATTAGATATTCAGAAAGTGAGTTATTAATAGCGGTAGGACATGCCACCGATAAATTTGAAGATTTCTTTGAAATGGTTCCAGATGCGTATGAAGCATTAACACCGACTGATTTAGCATACAAAATAAAAGGCGATGTTATTTTAAATATAAGAAAAAGAAAATGCGGTATTATGACCAATGCCTGTATCAGTTATAACGCTAAAATATAAATAAACCAAAATAATATTGGTCTACTTCTTCCTTTTGTCTGGTTATTATAAATATTTAGCAATTAATCGGCTTTTAAATTTGCTTTTAGTCGGATAATTAAATATAAATAATTAACAAAACAAAAGGAGAGAGATATGAATATAGATATTATCGGAAGTTTCAATAAAGAAACCGCTATTGATTACAGAGTGTTTTATACAACCGACTATTTTGAATGGTTAAAAGACCTACATAAAACAAGGGGTGAAAAGATAACGCTTAAAGAGCTACACAATAACTTAATAAAAGAATATGGTTCATTGGTTAATGTTATTGAGTTAATACTAAGAACAGATAGCAATATTGGAAGTATCAAAGAATCTACGTTCGATATGATCGATGCTGACAACATTCTTTTCGAAGGTAGTGAAGATTTAATGGCTGTTCGATTAGTGATGAACATAGAGTATTTAGATATGTGGATTAAGAAATATGATTTCAATAACTACATAACTGAGGCATTTAAAAACTAACAGAGGTGAAAAAATGATAATAGAAGAAGTAATAATTAATGACGTTAAGATTGTTTTATCGAGAGGTAAGGGAGGTAAAGGAGGTGAAAACAATGAAACATATAAGTTCTATATTTATATCGTGAATAAGGATGTTTCAGTTTACAGAGTTGGTAAGCTTTCAATAGTGATTTGGCAGCATTCGATTTACACATCAGATAAAGCCTTAATTCAGGAAGCTCAGGATTTAGCAAGCGCAGTATTCAAATATAAAACAGAAAAACTTAAAGAGGTGATTTTATGAATAATGAAAAGAAACTGGCAATAACAAGCGATATAGTGTTTTCTCTTGATACAAAGATAAAAGGTAAGGATTATGTTTATGAAGTGGAGCATTTACATGCTTCATATCAAACAGGCGATATTACAGACTATTTATCTTTAAAAATGAAGAGCAAGGATAAAGATAGTGATTTCAAAACTGAAACTATCAATATGGCTTATTTTGATAATCTGAAACCAGATCAGCATGAAGATTTTAAAAAGAAGATAAAAGAGTTTGCTAATGAAGCTTATACCAGAATGGAAATTGACATGCAGCCAGTGTATGAGGAAAACATGAAAAACTTACGTTCACTAAGCTTTAAATAAAGATTCAGGAGGGTTTTATGTCAAAAAACAAAGGAACAGATTACTTTTACTTTAAACCCTTCCGTTCTGGTTCTGTTAGCTTTCCAAAACCAAATGAAGCAATCTATGTAATAGATGTTTTATCAAGAGATGATATAGTTTACTTTGATGATTTTGGATATTTGATTTCAGAAAGAGCGTTGGAGGTTTTAAAAAAACATAACTTAACAGGCGTAAAGGTGGATAATGCTACTGTTAAATTTAGCGCAAAACATAACATAAGATACAAAAACCAGACATTACCTAAATTCGGTAATGACTCCAACTTATTGATAGTGTTTTATGTTCAGATAATGCCCGATGACTTTGTCATGCAGCTCCACCGATTTTGAGAACGACAGCGACT
>NZ_JBMKIG010000019.1:0-29240 GCF_049238005.1 Enterobacter cloacae complex sp. IR5459
ACTCTGATCCACCCAATCGCGATGGACGACGGTCTGCGTTTCGCAATCCGTGAAGGCGGCCGTACCGTTGGCGCGGGCGTTGTTGCTAAAGTTCTCGGCTAATCGCTGATAACATTTGACGCAATGCGCAATAAAAGGGCATCATTTGATGCCCTTTTTGCACGCTTTCACATCAGAACCTGGCTCATCAGTGATTAATTTTGTCATAATCATTGCTGAGACAGGCTCTGCGGAGAGCGTATAATACGAAAAGCGAATAGCATTTCGATTGGTTTGCCTCGCACTCGCGGGGTGAAAATGTTTGTAGAATACTTCTGACAGGTTGGTTTATGAGTGCGAATACCGAAGCTCAAGGGAGCGGGCGCGGCCTGGAAGCGATGAAATGGGTAGTTGTAGCCGTGCTGCTGATTGTGGCGATTGTCGGCAACTATCTTTATCGTGACATGATGCTGCCGCTACGCGCGCTTGCAGTGGTAATTCTGATTGCTGCGGCGGGTGGTGTCGCGCTGTTGACGACGAAAGGCAAAGCGACCGTTGCGTTTGCCCGCGAAGCGCGTACCGAAGTCCGCAAGGTCATTTGGCCGACTCGCCAGGAAACATTGCACACCACGCTGATTGTAGCGGCGGTAACCGCTGTAATGTCACTGATCCTGTGGGGACTGGATGGTATTCTGGTTCGCCTGGTATCCTTTATCACTGGCCTGAGGTTCTGAGATGTCTGAAGCCCCTAAAAAGCGCTGGTACGTCGTTCAGGCGTTTTCCGGTTTTGAAGGCCGCGTAGCTACGTCGCTGCGTGAGCATATCAAATTACACAATATGGAAGAGTTATTTGGCGAAGTTATGGTTCCGACCGAAGAAGTGGTTGAGATCCGTGGCGGCCAACGTCGCAAAAGCGAACGTAAATTCTTCCCGGGTTACGTGCTGGTTCAGATGGTGATGAACGACGCGAGCTGGCACCTGGTGCGCAGCGTACCACGCGTGATGGGCTTTATCGGCGGCACATCTGACCGTCCGGCGCCAATCAGCGACAAAGAAGTTGATGCGATTATGAACCGCCTCCAGCAGGTGGGTGATAAACCGCGTCCGAAAACGCTGTTTGAACCGGGTGAGATGGTTCGTGTTAACGACGGTCCGTTTGCTGACTTTAATGGCGTCGTCGAAGAAGTGGACTACGAGAAGTCCCGCCTGAAAGTTTCCGTTTCTATCTTTGGTCGTGCGACCCCGGTAGAGCTGGACTTTGCTCAGGTAGAAAAAGCCTAAGCAGCGATCAAAAAAGCGACGATTTAATCGTTGCACAGGGCGCGAGATTGGAATACAATTTCGCGCCTTTTGTTTTTATGGGTCCCGACCCGTAAAACGAATTTTATTCACGGGGAGCCTCTCCGAGGCGTTATTACCCAATCAGAGGATTTTAGAATGGCTAAGAAAGTACAAGCCTACGTCAAGCTGCAGGTTGCAGCAGGTATGGCGAACCCAAGTCCACCAGTTGGTCCAGCTCTGGGTCAGCAGGGTGTGAACATCATGGAATTCTGTAAAGCGTTCAACGCCAAAACTGAATCCATGGAGAAAGGTCTGCCAATCCCAGTTGTAATCACTGTTTACGCTGACCGTTCTTTCACTTTCGTTACCAAAACCCCTCCAGCAGCAGTTCTGCTGAAGAAAGCAGCGGGCATCAAGTCTGGTTCCGGTAAGCCGAACAAAGACAAAGTGGGTAAAATTTCCCGCGCTCAGTTGCAGGAAATCGCGCAGACCAAAGCTGCCGACATGACTGGTTCCGACATTGAAGCGATGACTCGCTCCATCGAAGGTACTGCACGTTCCATGGGCCTGGTAGTGGAGGACTAAGAAATGGCTAAACTGACCAAGCGCATGTCCGTGATCCGTGACAAAGTTGATGCGACCAAACAGTACGACATCAACGAAGCTATCGCTCTGCTGAAAGAACTGGCAACTGCTAAGTTCGTTGAAAGCGTTGACGTTGCCGTTAACCTGGGCATCGACGCTCGTAAATCCGATCAGAACGTTCGTGGCGCAACTGTACTGCCACACGGTACTGGCCGTTCCGTACGCGTAGCTGTATTTGCTCAGGGTGCAAACGCTGAAGCTGCTAAAGCTGCCGGCGCTGAACTGGTAGGTATGGAAGATCTGGCTGATCAGATCAAGAAAGGCGAAATGAACTTTGACGTTGTTATTGCTTCTCCAGATGCAATGCGCGTTGTTGGCCAGCTGGGCCAGGTTCTGGGTCCACGCGGCCTGATGCCAAACCCGAAAGTGGGTACTGTAACTCCTAACGTTGCTGAAGCAGTTAAGAACGCTAAAGCAGGTCAGGTTCGTTACCGTAACGACAAAAACGGCATCATCCACACCACCATCGGTAAAGTGGACTTTGACGCTGACAAACTGAAAGAAAACCTGGAAGCTCTGCTGGTTGCGCTGAAAAAAGCAAAACCAACTCAGGCGAAAGGCGTGTACATCAAGAAAGTTAGCATCTCCACCACCATGGGTGCAGGTGTTGCAGTTGACCAGGCTGGCCTGAGCGCTGCTGCAAACTAATGCCTTTACGTGGGCGGTGATTTTGTCTACAATCTTACCCCCACGTTTGCTAACAAAAGTTAGCGGCTAAAAGAATTGTTCGTTGGAGCCTGGCCTATCCAGGCCTCCGTCGAAGACCGCAGGTGTTTCGCAAGAAACTTAATCCCCTGCGTAGACGGTGACAGAACGCTAAGATTATTTTAAATACTCTGGCTTGTTTCTGCTCACCGTATTAAGACGCTCTTCCCGTTGGGTCGAGTGAAGTGAGTTCCGGAACATGAGTTCCGGCAAACATCCAGGAGCAAAGCTAATGGCTTTAAATCTTCAAGACAAACAAGCGATTGTTGCTGAAGTCAGCGAAGTAGCCAAAGGCGCGCTGTCTGCAGTAGTTGCGGATTCCCGTGGCGTTACTGTAGACAAAATGACTGAACTGCGTAAAGCAGGTCGTGAAGCTGGCGTATACATGCGTGTTGTTCGTAACACCCTGCTGCGTCGCGTAGTTGAAGGTACTCAGTTCGAGTGCCTGAAAGACACGTTTGTTGGTCCGACCCTGATTGCATACTCTATGGAACACCCGGGCGCTGCTGCTCGTCTGTTCAAAGAGTTCGCGAAAGCGAATGCAAAATTTGAGGTCAAAGCTGCAGCCTTTGAAGGTGAGTTGATCCCGGCATCGCAAATCGATCGCCTGGCAACCCTGCCGACCTACGAAGAAGCAATTGCACGCCTGATGGCAACCATGAAAGAAGCTGCGGCTGGCAAACTGGTTCGCACTCTGGCTGCTGTACGCGATGCGAAAGAAGCTGCTTAATCGCAGTTATCTTTATAAAGCATTTGCTTACGTATAAACTTATTCTGATTTTCAGGAACAATTTAAATGTCTATCACTAAAGATCAAATTATTGAAGCAGTAGCAGCTATGTCCGTAATGGACGTTGTAGAGCTGGTTTCTGCAATGGAAGAAAAATTCGGTGTTTCTGCTGCTGCTGCTGTAGCTGTAGCTGCGGGCCCGGCTGAAGCTGCTGAAGAAAAAACTGAATTCGACGTAATTCTGAAAGCTGCTGGCGCGAACAAAGTTGCTGTAATCAAAGCAGTACGTGGCGCAACTGGCCTGGGTCTGAAAGAAGCTAAAGACCTGGTAGAATCTGCTCCAGCTGCGCTGAAAGAAGGCGTGAGCAAAGACGACGCAGAAGCACTGAAAAAATCTCTGGAAGAAGCTGGCGCTGAAGTTGAAGTTAAATAAGCCAACTTTTCTGGTTGCAGCCTAAGCAATTAGGCTGATGGCTGGTGACTTTTTAGTCACCAGCCTTTTTGCGCTGTAAGGCATCAGCAGCATTTCACACTGTTTGACTGCTGGTTGTCCTGACAATGCTTGTTTCTATCGACGACTTAATATACTGCGACAGGGTGCTCGCTCTGTGTAAATCGCAATGAAATGGTTTAAGCGTGATAGCAACAGGTATTGCGGAAAGTATTCAATTTTCCGGTCCACAAAATGGTGTTGCACAAACTGTCCCTTCGTCGGACAGATGGGTCGACTTGTCAGCGAGCTGAGGAACCCTATGGTTTACTCCTATACCGAGAAAAAACGTATTCGTAAGGATTTTGGTAAACGTCCACAAGTTCTGGACATTCCATATCTCCTTTCTATCCAGCTTGACTCGTTCCAGAAGTTTATCGAGCAAGATCCTGAAGGGCAGTACGGCCTGGAAGCAGCCTTCCGTTCCGTGTTCCCGATTCAGAGCTACAGCGGTAATTCCGAGCTGCAGTACGTCAGCTACCGCCTTGGCGAACCGGTGTTTGACGTTCAGGAATGTCAGATCCGTGGCGTGACCTATTCCGCACCGCTGCGCGTAAAACTGCGTCTGGTGATCTACGAGCGCGAAGCGCCGGAAGGCACCGTAAAAGACATTAAAGAACAAGAAGTCTACATGGGTGAAATTCCACTCATGACGGACAACGGTACTTTCGTTATCAACGGTACTGAGCGTGTTATCGTTTCCCAGCTGCACCGTAGCCCGGGCGTCTTCTTCGACAGCGATAAAGGTAAAACGCACTCTTCCGGTAAAGTACTGTATAACGCACGCATCATTCCTTACCGTGGTTCATGGCTGGACTTCGAATTCGATCCAAAAGACAACCTGTTTGTCCGTATCGACCGTCGTCGTAAGCTGCCTGCAACCATCATTCTGCGTGCACTGAACTATACCACTGAGCAGATCCTGGACCTGTTCTTTGAGAAAGTGATCTTTGAAATCCGCGACAACAAGTTGCAGATGGAGTTGGTGCCGGAACGTCTGCGTGGTGAGACCGCGTCGTTCGACATCGAAGCCGACGGCAAAGTGTATGTGGAAAAAGGTCGCCGTATCACCGCGCGCCACATCCGCCAGCTGGAAAAAGATGATATCAAACACATCGAAGTTCCGGTTGAATACATTGCAGGAAAAGTAGCCGCGAAAGATTACGTTGATGAATCAACTGGCGAGCTGATCTGCCCGGCGAACATGGAGCTGAGCCTGGATCTGCTGGCTAAGCTGAGCCAGGCTGGCCACAAACGTATCGAAACGCTGTTCACCAACGATCTGGACCACGGTCCGTACATCTCTGAGACTGTACGCGTCGACCCAACCAACGATCGTCTGAGCGCGCTGGTCGAAATCTACCGCATGATGCGTCCTGGTGAGCCACCAACTCGCGAAGCGGCTGAAAGCCTGTTCGAGAACCTGTTCTTCTCCGAAGACCGCTACGATCTGTCCGCGGTTGGTCGTATGAAGTTCAACCGTTCTCTGCTGCGCGACGAAATCGAAGGTTCCGGTATCCTGAGCAAAGACGACATCATTGAAGTGATGAAGAAGCTCATCGATATCCGTAACGGTAAAGGCGAAGTGGACGATATCGACCACCTCGGCAACCGTCGTATCCGTTCCGTAGGCGAAATGGCGGAAAACCAGTTCCGCGTTGGCCTGGTACGTGTAGAGCGTGCGGTGAAAGAGCGTCTGTCTCTGGGCGATCTGGATACCCTGATGCCTCAGGATATGATCAACGCCAAGCCGATTTCTGCGGCAGTGAAAGAGTTCTTCGGTTCCAGCCAGCTGTCTCAGTTCATGGACCAGAACAACCCGCTGTCTGAGATCACGCACAAGCGTCGTATCTCCGCACTCGGCCCAGGCGGTCTGACCCGTGAACGCGCAGGCTTTGAAGTTCGAGACGTACACCCGACTCACTACGGTCGCGTATGTCCAATCGAAACGCCTGAAGGTCCAAACATCGGTCTGATCAACTCCCTGTCCGTGTACGCACAGACGAACGAATACGGTTTCCTCGAGACCCCGTATCGTAAAGTGACCGACGGTGTTGTTACTGACGAAATTCATTACCTGTCTGCTATCGAAGAAGGCAACTACGTTATCGCTCAGGCGAACTCCAACCTGGATGACGAAGGCCACTTTGTAGAAGATCTGGTTACCTGCCGTAGCAAAGGCGAATCCAGCTTGTTCAGCCGCGACCAGGTTGACTACATGGACGTATCCACTCAGCAGGTGGTATCCGTCGGTGCGTCCCTGATCCCGTTCCTGGAACACGATGACGCCAACCGTGCATTGATGGGTGCGAACATGCAACGTCAGGCCGTTCCAACTCTGCGTGCTGACAAGCCGCTGGTTGGTACCGGTATGGAACGTGCTGTTGCCGTTGACTCTGGTGTTACAGCAGTTGCTAAGCGTGGCGGTACCGTTCAGTACGTTGACGCATCCCGTATCGTTATCAAAGTTAACGAAGACGAGATGTATCCGGGCGAAGCGGGTATCGACATCTACAACCTGACCAAATACACCCGTTCTAACCAGAACACCTGTATCAACCAGATGCCATGTGTGTCTCTGGGTGAGCCAGTTGAGCGCGGCGACGTGCTGGCAGACGGTCCGTCCACCGACCTCGGTGAACTGGCGCTCGGTCAGAACATGCGCGTAGCGTTCATGCCGTGGAACGGTTACAACTTCGAAGACTCCATCCTCGTCTCAGAGCGTGTGGTTCAGGAAGATCGTTTCACCACCATCCACATTCAGGAACTGGCATGTGTGTCCCGTGACACCAAGCTGGGGCCAGAAGAGATCACTGCCGACATCCCTAACGTGGGTGAAGCTGCGCTCTCCAAACTGGATGAATCCGGTATTGTTTACATCGGTGCGGAAGTCACCGGCGGTGATATTCTGGTAGGTAAGGTGACGCCGAAAGGTGAAACCCAGCTGACGCCAGAAGAGAAACTGCTGCGTGCTATCTTCGGTGAGAAAGCGTCTGACGTTAAAGACTCTTCTCTGCGCGTACCAAACGGTGTTTCCGGTACGGTTATCGACGTTCAGGTCTTCACTCGTGATGGCGTTGAGAAAGATAAGCGTGCGCTGGAAATCGAAGAGATGCAGCTCAAACAGGCTAAGAAAGACCTGTCTGAAGAACTGCAAATCCTCGAAGCAGGTCTGTTCAGCCGTATCTATGCGGTGCTGGTTGCCGGTGGCGTTGAAGCTGAGAAGCTCGACAAACTGCCACGCGATCGCTGGCTGGAACTGGGCCTGACCGACGAAGAGAAACAGAATCAGCTGGAACAACTGGCTGAGCAGTATGACGAACTGAAACACGAGTTCGAGAAAAAACTCGAAGCGAAACGCCGTAAAATCACTCAGGGCGACGATCTGGCACCAGGCGTGCTGAAGATTGTTAAGGTGTATCTGGCTGTTAAACGTCAGATCCAGCCTGGTGATAAGATGGCAGGTCGTCACGGTAACAAGGGTGTTATCTCTAAGATCAACCCGATCGAAGATATGCCGCACGATGCTAACGGTACGCCGGTAGATATCGTACTGAACCCACTGGGCGTACCGTCTCGTATGAACATCGGTCAGATTCTGGAAACCCACCTGGGTATGGCTGCGAAAGGTATCGGCGATAAGATCAACGCCATGCTGAAACAGCAGCAGGAAGTCGCGAAACTGCGCGAGTTCATCCAGCGTGCCTATGATCTGGGTACCGACGTTCGTCAGAAAGTCGACCTGAACACCTTCAGCGATGAAGAAGTGCTGCGTCTGGCAGAGAACCTGCGCAAAGGTATGCCAATTGCAACGCCGGTATTCGACGGTGCAAAAGAAGCTGAAATCAAAGAGCTGCTGCAACTGGGTGGTCTGCCAACGTCTGGTCAGATTACGCTGTTTGACGGCCGTACCGGTGAACAGTTCGAGCGTCCGGTAACCGTAGGTTACATGTACATGCTGAAACTGAACCACCTGGTCGACGACAAGATGCACGCTCGTTCTACCGGTTCTTACAGCCTGGTTACTCAGCAGCCGCTGGGTGGTAAGGCTCAGTTCGGTGGTCAGCGCTTCGGGGAGATGGAAGTGTGGGCGCTGGAAGCATACGGCGCAGCATACACCTTGCAGGAAATGCTCACCGTTAAGTCTGATGACGTGAACGGTCGTACTAAGATGTATAAAAACATCGTAGACGGCAACCATCAGATGGAGCCGGGCATGCCAGAATCCTTCAACGTACTGTTGAAAGAGATTCGTTCGCTGGGTATCAACATCGAACTGGAAGACGAGTAATTCTCGCTCAAACAGGTCACTGCTGTCGGGTTAACGCCCGACAGCAGAGTGTGCTAACTCCGACGGGAGCAAATCCGTGAAAGACTTATTAAAGTTTCTGAAAGCGCAAACTAAAACCGAAGAGTTTGATGCGATCAAAATTGCTCTGGCTTCGCCAGACATGATCCGTTCATGGTCTTTCGGTGAAGTTAAAAAGCCGGAAACCATTAACTACCGTACGTTCAAACCTGAGCGTGACGGCCTTTTCTGTGCGCGTATTTTCGGGCCAGTAAAAGATTACGAGTGCCTGTGCGGTAAGTACAAGCGCCTGAAACACCGTGGTGTGATCTGTGAGAAGTGTGGCGTTGAAGTGACCCAGACCAAAGTACGCCGTGAGCGTATGGGCCACATCGAGCTGGCGTCTCCAACCGCTCACATCTGGTTCCTGAAATCTCTGCCGTCCCGTATCGGCCTGCTGCTGGATATGCCGCTGCGCGATATCGAACGTGTTCTGTACTTCGAATCTTATGTGGTTATCGAAGGCGGGATGACCAATCTGGAACGTAACCAGATCCTGACCGAAGAACAGTATCTGGACGCGCTGGAAGAGTTCGGTGACGAATTCGACGCGAAGATGGGTGCGGAAGCTATCCAGGCCCTGCTGAAGAGCATGGATCTGGAGCAAGAGTGTGAAACTCTGCGCGAAGAGCTGAACGAAACCAACTCCGAAACCAAGCGTAAAAAGCTGACCAAGCGTATCAAACTGCTGGAAGCGTTCGTTCAGTCTGGTAACAAACCAGAGTGGATGATTCTGACCGTTCTGCCGGTTCTGCCGCCAGATCTGCGTCCGCTGGTTCCGCTGGATGGTGGTCGTTTCGCAACGTCAGATCTGAACGATCTGTATCGTCGCGTGATCAACCGTAACAACCGTCTGAAACGTCTGCTGGATCTGGCTGCGCCGGACATCATCGTACGCAACGAAAAACGTATGCTGCAGGAAGCGGTAGATGCCCTGCTGGATAACGGTCGTCGCGGTCGTGCGATCACCGGTTCTAACAAACGTCCTCTGAAATCTTTGGCCGACATGATCAAAGGTAAACAGGGTCGTTTCCGTCAGAACCTGCTCGGTAAGCGTGTTGACTACTCCGGTCGTTCTGTAATCACCGTAGGTCCATACCTGCGTCTGCATCAGTGCGGTCTGCCGAAGAAAATGGCACTGGAGCTGTTCAAACCGTTCATCTACGGCAAGCTGGAACTGCGTGGCCTGGCCACCACCATCAAAGCCGCGAAGAAAATGGTTGAGCGTGAAGAAGCTGTCGTTTGGGATATCCTGGACGAAGTGATCCGCGAACACCCGGTACTGCTGAACCGTGCACCAACTCTGCACCGTCTGGGTATCCAGGCCTTTGAGCCGGTACTGATCGAAGGTAAAGCTATCCAGCTGCACCCGCTGGTTTGTGCGGCCTATAACGCCGACTTCGATGGTGACCAGATGGCTGTTCACGTACCGCTGACGCTGGAAGCCCAGCTCGAAGCGCGTGCGCTGATGATGTCTACCAACAACATCCTGTCTCCAGCGAACGGTGAACCTATCATCGTTCCTTCTCAGGACGTTGTACTGGGTCTGTACTACATGACCCGTGACTGTGTTAACGCCAAAGGCGAAGGCATGGTGCTGACTGGCCCTAAAGAAGCTGAGCGTATTTATCGCGCTGGCCTGGCCTCTCTGCATGCGCGCGTTAAAGTGCGTATCACCGAATACGAAAAAGATGAAAACGGCGAATTCGTTGCGCACACCAGCCTGAAAGACACGACCGTTGGCCGTGCCATTCTGTGGATGATCGTACCGAAAGGTCTGCCTTTCTCCATCGTCAACCAGGCGCTGGGCAAGAAAGCGATCTCCAAAATGCTGAACACCTGTTACCGCATTCTGGGTCTGAAGCCGACCGTTATCTTCGCTGACCAGACAATGTACACCGGCTTTGCTTATGCAGCGCGTTCAGGTGCATCTGTTGGTATCGATGACATGGTCATCCCAGAGAAGAAACACGAGATCATCTCTGAAGCGGAAGCTGAAGTTGCTGAAATCCAGGAGCAGTTCCAGTCTGGTCTGGTAACCGCAGGCGAACGTTACAACAAAGTTATCGATATCTGGGCTGCGGCGAACGATCGTGTATCCAAAGCGATGATGGATAACCTGCAAACCGAAACCGTGATTAACCGTGACGGCGTAGAAGAGCAGCAGGTCTCCTTCAACAGCATCTACATGATGGCCGACTCCGGTGCGCGTGGTTCTGCGGCACAGATTCGTCAGCTGGCAGGTATGCGTGGTCTGATGGCGAAGCCAGATGGCTCCATCATCGAAACGCCAATCACCGCGAACTTCCGTGAAGGTCTGAACGTACTCCAGTACTTCATCTCCACGCACGGTGCGCGTAAAGGTCTGGCGGATACCGCACTTAAAACGGCGAACTCCGGTTATCTGACGCGTCGTCTGGTTGACGTTGCGCAGGATCTTGTCGTCACCGAAGACGATTGTGGCACCCTCGAAGGTATCACCATGACCCCTGTTATCGAGGGTGGTGATGTTAAAGAGCCGCTGCGCGATCGCGTACTGGGTCGTGTGACCGCGGAAGACATTCTGAAGCCGGGCACCGCAGACATTCTGGTTCCACGCAACACCCTGCTGCACGAACAGTGGTGTGACCTGCTGGAAGCGAACTCTGTTGACTCCGTGAAAGTGCGTTCCGTTGTATCCTGTGACACCGACTTTGGTGTGTGTGCGCACTGCTACGGTCGTGACCTGGCGCGTGGCCACATCATCAACAAAGGTGAGGCTATCGGCGTTATCGCGGCACAGTCCATCGGTGAGCCGGGTACACAGCTGACGATGCGTACGTTCCACATCGGTGGTGCGGCATCTCGTGCGGCTGCTGAATCCAGCATCCAGGTGAAAAACAAAGGTAGCATCAAGCTCAGCAACGCGAAGTCGGTTGTGAACTCCAGCGGTAAACTGGTTATCACTTCCCGTAACACCGAGCTGAAGCTGATCGACGAATTTGGTCGTACCAAAGAGAGCTATAAAGTGCCTTACGGTGCGGTTATGGCGAAAGGTGATGGCGAGCAGGTTGCTGGCGGTGAAACCGTTGCAAACTGGGATCCACACACCATGCCGGTAATCACCGAAGTAAGTGGTTTCATCCGCTTTACTGACATGATCGACGGCCAGACCATTACTCGTCAGACCGACGAGCTGACCGGTCTGTCTTCTCTGGTGGTTCTGGATTCTGCTGAACGTACTACCGGTGGTAAAGATCTGCGTCCTGCACTGAAAATCGTTGATGCGCAGGGTAACGACGTTCTGATTCCTGGTACCGATATGCCTGCGCAGTACTTCCTGCCGGGTAAAGCGATTGTACAGCTGGAAGATGGCGTACAGATCAGCTCTGGTGATACCCTGGCGCGTATTCCTCAGGAATCCGGCGGTACCAAGGACATCACCGGTGGTCTGCCACGCGTTGCGGACCTGTTCGAAGCACGTCGTCCGAAAGAGCCTGCAATCCTGGCTGAAATCAGCGGTATCATCTCCTTCGGTAAAGAGACCAAAGGTAAGCGCCGTCTGGTTATTACGCCTGTAGATGGCAGCGAGCCGTACGAAGAGATGATTCCTAAGTGGCGTCAGCTCAACGTGTTCGAAGGTGAACGCGTAGAACGTGGTGACGTGGTTTCCGACGGTCCAGAAGCGCCGCACGACATCCTGCGTCTGCGTGGTGTGCATGCTGTTACCCGTTACATTGTTAACGAAGTACAGGACGTATACCGTCTGCAAGGCGTTAAGATTAACGATAAACACATTGAAGTTATCGTTCGTCAGATGCTGCGTAAAGCGACCATCGAAAACGCAGGCAGCTCCGACTTCCTGGAAGGCGAGCAGGTTGAATACTCACGCGTTAAGATCGCTAACCGCGATCTGGAAGCGAACGGCAAAATTGGCGCGACCTTCTCGCGCGATCTGCTGGGTATCACCAAAGCGTCTCTGGCAACCGAGTCCTTCATCTCTGCTGCATCGTTCCAGGAAACCACGCGTGTCCTGACCGAAGCGGCTGTTGCAGGTAAACGTGATGAACTGCGCGGTCTGAAAGAGAACGTTATCGTGGGTCGTCTGATCCCGGCCGGTACCGGTTATGCGTACCACCAGGATCGTATGCGTCGTCGCGCAGCGGGCGAACTGCCAGCTGCACCGCAGGTGACTGCCGAAGATGCATCCGCGAGCCTGGCAGAACTGCTGAACGCAGGTCTGGGCGGTTCCGACAACGAGTAATCGTTGATGCCGTAAATAAAAAACCCGCCTCGGCGGGTTTTTTTATATCTGCATTTTCAGTTTACCAGCGGGATGCGTCGATAAAGCTCAATCATGTCGCCCGCCAGATCCTGAATTACCATCGCGTTCATCAGGTGGTCCTGAGAATGAACGGTGATCAGGTTAACCGGCAGTTTTCCTGTCCCTTCGTCAAGACCGATAAGCTGCGTCTGGATCGTATGCGCATGTTTCACATATTCACGCGACTCTTCCATCGCTTTCTCGGCTTCGTCAAAGTCGCCTTTTCGCGCCATCTGCAACGCCGTCAGGGCCGCACTGCGCGCCGCGCCTGCGTTGACCAGCAGTTCCATGATCGTGGTTTCTAAGTCTTCCATTATGACTCCAGAAGTTTGAGCGCTTTTTCCAGTACGGCATCACCTTTCATCATGCCGTAATCCATCATGTCGATGACCGCGACCTTTTTTCCGAGCGGATCGGCCTGCGCCTGGAGTTTTGCCTGTTCGTATTTGACCTGTGGCCCCAGTAATACGATATCAGCCGTCGCGATGTTATCTTTGAACTCCGCGACCGGAACGGCTTTAATGGTTACTTCGACTCCTTTTTTCTGCGCGGCATCTTTCATACGTTGAACCAGCATGCTGGTTGACATTCCCGCTGCACAGCATAAAACGATGTTCTTCATAGTCAGCCTCGATCTACATGTGTTTATTGATAATTATCCCGTGCAGACTGCTTCAACAACCGCTTTACCACGATTGTGTGTCAGGCATCACAAAGAAATCGGCATTTTTCTGAAACCGGTTACAATTTTACCGCGGAGAGCATTCTGCCCGTCAGATCGGGCAGAATTTGAGGAAGGGTATTATCGGCTGGCCGTGCTTACGATGCGGTTTTTACCCTGTTGTTTAGCGGTATACAGCGCTTCATCTACGCTACCGATAAATTGTTCCAGCGGTTCGAAGTGCCACTCTCCCGTCCCGGCGCTGAAGGTCACTCGCAGGTTCTCTTCCCGCCAGGTCCGCTTTTCAACGGCGGTGCGCCAGGCTTCCAGTAGCGCGTGCGCGGAGTTCATCAGCTCGGCCGGGAAGATCACGCCGAACTCTTCTCCACCGTAGCGGTAAACGGAAACGTGGTGCGGCTGCATGATCTGAATACCTTCGCGTGCCACGTTGCGCAGCACAATATCCCCGCTCAGGTGGCCCCAGGTGTCGTTAATAGATTTGAAGTTATCGATATCGACCAGCGCCAGAACGAAGGGTTGATGAGCGGTCAGCAGCTCATCCACATCGTTGTCGAACGCACGGCGGTTCTTGCAGCCTGTCAGCGCATCATGGGTGGCCTGACGGACATAGGCCAGCTCGCGTTCTTTATTGGTTCGAATGGTATGGCTGAGCATCGCTTCAAGGCGTGGCGCCTGGTTGACGTCTCCGGTTTTGATGGCGTTGATAATGTTCATCAGCACAGAACGCGAGGCATGACGAAGGTAAAGCCCGAACAGAATGATGATGATTGCCGCCAGCGCAAATCCCCAGCCGACGACGGTGGTTTCATGCCGGGTGATGACGGTAAGCGTGGCATCGGAGACCCGATAAATCACAAACCAGTCCGGATTGGTGAAAGAGTAGTAGTAATACCAGGTTTTACTTTTGGGGTCGAAAAGATGGCCCTCGCCGCTGGTCATTTTGTCCATCAGCGCTTCGCTTACGTACTGCTTAAAGAGCGCCCCCGTGTCCGGATGCAGCACAACAGCGCCGTCACGCTCCACAACAAAAAACTCACCCTGAACCGGCGCCACCATCTGGCGCAGGGTATACCCCATGGACGTTAAATCAAGATGGAAAGCGAGCGTGCCCTTCAGGCGGCCTTCCGGTGAAATGACCGGCTTATAGAGAGTGACCGTAGGATGTTGGGTGAAATAGTCCAGATAGGGGCGGGTGTAGTGAGGAAAGTTGCTGGCTTCCGCTTGTCCGATAAACCATGGACGGGTCCGGGCGTCGAACGACTTACCCTTCTCCGTTGGCAGCACTTCCGGCGCGCGCAGATGGCGCCCTTCTGTGTCCGCCAGAGAGATAGACGACACCGTCGGCATCAGGTTCTGCAAATGCATCAACATCTGCAAACCGTGTGTCGGGTCGATATTAATTGTCTGATTTACTCTGTCGTTACGGGCGAAGTACATCGCAGCACGACCAAGAATATAGTCATTTTCTCGCAGGATGGATTCTGTATAGTTTACCGCCAGATTATGGGTGAAGTTACCATTAATCTTATGATAATCCTCAAGAAAATCCTTTCTCTGTGAAAGGATAACCAGGATGGCGATCAGCGCAAAACTGAACAGGATCCCCGCGAAGCTGACCATAATTGGCCGGGTAAAAGAGAGCTTTTTACTGTGGAGTGCCATGAGTTGTACATCAATCCAGATGGTAGACGCGTTGCGTCTGTCGATACCCTCAGCATAGTCGCTGTCCGGTTGCTGGTAGTAAATTATACAGAAGGCGATTACCGACGAGATGATTTATCTTAAGCGTAGATAAGAAACGACGTATTTATTGTATCAATTAAAATTTTGTTTAAGAGGCGGAGGGCAGGGCGAAACGAGGAAGAAGCATTTTCACCCTGGTCAGCGTCCGTTGCTGACGTGGTAAAGAATAAGAAAACCAGGCAGATCGCCTCAATCGCCCGGTTTTGATCTTACGAGCCGCCTCGTAACCTTTTCGCGTTTTTGCAGTCGGTTTCAGCGCTAATGCGAGGCTCTTCCCAGCCAGCTATCCCAGTCTTTCCACACGGGCTGTAGCCCCTGTGCAGTCAGGGCTTCCGCCACCGCTTCGGGCCGTCGTCCGTCGTGCGGTGCAAACTGTTCCAGTTCCGGGTGATCGTCCGCGTAACCGCCCGGCTGCGTTTTGGAAAAGGCGCTAACGTTATTGATCGCCAGCGGGATCGCGCGGTCGCGAAACGCGGGTGATTCACGCGTGGAGAGCGACAATTCCACTTCCGGCGCGAACAGGCGAAATGCACACAGGGTTTGCACCAGCTGGCGCTCATCCATCAGCGAAGCGGGTTCAACGCCTCCCGTACACGGACGCAGCCGCGGGAAAGAGATGGAATAGCGGCTTTGCCAGTAGCGCTGCTGTAGCCACAGCAGATGCTCCGCCACCATATAGCAGTCCACCCGCCAGCTGTCGGACAGACCGATAAGCGCGCCCAGCCCAATTTTATCGATACCGGCGCGCCCCAGCCTGTCCGGCGTTTCCAGCCGGAAGATGAAATCCTGCTTCTTCCCTTTCAGGTGATGCCGGGCATAGGTCGCCTCGTGGTAGGTTTCCTGATAGACCATGACGCCGTCCAGCCCGAGCGTTTTCAGCTCCGCATATTCCTCCTGCGACAGAGGCTGCACTTCCATTTGCAACGAGGCAAATTCGCGGCGGATGGCCGGAAGATGCTTGCGAAAATAGTCCATCCCCACTTTGCCCTGATGTTCACCCGTCACCAGCAGGAGATGTTCAAAACCCATCTCACGAATAGCCGCACACTCGCGGGCGATCTCATGCTCATCCAGCGTTTTACGCTTAATACGGTTGCTCATGGAAAAACCACAGTAGGTGCAGTCGTTGGCGCACAGGTTAGAAAGATAGAGCGGCACGTAAAAGCTCACCGTGTTGCCAAAACGCTGGCGGGTGAGGCGTTGCGCGCGCTGCGCCATCGGTTCAAGGTACGCACTGGCTGCCGGAGAAAGCAGGGCCATCAAATCCTCGCGCGTCAAATGTTTGGCTGTTAATGCCCGCTCTACGTCCGCAGAGGTTTTACTGTTGATGCGTAAGGCAATATCGTCCCAGTTAAGCTGACGCCAGCGATCGGTAAAGGTAGCCATCAGAGCGCCTCCAGAAAATCGGTCAGCGGGCTGGTGGCCTGCGCCTGAACGCAGCGCGAGCCAGGGCCGGACTGGCGTGCCAGCAGACCGGACTCCACGGCAAGGCGGAACGCACGCGCCATCATCACCGGGTCGTCGGCCACCGCAATCGCGGTATTGACCAGCACCGCATCGGCCCCCATCTCCAGCGCCTGCGCGGCGTGACTGGGTACGCCGATGCCCGCATCCACCACCACGGGCACGGTCGCCTGCTCGATGATGATCTCCAGCATCGCGCGGGTCTCCAGTCCCTGGTTGGAGCCAATGGGTGCCCCTAACGGCATTACGGCCGCGCAGCCGACCTCTTCCAGACGCTTGCACAGCACGGGGTCGGCACCGCAGTAGGGCAGGACGGTAAATCCCTGCTGCACCAGCTTCTCTGCCGCTTTCAGGGTTTCGATCGGATCGGGCAACAGCCAGCGGGCGTCCGGATGAATTTCCAGCTTCAGCCAGCGGGTGCCGAGCGCTTCCCGCGCCAGTTGCGCAGCGAAAATTGCTTCCTCGGCCGTTTTCGCACCGGAGGTATTCGGTAAGAGCGTCACGCCTGCCTCCAGTAACGGCGCAAGTATGGCATCGTTGTGCTGACGCAAATCCACGCGCTTCATCGCCAGTGTCACCAGCTGGCTGCCGCTCTCACGAATGGCATCCACCATCAGCTGCGGGGAGGCGAATTTTCCGGTTCCGGTAAACAGATGTGAATCAAAGACTTTGTCGGCAATACGTAACATCTCAGCCCCCTGCGATAACCTGAAACAGCAGGATCTGGTCGCCTTCATTGACCTGCTGATGTTCCCACCGCTCGCGCGGCAGGATCTGTTGATTGAGCGCCAGCGCCGTTCCCGGCTTCAGCTGGCGCAGCGTGTCGAGCAGGGCGGCAACGGTAAGATCGTCGTCGCACGTCATCGGCTCATCGTTAAACAGAATGCGCATTGCGGCCTCCGCATACCGGGCAGTGGCTGGCGCGGTTTAACACCAGATGACGCCATCCGCTGGAGCGGGCGTCGAACAGCCGCAGCGTGTTGCGTTCTGTCTCTATGCCGCTGAGCAACTTGATGGCCTCCAGCGCCTGAAGAGTACCCATCACGCCCACCACCGGGCCCAGAATGCCTGCCGTGCGGCAGTTACGCTCCGGTTCAGCCTCGTCCGGCCACAGGCAGCGGTAGCAGCCCTGTGCCCACGGCGGCGTAAGCACCATTATTTGCCCGCCGAAACCGACCGCGCTGGCGGTGATCAGCGGCGTGTTCTGTGCAACACAGGCCGCGTTGATGGCCTGACGCGTCGCCATGTTGTCCGTGCAGTCCAGCACCGCGTCGGCAAGGGCAACTTCGCGTTGCAGCTCGTCTCCGCTAAGCCGCGTCTGGAGCGCAACCAGTTCGATATCGGGGTTAAGCTGGTTCAGCCGCTGGCGCGTAACCTGCGCCTTAGGCTGGTTAACATCTTCTGTCGTGAAGAGGATTTGCCGTTGCAGATTGCTGAGATGTACCTCGTCGTCATCGGCCAGCACCAGCGTGCCCACGCCCGCGCCGGCCAGATACAGCGCGGCGGGGGCGCCTAATCCGCCCAGGCCGACAATCAGTACCCGGCTGGCGAGCAGCTTTTGCTGCCCGTCGATGGCGATATCCTCCAGCAGGATCTGGCGGCTGTAACGCATAAAATCACGATCTTTCATCGCCTGCTCCTGCCAGTTGTAAAAGCTGAGCGGTGGCGGCCTGCCAGTCTGCCGCCTGGGTGATGGCGCTGACGACGGCGATACTGCCGACGCCGGTTTCCAGCACGGCGGGCGCACGTTCAAGGCTGATCCCGCCGATGGCAACGGTGGGGTAATCGGCAAGGCGCTTAACGTGGGCCGACAGCTGTGTCAAACCCTGTGGAGCGGACGGCATCTGTTTGGTTTGCGTCGGGAAAACGTGACCGAGGGCGATGTAGGAGGGGCGGGCCGCCAGTGCCACGTCGATCTCCATATCGTCGTGGGTGGAGACGCCCAGCCGCAGACCGGCGTCACGGATCGCGCTGAGATCGGTCGTTTCCAGATCTTCCTGTCCCAGATGCACGCCGTACGCCTGGTGTTTAACCGCCAGCCGCCAGTAGTCGTTGATAAACAGGCGGGCGTGGTAGCGACGTCCCAGCGCGATAGCAGCGATCACGTCGGCCTCCACCTCTTCATCGCGTTTATCCTTGATGCGTAGCTGGAGGGTGCGAACGCCTGCCTCCAGCAGGCGCGCTATCCACGCCACGCTGTCCACCACCGGGTAAAGCCCTAAACGGTAGGGAACGGGTGGGAAATCGGGCTGGTACATTACGCCTCCTCTTTTTTGAGGTAGATTTCGCCGCCTTTGGCGCGGAAGGTTTCGGACATGTCCGCCATACCCACTTCAATGGTCTGCGCGGCGGCGTAGTCGCGCACCTCCTGGCTGATTTTCATCGAGCAGAACTTCGGCCCACACATGGAGCAGAAGTGCGCGACTTTGCCCGATTCCTGCGGCAGGGTTTCGTCGTGGTAGGCGCGGGCGGTGAACGGATCCAGCGCCAGGTTGAACTGGTCTTCCCAGCGGAATTCAAAGCGCGCTTTGGACATGGCGTTATCGCGGATTTGCGCGCCCGGATGGCCTTTCGCCAGATCCGCCGCGTGGGCGGCAATCTTGTAGGTAATCAGTCCCTGCTTCACGTCCTCTTTGTTTGGCAGGCCGAGGTGCTCTTTCGGTGTCACGTAGCAGAGCATGGCGCAGCCGAACCAGCCGATCATCGCCGCCCCAATGCCTGACGTGAAGTGGTCATAGCCCGGCGCGATGTCAGTTGTCAGTGGCCCCAGCGTGTAGAACGGTGCTTCGTGGCAGTGCTCCAACTCTTCGGTCATGTTGCGACGGATCATCTGCATCGGCACATGGCCCGGGCCTTCAATCATCACCTGCACGTCGTACTCCCAGGCGATTTTGGTCAGCTCGCCCAGCGTGTGCAGCTCGGCAAACTGCGCCTCGTCGTTAGCATCGCGGATGGAGCCAGGACGCAGGCCGTCGCCCAGCGACAGGGAGACGTCGTAAGCGGCGCAAATTTCGCAAATTTCGCGGAAGTGCTCGTAGAGGAAGTTTTCCTGATGATGGGACAGGCACCACTTCGCCATAATGGAACCGCCGCGCGAGACGATGCCGGTCAGACGTTTCGCCGTCATTGGCACGTAGCGCAGCAGCACGCCCGCGTGGATGGTGAAGTAGTCCACGCCCTGTTCCGCCTGCTCCAGCAGCGTGTCGCGGAACGCTTCCCAGGTGAGGTTTTCGGCGATGCCGTTTACCTTTTCCAGCGCCTGATAAATCGGGACGGTGCCAATCGGCACCGGGCTGTTACGCAGGATCCACTCGCGGGTCTCATGAATATAGCGGCCAGTGGAAAGGTCCATCACCGTGTCCGCGCCCCAGCGCGTCGACCAGACCAGCTTTTCCACCTCTTCTTCGATGGATGACGTCACCGCTGAGTTGCCGATGTTGGCGTTGACCTTCACCAGGAAGTTGCGGCCGATAATCATCGGCTCGGATTCCGGGTGGTTGATGTTGGCGGGGATAATGGCGCGGCCTGCGGCCACTTCGTCGCGCACAAACTCTGGCGTGATGTTTTCCGGCAGGCGAGCGCCAAAGCCTTCGCCCGGATGCTGGTGGCGCAGCACTTCGCTGCGGATGCGCTCGCGGCCCATGTTTTCGCGGATGGCGATGAACTCCATCTCCGGCGTGACGATACCCTGGCGCGCGTAGTGCAGCTGGGTTACGCATTTGCCCGCTTTAGCGCGTTTCGGCGTCAGCAGGCCGGTAAAGCGCAGCGCGTCCAGACCGTCGTCGGCCAGGCGTTCTTTGGTGTACGCAGAACTGCGTACGCTCAGTTCTTCGCTGTCGTTACGCGCCTCTATCCACGGCTGGCGCAGCTTTGCCAGACCCTGCTGGACGTTGATAGCAACATCAGGATCGCCGTACGGGCCCGAGGTGTCATACACCGGCACGGCTTCGTTGTCTTCAAACTGCGGGTTGTCTTTGCTGCCGCCGATAAGCGTCGGGCTGATCTGGATTTCGCGCATCGGGACGCGGATATCAGCCTGTGATCCGGAAATGTAGATGCGTTTCGAGTTCGGGAAAGCGGTGCCTTCCAGGGTGTCGATGAAGCGTTGTGCGTGTTCGCGCTGTTCGCGGCGGGTCAGTTTTGCAGTAGACATAGCTCATTCCAAAAGTGAAGGACATGGCTTGTCAGACGACGGATGAAGCAAGAGAAGATCGCCTCAGGGGCGATACAACAGCAGTGTGACTCTTGTTCCCTTCGCAGGTATTAACCTGATCAGGTTCCGCGGATCCCGAATTAACGGTCTCAGCCCGTGCTTTCACACTGGGCACTCCGACAAGAAAAATCCCCCTCCGCAGAGGGGCGAATGGTTGTAAATTACTCGTTAACGATTAAGAACTCAAGCAGGGCGCGCAACGTTATCGCTGGTGCTGATATTCAGGTTGTTGTCCAGCACGAGGGCGATGAGCTTGTCTTCCAGCGTGAATCGCTCTTCCAGCGCTTCGCCAAGGTCGGAAAGCGCCTGCTGAAACTCAAGATAGTTATCGTGATCGATAGCGTTCTCCAGCGCGGAATCGTAGTAGTCCATGATCCGCTGGGTGTTGGCTTCCAGCAGCGGACAGAGTTTACTGGCCGCTAAATACGGCGTTGTCCCTTCCATTTCGCGGATAATGCGTTCATAAAGGTTGAAATGGCCGTCGGAGAGGTAGTCGACAAGGCTCTGACAAAAATCATCCAGCGCTTTTTCGTTCAGCCGCATAAAGGATTCTTTGCCAGGCTTAAGACCGACCAGATTGTAATACGCCACAAGGAGATGCTTGCGCACATGTAGCCAGCGATCCACCAGGGTGTTACTTCCTCCAACGCGCTCAGTCAGGCTTTCCAGCTGGTTTAACATGGTCGACTCCATAAGGTTTAGAATGGGATCTGCTTATCCAAAATGTAACCACAATGCTAACAACATGTCAGTGAAGCGAAGGTAGTGCAATAGATATGGATCGTATTATTGAAAAATCAGATCTGGGTTGGTGGATCGTCAGTCACGAGCAAAAGTTGTGGCTGCCCGGTGGGGAGATACCCTACGGTGCGGCAGAAATCTTCGATCTCGTCGGCCAACCTGCGCTGCGGATCGGCGAGTGGCAGGGCGATCCAGTATGGTTGATCCTACAGGCTCGTCGTCAGGATATGGGATCCGTTCGTCAGGTGTTGGATCGGGATGTCGGCCTGTTCCAGCTGGCGGGGCGCGGCGTGCAGCTGGCGGAGTTTTACCGCTCGCACAAATACTGCGGCTACTGCGGCCACACCATGCACCCGAGCAAAACCGAGTGGGCAATGCTTTGCGGCCACTGCCGTGAACGCTACTATCCGCAAATCGCACCGTGCATCATTGTCGCCATCCGCCGTGATGATTCCATCCTGCTGGCGCAGCATACCCGTCATCGCAACGGCATTCATACTGTCCTCGCCGGGTTCGTGGAAGTCGGCGAAACGCTGGAACAGGCGGTGGCGCGCGAGGTGATGGAGGAGAGCGGCATTAAGGTGAAAAACCTGCGCTATGTGACGTCGCAGCCGTGGCCGTTCCCGATGTCCCTGATGACCGCGTTTATGGCGGAATACGACAGCGGCGAGATTGTTATCGATAAGAAAGAGCTGCTGGAGGCGAACTGGTATCGCTACGACGATTTACCGCTGCTGCCCCCGCCGGGAACGGTGGCGCGTCGCCTGATAGAAGATACCGTGGCAATGTGTCGGGCCGAGTATGAGTAGTGTTACACTGACGGACTGACGCAATAAGGAACTGCAAAATGACCGAACTGAAGAACGATCGTTATCTGCGTGCGCTGCTGCGCCAGCCCGTTGATGTCACCCCGGTGTGGATGATGCGCCAGGCGGGACGCTATCTGCCAGAGTACAAAGCCACGCGCGCGCAGGCGGGCGATTTTATGTCGCTGTGCAAAAACGCCGAGCTGGCCTGTGAAGTGACGCTCCAGCCGCTGCGCCGCTTCCCGCTCGATGCCGCCATTCTTTTTTCGGACATTCTCACCATTCCGGATGCGATGGGCCTTGGGCTCTATTTCGAAACCGGCGAGGGCCCGCGTTTTACCTCACCGATCAAAAGCAAAGCCGACGTTGATAAGTTGCCGATCCCCGATCCGGAAGGCGAGCTGGGCTATGTGATGAACGCCGTGCGCACCATTCGCCGCGAGCTCAAAGGCGATGTGCCGCTGATTGGCTTCTCCGGTAGTCCGTGGACGCTGGCCACCTACATGGTGGAAGGCGGCAGCAGCAAAGCCTTTACCGTCATCAAAAAGATGATGTACGCCGAGCCGCTGGCCCTGCATGCGCTGCTCGACAAGCTCGCGAAGAGCGTCACGCTCTACCTCAACGCGCAGATTAAAGCAGGTGCGCAGTCGGTGATGATTTTCGACACCTGGGGCGGCGTGCTGACCGGACGTGATTATCAGCAGTTCTCCCTGTACTACATGCACAAAATTGTCGATGGCCTGCTGCGTGAAAACGAAGGCCGTCGCGTGCCGGTGACGCTGTTTACCAAAGGCGGCGGCCAGTGGCTGGAAGCGATGGCGGCCACCGGCTGCGACGCGCTGGGCCTCGACTGGACCACCGATATTGCCGATGCGCGCCGTCGCGTGGGGGACAAAGTGGCGCTTCAGGGCAACATGGACCCGTCCATGCTCTATGCACAGCCTGCCCGTATCGAAGAGGAAGTGTCGACTATACTGTCTGGTTTCGGCCAGGGTGAAGGCCACGTCTTTAACCTCGGCCACGGCATTCATCAGGATGTGCCGCCTGAACACGCAGGCGTATTTGTGGAGGCGGTGCATCGGCTTTCTGCCCAGTATCATAAGTAAGGAGTGGTTATGGATCTCGCGTCGCTACGCGCTCAGCAAATCGAACTGGCTTCATCGGTGATCCGTGAGGATCGTCTGGATACGGACCCTCCGCGGTACATTGGCGGGGCGGACGTCGGGTTTGAGCAGGGCGGTGAAGTGACGCGAGCGGCGATGGTGGTGCTGAAATACCCGTCGCTGGAGCTGGTGGAGTACAAGGTGGCGCGTATCGCCACCACCATGCCCTATATCCCCGGCTTTCTCTCCTTCCGCGAATATCCCGCGCTGCTGGCCGCTTGGGAACAACTCTCGCAAAAACCTGACCTGCTGTTTGTTGATGGGCATGGTATCTCCCATCCGCGTCGCTTAGGCGTTGCCAGCCACTTTGGTCTGCTGGTGGACGTGCCGACCATCGGCGTGGCGAAAAAACGCCTGTGCGGCGCGTTTGAGCCGCTCTCTGCCGAACCGGGCGCGCTGGCGCCGCTTATTCATAAAGGCGAGCAGCTGGCGTGGGTCTGGCGCAGTAAAGCGCGCTGCAACCCGCTGTTTATCGCAACCGGGCATCGGGTGAGCATGGACAGCGCCCTGGCGTGGGTGCAACGCTGTATGAAGGGCTACCGTTTACCGGAGCCAACCCGCTGGGCTGACGCCGTGGCCTCTTCACGTCCGGCATTCATTCGTTGGCAGGAAATTCAGCCGTGATTCAGGTAAACTGCGGCTAATTTTCGATTCGAGACATCATCATGTTACAAAACCCGATTCATCTGCGCCTTGAAAAGCTGGAAAGCTGGCAGCACGTGACGTTTATGGCTTGCCTGTGCGAGCGCATGTATCCCAACTATGCCGCGTTCTGCAAGCAGACAGCGTTTGGCGAAGGCCAGATTTATCGTCGTATCCTGGATTTAATCTGGGAGACGCTGACGGTCAAAGACGCGAAGGTGAATTTTGACTCTCAGCTCGAAAAGCTGGAAGAGGCTATTCCGGCTGCGGATGATTTCGACCTGTATGGCGTCTACCCGGCCATTGATGCCTGTGTGGCGTTGAGCGAGCTGATCCACTCCCGTCTGAGCGGTGAAACCCTGGAACACGCCATTGAAGTCAGTAAGGCATCCATTACCACCGTTGCGATGCTGGAAATGACCCAGGAAGGCCGTGAAATGACCGACGAAGAGCTGCGTGCTAACCCGGCGGTAGAACAGGAATGGGACATTCAGTGGGAGATTTTCCGCCTGCTGGCAGAGTGTGAAGAGCGTGATATTGAGCTGATCAAAGGGCTGCGCGCGGACCTGCGCGAGGCCGGCGAGAGCAATATTGGTATAATTTTTAACCAATGAGACAACAAAACGTGATTTAACGCCTGTTTTGTCGCTCCTCGACTCTTCCCTTTCGCCCCCCGTCTGGTCTACATTTGGGGGGCGAAAAAAAGTGGCTATCGGTGCGTGTATGCAGGAGAGTGCTTTTTTGGCATTTTCGTCGCACTCGATGCTTAGCAAGCGATAAACACATTGAAAGGATAACTTATGAACAAGACTCAACTGATTGATGTAATTGCGGACAAGGCTGATCTGTCTAAAGTGCAGGCTAAAGCTGCTCTGGAATCTACCCTGGCTGCTATTACTGAGTCTCTGAAAGAAGGCGATGCTGTACAACTGGTTGGTTTCGGTACCTTCAAAGTGAACCACCGCGCTGAGCGTACTGGCCGCAACCCGCAGACCGGTAAAGAAATCAAAATCGCCGCAGCTAACGTGCCGGCATTTGTTTCTGGTAAAGCACTGAAAGACGCAGTTAAGTAAGACGCGTGGCAGTGAACAGTTTTAACGAAGGGGCGGCAACGCCCCTTTTGTCATTCTGGCGTGGAACGCTCGCGCTGGCAGGCGTACTGTTGCTGTCTGCCTGTAGTCATGATTCCTCACTCCCCCCGTTTACCGCCAGCGGCTACGCTGACAACCAGGGTGCGGTCAGGATCTGGCGCAAAGATTCCAGCGATGAAGTCCATATGCTCACCGCGTTCAGCCCATGGCATAACGGCAATACCTCGACCGCAGAATACCGCTGGCAGGGCGATGCCCTGTCGCTCATTGAACTGAATATCTACAGTAAGACTCCCGAACACGTGAAGGTGCGTTTCGACGACCACGGCGAGCTGAGCTTTATGCAGCATGAGGTCAGTGGACTGAAAAAGCAGCTTTCCAGCGATCAGGTCGCCCTCTACCGCTACCGTGCTGAACAACTTCGCCAGACCAGCGATGCGCTGCGTCAGGGCCGCGTGGTGCTGCGTCAGGGGCGCTGGCATGCCGACGGCACGGTGACCACCTGCGAAGGGCAGACGGTGAAGCCTGAGCTTGAATCCTGGGCAACCGAACACATTCAGCGTCGTCAGCGGCATTCATCTGTGGAGGTGAGTGTGGCATGGCTGGAAGCGCCGGAAGGCTCTCAGCTGTTGCTGGTGGCGAATGAAGATTTCTGCACCTGGCAGCCGACAGAAAAGAGTTTTTGATTTAAGTCCCCTCTCCCTTGAGGGAGAGGGTTAGGGTGAGGGGGAAATTACTCTCCCTGCTCCCGCGCAATAGCACGATAACCGATATCCTGACGGCTGAAGCTGCCGTTCCAGTGAATATCCGCCATCAGCGCATAGGCGCGTTTCTGCGCTTCTGCCACGGTCTGGCCCAGCGCGGTCGCACACAGCACGCGGCCGCCGTTGGTGAGCACGCGGTCATCGTCAGCCAGCTTCGTACCGGCGTGGAACACCTTCGCGCCGTCAATCTCTTCCAGCGGCAGGCCGTGGATCTCATCTCCAGTGTTGTAGCTACCCGGATACCCACCCGCAGCAATCACCACACCTAAAGAGGCACGCTCGTCCCACTCTGACGTTTTCTCATCCAGTTTGCCTTCGCAGGCCGCAAGGCACAGATCCACCAGGTCGGATTTCATGCGCAGCATGATCGGCTGGGTTTCCGGATCGCCAAAGCGGCAGTTGAATTCGATCACCTTCGGGTTACCCTGCTTGTCGATCATCAGGCCTGCATAAAGGAAACCGGTGTAGGTATTGCCTTCCGCCGCCATCCCTTTCACGGTTGGCCAGATGATGCGGTCCATGGTGCGCTGATGCACCTCATCGGTAACAACGGGAGCAGGAGAGTAAGCGCCCATTCCCCCAGTGTTGGGGCCGGTATCGCCATTGCCCACACGCTTGTGATCCTGGCTGGTGGCCATCGGCAGAACGTGCTCGCCATCGACCATCACGATAAAGCTCGCCTCTTCGCCGTCGAGGAACTCTTCAATCACGATGCGGTGGCCCGCATCGCCAAAGGCGTTACCTGCCAGCATATCCTGAACCGCGGCTTCGGCTTCTTCGAGGGTCATCGCGACGATCACGCCTTTACCCGCGGCCAGACCGTCGGCCTTGATAACAATCGGCGCGCCCTTCTCACGTAACCAGGCCAGAGCAGGCTCCACTTCAGTGAAATTCTGATATTCCGCCGTCGGGATGTTATGACGCGCGAGAAAATCTTTGGTGAAGGCTTTTGAGCCTTCCAGCTGTGCGGCACCCTCCGTTGGGCCAAAGATTTTCAGGCCAGCTGCGCGGAAGGCGTCTACGACGCCAATCACCAGCGGCGCTTCCGGGCCAACGATGGTCAGATCGATGTTCTCGGTCTGGGCAAAGCTCAGCAGTGCCGGGATATCGGTCACGCCGATGGCGACGTTTTGCAGCGCGGGTTCCAGCGCCGTACCGGCATTACCCGGTGCCACAAAGACGGTTTCAACCTGCGGAGACTGCGCTGCTTTCCACGCCAGGGCGTGCTCGCGCCCGCCGTTACCAATCACTAATACTTTCATTTTCTGCTCCGGGAATTAATGGCGGAAGTGGCGCATGTCGGTGAAGATCATTGCGATGCCGTGTTCGTCGGCAGCGGCAATCACTTCGTCATCACGGATTGAACCGCCAGGCTGGATCACACAGGTGATACCCACAGCAGCGGCCGCATCGATTCCGTCGCGGAACGGGAAGAAGGCATCAGAGGCCATGGCGGAGCCTTTCACTTCCAGACCTTCGTCGCCTGCTTTGATACCGGCAATTTTTGCAGAGTAAACGCGGCTCATCTGGCCTGCGCCTATCCCGATGGTCATGTTCTCTTTGGCGTAGACGATGGCGTTGGATTTCACGAACTTAGCCACTTTCCAGCAGAACAGCGCGTCACGCAGTTCCTGCTCGGTTGGCTGACGTTTGGTGACGACACGCAGATCGGCTTCGCTCACCATCCCCAGATCGCGGTCCTGAACCAGCAGACCGCCGTTCACGCGCTTGAAGTCCAGGCCCGGCACGCGTTCCGCCCACTGACCGCAAACCAGCACGCGCACATTCTGTTTTGCCGCAGTGATTTTCAGCGCTTCTTCTGATGCGGACGGCGCGATGATCACTTCGACAAACTGGCGGGAGATGATGGCCTGCGCGGTTTCCGCATCCAGCTCGCGGTTAAAGGCGATAATGCCGCCGAACGCGGAGGTCGGGTCGGTTTTGTAGGCGCGATCGTAGGCATCCAGAATAGAAGTGCTTACCGCAACGCCGCATGGGTTGGCGTGCTTGACGATAACGCAGGCCGGCTCGCTGAATTCTTTCACGCATTCCAGCGCGGCGTCGGTGTCGGCAATGTTGTTATAGGAAAGGGCTTTGCCCTGAACCTGCTGGGCGGTCGCAACGGAGGCTTCCTTTACCTCTTCTTCTATATAGAAGGCAGCCTGCTGGTGGCTGTTCTCACCGTAACGCATATCCTGCTTCTTAATGAAGTTCAGGTTCAGGGTGCGCGGGAAGCGGCCAGAGGGATCTTTGCTTTCACCATGGTAAGCCGGTACCAGGCTACCGAAGTAGTTGGCGATCATGCTGTCGTAGGCGGCGGTATGCTCGAAGGCTTTGATGGCGAGATCGAAACGCGTTTCAAGTGTCAGGGACCCTTCGTTGGCATCCATCTCATTAATAATGGCGTTGTAGTCGCTGCTCTTCACCACGATGGCCACATCTTTATGGTTCTTGGCTGCGGAGCGCACCATGGTCGGGCCGCCGATATCGATATTTTCAACCGCATCTTCCAGAGAGCAGCCTTCGCGGGCGACGGTCTGGGCGAACGGGTAGAGGTTAACAACGACCATATCGATAGGCGCGATATCGTGCTGTTCCATAATGGCGTCGTCCTGACCGCGACGGCCAAGAATACCGCCGTGGACTTTCGGATGCAGGGTTTTGACGCGTCCATCCATCATTTCCGGGAAACCGGTGTAATCGGACACTTCGGTTACCGGCAGACCTTTCTCTGCTAACAGGCGCGCGGTGCCACCTGTAGAAAGCAGCTCCACACCGCGTGCGGAAAGTGCCTGGGCGAATTCGACGATACCGGCTTTATCAGAAACACTGAGCAGAGCGCGGCGGACTGGACGACGTTGTTGCATGGTAAATCCCCTGGATTTCACGATTACAGAGAGCGTTAGATGAATTTTCCAGCGAAAAACTCATCTAACACACCTGACGAGGCCTCCTTGTTAAGCGCGAGCATTTTAACGAAAACGTTTGCGCAACGCTCGCATATTTTCACTTTTTCGCAGCGCTGTGGATAACTCTGTGTGTAAAAAGGTATAAGGCGGGGTTTTGCTGGGGAATGCAGCAGTCAGTCATTTTTCTGTCATTTAGCGGTTGCGGCCAGCGGAGAACTCCCTATAATGCGCCTCCATCGACACGGCGGATGTGAATCACTTCACAAACAACCCGGTCGGTTGAAGAGAAAAAATCCTGAAATAACGGGTTGACTCTGAAAGAGGAAAGCGTAATATACGCCACCTCGCGACAGAGCGCTGAAGCGCGTCGCAACTGCTCTTTAACAATTTATCAGACAATCTGTGTGGGCACTCAAAGTGACATGGATTCTTAACGTCCTCGGACGATAAATGAATACCAAGTCTCAACGAGTGAACACGTAATTCATTACGAAGTTTAATTCATTGAGCATCAAACTTTTAAATTGAAGAGTTTGATCATG
>NZ_JBMKIG010000020.1:0-26481 GCF_049238005.1 Enterobacter cloacae complex sp. IR5459
CCTGTTACCGTTCGACTTGCATGTGTTAGGCCTGCCGCCAGCGTTCAATCTGAGCCATGATCAAACTCTTCAATTTAAAAGTTTGATGCTCAATGTTTCTTTATTTCTAAAGAAAAGAACTTCGTAATGAATTACGTGTTCACTCGTTGAGACTTGGTATTCATTTTTCGTCCGAGGACGTTAAGAATCCATGTCACTTTGAGTGCCCACACAGATTGTCTGATAAATTGTTAAAGAGCAGTTGCGACGCGCTTCAGCGCTCTGTCGCGAGGTGGCGTATATTACGCTTTCCTCTTTCAGAGTCAACCCTGATTTTCAGGATTTTTTCTCTTCAACCGACCGGGTTGTTTGTGAAGTGATTCACATCTGCCGTGTCGATGGAGGCGCATTATAGGGATCCCAGTTTTTAGCACAAGTATTTTTTAGATCTTTTTTTCCAACTGATGATTTTCCGTGCTTTTCGCTGAAAACCCACCCGATCCGCTTAAAAATTGACGCATTTTGCCTTGCCTCGATCCAGGAATACGATCAAAGTCTTCTTTAATAGCGCTCATCTGTATCGAGGTAGATATGTTTGCAGTATTACGTCCTTATAAAGATCTGTTCCCCCATAAAGGCGATCGCGTGATGATCGATGCCAGCAGCGTGGTCATTGGTGATGTTCGCATGGCCGATGATGTCAGCATCTGGCCACTCGTCGCGATCCGGGGCGATGTTAACTATGTTGCAATCGGTGCACGCACCAATATTCAGGACGGCAGCGTGCTGCATGTGACTCATAAGTCATCTTATAACCCTGAGGGCAATCCGCTCATCATAGGGGAAGATGTTACCGTCGGTCATAAAGTAATGCTCCACGGCTGCACAATCGGTAACAGGGTTCTCGTTGGGATGGGATCGATTTTGCTGGATGGCGTCATAGTAGAAGATGACGTAATGATTGGCGCAGGAAGCCTAGTTCCGCAAAACAAACGCCTGGAAAGTGGCTATCTCTATTTAGGCAGTCCGGTTAAACAGATCCGCCCCCTAAAGGAGGCGGAGATCGAAGGATTGAAATACTCAGCGAACAATTACGTTAAATGGAAGAATGACTATCTGGATCAGGATAACCAGACCCAGCCCTGATCGTCTTCCTGCTGTACGCGGATCAAATCGCTGGCTTCCTCTTCCAGATCCCAGCGATTTTCACAAAAGACCGCTAACGGATCTGAACCACCAAAGCGCTGAAGCAACGTCTCCCCTTTAATCGCACAGGTGAGCTGCATTCCATGCACCAGCACCGGGAAACACACCGCTTGCTTGTTTTCATCCCAGATTTCTCTGTCGGGAAAATGAATCGCCTGATTCATGCCATCAGTTCCTGTTTCAGCTTTTCGATCACCGGTTCTACAGCAGGTAACACGCCATGCCAGAGTAGCACCGCATGAGCCGCCTGCCCCACCAGCATGCCCAGACCATCAGCCACATGTTTTGCCCCCTGTTGTTCGCACCAGGTCAGAAATGGCGTTTTCCCTTTTTGATAAAACATGTCATAGGCGTAGATGTGGGAATGAACCAGGGATGCAGGAATCGCCGGGATCTCTCCATTAATACCGCTTGAGGTGGCATTAATCACAAGATCAAATTCGTGACCCGCGAGATCCTCAAGTGCTACCGCAGCTACGCTGCCTGTGTGTGCGAACAACGCCGCCAGCTCTTCTGCTCTGGAGAAAGTACGGTTGGTGATTGTCACCGCACAATCCAGCGAAAGAAGAGGAAGCAATACGCCGCGCGACGCGCCACCCGCACCGATCAGCAGGATCCGAAAGCCTGGTTTAATAAACGACAGTCGCTCCAGATCGCTGAGTAAACCTATGCCATCGGTGTTATCGCCCAGAAGGCGACCATCTTCGAGCCGCTTAAGAGTATTGACGGCACCAGCGAGCGACGCACGCTCGGTCAGCTCATCCGCACGCCCGAAAGCCTCTTCTTTAAAAGGCACCGTAACGTTCGCACCTTTACCGCCCGCAACAAAAAAGCTATTTAGCGTCGGTAAAAATGCATCAACAGGCGCAAGAACCCGACCATATGGGTGATCTATCTGCAATTGCTCTGCAAACAGCTGATGGATCAGAGGCGACTTGCTGTGCGCGATCGGGTTACCAAAAACAGCATAGGTTTCCATCACATTATCCCTGGCGAAAACGTTCGCCGGTCAAGGCATCGCGAATTTCTGACGGGTTAAGACGGCCACCGGTTTCACCGACGGCTACCGGGAAATCACTCCCGAACTGCGCCAGAACTTCTTCGGTTGTCCGACAGGGGGGAAGCCCGGTCAGGTTGGCGCTGGTTGAAACCAGAGGTTTACCAAATGCCTGGCATAACTCCACCACCAGCGGATGGTCGGTAACGCGTACCGCAAGTGAATCGAAACGCCCGGTTAACCAGCGCGGCGTTGTCGGTTGTGCAGGAAAAACAAACGTCACGGGACCAGGCCACGCAGAGAAAATGGTTTCCCGCTGTGCAGGCGTCAGCATGGAATCATCAATATAAGGCTTAAGCTGCGCGTAGTTCGCAGCGATCAAAATCAATCCTTTTTCGACTGGCCGTTGTTTTAGCGCCAGCAGACGGTTAACGGCGACTTCGCTGTCAGGATCGCACCCGACCCCGAAAACGGCTTCTGTTGGATAGGCGATGACTTCTTCTTTTTTCAGGATTTCCACCGCCTGCGCGATGGAGCCTGATGGCAGGTTATTATTCACTGATTTGATCCGCCGAAACCGGCTTTCCACATTGTTTACTGGCGCAAAAGCGTTTCAAGCCTTGCGCGGTTTTCTTTTCTATAAGTAACGGATAATCGCAATGAGGGCAGACGCCCGCTACTGGTTTGAAATTGATAACGAACTGGCATTCAGGATAGCGATCGCACGAATGGAAGGTCTTGCCATAACGAGAGCGGCGCTGCACCAATTGACCACGCTGGCACTGAGGGCAGGCAATTGCCGTTTCATCTGGTTTATCAATTTGTTCCGTATGATCACATTCCGGGTAGCGGCTGCATCCGATAAACATCCCGAACCGCCCCTGCCGCAGCGCCAGTTCGCCGCCGCAGAGCGGACAAAGCTGTCCCTCCAGAATTTTGACGATATGTCCGTCCTCCTGGCTCTTCAGGGGACGGACATAATCACATTCCGGATAGTGTGAACAACCGAGAAACGGACCGTGTTTCCCGGACCGAATAACAAGTTCAGCCCCACACTGTGGGCAGGGCTCGTTTTTATGCACCGTGAAGAGTGCTGATTTGGCCATAACAACTCTTGTTGCTGCACATAGAATTAATGCAGCATACCTTCATTCACTTCAAAGAGTAATTCTTCCATTTGCTGATAGGCATTTTCACAGCCTGGAATGTTGAACAGCACCATCAGGATCACCCATTTCAGATCTTCCAGTTCAAATTCAGCAGTATCCAGCGCCATGACGCGCTCTATCACCATCTCTCTCGTTTCGAGGTTTAGCACCTGAATCTGCTCGAGGAATAAAATGAATCCCCGGCAGCTGGCATCCAGCCTTTCACACTCTTCAGCTGTATAGATGCGCACAGACAATGGGTCAGAAGCAAGCTGCATCGGTTCGGCGAGGCCGTCCTGATAATCAGCCAACTTATCCAGCCACATCAACGCATTATAAATATCTTCCCGCTCAAAACCTGCGTCGGTCAGATCCCGTGTTAATTTGTCCTGATCCACCTGCATTTCTGCTTCGTTGTGGATGTAAGTCTCAAACAAATACATCAGTACGTCGAACATGGCATGCCCTCCTTAATCGGACATAGCCGCCGGGTACAGCTGCGATCCACCCTGCTAACTCCAGTTCGAGTAGCTGTGCTACCGTTACTGGCACAGGTTGGCCGGCACGTTCAGCGACAACGTCAACAGGTGTTACCTCATCTCCTACGTTAGCCAGGAGCTTGGGAAATGGCAATGCTACGGCCTCCTGATCCGATGAAATATGTCGCTTTTGGAGATCATCCTGCAACCAATGCAATCCATACTGCAAATTTTCCAGGATATCCTCTTTACAGGTCACCAGCGTCGCCCCCTGTTTTATCAGCCAGTGAGGGCCTTCGCAGCCAGGGTTCCCCAACGGGCCGGGCAGCGCAAAAACTTCACGCCCCTGCTCCAGTGCGCACCTTGCAGTAACCAGCGATCCACTTCGAATCGCAGCTTCGACCACCAGCACGCCCTGGCTTAACCCGCTGATGATCCGGTTACGCCGTGGAAAGTTACCCGGTCTGGGCGATGTCGAAAGTGAAAACTCAGATACTATCGCCCCCTCAGAAGCGATAAGTTGCTCAGCCAGAATGTGATGACGACGCGGATAGAGACTAAAAAGACCATTGCCAAGCACGGCGACACTTCGCCCTTTTGCTGACAACGCCGCATGATGTGCCACACCGTCGATGCCGCAAGCCAGGCCACTGGTGATCGTAAAGCCACATTGGGACAGCTGTTCACTGAGCATTTTCCCCCAACGCTCGCCGTACCACGAGGGCGCACGGCTGCCCACAACCGCAAGCTGCATGCTATTAAGCACGTCGACGCGGCCTCGCACAAAGAGCGCCCCGGGAAAATCAGGTATAGAACGCAACAATGGCGGAAAACGAGGATCATCCGCCGTGAGAAGGTGGTTGTCGGTGTGTTCAAGCCATTCCAGACTACGTTCAAGCTCACTCTCGCTGAACGAAAAAAACTTTACGGCATGTTTGGGCGAAAGCCCTGCCGCGTTGACAGCTTCAGCATCAACGGTTGCCTGGCGAAGCAGCCTCTGCGCAATCTCCAGCATCGCGTCACCGTATAACGACCCGATGTTTATAAGCCGTAACCATATCTCTGTGGACGTCATCCTTTTCCCTGCCATAAGCAGCCTCAGCAATCTTTGCGATTGGTCACTGATGCTGTCAATCGACCGGGGATTTGTCTAGAATAGAAGTAATATTCTTATCAACTCCTGAACACGACTCTGGAAATTTATGGCAGTTTTGCAAGTGTTACATATTCCTGACGAGCGTCTTCGCATCGTCGCGGAACCGGTTAAAGAAGTGAATGCAGAAATTCAGCGTATCGTCGATGATATGTTCGATACCATGTACGCTGAAGAAGGCATTGGCCTGGCGGCGACCCAGGTAGACATTCACAAGCGTATTATCGTGATCGACGTTTCTGAAAATCGCGATGAGCGTCTGGTGCTGATCAACCCTGAACTGCTTGAAAAAAGCGGCGAAACAGGCATTGAGGAAGGCTGTCTGTCTATCCCTGAACAGCGCGCTTTGGTGCCACGTGCCGAAAAAGTTAAAATTCGCGCACTGGATCGTGACGGCAATCCGTTTGAGCTGGAAGCCGACGATCTGCTGGCGATTTGCATTCAGCATGAGATGGATCACCTGGTCGGTAAACTGTTTATCGATTACCTCTCACCTCTGAAGCAACAGCGTATTCGTCAGAAAGTTGAGAAACTGGATCGTTTGCGTTCTCGCGCTTAACGCCCCCCGGATACAAGGAATAACGTGTCTACATCACTACGTATAATCTTCGCGGGTACCCCTGATTTTGCAGCGCGTCATCTCGACGCGCTGCTATCGTCTGGTCATCAGATTGTTGGCGTATTTACTCAGCCGGATCGACCGGCTGGCCGCGGTAAAAAACTGATGCCTGGCCCGGTTAAAGTACTGGCAGAAACGCATGGTTTACCGGTATTCCAGCCAGCGTCATTACGACCTGAGGAAAACCAGCAGTTAGTGGCAGACCTGAACGCTGACGTGATGGTAGTTGTGGCTTACGGCCTCATTCTGCCAAAAGCGGTACTCGATATGCCCCGCCTGGGCTGTGTTAACGTTCATGGTTCTTTGCTCCCACGCTGGCGCGGTGCAGCCCCTATTCAGCGCGCTCTGTGGGCAGGCGATGCTGAAACTGGCGTGACAATCATGAAGATGGACGTAGGTTTAGACACGGGTGACATGCTGTATAAACTGGCGTGTCCCATTACCGCAGAAGATACCAGCGCCACGCTGTATGACAAGCTGGCCGATCTCGGTCCGCAGGGGCTGATTGAAACGTTGCAACAGCTTGCTGACAATACAGCGACACCTGAAGTGCAGGATGAGGCACAGGTGACCTATGCTGAAAAACTGAGTAAAGAAGAAGCCCGGATCGACTGGTCTCTGTCAGCAGCTCAACTCGAACGCTGCATCCGCGCCTTTAATCCGTGGCCGATGAGCTGGTTGATGATTGATGAGCAGCCAGTGAAAGTCTGGAAAGCTTCAGTTATTAACGGCAATACATCAGCAGAGCCCGGTACGATTATCGACGCCAGCAAAAACGGTATCCAGGTTGCGACCGGAGAAGGGATCCTGAATCTTGAATCGCTGCAACCGGCCGGTAAAAAGGCAATGAGCGCGCAGGATCTATTAAATTCCCGTCGTGAATGGTTCATCCCTGGCAATCGTCTTGCCTGAACAAATTTACTCTTAAGGCCCGGTGTTTCCGGGCATTTTTATTTTTACGGTTATGAAAAGACAAAATCTACGCACTATGGCGGCTCAGGCCGTTGAGCAGGTTATTGAGCAGGGCCAGTCACTGAGTAATGTCCTGCCTCCACTGCAACAAAAGGTTTCCGATAAAGATAAAGCGCTGCTTCAGGAGCTGTGCTTTGGCGTGCTGCGTACCCTCTCTCAGCTTGAATGGTTAATTAATAAGCTGATGTCACGCCCGATGAGCGGCAAGCAACGTACCGTGCATTATTTGATCATGGTCGGTTTCTACCAGCTTCTTCATACCCGCATTCCACCTCATGCTGCGCTGGCTGAGACAGTGGAAGGTGCCGTTGCGATTAAACGTCCCCAGCTGAAAGGATTGATTAACGGCGTGCTGCGTCAGTTCCAGCGTCAGCAGGACGAACTGCTGGCAGAATTTGCGCAAAGCGAAGCGCGCTTCCTGCATCCAGAATGGCTGCTGAATCGCCTTAAAAAAGCCTACCCACAGCAATGGCAAGACATTGTGGATGCCAATAACCAACGTCCGCCGATGTGGTTACGCGTCAATCGTAACCATCATACCCGCGACGCATGGCTGGCCCTGCTGGAAGAGACCGGAATGAGCGGCTTCACACACGCGGCTTATCCTGATGCGGTTCGTTTAGCCTCCCCTGCACCGGTACATGCATTACCCGGTTTTGAAGAGGGCTGGGTAACGGTACAGGACGCATCCGCTCAGGGGTGCATGGCCTGGCTTGAACCGAAAGACGGGGAGCAGATCCTTGATCTCTGTGCAGCGCCAGGGGGAAAAACAACGCACATTCTGGAAGTGGCGCCGCAGGCCAGCGTGATGGCCGTGGATGTTGATGAGCAGCGTCTTTCACGCGTCTATGACAACCTCAAGCGTCTGGGTATGAAAGCACAGGTTAAGCAAGGCGATGGACGTAAACCCGCAGACTGGTGTGGTGTTACCCGGTTCGATCGTATTTTGCTGGACGCCCCCTGCTCTGCAACCGGCGTAATTCGTCGTCATCCCGATATCAAATGGCTGCGTCGCGATCGTGATATCAAGGAGCTTGCCCAGTTGCAATCCGAAATTCTGGATGCCATCTGGCCGCATCTCAAACCCGGCGGAACCCTGGTGTATGCAACCTGCTCTGTTCTTCCGGAAGAAAACAGTCAGCAAATTGCGGCTTTCCTGAAGCGCACCCCGGACGCGACGCTGCATGATACGGGAATACCTGAGCACCCGGGTCTGCAAAACCTGCCGGGCGCAGAAGAGGGTGATGGCTTCTTTTACGCTAAGCTAATCAAAGAGTGATGTTGAGAACAGGTCACGAAAGATGAAAATTATCATTCTGGGCGCAGGGCAAGTTGGCGGAACGCTGGCGGAAAATCTCGTGGGCGAAAACAACGATATCACCATTGTGGATACCAATGGCGATCGCCTGCGCGTTTTGCAGGACAAGTTTGATCTTCGTGTTGTGCAGGGGCACGGCTCTCATCCTCGAGTGCTTCGTGAGGCGGGCGCGGACGATGCCGACATGCTGGTTGCAGTAACCAGTTCTGATGAAACCAACATGGTTGCATGCCAGGTGGCCTACTCGCTGTTCAACACACCGAACCGCATCGCCCGCATTCGCTCCCCGGACTATGTCCGGGATGCGGAAAAGCTGTTTAATTCCGAAGCAGTACCTATCGACCATCTTATTGCCCCTGAGCAGTTGGTTATCGACAGTATTTATCGTCTGATTGAGTACCCGGGCGCGTTGCAGGTTGTGAACTTTGCTGAAGGGAAAGTAAGCCTGGCGGTCGTGAAGGCTTATTACGGCGGCCCGCTGATTGGTAATGCCCTGTCGACAATGCGCGAGCATATGCCACATATCGATACGCGTGTTGCGGCGATTTTCCGTCACGACAGACCTATTCGTCCGCAAGGTTCCACCATTGTCGAAGCCGGGGATGAAGTCTTCTTTATTGCGGCTTCTCAGCATATCCGTGCGGTGATGAGTGAACTTCAGCGTCTCGAAAAACCGTATAAACGTATTATGCTGGTTGGCGGCGGTAATATTGGCGCAGGTCTGGCGAGACGGCTGGAAAAAGACTACAGCGTGAAGCTGATCGAACGAGATCAACAGCGCGCGTCGGAGCTGGCTGAAAAACTTCAGAATACTATCGTGTTTTATGGCGATGCTTCGGATCAGGAATTACTGGCCGAAGAGCATATCGATCAGGTTGATCTTTTTATTGCCGTCACCAACGACGACGAAGCGAATATTATGTCCGCCATGCTCGCTAAACGTATGGGGGCGAAAAAAGTAATGGTGCTTATCCAGCGTAAGGCTTATGTCGACCTGGTACAGGGTAGCGTAATTGATATTGCTATTTCACCCCAGCAAGCCACCATCTCTGCCCTGCTAAGCCATGTGCGTAAAGCGGATATTGTCGGCGTGTCGTCTCTGCGTCGTGGTGTTGCTGAAGCCATTGAAGCCGTCGCTCACGGGGATGAAACGACGTCGCGCGTTGTTGGTCGCGCGATCGACGAAATTAAACTTCCACCAGGCACCATTATCGGCGCCGTAGTGCGAGGTAACGATGTCATGATCGCCAATGATAATTTACGTATCGAGCAGGGTGACCACGTTATTATGTTCCTGACCGATAAAAAATTTATTACCGACGTCGAGCGTTTATTCCAGCCAAGTCCATTCTTCCTGTAATGATTTGGGTGCTCAGACGAGAGCACCCACATATTAACCTTCTAATTTTCATGCCTTTTATTTTCATAACGATTATTTATCCCCAATGGCAATTAGCTAATCATTTGTTAAACTTATAGGCGTCAGCTGGCACAAGGAGAACATAATGAGTTTTATTAAAGAGTTTCGCGAATTTGCGATGCGCGGGAATGTGGTGGATTTGGCTGTGGGTGTCATTATTGGTGCGGCGTTCGGTAAGATCGTTTCATCATTAGTCGCCGACATTATTATGCCGCCGTTAGGACTGTTGATTGGAGGCATTGATTTCAAACAATTCGCCTTCACCCTTCGGGAAGCTCAGGGCGATATCCCTGCGGTTGTAATGCACTACGGCGTATTCATTCAGAACGTATTTGATTTCGTGATCGTGGCATTTGCCATTTTCATGGCGATCAAACTTATCAACAGACTTAACCGTAAAAAAGAAGAACCGGCTGCTGCCCCGCCAGCACCAACTAAAGAAGAAGTCTTACTGACTGAAATTCGCGATCTGTTAAAAGAGCAGAATAACCGCGTTTAATCAGGCGACAGAAAGAGAAAGGCCAGTGGTAAAAAAGCGATTAGCTTGCTTGCCACTGGCCTCCCAGTTACCCCGTTGTGCATGTTTACCTTTACGTAAATAACTCCCTTTTCCTTTCTTGTTCTTCTCAACTCGCTGTCTGAAAAGTGGGTCGTGAAGCAATGCCTCAATGGCGTTATCCTTAATGTGTCCCTTAGTATGCTGATAGCGGCTCATCATTTCTCCTGAGCATAGTTAATGTCGGCGGGAGTCTATTCCCTGGCTAATAAAAAATCAACAACCCTGAGTTTCACTACTGGCACCCTGTTCAAGTGCTTCCAGTATTGAGCAATAAACACTGCTGTGAGCGGTACCGCAGCACGCGTCATTTAACCTTTGCAGAGATCGCTGCATGGCTTGCAGTTCCTGAATGCGTCCTTCAACTTCATCCAGCCGGGCCTGAACGATGCTTTTAGATTCCTGACACGTATGATGTTCAGGATCGATACGGATCGACAGCAGTTCACGGATCGACTCCAGCGTGAAGCCGAGTTGCCGTGCATAGCGGATAAAACGAAGGCGTTGCAGGTCGTTATCCGTATAAAGGCGAAATCCACCTTCCGTTCTGACCTCATGATCGATCATCTGCTGCTTTTCGTAGTAGCGGATAGTATCCGGCGTTACGTTAGCAAGCTTCGCAAGTTCACCTATGCGGTACATGGCTACTCCTTGTTTATTTTTTGTATTAACCTTTCACTGTACTCACCATGCAAAAAGTCAGTATTCATTCCCGTCTGGCGCAGTTTTAGCTCGATGAGCGCCAACCGACGACTGATTTCAGAGTACCGCGGGTCATTCTTATGAATGCCTTTAAGCAGATCGGCAAGCTCGACGGCTTCATTACGTTGCTGAAGCTCAGGCGGTAAACAACCTGCGTTTTTCAGTAAGCGATAACCGGCCCGTAATTCAGGGGGAATATGTGAATCATCGTCCAGAATCAGCGGCTCACCGCTGCCGGGAAGATTTTCGAACTCGCCTTTGTTTTGGGCATCGCAAATATGGCGTTCAGCCCACTGATCGAGCAACCACATAATGAACTCCAGGGGGTGAGCAGAAAAGATACAGACATTGTAGATAAGTGGAGATTCTGCGGATATAAAAAAACCCGCCGAGGCGGGTTTTTTTACGTTACTACAGATTACTCTGCAGCAGCTTCTGCTTTCTCTGAACGATCAACCAGCTCGATGTAAGCCATCGGCGCGTTGTCGCCTGCACGGAAGCCACACTTCAGAATGCGAGTGTAACCACCGGCACGGCTCGCGAAACGCGGGCCCAGTTCGTTAAACAGTTTTGCCACGATCTCGTTATCACGAGTACGGGCGAATGCCAGACGACGATTAGCAACGCTGTCAGTCTTGGCAAGAGTAATCAGCGGCTCAACTACGCGACGCAGCTCTTTCGCTTTAGGCAGGGTCGTCTTGATGATTTCATGACGAACCAGTGAACCTGCCATGTTGCGGAACATAGCCTGGCGATGGCTGCTGTTGCGGTTCAGTTGACGACCACTCTTACGATGGCGCATGACCTTATCCTTCTCAGTAAAACCTTAACCTGTGATCCGGTTACTCGTCAGCAATGCTTGCCGGTGGCCAGTTTTCCAGGCGCATGCCCAGAGACAGACCACGTGAAGCCAGCACGTCTTTAATCTCGGTAAGAGATTTTTTACCCAGGTTCGGCGTTTTCAGCAACTCAACCTCGGTACGCTGTACCAGATCACCGATATAGTGGATAGCTTCTGCCTTGAGGCAGTTAGCAGAGCGGACAGTCAATTCCAGATCGTCAACAGGGCGCAGCAGGATCGGATCGAATTCTGGTTTCTCTTCTTTCACTTCCGGCTGACGTACATCACGTAAGTCAACGAAAGCTTCCAGTTGTTCTGCCAGGATGGTTGCCGCACGACGAATCGCCTCTTCAGGATCGATTGTGCCATTGGTTTCCATTTCGATGACCAGCTTGTCCAGGTCGGTACGCTGTTCTACACGCGCTGCTTCAACATTGTAGGCAATACGCTCTACAGGGCTGTAGCATGCGTCGACCAGCAGACGGCCGATTGGGCGCTCATCTTCTTCCGAATGAATTCGGGCAGAAGCCGGCACATAACCACGACCGCGCTGAACTTTGATACGCATGCTAATAGCTGCGTTCTCATCGGTCAGGTGGCAGATCACGTGCTGCGGCTTGACGATTTCAACATCACCGTCGTGGGTGATGTCGGCTGCAGTCACAGGGCCAATGCCAGATTTATTCAGAGTAAGAATAACTTCATCTTTACCCTGAACTCTCACCGCCAGCCCTTTCAGGTTGAGCAGGATTTCAAGGATATCTTCCTGAACGCCTTCTTTGGTGCTGTACTCATGAAGTACACCATCAATCTCAACCTCGGTCACCGCGCAACCCGGCATCGATGAGAGCAGAATACGGCGCAGTGCGTTACCCAGAGTATGGCCAAAGCCACGCTCTAAAGGCTCAAGGGTCACCTTGGCGTGCGTCGAACTCACTTGCTCGATATCTACCAGGCGCGGTTTTAGAAACTCTGTCACAGAACCCTGCATTGTGTCCTCTCTTTGGTACTAAGCTTTACTTGGAGTAAAGCTCGACGATCAGGTGTTCGTTAATGTCCGCAGACAGATCAGAACGTTCCGGCTGACGCTTGAACGTACCTTCCATCTTGCCAGCATCAACTTCCAGCCAGGTTGGCTTTTCACGCTGCTCAGCCAGCTCCAGAGCGGCTTTCACGCGAGATTGCTTTTTCGCTTTCTCACGAATGCTAACAACGTCATTCGCTTTAACCTGATAAGAAGCGATGTTAACAACACGACCGTTTACCATGATTGCTTTATGGCTAACCAGCTGGCGTGATTCAGCACGAGTCGCGCCGAAGCCCATACGGTATACAACGTTGTCCAGACGACCTTCCAGCAGAGCCAGCAGGTTTTCACCTGTGTTGCCTTTCAGACGTGCTGCTTCTTTATAGTAGTTACGGAACTGACGCTCCAGCACACCGTAGATACGGCGAACTTTTTGCTTTTCACGCAACTGCACACCATAGTCAGACAGACGCGGTTTACGCGCACCGTGCTGGCCAGGAGCTTGTTCAATTTTACACTTGGTATCGATCGCGCGAACGCCAGACTTAAGGAATAAGTCGGTGCCCTCACGACGGCTCAGCTTGAGCTTAGGACCCAAATATCTTGCCATTTTCTATCTCCAACTAACCTAAAAAACGAGCGTTATACGCGACGTTTTTTCGGCGGACGACAACCGTTATGAGGGATCGGAGTCACATCAGTAATATTCGTGATGCGGAAACCAGCGGCGTTCAGAGCGCGAACAGTAGATTCACGACCCGGACCCGGACCTTTAACCATAACTTCCAGATTCTTGATGCCGTATTCTTTTACGGCTTCAGCGCAACGCTCTGCTGCAACCTGAGCTGCGAACGGAGTGGATTTGCGAGAACCACGGAAACCGGAACCACCGGCTGTTGCCCAACCCAATGCGTTACCCTGACGATCAGTAATAGTAACGATGGTGTTGTTGAAAGAAGCATGGATATGAGCCACGCCGTCAGAGACTTGTTTTCTTACACGTTTACGTGCACGAACTGGTGCCTTTGCCATTATTCAATCACCCCGATTATTTCTTGATCGGTTTGCGCGGACCCTTACGGGTACGTGCGTTGGTCTTAGTACGCTGACCGCGTACTGGCAGACCACGACGATGACGCAAACCGCGATAGCAACCAAGATCCATCAGGCGCTTGATGCTCATGCTGATTTCACGGCGCAGATCACCTTCAACGACAAATTTGGCAACTTCGTCACGCAGCGTGTCGATTTGTTCTTCAGACAGCTCACTGATCTTAACATCTTCAGCGATACCCGCTGCAGCCAGAATGGCTTTAGAACGGGTCTTGCCGACGCCGTAGATCGAAGTTAATGCGATCACAGCATGTTTCTGATCAGGAATGTTAATGCCTGCTATACGGGCCACTATGCACTCCTACTATTTAATATGTACGCACCATGCTGAAAAGCCCGTTTTCAGGATACTCAAATGGAAACGTACAGACATACAAAAGATTGGCTGGCTAATCTAGCCAGCTCAACCCAACTTTGCAAGAAAAATATGCGAAATAATCAGCCTTGGCGCTGTTTATGCTTCGGCTCGGCACTGCAAATCACACGGATGACACCATCACGCTTAACGATTTTGCAGTTACGGCATAATTTCTTGACGGAAGCACGAACTTTCATTTTTACTCTCCGTAACTTCTCAGGCGACCAGTTAGCGGCCGTAGCCTTTCAGGTTCGCCTTCTTCAATGCAGACTCATACTGACTGGACATCATCAGAGTTTGCACTTGAGCCATAAAGTCCATAATCACGACAACAACGATAAGCAGTGAGGTCCCACCGAAGTAGAACGGTACTTTCATTGCATCACGCATGAACTCCGGGATCAGGCAGATAAAAGTAATATAAAGCGCACCAACCAAAGTCAGGCGAGTCATTACTTTATCGATATACTTCGCCGTTTGCTCTCCCGGACGAATTCCTGGTACAAATGCACCGGACTTCTTCAGGTTATCTGCTGTTTCACGCGGGTTGAAGACCAACGCCGTGTAGAAGAAACAGAAGAAGATGATCGCAGACGCATAGAGTAACACATAAAGTGGTTGCCCAGGCTGCAAATACAGCGAAATTGTTGTCAGCCAGTTCCAACCAGTACCGCCCCCGAACCATGACGCGATGGTTGCCGGGAACAGAATAATACTGGAAGCGAAGATAGCCGGGATAACCCCCGCCATATTCACTTTCAGCGGTAAATGTGTGCTCTGTGCAGCATAGACACGACGACCCTGCTGACGTTTAGCGTAGTTCACCACAATGCGGCGTTGACCACGTTCAACGAAGACAACAAAGAACGTCACTGCAAATACTAATACTGCAACCAACAGCAACAGGAGGAAGTGCAGGTCGCCTTGACGCGCTTGCTCGATAGTATGGGCGATGGCCGGCGGGAGACCCGCAACGATACCGGCGAAGATAATGATTGAGATACCGTTACCGATACCTCGTTCAGTAATCTGTTCGCCGAGCCACATCAGGAACATGGTCCCTGTGACCAGACTTACAACAGCGGTGAAATAGAATGCAAAGCCTGGGTTTAATACCAGGCCCTGCATACCAGGCATATTCGGAAGACCGGTAGCAATACCGATCGACTGGAATATTGCCAGCACCAGAGTGCCGTAACGGGTGTACTGGCTAATCTTACGACGTCCAGACTCCCCTTCTTTCTTCAACTCTGCCAGGGCCGGATGAACGACCGTCAGCAGCTGGATAATAATTGATGCCGAAATGTACGGCATAATACCCAGTGCGAAAATAGAAGCACGGCTGAGAGCACCACCAGAGAACATGTTGAACATTTCAATGATGGTGCCTCGCTGTTGCTCAAGCAGTTTGGCAAGTACAGCGGCATCAATACCAGGGATCGGAATAAAAGAGCCAATACGGAACACAATCAGCGCGCCGATTACAAACAGCAGTCTGCGTTTCAGCTCGCCAAATCCACCTTTGGCACTTTGAAAATCTAATCCCGGTTGCTTAGCCATCTGCTACTTATTCCTCAATTTTACCGCCAGCAGCTTCGATAGCAGCACGAGCACCTTTAGTAACACGCAGGCCACGAACAGTTACCGGAGTAGAAACTTCACCAGCCAGGATCACTTTCGCGAACTCGATCTGGATACCGATAATGTTAGCCGCTTTCAGCGTGTTCAGGTCTACAACGCCGCCTTCAACTTTCGCCAGGTCAGACAGACGGATTTCCGCTGTGATCGCTGCTTTGCGAGAGGTGAAGCCGAACTTCGGCAGACGACGGTACAGTGGCATCTGGCCACCCTCGAAACCGCGACGTACGCCACCGCCAGAACGAGAGTTCTGACCTTTGTGACCACGACCACCGGTTTTGCCGAGGCCAGAACCGATACCACGACCCAGGCGTTTACCCGCCTTTTTAGAGCCTTCGGCCGGAGACAGAGTATTTAAACGCATCTCTTACTCCTCAACTTTAACCATGAAGTAAACCGCGTTGACCATACCACGAACAGCAGGAGTATCCTCGCGCTCAACGGTATGACCAATACGACGCAGACCCAGGCCAAGCAGCGTTGCCTTGTGTTTCGGCAGACGACCGATTGCACTGCGGGTTTGAGTGATTTTAATAGTCTTTGCCATGGTCAATTACCCCAGAATTTCTTCAACGGATTTACCACGCTTGGCAGCGACCATTTCTGGAGAATTCATATTTTCCAGGCCATCAATAGTTGCACGAACCACGTTGATCGGGTTGGTGGAACCATATGCTTTAGCCAGAACGTTATGAACTCCAGCAACTTCCAGAACGGCGCGCATTGCACCACCGGCGATGATACCGGTACCTTCGGAAGCTGGCTGCATGAATACACGAGAACCCGTGTGAACACCTTTAACTGGGTGTTGCAGGGTACCGTTGTTCAGCGCGACGTTAATCATATTGCGACGGGCTTTTTCCATCGCTTTCTGGATCGCTGCTGGAACTTCACGCGCTTTACCGTAACCAAAACCAACGCGACCGTTGCCATCACCCACTACAGTCAGAGCTGTGAAGGAGAAAATACGACCACCTTTAACGGTTTTAGATACGCGGTTTACCGCGATCAGCTTTTCCTGCAGTTCGCCAGCCTGTTTTTCGATGTGAGCCATCTTACACCTCTACCTTAGAACTGAAGGCCAGCTTCACGGGCAGCATCTGCCAGTGCCTGGACACGACCATGATATTGGAACCCGGAACGGTCAAAGGAAACATTGCTGATGCCTTTTTCCAGAGCGCGTTCAGCGACAGCTTTACCTACAGCTGCTGCGGCGTCTTTGTTACCGGTATACTTCAATTGTTCTGAGATAGCTTTTTCTACAGTAGAAGCAGCTACCAGAACTTCAGAACCGTTCGGTGCAATTACCTGTGCGTAAATATGACGCGGGGTACGATGTACCACCAGGCGAGTTGCACCCAGCTCTTTGAGCTTGCGGCGTGCGCGGGTCGCACGACGGATACGAGCAGATTTCTTATCCATAGTGTTACCTTACTTCTTCTTAGCCTCTTTGGTACGCACGACTTCGTCGGCGTAACGAACACCCTTGCCTTTATAAGGCTCAGGACGACGGTAGGCGCGCAGATCTGCTGCAACCTGACCGATCAGCTGTTTATCAGCGCCTTTCAGCACGATTTCAGTCTGAGTCGGGCATTCTGCAGTGATACCGGCCGGCAGCGGATGCTCAACAGGGTGTGAGAAGCCCAGAGACAGGCCTACTGCATTCCCTTTGATAGCTGCACGATAACCTACACCAACCAGCTGAAGCTTTTTAGTGAAGCCTTCGGTAACACCAACAACCATTGAGTTCAGCAGGGCACGCGCGGTACCAGCCTGAGCCCATCCATCCACGAAACCATCACGTGGACCGAAGGTCAGAGCGTTATCTGCATGTTTAACTTCAACAGCTTTGTTGAGGGTACGAGTCAGCTCGCCGTTTTTACCTTTGATCGTAATAACCTGACCGTCGATTTTTACATCAACGCCGGCAGGAATAACGACCGGTGCTTTAGCAACACGAGACATTCTTTCCTCCGATTAGGCTACGTAGCAGATAATTTCGCCACCAAGACCAGCCTGGCGCGCTGCACGATCAGTCATAACACCTTTAGAGGTAGAAACAACTGCGATACCAAGACCAGCCATTACTTTTGGCAGCTCATCTTTTTTCTTATAGATGCGCAGGCCTGGGCGGCTGACACGCTGAATGCTTTCTACAACAGCTTTACCCTGGAAATACTTGAGAGTAAGTTCCAGTTCCGGCTTGGTGTCGCCTTCAACTTTAAAATCTTCGATAAAACCTTCTTCCTTCAGCACGTTGGCAATTGCCACTTTCAGCTTGGCGGAAGGCATGGTGACCGCAACTTTGTTCGCGGCCTGACCGTTACGGATACGGGTCAGCATATCCGCGATCGGATCTTGCATGCTCATCTGTCTTTACTCCCGTGATTCAATTGGTAATTACCAGCTAGCCTTTTTCAAGCCTGGTACTTCACCGCGCATGGCGGCTTCACGCAGTTTGATACGGCTCAACCCAAACTTGCCCACATAACCATGTGGACGACCTGTTTGACGACAGCGGTTACGCTGACGAGACGGGCTGGAATCACGCGGCAGAGACTGCAGCTTGAGAACCGCATTCCAACGATCTTCGTCGGAAGCGTTCACATCAGAAATGATCGCTTTCAGTTCAGCGCGTTTAGCGAAGAATTTATCAGCTAAAGCTACGCGCTTTACTTCGCGTGCTTTCATTGATTGCTTAGCCATTCAGTAACCCTACCTTACTTGCGGAACGGGAAGTCAAAGGCAGCCAGCAGAGCACGGCCTTCTTCATCAGATTTCGCAGTAGTGGTAATGGTAATATCCAAACCACGCACGCGGTCGACTTTATCGTAGTCGATTTCTGGGAAGATGATCTGCTCACGGACACCCATGCTGTAGTTACCACGACCGTCGAAAGACTTAGCGGACAAGCCACGGAAGTCACGGATACGTGGAACAGCAATAGTGATCAGGCGCTCAAGGAACTCCCACATGCGTTCGCCACGCAGAGTTACTTTACAGCCGATCGGATAGCCCTGACGGATTTTGAAGCCTGCAACAGATTTGCGTGCTTTGGTGATCAGCGGTTTTTGACCGGAGATTGCTGTCAGGTCAGCTGCTGCGTTATCCAGCAGTTTCTTGTCAGCGATCGCTTCACCAACACCCATGTTCAGGGTGATCTTCTCGACCCGAGGGACTTGCATGACAGAATTGTAGTTAAACTCAGTCATGAGTTTGTTAACTACTTCGTCTTTGTAGTAATCATGCAGTTTCGCCATCGTACTACTCCAAATTACTTGATAGTTTCGCTGTTAGACTTGAAGAAACGGACTTTTTTACCGTCTTCGAATCTAAAGCCTACACGGTCAGCCTTACCGGTAGCCGCATTGAAGATTGCAACGTTAGAAACCTGAATAGCAGCTTCTTTTTCAACGATGCCGCCTGGTTGGTTCAGGGCCGGAACCGGCTTCTGATGTTTCTTAACCAGGTTGATACCTTCAACGACGAGTTTGCCGGAAGACAGAACATTTTTTACTTTACCGCGTTTACCTTTATCTTTACCGGTTAACACGATAACTTCGTCATCACGACGGATTTTCGCTGCCATGATTCGCTCCTTAGAGTACTTCTGGTGCCAGAGAGATAATTTTCATGAACTTCTCAGTACGAAGTTCACGAGTTACCGGCCCAAAGATACGCGTGCCGATAGGCTGCTCGCTGTTATTGTTTAAAATAACGCATGCATTACCATCGAAGCGAATGACAGAACCGTCAGGGCGACGAACACCCTTCTTGGTGCGCACCACTACCGCCTTCAGCACATCACCTTTTTTGACCTTACCACGTGGAATTGCTTCCTTGATGGTGATCTTGATGATGTCGCCTACGCCTGCGTAGCGACGGTGCGAGCCACCCAGAACCTTGATACACATTACGCGACGTGCACCGGAGTTGTCGGCGACGTTCAGCATAGTCTGTTCTTGGATCATTTTAGTGCTCCGCTAATGTCAACTACTACCTGAGACTCTAAAATCAGAGCCGTTAAAAAGCCCCATATCGAGGGCGCGGCATTATAACACCGCTTCTGCAATATGGGTAGAAAAAATAAACGGCTCATCGCTGAGCCGTTTATTCGTATTGAGAATGCGTACTCTATTACAGAACCGCTTTCTCTACAACGCGAACCAGCGTCCAGGACTTAGTCTTGGACAGTGGACGGCATTCACGGATTTCAACCTTGTCGCCGATACCACATTCGTTGTTCTCGTCATGTACGTGCAGTTTGGTCGTACGCTTGATGAATTTACCGTAGATCGGGTGTTTCACAAAACGTTCGATAGCTACAACAATGGATTTCTCCATTTTATCGCTAACAACACGACCTTGCAGAGTACGGATTTTATCGGTCATTACGCACCCGCCTTCTGAGTCAGTAAAGTCTTAACGCGCGCAACATTGCGACGCACTTGCTTCAGCAGGTGAGTCTGTTGCAGCTGGCCACTTGCAGCCTGCATACGCAGGTTGAACTGCTCACGCAGCAGGTTCAGCAGCTCAGCGTTCAGCTCTTCAACGCTTTTTTCACGCAGCTCTTTTGCTTTCATTACATCACCGTCTTAGTTACAAAGGTGGTTTTGATAGGCAGTTTCGCTGCTGCCAGGCCGAAGGCTTCACGGGCCAGCTCTTCCGGAACACCGTCCATTTCATAAAGGACTTTGCCCGGTTGGATCAAGGCAACCCAGTACTCCACGTTACCTTTACCTTTACCCATACGAACTTCCAGTGGCTTCTCGGTGATCGGTTTGTCCGGGAATACACGGATCCAGATCTTACCTTGACGCTTAACTGCACGGGTCATTGCACGACGTGCTGCTTCGATCTGACGTGCAGTCAGACGACCACGGCCAACAGCTTTCAGACCGAAAGTGCCGAAGCTAACATCCGTACCCTGCGCCAGACCACGGTTGCGGCCTTTGTGCACTTTACGGAATTTTGTACGCTTTGGTTGTAACATCAGCGACGCTCCTTATTTACGGCCTTTACGCTGCTGCTTTTTAGGTTGAGCAGCCGGTTTTTCCGGTTGTTCAACAGCAGCCATACCACCCAGGATCTCACCTTTGAAGATCCATACCTTAACGCCGATTACACCGTAAGTGGTGTGCGCTTCAGAGGTGTTGTAGTCGATGTCAGCACGCAGAGTGTGCAGCGGTACGCGACCTTCGCGGTACCATTCGGTACGTGCGATTTCCGCGCCGCCCAGACGGCCGCTAACTTCAACTTTGATACCTTTAGCGCCCAGACGCATTGCGTTCTGTACAGCACGCTTCATAGCACGACGGAACATAACACGACGTTCCAGCTGAGAAGTGATGCTGTCAGCAACCAATTTAGCGTCCAGTTCAGGCTTACGAACTTCAGCGATATTGATCTGTGCAGGAACGCCAGCGATATCCGCTACGACCTTGCGCAGTTTTTCTACGTCTTCGCCTTTCTTACCGATAACGATGCCAGGGCGAGCAGTGTGAATAGTCACACGGATGCTCTTAGCTGGACGCTCGATAACGATACGAGATACAGACGCTTTAGCCAGTTCCTTAGTCAGGTACTGACGTACTTTAAAATCGCTGTCCAGGTTGTCAGCGAATTCTTTGGTGTTCGCAAACCAGGTAGAGTTCCATGGTTTTACAATACCCAGGCGAATACCATTAGGATGTACTTTCTGACCCATTGCTAGTCTCCAGAGTCTCAGCGATCGGACACAACCACAGTAATGTGGCTGGTGCGCTTCAGGATGCGATCTGCACGACCTTTCGCACGCGGCATAATGCGCTTCATGCTTGGGCCTTCATCTACGAAAATTTTCGCGACTTTCAGATCGTCGATGTCAGCGCCATCGTTGTGTTCAGCGTTAGCAATGGCAGATTCCAGTACTTTCTTGACCAATACCGCAGCTTTCTTGTTGGTATAGGTCAGGATGTCCAGGGCCTGCGACACTTTCTTACCGCGAATCAGGTCAGCAACAAGGCGAACCTTCTGTGCAGAAGAACGAGCATGGCGATGTTGAGCTAAAGTTTCCATCTCTTCCTCCTACCTTATTTCTTCTTCGCTTTTTTATCAGCAGCGTGGCCGCGATAAGTACGAGTCGGTGCGAATTCACCCAGTTTGTGACCAACCATTTCGTCGGTAACAAAGACTGGAACGTGCTGACGACCATTATGGACAGCGATGGTCAAACCGATCATGTTAGGAAAGATCGTTGAACGACGGGACCAAGTGCGCAGGGGCTTCTTGTCTCCGCTTTCCACCGCTTTCTCTACCTTCTTCAGCAAGTGCAGGTCAATAAAAGGACCTTTCTTGAGAGAACGTGGCATGGCTTATCCTCTAAAATTATTTGCTACGGCGACGTACGATAAATTTATCAGTACGCTTGTTGCTGCGGGTCTTCTTACCTTTGGTCTGAACGCCCCACGGAGTTACCGGGTGCTTACCAAAGTTACGACCTTCACCACCACCATGTGGGTGGTCGACTGGGTTCATCGCAGTACCGCGAACGGTAGGACGAACGCCACGCCAGCGTGCAGCACCAGCTTTACCCAGAACGCGCAGCATATGCTCAGCATTGCCAACTTCGCCCAGAGTAGCGCGGCAGTCTGCTTCGACTTTACGCATTTCACCAGAACGCAGACGCAGGGTGACATAAGCACCGTCACGCGCAACGATCTGAACGTAAGTACCCGCGGAACGCGCCAGCTGACCGCCTTTACCTGGTTTCATTTCTACGTTATGAACGGTAGAACCAACCGGGATATTGCGCATCGGCAGGGTGTTGCCTGCTTTGATTGCAGCATCAACGCCAGACTGAATCTGGTCGCCAGCTTTCAGGCCTTTAGGGGCCAGGATGTAACGGCGTTCGCCATCTTTGTACAGAACCAGCGCGATGTTCGCGGAACGGTTCGGATCGTACTCAAGACGCTCAACAACTGCTGGGATACCGTCTTTGTTGCGTTTGAAGTCAACAATACGATAAGCCTGCTTGTGGCCACCACCGATGTGACGAGTGGTGATACGGCCATTGTTGTTACGACCACCGGATTTGCTGTTTTTTTCCAGCAACGGAGCAAAAGGTTTGCCCTTGTGCAGCTCAGGGTTAACCACTTTAACTACGTGGCGACGACCCGGAGATGTCGGTTTACATTTAACAACTGCCATTGTATTACTCCTCCGACTTACTCAGCGCCGCCAACGAAGTCCAGGTTCTGGCCTTCTTTCAGGGTGACGTAAGCTTTTTTCCAGTCGCTACGACGACCGATACGCTGTCCGTGACGTTTAACTTTCCCTTTAACTACCAGGGTGTTAACGACTTCGACTTCGACTTCAAACAGTTTCTGCACAGCAGCTTTGATCTCTGCTTTGGTCGCGTCTTTAGCAACTTTGAGAACGATGGTGTTTGTTTTTTCCATCGCAGTAGACGCTTTTTCAGAAACGTGCGGTGCGCGCAGCACCTTCAGCAGACGTTCTTCACGAATCATGCCAGCATCTCCTCAACTTGCTTAACAGCATCAGCAGTCATTACGACTTTGTCGAAGGCGATCAGGCTAACCGGGTCGATACCAGTCGCGTCGCGTACGTCAACCTTGTGCAGGTTACGCGCGGCCAGGAACAGGTTCTCGTCCAGCTCACCGGTGATGATCAGCACATCTTCCAGAGCCATGTCTTTCAGTTTCTGTGCCAGCAGCTTAGTTTTAGGCGCTTCAACAGAGAACTTCTCGACAACGATCAGACGATCCTGACGTACCAGTTCGGACAGAATGCTTTTCAGCGCGCCGCGGTACATCTTTTTGTTAACTTTTTGACTGTGGTCCTGTGGACGCGCAGCGAAGGTCACGCCACCTGAACGCCAGATCGGGCTCTTGATAGAACCTGAACGCGCACGGCCGGTACCTTTCTGGCGCCATGGCTTTTTGCCTGAACCAGTTACTTCAGCACGAGTCTTCTGAGCACGAGTACCCTGACGAGCACCAGCTGCATAAGCAACAACAACCTGGTGAACCAGCGCTTCGTTGAAATCACGACCGAAGGTAGTTTCGGAAACAGTCAGCGCGCTCTGCGCGTCTTTCAATACTAATTCCATTGCTATCCCCTTACGCCTTCACAGCTGGTTTAACGATCAGGTCGCTACCGGTTGCACCCGGGACCGCACCTTTAACCAGCAGCAGGTTGCGCTCAGCGTCAACACGTACTACGTCCAGGCTCTGAACGGTTACACGTTCGTTGCCCAGCTGACCTGCCATTTTCTTGCCTTTGAACACTTTGCCCGGAGTCTGGTTCTGACCGATAGAACCCGGAACGCGGTGAGACAAGGAGTTACCGTGAGTAGCGTCCTGGGTACGGAAGTTCCAGCGCTTAACGGTACCAGCAAAACCTTTACCTTTAGAGGTACCGGTTACGTCAACTTTTTTAACGTCAGCAAACAGCTCAACGCTAATGTCCTGACCTACGGTGAACTCTTCGCCTTCAGCAAGACGGAATTCCCACAGACCACGGCCAGCTTCAACGCCAGCTTTAGCGAAGTGACCCGCTTCTGGTTTGGTTACACGGTTAGCTTTTTTTGCACCAGTGGTAACCTGAATAGCGCGGTAGCCATCGTTAGCCAGATCTTTAACCTGAGTAACGCGGTTTGCTTCAACTTCGATTACGGTTACTGGGATAGAAACGCCATCTTCAGTGAAGATGCGGGTCATACCCACTTTTTTACCGACTAAACCAATCATTGTTTCAACCTCTCAATCGCTCGATGACCTGATTAACCCAGGCTGATCTGCACGTCTACACCGGCAGCCAGATCCAGACGCATCAGAGCATCAACGGTTTTCTCAGTTGGCTCAACGATGTCAACCAGACGCTTGTGAGTGCGGATTTCGTACTGATCACGCGCATCTTTGTTAACGTGCGGAGAGATCAGAACGGTAAAGCGCTCTTTGCGGGTCGGCAGCGGGATCGGACCACGGACTTGCGCACCAGTGCGCTTAGCAGTCTCGACGATTTCCGCGGTTGATTGATCGATCAGACGATGATCAAACGCTTTAAGGCGGATACGGATTCTTTGGTTCTGCATGAGACCAGAGCTCCAATTATTTTATAAACGAAAATGATTACTCCTCAAACCCATTACGATTGATGGGAGAGTGTAACCGTTCTTACGTAGCTCCCCAATTGGGAGCATTGTTGAGTAACAAAGTGAGCTACTCTGGTTCAGATTGAACCCGCCGTCAATTACGACAAGCCCGCGCATTATACGTAAATCTGGGGAAGACGCAAGTGCCGTTTAGAAGTTAAGCGCTAAAGACGTACTCTGCGTAAGGCCTCGCATTTTTTTAAGCAAAGTATCCCTTCTCAACTCTTTGTCTGAAGCCGCTACGCAATTGCTGTTTTTGCACATTGCCGGACATGCAGATTATTACGAGTATGCGCTCAAACCGTTTTGAGGCTCTCGCTATGCTACTGTCCCTCCCCTTTCTGCTGATCTATTTTGCGTTATCGGCCTTGCTTGTTCGCACCGATATTCTCACGGGGCTTCTTCCCGATAAATTTCTTTGCCCGCTGCTATGGACCGGCCTGCTTTACCAGCTGTGCCTCCATCCTGATTTTTTGCCGAGCGCGGTGGTGGGTGCGCTGGCAGGATACGCCGGATTCGCCGTTATCTATTGGGGATATCGGCTCATCTGCCGACGTGAAGGTATGGGATATGGCGACATAAAATATCTGGCGGCGCTGGGGGCATGGCATGGCTGGTGCGTACTGCCAGTACTGGCACTCGTAGCCGCGTTAATGGCTCTGCTGTATCTGGTTGCTTTCTCGTTGTTTACTCCTGATAAGCAGGCATTAAAAAACCCACTGCCTTTTGGGCCATTTCTGGCGGCAGCGGGTTTATGCGTTGGCTGGGAAAGCCTGATTAACTTTCCACTTTGATCTGAGACTGAAGGTAGTTCTGTAGGCCAATTTTGCTAATGAGATCCAGTTCGGTCTCAAGCCAGTCGATGTGCCCTTCTTCATCGGCCAGGATCTGGATCATCATATCGCGGCTGACGTAGTCATGTACGCTGTCCGCATAGGCAATGGCTTCACGCAGGTCTTTTGCACCCTCCAGCTCCAGCCGGAGATCAGAACGCAGCATCTCTTCGACATCTTCTCCGATGCCCAGTTTTCCGAGATCCTGTAGGTTAGGAATGCCTTCGAGGAATAAAATACGCTCAATGTATTTATCGGCGTGTTTCATTTCATCAATGGACTCATGGTATTCAACATCGTTGAGGCGAGTCAGTCCCCAGTTTTTGAACATTCTTGCATGGAGAAAATACTGATTGATTGCGACAAGCTCATTTCCCAATAATTTATTGAGATAACTTATGATTTTAACATCACCTTTCATTATATAGTCCCTCCGCTTCCACTCATTGAAGCGTAGATCGGGCTACGGGGATGTCAAAAAAAAGATAGAGGCTTACGCGATCTCTTTGAATTCCGGGATCTGCATCAGTTCGTCCTGCATGATCTCACGCGCTGCGCGAACGCATTTACCGCATTGATTTCCCACCGGAACAAACTTGCGAAGCTGCTGGAAAGATTGTGGTTGAAACTGGCGAACGGCCTGACGAATTTTTTTGTCGCTTACACCATTACATAAACAAACGTACATAAAGACTCCCGTTCAAAATATGCGCAAAGTGTAAGTGAGAATGGTTATGATTACAATAGCACAGGCGCCGGAATACGTGGCGGTAGAAAACAAAAAATGCGAATTTTTATGACAGCGACTTTACAGTAGAAAACAAAAAAGGACGCCGAAGCGTCCTTTTTATTTCAGGGATAATTAATTAGCCCAGAACTTTAGCAACAACGCCCGCGCCAACGGTACGGCCGCCTTCACGGATTGCGAAACGCAGACCGTCGTCCATCGCGATTGGGTGGATCAGAGT
>NZ_JBMKIG010000021.1:0-21926 GCF_049238005.1 Enterobacter cloacae complex sp. IR5459
CTGAAAATGCCGGCCTTTGAATGGGTTCATGTGCAGCTCCATCAGCAAAAGGGGATGATAAGTTTATCACCACCGACTATTTGCAACAGTGCCAATCGGAATGATAAAAATGAACCACCCGGTTGCGATGGTCTTTGACTTTTTTGAATACGTCGATGGTTTCTTTAGGAAGAGGGTGTTCCAGAACATCAGCTAATCGCTGACATGTTTCATCGTATGTCACCGACTGGAAATCACCTGCAAGGTACCTTGCTCGCTCTATTTTCCTGCCGGAGCACACCAGACTCCAGTGCTCATGTAACAAAGGTACCTTCAGCAGGATCTCGACCGCTGTCCAGAAACTGACAATCGAAAATTTGGGCATGGAGTCCTGCAATTCTTCACGCGCCTTATCCAGAAACACAAGTCCGTTGTCGATCAGAGTCAAAACATCTTTAGATACAAAGGGATCGTCATCACTCTCAAATCTGTATTTGGTTTTTTTCATGGGAACTCAACTTGGTTATCTATTTTATACGCAGTAGCTGCAGCGCATCCTGTGTATCGAGGGTGAAGCGCAGCTGCTGACTGGCAGCCACGTCGAGCGCAAATATTTTCGTATAGACCTCAGTACTCTCAAACTTCTCATGCCCCAGCAGACCCTGGAGTACCTTAGGGTGAACGTGGCCATATAAAAGGTGCATTGCAAAACTGTGCCGGAAGGTATGGGGGCTGACGTCGATGCTCAGTCTGACGCCGTCACGATCCGCGGCATCAGTAGCCCGGACCAGCCAGTTACGCACCGTCCGGTCGGAAACATTCCACACCGGTTGCGCGCGACGTTCGCCTGTAATCGGATCATCTTCAAACTGCTCCTTCGTGCTGGCGAACAGCCGGCGCATCTCATCGACATAGGCCGGGTCCGATAACGGCACCACCCGGTTGGCACTTTTTCCCTTACGCGGACGGCCGCCGCCGGCACGCCGCTGTTTGGCGGTGCGAAGAACGACATGCGGAATGCTCTCGTTAAGGTGAAAGTCACGCCGTCTCAGGGCAAGGCCTTCGTTCAGGCGTGCCCCGGTATTCCATAACGTATTAAAAAAAGCGTGCTGACCCCAGTCCTGAACAAAGTGCAGCAGTCCGGCCACTTCCGGAGCCAGCAGATATTTTGGCAGCTCGGTGTAGTGCCGGGCCATTTCGCGTAGCGAAAGCGCGCGGCCGTAGTCCAGGCCAGCCGACTGGCCTGTCGCCGGCAGGGCAGGGGAGGCGTTAATAAAAGAGGGCAGAGTCATGGTGTCCCCGTTGGTCCGCTCACGCTACGTAAATTCTGTCGGGTTACACCCCTGCAACCCTGCCATTTTTCACGTAGCGCAATCTGATGAAATTCTGCTGTCATTTTCGTTGCTCGCGACCGCGACTGCCACGGAAAAAACCCGCAGAGCGGTGTGCACTGAATTTCCGCTTTCTGGATATATACCATAAATCAGAAACAAATATTTTAGCGTGAGGAGAGTATGGGATCGCAAAAGGATCGAAAAAGGATCCTTTTTGCCTGGATGATGGGGTCTGAAGGGGAGGGAAGGGCTGTATGTTGTGTTCTGTGACAAACTGCCCTCAGTTGGGCGACCTTTCCTCAAATAGCGGAAATCGGAATGCAGATTTTGCAGGGAATGCAGGAAGTACAAAAATTGCACTTCTTTAAGATTTTGTGTATTCTTAAGTCATGGAAATCTTAAACACCCGAGACGAGGCGACTATGACAAACATCAGTTATGCACCTAATAAAGCCCGTGCTCACCTCAAAAACCGTGAGCAAACTGAAATCCAGCTGCTGCAGACCCGCATTCAGAATGTGGGAAGCAAGTTCGTTGAAGCACTGCATGAACTGCCCCACGAGAAGTTACTGGAACTGCTCACGCTGCAGGATGAAACATTCTGGGCTGAATTAAAGAATCAGGCTCAGCTGCAGACATTAATTAATACCATGACACCTGAAAAACAGGCCCAGGAAGATCTTGCTGAAGCGAGAGAAGTATTTCTTAAGTCGCTGGAGAATTCAGGCGGAGTGCATAAATCAACGGCCGTTATAAAAATACTGGCAACCACGCCGCCAACCCTGCATAAAAGAGGAAACCGTGGTGAAGTTATTCAGATTAAATGGGGTTCTGAAAACCTTTACCCGGTATTTCAGTTTTGCACACGTGAGAATAATTCAGAAGGCGGTATGCTGGCCGGCATCCCGGAATTATTATCCCTGATTAAACACAAGGTCAGTGCTGTGCGGAAATGTCACTTCTTTACCCGTAAAGTTGATATTCCGGGAACTGAAACACATGTCTCTATTGTTGACGCGCTGCGCCGTGGCGCTACGCCTGAAGAGATGACCCACTTCAGAATCCTGGCAGAAAACTTTGGTACCAACCATACCATGTAAAAAAATGGGCCTTTTGGCCCATTTTTAATCTCAGAGAGTAAGAATACCCAGCTTTGATTTTAAGATCGCCTGCGTACTTTGTCCGTTGAGACTGAACTGGATTAACGGAGTGACTGAGATGTTCTTCAGCATTCCGTTTCCATCAACGGTGTCAGACCACAACGCGATACAGGTTTTGCCGGTGTGTTGAGACAAATATTCAATACCATCAGCATAATGAGAAAGCACTTCTGCCAGCCACTGAGTATCCTCATAGACAGCTTTAGAGCCCATCAAATAACCTAACGGAGTTTTCAGATGGGGCGCCAGGGCAGCTAAATCAATAATCTTGATTGTGCGTGCTGCCTGAATTACCGCCATACAGTTTTTCTCAAGATCCTCAGTTTCAACAAGCGGAGCATCCTGATAAAACTCTTTCAGCCCTGTAAATGCCGTGGTGGCCAGATACAATACACCTTTGGATTTGCTACGCAGTGAAAAGCGGGTTTCTGATTCAGAGTTGAAATAGATACCATTTCCACCGTAATACTGGTCCTGCACCTTGTAAAAATCAGGTTCAATAGTTAATTCTTTGAAAATTTCACTATCAGAGATTTCTGCGCCGGCTAAGATTTGAGCTACTACATTATGTAGGTCCTCTGTAAATTGGTTCATGGATGATTCCTTCTGTAAAGTTTATATATCGAATTCTTTGAGTTTCCATGTGGAATTCCTCTCAGATTTACGTGTGTGTTGCGCCTGTTATCCAGACGTAACGTGAGGTAGTTGCCCGTTAAGCTGACAACTGAGTTGATAATACATCACCTGGCGCTGGATGTATTAGAACGATCGGTAAAGGATGAACTAAATGATATAACCAACTAATTTTGGTAGGTTTCCGTGTAATACCGGCTGAAGAATTGAACATTTAATTAGCTTTTAAGTGAAATTACGCCGAATACAAATGAACTACTTTTGTAATTCATTTGTATTCGGTGCCGATGATATGCACTTACAGTCTTTACCGGTTCTGGCTGGCGTTGTTACTCATTCTATTGAGTGAGAAATCCTGACCGTCCTGGTTGTTACCGCATCAAAATATCTCCCACAGGTATCAGCCTTCTTTCGACATCAGTTTGCACGTTGATTTGACAAATATTGAACTATAGTTCAATTTATCATTATAAAATCAGTTGGAGTCTAAGATGAAGCTCAGTGTCAGATTGATTGAAGGGTTTAAAAAAACATATCTTCCTCTGCAGTTCAGAGCCTTCTGGGATGATGAGGGATTTTGCTATTTAAAAGTTCAGATCGTTAACGGGAAGATAATTTTTTTCTGTGCTCAGTTGTTAAATTATTATAACACTTCAATTACCAATGCTGTTGAGAGTGTACGGGCATCAGCTGTGAATGCACTCATTAATGACGGTGCAATTAAAATACAGAATCAGCAAGGGATTTTTGATTTATTTAAATCACAGGAACGTAAAAGTAAAGAAGTGATATCAATTCTGTTTGAGTATGTTCGTGAGAATTCTGTATGGGTAGAACATTACGAATCTCAAATCAGCATAACCCAGGATGACCGATATAGTCTGGTTCACTTCAACCAGTACCAGGAACCTAACTGGTCTTTTATTTCTAAAGAAAAACTTGAAGAGACATATCCTGAATTTGATTTTCATGTTTCCAGAAAGTCTCTTGAAAACTGGAGTAATGCCCGATTATCAACTCAGACGATTAAAAAATTATTAAAAGAAAAAAACTGGACCATGAAGGAAGTTGCTGCTCGCTGGAACCGTTCGGAATCATGGATGAGTAAAGTTGTTAATGATGAGGAAAGGGAACTCTACTGGGAAGACGCTTTTAAAGGGCTCCCTTCAAAAATACACGAAAAATGAAGACAGAATCGCCAGTTCTTAATGTTAAAATCCTGTACCCATCAGTACCCTGTTTTGCTTAAAGAAGAACTTGAGATAATTAAGCAACTGGACAAGATGGCCTGCTGATCCCGCAGGCCAGACTGAGCAGGAAAGATGTCTGAAGATGAAATACAAATGTATTTCATTTGTATTGCTAAATGTTCTCTTTAATCGCCTTCAGAACTTTTTCTGGTCCTGCTGACTGAGCAAGGTACAGCCCTGCACGAAGTAATGTGGAAACCGTAATGTTCTTGTGCGTAAGTGCCTGGATCTGCTCAACCAGTTCCTGCGCCAGCATCTTTTCCGCAGGTGTCATGCGTATAGTTTTTGGTGTTTCGCCTGTCGTATTTTTCTTTTTAGCCGCAATGTTAGTCAGGCTACTTTCTTTTCTGGCCCGTTCAGGTTTTTCCATTATAGGTCGAACAAGTTCTTTAGACATTATGCTGCCTCACTGCTGATAATTTCTTCTAGCTCACGGGCAAGTTTGCCGTAATCCACTAAAGCCATTGCACTTTTCTGGTAGTAGTACAGAGGAAGACAAGCCACCTGAGACTGTACTATGGCCTGATCAGTACGAATCCGGCTTTTCAATAGTCTCGGAGAAATTCTCTCGTGCGAGCCCAGGGCGGTTTCGATATAAGTGTTTATTTTCTTATTTGCACCATTGTAATTGTTCCGGAATACACTGAAGCGTGCATAATCTTCCTCAGAGATCTCATCCATATAGTCCAGCATGATTTCAAGACCACTCAGAGAAAAACTCCCGCCATCGACAGGTACCAGAACATGATCGGCGATAAAAATTGCATTGCCGGTTGCGATATTGAGCCCAGGTGCACAGTCAATAATGATGTAATCATATTCAGTGCGAACTTTCTCGAGATGACGGCCCAGGATTTTTTCGCGGTGACTGCGGGTAAGGGTCTGTTCAATAATTTTTTCGAACGTCGGGTCAGACGGAATCAGATCCAGGTTAGGGATAGGAGCATCACCGGCCATCGCGGGGATGATGACATCGCGGATATCAAATCGAGAATTGCTGTAGAGATCGCAAATAGTTGGACCATACATGGAATAGTACTTTTTACCATTTGCGGTGACTTCTGTCGTATTGGCCTGCTGGTCCGAGTCAATCAACAGCGTCCGCTTCCCTGATCTGGCATAGTGAACAGCCAGATTGGTAGCCGAACTGGTCTTACCAGGACCACCTTTATTGTTCATTATCGCAATTATGCGAGCATATCGTTCCTGTAGCTTGTTCATCATAACGGCTCCAGATTATGTTTATCAGTCAGGAGTAGTTGTAATCCATTACGCACACATTGGCAATACAAATGTAATACAAAAGTATTTTTATACTGATTGATATTTTGTCTTGATATGCAGTTTTATGGAATAGTTAGTGCACACTTAAAATTTCTGAATAGACACTGAAAGGTAAGTTATGACGATTGAAAGCTTTTTCATCGGCACTCGCATGTCAGGAAAACGTTATGGACCTCAGAGTAAAGACATGCAGGTTTCTGAATTCATAGCACTTATATCTCCGAAAAATGAACCAGAGAAATTTGTCCTACCCGATTTCTCCGGTCTGGCACGTCGGATTGACGCCCAGATCCGGAATCAGTTTATTCAGCAAAAAGAGGATGACTATTACCGTCGATACCGACAGCTTTCGGACCGGTGGTATCAGGCCGGCTCTATCAGTGACAGAAACAATCGCAGCCAGCGTTTTGAGAAGGTCATGGATGAGTCGCTTGAGTTTTTGGTTTACAGTCATGATGTTATGCCCAACATCAACCCATATAATCTCAAATACGATGATCGCGTTCAGGTTAGCACGAAAGGCAAAATGTACTGCGTAGCGCTTCTGTTCCATATTATCGCTCGAGCGGCCTATGAGCCAGTCTCTGTAGGTGCAGATCCTACGCTGCAAAGGCATTGCAAGTGGCTGAAGGACTGGATTAATAAAACGTTAGGGGATCATTTTTTAGAGGGAATGATGATTACTTTCGCCCTTTGTTATCCTGACCACTTTCCTGCCCTGCAGCGCCTTAGCGGAGAGTTAGAAACACGTGATGTTGACACATTCCTGGCTGACGAAGTTCGTAAGGCAAGGCAACACACAGAGGAACAGGTTAATTATCATAACGGCCGGTACCGGTTGAAATTCGAGTACACTCACTTTCACCAGGAGCAATTTGATTTTTTAGCCGAAATGCGTGATCTCCATTACCGGATAGATCGTATTGAACAGCTCCTTCAGAAACTGATAGATAACCCGGTAGTAGATTTCAGTGAAGCTGCTGTTGCAGGGCAGTGGATTGACGAACAAGTACAGCTGCTTGAAACAAACGAAACGAAGCTAATACTCCCATAACTCTAATCAGCCTGGCTGGTTTAACCCTTCGGTACCTGTCCATCAGGTGTCGTTTTTTTCCGTAAGAATGTCTATAGATGGCGCTCCGCAGAAAGAGGTGGGTGTTACGGTTATTCTGCCAGAAATCCCGTTGTGTTCAGGCTGTGTCCTGTCGTTCCGGCAGGACACTTGGCTGTGACCGGCGTGTAAGAAACCCGTCTAATCCAACCCCGCTTTCTTACCGGCCGGGTCTTATCGACTGCAGAACGTATCGATCACCTGTTGCACAATGATCAGAATTACAAACAGCAGCATCAGTACTTTTTCCAGCACAGTTGCACACTGAAACTTCTGAATGATTTTCAGAAAATCAGAGAAAGGCATGTGAATCTCCGGAGATTGGGTTAATCAGTGTTCTGATTTTATGGAAAGTTACATTTCCGGTTTTGCTGTCTATTGAAAAATGTTTTGCACATCTGCTCTGAAACTGAATTGCTACAGATAATGTTGAATCGTCGCAGCCTTCTCCGCGCCCTCAGTTCGAAGATCTTCGAACAGGCCTCTTCGTGAGGACATAAATTGTCTTCTGTCGTGGGGTCATTCCAGCCAAAGCAGTGGTAACTAGCACTATTTATCTTATGAGCAAGATAGTTTTCGCCTTTCGTATCTTTCGGGTCCAGGCATAACAGTATCAACATTTTATGAATCATGCCGATACTGACAGAGCGACCACCAATTATTGATAATGGATAAAGGACATTTAAATTGAACAGAATGACAGGACTCGCTGTTTTATGCCTCTCGCTGATGGGATGCAGTGCCGTGCCATCAGAAAACAGTGCGCAGTACCTCAGAACGGAAATGCAGTCGCCAGTATCAGGGGCAACCATAATTACCGTAACTGCGGACAGCCTTATGAAACAAGACAATACACATAACGCTATACTGTATGCACTTCGACCGATGCCTGGAAAAGCATTCACCTCTGAGCTGGACAGAAAATTTGCCGCAGCGACGATGTATATTGATTTGTCTCCGGGTGAAAAAAGCAGAACGGCCGAGATCAGTGGTGAGATAAATTACTATGATCACGAGCGATACGTGAATGCTCGCCTGGTAGGAGACAGTATCAGGACAATACCGATTGCACCAAAGACCATCCCGCTTACACTGAATAAACCATTCTCAATCAATCTGCCACAAGGTATTCACTATTCAGTCATGCTGACGGACAGCCAGCCTTAAACCTTCATGATTGTCTCATGACTTCCTTTCAGTTTTCTGTAGGGTCAGCAGGGAATATAAATGGGGAAGAGAATGAATTTCATCAATAAACGTCCCACAGGCGTTCTGTCAGAGACCGGGTTTACTCTGCCTGAGATGACTGAATGTTCAATCTCCAACCCATCATGATGGATGGGTGTGCCCTGGCTTTCACTGCGTGTGCAGCAGGCTGGTCGGGAACGTCCTCAGCAAAATGTCTTCCGTCGCCACCTGTTCTGGTACATGAATGAAGCACTGTTCTGGCGGGAGGCGGACATCATCCGGGTCGCCAGGTAGTTGCCTGCACTGGACCATCCGGACTTCTGAAAAAAAAGCCACCCGCAAGGGTGGCTTTCTGGATATGAGGCCCTGAGCCTTCCCGGGACTGAGCCACTGACGGAAGGGAGAGCCGTTTTTTTCGGTGACATCCCCCGCATGGCGGCAGATGGTTTAAATATGGTATGAATAAATAATAACTCACTGTACAAGAGATTTCCAGACCTATGCGTATCGACCGACGTCTGAGCAGGGATGTACTCACCGAGCGTCAGCTTTATTTTATTGAATGCTGGTCCAACTTCTGCCATAAAAACAGCCCGGATACTGACCGGGTCGGATACAGCAATCCACTCAGCACCATCCGCGAACTGCTATTTCTTTACGAAATGGAAGATCGTTTCAGTGCCGATAAAAAAAGACTCCGGGTGGCCACTGAACTGCTCGAGTTACTCGAGACCGATCAAGTTCTCAGGAGAGAAGCATTTGAGGACATCCCCGCTCAACTGGTGACTCTTCTGGACAGAGATTTGCTGGTTGACCCCACTCGCAGCCCGGTGGAAAAGCGTCCTCGTCTTATCTGTAGCCTATGTGTACAACTGGCGGATATCACCGAGGCCAGTTATATCACTGAGGCTCTTGAGATGCTTGAACAGGAACTGTTTGCATGGCCCCCTCTGGATGAACACCATGCACGGGATATTTACTCACTGACAAACGGAGTGATGAGTGTACTCCTCACCCGGGGTATGACACTGACGGAATGTTACCTGCTGTACATCAATATTTTCAGGAATGTGAGTACTGAACCGAACGCTTTCCGGGCCGCCTTTCACTCGTTCCGGCAGAAACTGGTAACGCCTACTCGGGACGTGACTGTTCGGATGTTTATTACCAGTGAGAAACTGCACACCCTACTTAACACGCAAGGACCCACACTGCAGTTCAACGGATGTGTGTTCATGCCACTTGATGAAGCCCGACAACGCTTCTCCCTCTCAGTCGATATACCGGTTTGCTCAATGTCTGACACATCTGCCCGTAACATGGCCGGTCAGATGCTTCGTGAATCCCTGGATGTCATTGCCTACATGGTAGGTAAGGGAGATATCACCGTCCAGAAACAGTTCATGATAATCAGGGATGAAGACGAAACAGAAGTGCCGCGCTTCGATAATGAAATCGAGGCAAACGCGGACCGGTTAACGGACGAGGAGTTTGCGCGCTTTATGGTGGCGATGAACCGACTGTTCACGGATACACCGGATGTGTCCCGTAAAAAAATCAGCTCCGCATTTCGGTTTTTCCGTAACGGCATTGAAAGCCAAGTTCAGGAGAGTCGTTTCACCGCTTACTGGTCGGCGCTTGAATCATTAACGCTAGGAGTTGCCCCTGGCACACCATCACATGAACAGCATGTCATCGGTGTTGTGGCTCCCTGTATGGTGCTGGACTATGTTGTTAAGCAACTGTTTTCTCTAAGAAAAGTTCTGCGCTTCATTCTGCGAGAGCCAGGGCACCCCTTGCGCACACCGGAGATCGCTTCACTTCCGCTGGGGCAACTCTATGCCCTTCTTAAAGATGCGGACCGGGTCCGTGAACTTCAGACAGATTTACAGCACTTTCCCTATGTCATGTATCGGGTGCGTAAGCTTGCCGGGATCTGTGCGTCACCCGAGAAAATGGCGGATAAACTGGGGCAACATGCCGAGAAAGTCACCCGACATCTTCACCGCCTGTATCTGCTGAGAAATACCATCGTGCACAATGCAGGTACCAGCCCGCACATTGACCTGCTGACGGTGAACCTTGAACACTATCTGCGGGCAACAATCAGCGCGTTGTTTAATATTGTGGTGATCCACCCAACCGTCAGCACCGCTGAGGAGGCATTTACCCGGTGCCAGTTTACCAGTGAGTCAGTTTTCAGGGAACTGAACCCCCTTCACGGGATCACGGAAAAGAAAGTATACACAGCCATTGATAATCAGTTGAAAAACGGGACGCTTTCCCGTAGCGATGCTCGTTTGATAGCATGGCTCAATGCCCACCACTGACACTCAGGAGAAGACTGTCAGAAGAAAGGGTAACTCATCGGCCTCATAGGCCCCGATCAAACTCTTGGGGCAGCCTGATCGGGGTCTATGTTCGGGTTTTCAGATACTCAGCGGCACGCAGGTGCCACTCTTCTGACATGTCTCTCTGTCCCAGGGATGGTGCCGTTTATCAGCTGAGTATCCGCTCATAGCGGGAACGAAATGCTTTTTCCCCTCCCTCCATTTGTCGGCAAATCAGTTCCTTCACCGGCGTCTCCTGAAGCGCTCCACAAAGCCCCGGGTGCAGGCCAGAGCGGTCGTGTTGCATACTGATAACGTATTCCGCATCACCATTGACCACTATTGGGGCAGAATGCGACACGATAATCAGCTGTCGGCGTTTCTTGTTTGCCATGATGGCAGGGATCACGCTCATGCTCAGCATCAGGCAGTCCAGGTCGTCTTCTGGTTGATCCAGCAGGAGGGGATCGGTGCCATATGACAGCAGGAACTGCAACATGCTCGCCCCTTTTTGTCCCGGTGAGGCAGAGGAAATATCTTCCATCCCTCCTCCGGGCGTCTGGTACCGAATGTGGATCCCATCATCCGGATACCAGCATTGCAGGGCATCCAGTTGCGCATCATTCAGACCTTTAAGGCGATTTCTGAAAGCTCCGTGGAGCTCTGACCCTGCTCCCGGCTCCTCGCGATGGATGGCAAGATGCAGAGCTTTAAGCGTATCCAGCGCAAGATATTTGTTTTCCGTTGCCGACGGTAGCGGACTGTACGGGCGCAAGCTGATGAAGCTATGAAGCAGCCCGCTCCCGTCACCATCATCATAGATACGATCGGCAAAGTTGCCGATCCCGGTTACCGCCTGATAACCAGATACGGTGTCTTCGTGTGGGGCACAGAGCGGCAGAATTTTAATATCCAGCGCGCTGAGAGACAGAGAGGACAGAAACGCCTTCCGCTTTTCCGTCAATACCATCCGGTGGTTACGCATTTCAGCCAGTAATCCTGTGGATCTCGCTGCTGAGGCCGCGATCGTCCCGTCAAGATCGGCGTAATTTCTCAGTTCCGACTTCAGCGACTCACAGCGCGTCATCAGCTCATCGAGGACATTCGGATTGAGTCCCTGTTCTCGTAGCACCATGGCCTCACGTTGTACAGTTTCCTCCTGGTTACGCACCGCCTCTTCCAGTGCGAGAAGAGGGGGGTCCTGCCTAATGGTACTGAGTTCCGCGGCATAGTCCGACAACAGTGTGTCAAGACGCTGGTCATACTTTTGCTGTACGTCAGAAAGACGCGTCATAAATGCTGTCAGTGTCGCAGACGGCTCCACCTGGAGCTCCGGGACTTGTACTGGCTCTTTCTCCTGCGCCCTCAGACCAGCGACATGCTGTTCATGATGCTCCAGAGGAAGCGTTGCTGCAGACAGTTCAGCCCGAGCCGTGGCCAGGCGGGTGCAAACCGGATAGTAAGCGCTCGACCGCAACTGACTGACGGCCCGTTCAGCATCAGACAACTCCCCCTGCAGTTTATCTGCGATCGTCTGGCTGGCCAGGTGACCACGCAGCGTTATTTGCTCATTCAGGTATTCCCTTTCCAGTTGATCCCAGCGCTCTTTCCAGGCGCGTTTGTTGACTACCTGACTCTCGTCACAGACGCGCAGGAATGCCCCTGTGTCTGACGCCAGTTCGTAGAGCATTTTCTGGCTGTATATTGAGAGGGGAAAACGATCTGGTGACCAGTGATTGTCCTGCACCCACTGACCTTCGCTGAAAATATGCAATTCATTACGACCATCGGGTCGCCAGCTGAGCCTAAAATCTGTGCCTTCTTTGCGGAACACACATTCGATGAAAGAATCCGCATCCATGCCCATCCCCATCTGACTAAACTGGTTCAACTTGTTGCGTTGAGACACAGTCAGCCCTTCGGTTTTTCGCATGGCCAGACGAATACTTTCGATAAGCGTGGATTTACCACTGCCCCGGGAGCCAATCACCGCATTGTAAAACGGGCTAAACTCAACGGAGGCTCCATACTGATCTGCCGGCTGGCAAAGACGGGTCCTGAATGTCAGGCTGCGCAAATGTGAAGCTGGTGCCTCCGGTGGATTATCATCAAACAGCACGCAGTTTTCCGGATCGAGTAATGCGTGCCTGAGACCGTCAAAATCAGGCTCGGACATCTTCAGCCAGCAGGTGCGCACTCCCGCTTGTTCAGGGTGGTGCGCATCTGATCCCCGAAGCCATGGCAAATCCGCAATTAAACGCCGGTGAGTCCCGTTCGTAATCTCCTCCTCCCGGTGTCTGATCTCCACTGCATGAGGATTTGACTGAAAAGCGGCCGTCAGTTCCCCCTGATTAGTAAGGCTTGTCAGAACGCCTTTCGCCGCATCAATGTGTGCGAGGATACAAATAGCTTCCGGGTTACGACGGATATTACTGATAATGCCCGCGGGTCCCAGCTGAAGCACAAGATGATGGTTGGGGGTTTCACGCGAAATAGGACAGTTGTTGTTGCACTGTGCCAGTAGCCGTTCCACCTCGGCACTGGTGCTCTGGGTGTGCAACACGGCGAGGATATGAACGTTGCCGGTGGCCGTGAGCTCCACACCGGGAAACAAAGTCAGCGGCCGGAAGTCTGCCAGTTCACCGGAACTGGCGTCCCGGGACATGTTCGCCAGTTCCGCTTTCAACACGTCAATCCATGCCCCACTGTTATGGTCACTGATGACAACACAGTCGACCTGTTGCCGCATGTAAGCCAGCAGCCATTCCCGGGGCTGGAGATCTGGGACTTTGTAGTCATCTGAGGCCGGGGTATGGTTATGAAAATCAAATTTAAACCAGCGTGATCCTACCGTCATTGTTTCTTTTCCATGTGGTGCCTAAGGTAATCCCACTATAGAAGCATTCACCTGGTAATTCAGTAACCGTTATGATTGCTGTTGGCATGAACTTCAGTCGGTCTGGCGGAAAAGTCAGAAGGCAAATAAGACCTTCGTCCACATCGGGGGTCTACATATCGACTGCCTTCAGTGGCTTAAATGGCCATGCTCCCCGCTCTCCTCTTTTGCTGAATTCACTCCGGCGTACTTTTACCGTATCAGCGGAGAACACTTCAGTATGATCCAGTGTTACAGTGGCCAGCGTAGCCAGGCTACTGTCCGTCAACGTAAATTCTTTCGGCAGACCCCATGGACCCTGCCTGACGTTCTCGATGCTACTGAATAATTCGCGGAGATAATCGGGGAGCATTTTGCCGCGCCCGTTAATGATGGCCCGATCGCTTTCTGATAGACATCCAATTTCCGGGTGCTCCCTTGCTATAACCTGCAGGACGCCAGGGAGTCCCGGCCAGTATTTTCCGTCATAACGACAGGTCAGGCCATCGAGTGTTTCATGAAGATAATAACGGTAAAGCCCATCATTATCTTCAGCCATCTCCATCAGTTCCACGATGTGCGTGGTTCTCTCAAGTGTGAATGCGTTCCGGTTCAGGATCGCATCTCGGACCAATATCTTCTGTGCCAGTTCACCGGCCTCCTTACTGATAGTCCGGTTCAGTTCTTCAAGCTGGCGATAATCCTCTTTCAATCGGGAAACGATATCAGGTCTACTGAAACGGCCCGCCAGTATGATTTGCTCCAGAAGACAATAGCATTGCTGCCAGGTTAGCGCCTGACGGGCAATATTCTGCCAGACCGACTGCATTTCATTCTCACGACTCAGTAGCCGCTCTATCAGTGGCCATACCGACATCCAGCAAGGACCTGTCAGCAAGTCAGCCTGGTATTGTCTGAGTGTATCAGTGACATCAGTTGCAGTGCTGGTTCGGGTATAACGCATCTTTTTTTCTCCGAAATCTCAGTTGACTCATTATCCATACCAGAGCCAGAACTGTCGGTAACGTAGCGAGATAAATTCCAGTTGGCGTACATTACCCGATGTTTTTCTCAAAACCATCCGTCTGCCTCGCGATCTGGATTTTGAGGGCGTCAGCGAGCTGAAGATTGTTCGGGAGGGGGACTGTATCATCCTGCGTCCCGTCCGGCCGACCTGGTGCTCGTTCGCGCAGCTTGAAAAAGCCGAACCGGACTTTATGGTGGAACGTGGGGACGTTGTCAGCGATGAAGGTCGATTTGACCTGTGAACAAGATCTACATGCTCGACACCAACATCTGCTCGTTCATCATGCGCGAGCAGTCGGAAGTGGTGCTGAAGCGCCTGGAGCCGGCGGTGCTGCGTGACCAGCGTATCGTGGTCTCGGTTATCACTTACTCCGAGATGCGCTTTGGCGCCACAGGTCCGAAGGCCTCCCCACCCCGCGAGCAGTTGGTTGACGCGTTCTGTGTGCCGTTCTGACCTGGGACTGCGCAGCGGTAGATGCGACCACGGAGATTAAACTGGTGCTGCGCCTCGCTGGCACCCCGATCGACATAGCTATCGCCGGGCACGCAATTGTCGCCGGTGCCGTGCTGGTGACGAATAATGCGCTGGAGTTTGAGAGGATATCGACCTTGGTACCTGAGGACTGGGTTAACTAGCGGTTCCTGGTATGTAGTTATGTGAGACTGACTGGCAGAGGTGGTTGCGCCATCAATGAATCCAGCACTGGAAACAGAACAGCACGCGTACATCATGCCTTGCGTTCGCTCAGTGTTTTCAACATCCAGTAATGTATAAAATACAGGTTTTCAGGCAATTAGTGGGAGGTCATCCTGACTTCCCTTTTTTCATATTTTGGTCTTATCCTTAAGAAATATCAGACGGAATCAGATTCCTTCGGGAAACGCTGACGATCGGTGAGTCAGGGAGCAATTCTTGATTCATTCAGAAATTGCCAAAACGGTTTTTCATTTGGTTTGCGGTTTTCTCGTATGTTGCTAAACTTGTCCTGTTTTATCCTCCTGGCGATACAACATTTTCCGGATAACGGTCCCTCAGTCTTTTTTTGTTTAAATAATGAACAACATCATTAATACCCACACAATAATAATCACAATATAATATCTGACATATTTCCGTTACTTCGAGATAATTAACTAATTGCGAACATGTTCTCAAAATGAATATAAGCGTTGATACAAACGCAATATATGCTATTGTTAATATATGATGTTTCTCAGGATACATCTGATATGGTACATACCGTTAAGATTTCAGTTGCTTATATCTAAAATAAACGCCGAAACTTCTCATTGTTATCCTTACGTTTCTTAAGGAGAAGAATATGACAGAGCAAAATAATTTCGGTCAATATATAGGCAGTCACCTTGACGATGACGTCACTCTTTCATTACCTGATTTGCGCCAATTACCAGGGCGTTATTGCACTCTGCAGTTGCTGTCCACCCGTCACGGGAATGACCTCTTCCAGGGATGGCACAGTATAGAGGATTCACGTGACTGGACCTATCTTCCGGATGAAAGACCGCCGACAAAACAGGCAACCCACAGTTATATTCAGCAACTCATTCAACAGAAGGGAGTATATCATTACGCCATTATAGAAAATAATTCAGAAAATGCTGTGGGAACTCTTTCTCTGTATAACCTCGACAATAAAAATGACGTAGCAGAAATAGGAGGCGTACATCTTACTCCAGTTATCAAACGAACTTCAGTCAGTACAGAAGCAATTTTCCTGATACTATCATATGTTTTTGATGTGCTTAAATATCGTCGCTGTGAATGGCAAACCGACAGGCTCAACTCTCAGGGTATGAGATCTGCCGAGAGATTAGGGTTCCAGAAAGAGGGTGTACTGCGTAATAAACAAATACTTAAATCAAGGAGCGTGGACGTTGTAATGTATTCAATCATTCAGGATGAATGGGAAAGAATATCCAGTGCGATAACTATCTGGCTTAGAACTGTCAACTTCGATGACCGGGGACATCAAATACATCCTTTACGGCATTACCTGGCGACAACAGAGCCCTGACTCTTTTGTTATTGCCCCCAGACGTTACTGGAAAAAGGGAGAATCTGAATGAAAATAATGAATGCAGAGATTGAGAGGCAAATCTGGCATCACAATCTTTCCTATTTATTGCTTGCCCAGCGGGTTCTGAATCATTACGAAGACACAGCCCTGTTTCGGCTAGGTATCGACAAGTGTACCGGAGATAAACTCCTGCAGTTGTCGTTGCCCGAACTGGTTCGTCTTGCTGAACGTCCGGAGCTGATTACCGTACTCAGACTCAGGGATCACCACCAGATAGATGTATTACTCAGTCAGTCCACTGGAATGGGATGAGCTCAGCAGGATTTACTTAACATCTTACGGACCATTTTCTTCTTTTTTATTCCGGACTGGGAATTCAGTATGTACCCCAATGAATCAGCGATCTGGATTATTTATCCGCAAAAAAACATGTCATATAAAGTAAGGGGTTTTATTGATTTTATTGATTTTATTGATTTTATTATCGATGAAATCGGAACTACTCCTTACTGGAAGCACGGAAAGTAATTCCTGTGAATACGGATTTCAAGAGGGAAAGTATTGTGTGTATAAAAATCATCCTGATTAATACAGGATGATTTTTATGATGCTGTTACATGAATATAAATTGACGATACAAATCACTCAGTTCTGTTCTTAATTTTTCTATATCCTTCTCCTCACCTGAATTCTCGATCGCCAGTAATTGCTTTTCTTTAACAGTAATTCTTTCACACAACTCTGATAGCGTTGAACAGAATGCCTCTGTATGAGTGGCAGGATAGACGCTTTCATCCTGTTCAGTACTCCGCTTACGAACTGAAGTCACTGGTTTAATATGATGTTCCAGGTTATAGGCTATCTGACGTTCCCTGCGATTGTGCGTTTCATCCATCGCCTGTTTCATGGCCGGAGTGATCCTGTTTGCATAGAGTACGGCTTTACCCTCCACATTACGTGCCACACGTCCAATCATCTGAATAAGTGCGTGTGATGAACGTAAAAAACCTGCATGGTCAGCATCAAGTATCGCGACCAGTGAGGCTTCAGGGATGTCGAGTCCTTCACGCAGCAGACTGATGCCGATTAAGACATCAAATTCCCCGGCCCGTAATCCATTGATAATTTCCTGTCTTTCATCTGTTTTGATATCAGAATGCAGATATCGGGACAGGATCCCATTTTCTGTCAGAAAATCATTCAGTTCTTCTGCGGTCTTTTTGGTCAGCACTGTCACCAGGACACGATTGTTTCTGTTGACGCAATGACGGATTTCTTCAAGTAAGTTCTCCACACACTGGTCTTTGCTTCGGACCTCAATTTCGGGATCCAGTAAACCGGTGGGGCGGATAATTTGCTGAACAACATTTTTCTTTGATTTCTGCAATTCATATTTACCTGGGGTTGCGGAAACAAAGACAGTCTGGGGCTTAATCTTCTCAAACTCAGCAAAACTCAGGGGTCGATTGTTTTTTGAGGAGGGCAGACGGAAGCCGAAATCGATAAGAGTATCCTTGCGACTCTGATCGCCACTGTACATGGCTGAGATTTGCGGGACCATTACGTGCGATTCATCAACAAAGAGCAGGCCATTTTTTGGCAGGTAATCCAGCAGCGTTGTCGGTGGGAGTTCCGGATTTCTGTCGCTGAAATAGCAGGAATAGTTTTCCATACCTGAGCAGTAACCCAGTTCACGGATCATTTCAACATCATTGTTGACGCGTTCGTATAAGCGCTCAGCCTCTATCAGACGATTTGCTTTGTTAAGTTCAGCAACCCGTTTCTCCATGTCAGTAAGAATGCTTTTGGTGGCTGAGGGTATTTTTGCGGTCGGTGTAACAAAGAGTGTTTTGGGTGATATTAAATAATGTTCAATGTCGCCCGCAATTTTCCCACTGACAGGATCAATCCATTTTGCGGATTCTATAACATCATCAAAAAGTTCGACCCTGATGGCCTGATGTTCGGAATCGGCAGGGAATATATCAATAACGTCACCGCGAACCCGGAACATCGCCCGTCCCAGAGTTTTGTCTGTACGGGCATACTGCAGACGTGCCAGTTGATGAATTAACTCCCGCTGGGCGAGTTGTCGTCCCGGGTATACCGGGATCTGGATCTCTCTGTATGCGTCCGGATCACCTAATCCGTATATCGAAGAGACGGAAGCGACGACTATCACATCCTGACGTTCAATCAATGCCTTGGTCGTAGATAACCGTAACCTTTCAAGATGATCGTTGATAGCGGAATCTTTCGGGATAAAGCGGTCACTTCCGGGGATATAGACTTCTGGCTGAAAAAAGTCGTAGTAAGAAACGAAGTATTCGACAGCATTTTCTGGGAAAAACTGCTTCATCTCCAGATAAAGCTGTGCGGTTAACGTCTTGTTAGGAGCCAGTATTAATGTAGGGCGCTGCAAACGGTGTATCACATTCGCCATGGTGAAGGTTTTACCCGAACCGGTTATCCCCTGAAGTGTCTGATGTGTCGCTCCTGCTTCGACTCCCGCTATCAGTCTGGCGGTGATGCTGCCAACTTACTGATTTAGTGTATGATGGTGTTTTTGAGGTGCTCCAGTGGCTTCTGTTTCTATCAGCTGTCCCTCCTGTTCAGCTACTGACGGGGTGGTGCGTAACGGCAAAAGCACCGCCGGACATCAGCGCTATCTCTGCTCTCACTGCCGTAAAACATGGCAACTGCAGTTCACTTACACCGCTTCTCAACCCGGTACGCACCAGAAAATCATTGATATGGCCATGAATGGCGTTGGATGCCGGGCAACAGCCCGCATTATGGGCGTTGGCCTCAACACGATTTTACGTCACTTAAAAAACTCAGGCCGCAGTCGGTAACCTCGCGCATACAGCCGGGCAGTGACGTCATCGTCTGCGCGGAAATGGACGAACAGTGGGGCTATGTCGGGGCTAAATCGCGCCAGCGCTGGCTGTTTTACGCGTATGACAGGCTCCGGAAGACGGTTGTTGCGCACGTATTCGGTGAACGCACTATGGCGACGCTGGGGCGTCTTATGAGCCTGCTGTCACCCTTTGACGTGGTGATATGGATGACGGATGGCTGGCCGCTGTATGAATCCCGCCTGAAGGGAAAGCTGCACGTAATCAGCAAGCGATATACGCAGCGAATTGAGCGGCATAACCTGAATCTGAGGCAGCACCTGGCACGGCTGGGACGGAAGTCGCTGTCGTTCTCAAAATCGGTGGAGCTGCATGACAAAGTCATCGGGCATTATCTGAACATAAAACACTATCAATAAGTTGGAGTCATTACCCTGCCGGCGTAGCCTATCCCCATGGACATTGAAACAGCATCCCCACCGGTCTCACCCAAAGTGGTTACTGCTATTTTGACTATCCAGAACGTAAGGGTAATCTGAGGCACCTTGACTAACGATGCCTGTAATTTCGTATTCATAGAACATCCCTGGCGAGCTCAGCAGATTTGTATTTGTTATTGACCAGCTAAAATCTCTTACTGATTAATATTATCATGTCCGGTGGTGAAAGGTGCATTACATTTTCTGGAGTTAGGGTTACAGTAGTTTTTGTCTGTTCCGTCTGGCTTGGCAATATTATCCCGGCCAGTAGAAAAAGGGGCCTCGCAACGATGTGATCCCGGATTACAGTAGTTTTTATCTGACCCGTCTGGTTTTGCAATATTATCCCGGCCAATAGTAAAAGGGGCCTCGCAACGATGTGAACCTGGATTACAGTAGCTGGCATTAGCGGTTTTCTGAACCCGTAAGTCAGACATACCGGTGTGTTCGGTACTGGCGTATACAGAGCTGGCAGTCATTGCCAGTAAAAATGTAGAAAGGGCAAAAAAAATTGTGCGTTTCATGGTGTGTTACTCCTGGTTGGTGTAATTTATATTCGTCTTTTGGCGTAGTCATAACATTACGCGGAAATACTTAGAACATACTTAGCCATTAAAAGTTAGAACAATTATCCTTACAGGAGGCAGACTCATCCTGTTCAGTGCCAGATATTTACAATCGGGTAAGCCGGCTCGTCAGGTGTGTGCTGGCCATAGAATGAAAGGGAGTGACCTGCTTTCGATATAAAGATAGTAAAATCGTTTTTTAAAAAATGATATGAATGATTTTGTATACAGGGAGTCTGGTTTTTACTGAAAGCAAATACGAAAACACTCGCCCCCCGTTTATTACAACCTGCAAAGTGATGGTTTCTTTTTCAGGTCTATTACGTTTAACGTCATCAAATATTTTACTGGCACCATCACACTAAATAACGACCGGGTTAAGACATGGCATCAGAAATTAGCAGATACTCCGTGCTGCGTATATCCGGCACTCCGCCAGTGTCTGCGGCAGCGGGTGATGCTGCCAACTTACTGATTTAGTGTATGATGGTGTTTTTGAGGTGCTCCAGTGGCTTCTGTTTCTATCAGCTGTCCCTCCTGTTCAGCTACTGACGGGGTGGTGCGTAACGGTAAAAGTACTGCCGGACATCAGCGCTATCTCTGCTCTCACTGCCGTAAAACATGGCAGTTACAGTTCACATACACAGCCTCTCAACCCGGTACGCACCAGAAAATCATTGATATGGCCATGAATGGCGTTGGATGCCGGGCAACCGCCCGCATTATGGGCGTTGGCCTCAACACGATTTTCCGCCATTTAAAAAACTCAGGCCGCAGTCGGTAACCTCGCGCATACAGCCGGGCAGTGACGTCATCGTCTGCGCGGAAATGGACGAACAGTGGGGATACGTCGGGGCTAAATCGCGCCAGCGCTGGCTGTTTTACGCGTATGACAGGCTCCGGAAGACGGTTGTTGCGCACGTATTCGGTGAACGCACTATGGCGACGCTGGGGCGTCTTATGAGACTGCTGTCACCCTTTGACGTGGTGATATGGATGACGGATGGCTGGCCGCTGTATGAATCCCGCCTGAAGGGAAAGCTGCACGTAATCAGCAAGCGATATACGCAGCGAATTGAGCGGCATAACCTGAATCTGAGGCAGCACCTGGCACGGCTGGGACGGACGTCGCTGTCGTTCTCAAAATCGGTGGAGCTGCATGACAAAGTCATCGGGCATTATCTGAACATAAAACACTATCAATAAGTTGGAGTCATTACCGAAGAACTCTTAATTAAGTATTCTTCAAGTGGGCCAGCATATGCCCCTGATGTCACGATCGTTAGTTGCGTAAGAGGATGAGTCAAACTCTCAATGCCCTTCAGGATGTCATTCTGGACAGCAGCAATATAAACAGGCGAAGCCGCAATCAAATATTCATCATTCGGACTGGACTGCATTAACTGGCTTATAGTTGCGCAACGGTTATGCTTTCCTAGTGATTTTGTGATGGCTTTCCACCAGAGATCATGCCTGAATGGTACTTGATGAAATGTCGCCTCGTAAGAGGGCACCCGATCTCTACAATTTAAAAAACCCATCCCGGCAGAGATTATCCACAACTCCAGATTTCTGGTTGAGTTTAAAATTTCCTTTGCCGTAGACCAGTGATTACCTGAATACAAGGACAATGCCGGTACCGCCTGATTACTTCTGGCGTCGTCTACAATGTTACTCCAGGCATATGCTGCGTCGTCCGGGGTTTGTTTTGGATCTATGTCCGGCACTGTTGCAAAGTTAGCGATGAGGCAGCCTTTTGTCTTATTCAAAGGCCTTACATTTCAAAAACTCTGCTTACCAGGCGCATTTCGCCC
>NZ_JBMKIG010000022.1:0-20869 GCF_049238005.1 Enterobacter cloacae complex sp. IR5459
CTGGGCGAAATGCGCCTGGTAAGCAGAGTTTTTGAAATGTAAGGCCTTTGAATAAGACAAAAGGCTGCCTCATCGCTAACTTTGCAACAGTGCCCGCCAGACGGCACACGTCATTCAGCAGCCAGCGGTTGCTTTCGAACACCGGCCACAGCGTGTCCGGCAGGGTGAAGACCAGATGTACCCAGTCGCAGTCAGGAAGACGATTCAGCTGTGTTGCTGTCCACAGGTCTGTGGCCTTCTTTCCGCAGGACGGGCAGGCACGGCTGCCGCATGAGTTGGTCAGGTACTTTACGTGCTGACAGTCCGGGTTATCACACCCGAACTCTTTTACACCCAGTATCCGTGTGCCGCAGGCCAGCATTTTGGTGACGGCTTCAACCTCGATATCGCGCAGACCGCCCGCATCCAGGAAGGACGTCCAGCACTGGTTGGCTGTGAACAGACGTTTCAGAGGGCGGGGAGTAAAACCGGACAACATGAGGATGGATTAAACCCCGGTATCCTGTAGCAGGGTAAGGGCTGCTGTATCGCCACGGCGCTTCAGGATGGAGGTCGTCACCATCGCAGGTGGTGGGTCCATGGGTTTGAGCATTTTCATCCAGTCCCATTCTCGTTGTGAGAGCTTCTCAGCACCAACAGAGAGCAGAACTGTATCGATACTTTTGCGGGTCAACATAAGGGGATGAGTCCTTAATAAAACAGGTCCTCAGAGCATACATATTCTGCGGGGCGTGCGGCAACAACAGGACGAACCGGGGCGGTTTTCAATTTGCAGCCGCCAGGCTGCCGTGGTTCCTGCAGACATATTCGAATCGTTTTTATTAACCCTGGCTTCCGTCGTGACAGAACACTACGTCCTGTAAAAGGGGGACTAAGGCCCCTGAATCACACACCTGAAATTAATAATGCGGAGTTTTACGATAATGTCATTGCTGGAAACTTTCCTGACCGCTTCTCAGGGGGCAACAATCCTGTTCCTTGCCATGCTGATTTACTGGCAAAAGCGATAAATCCAAGCGGGCTGGCCTTTGGCCAGCTTCGCTGTATAAGGGGAAAAATGCGGCATATCCAGACATTTCACTAGGCAATTTGAATTCAGATATCTATGCTTGGGATCCGGTCAACAGGAGGTAACAAGATGAAACTTGAAACTATACAGATAGATAATACCGTAAGGAGTGGTCTTAATTCTTTCACTGACGGGGTGATTATTCGTGATACAAAGGTATTGATCACGCTCAATCTCCCGGATGGACAGAAAACCACTATTGAGGGGGAATGGCGGCATATGTCGGACGCCAACAGGTTGTCAGAACGTATTACGATGCTTCAGCATGCGATCTATGAGCAGTATGAAGAATACAGAGCAGATATTCCCGTCAGCTGGTCCAGATAACGTCTGACAGACCTCCCCGGCGAGCAGGACGTTCGCCAGCATCATTCTCCTAAGTACTTAAATATTCCCTTTCAGCATGGCTACCGCATCCGCTTCGGGCATCTGAAACTGAACTCGATGCCGCGCAGCAACATCAAGTGCGAACACCTTCGTATAGACTTCCGTCGAGCTAATCGATTTGTGGCCCATCAGGCTCTGCAAAACCTTCAGTGGTATGCCGGCATACAGCATATGCATCGCGTAGGAGTGGCGGAACGTATGCGGGGTGACCGGCACCGAGAATGTCACCCCGTCGACGGCGGCCGCTTCAACCGCTTCGCCAATCCAGGTCCGTACTGTCCGGTCGGTGATGTCCCAGATGCGGGCTTTCTCTGTTCTGCCGGTACGCTTGTTGCGTCTTTCCAGCGGAATTTTCAGGGTGGCCACCATCATCTGCAGCTGGCTGACGTAGTGGTGATCGGAAAGCGGAACCAGACGATGAGCCTGGCTACCGGCGGGAGCTCGGCCGGCTGTCCTGGCCGCTTTTTCGGTGCGCTGCTTAAGCGTGGCCAGCTGCACGAACGGATACGGTGGCACCAGCGAAAAATCCCCCCGGGTCAGCGCCAGCGCCTCGTTGATACGTGCGCCGGTGTTCCAGAGGGTTGCCAGCAGCATCTTGCGGTGCAAATCGGGCACATAATGGAGCAGGGCGCTGACTTCCGGTGCCAGCAGGTATTTCGGTAGTTCATCTTGAACGAGCGCCATCTGGCGCAGGGCCAGCGCGGCGGGATAGTCAATGGCCACCGGCATTTGCGCCGGCTGCTGCGGGTGAGAATATGATAAGAGGCCGCTCATTGGTTTGACATTCCATCAGGTATCACTAATTGATTCCACTCCCTGTTGCGGGTAGCTTCAGCAGCGCGCAGGGCTCTTTCGCGCCTCCAGACTTTACGAAACACGGAAACTGCAGACCATTCATCATGACCTGTAAGACGTGTTTCGGGCATCCCGGTTGCCTTGCGCAGACGGACGGCAAGAATGACAGCGTTGATGCCCAAGCGCGTGAACTGATACTGCCGTTCCCTGAAATAGTCCTTATGCCAAGGAGGGTCGGAGTATTCGGCGGCATATGCAATTGCCCTGTGGGCCTCATCCTGGAGCACCGGCAGTTCACGGATGCGATACATAAGACGTGGCTCTAAAGTCCGCCAGTCACCGGAGACATCGATCAGATTCAGTTCAGGGTAATTCGTGACAGCTTTTCTCTCAGGCTGGGGGGCATCATCATCCTGGCCGTCATCCGTCACAACCCGGAAACAACCCTCAGCATACCGTTCAAGCATGAATACCAACTCGGTGGCAATGTAATGCAGTTCCTTTTTCATTTTATCTTCTGACGCCTGTCTCTCACGCTTAAGCGTGAAATAATGTGTCAGCCAGATGCCAGTGAGTGTTATACCCCCAGTAAGCAGGCCAGTGATAAGCCCGGTTGCCACGTTTCCCCAGATCCCCGCCCCTTGATTAATCAGCTGTACGGAAACCGGATGGGATGTCGCAGCAACTATACTCTCAGTTGCGGCCTGTATATCAGTCATTGATCATTTACCCCTTTATATTCCTGAGAAATCCCGCCCTCTGTCCGTAGTCAGCGGCCGGCAGCCAGCTCTTCAGCCAGTTTCACAAACCTTTTGTGCTCAGTCTGCAGGTAATGGCTGTAAATCCGGGCATCACGTTCTGTCAGTCCGGATGGATTGCCGGTGAAGTAACGTTGCAGCACCGCAATACAGTGATTGTAGGTATCGAGATCATATTCCCAGTTTCCCAGCTCACCGGCCGCATCCAGTTCCTGGCGAAACTGCTCGTATTTACGGAGCAGAATGCCAAGACCTAATTCTGTTGCAGCATAAAGATTATTTTCTCCTGGCGCGGAAATCGCATTACGGATTTTTTCAAAAGCATAACTGAAATCATTTCTCTCATTGAATGCAGTAAACATGTCCTTTCCTCAGTTGAATAGTTAGCCGTGCAATTTTACCACACCTCAATCATCGTCAGATGAGTGCCACTCTGTCGTGACAGTGACTTTCACTAGAGTGATTTTCACATACTAAAATAATAAGCAGCCATATAACAACGTAATTAAATTACCTGACGGCCGCTCTGGCCGGATCCGACTTTTATGTTATTCCACAGTTTCCGGAAGTGTACCACGCACACGGAATAACCACAGCGCCCTTTCAGGGTGGTGAGCGGCCGGTCACGGGGCAGGGGAGGGACACAACATATATGGTCACTGACAGCTGGAAACACCGCTACATCTTGTGTTTCCGGGCCGCTGCGCGCCGGCGGGGCTGAATCAGATCCGGAACCTGGGGTTTTCGGATCTCAGAAAAGGAAGTGAACAGAAAACAGACAGCGAAGCATACGAATTATAAAAACGTATGCTTCGCAGTATTTAAAGACACTCAAAACCAGGATAGAGTATAAGCGGCATTCTGCGGCGCAAATCAGCATGATCATAGCCTGTTGGTCTGTTCTGGCTTTGCAGGGCGAAGGGATGGCCCTGTGCATCCTGGTATGTTCGTCAGCGGCTGCGCCGCGCTTCGGGGCGATGTGGCCCCGCTGCTCCCTGGTATTTCCTTTCGCCCCTTCTATCCGCTGACGCGGATTAAGAAATGAGCAAATCATCAAGTAAATTGCTGTTTTCAGGCAATAAATCTTGATAATACATCTAAATAGATGTATTATTATTTCATCGAAAGGGGATTGGTTCCTTTCCTTCTTAAGTCCAAACGGACAGGAGATTTAAAATGAAAACATTGACTTTTAATAACGGCACTGTTTCTGTTGGCGATGTGTTTGTATCTTCCTGGGGATATGAGCAAACGAACGTTAATTTCTACCAGGTTATTTCTGTTCATGGCAAAAAAACAGTAACTGTTCAGGAGATTCGCGCTTCAGTTCATCGGACTCATTCAATGAGCGGATATAAGACTCCATTACTTAATGATTTCTGTGGTGAGCCATTAAAACGGCGAGTGCGTGATTATTACAGTACGCCAGCAATTGAAATTGAGGAATTCGAAACAGCATATAAAGGATCACCGGAAGAAAAACACGAGTTCACATCATACTACTAAGAAAATAGTTGCAGGGGGTATCCCCTGCAACCATGTTAAAAATGTTAATAGTAGTAGTATTTACCCAGGGGGGTTTAGTATGAATGATGGGGTAAAACTCCGTCCTTCAGGGCGTGGAGAATGCCGGGCTAATGCAGCAATGTAATGTTGCGCCCGTAGCTCGCTGACGCTCACACACGCAGTACAGCGCCGCGCTTCGGGGCGATGTGGCCCCGCTGCTCCCTGGTATTTTCTTTCGCCCCTTCTATCCGCTGACGCGGATTAAGAAACGAGCAAATCATCAAGTAAATTGCTGTTTTCAGGAAATAAATCTTGATAATACATCTAAATGGATGTATTATTGTTTCATCGAAAGGGGATTGGCTCCTTTCCTTCTTAAGTCCAAACGGACAGGAGATTTAAAATGAATATCCAGGAAGCATTAAACGTTTTTGGATTATCCGGCGAATTAACTGAAAAAGATATCAAAGCAGCATACAGAAAAGCCGCTTTAAAATATCATCCAGATCGTAACCCGTTAGGGGCTGAACTGATGAAAGCGGTAAATGCAGCTTTTGATGTCTTGATGGCAAATATTGATAAAATAAATCAGTTCCAGAGCGCTGATGAACATGCACGATATAATTACGGTGATGACCTGGAAAAAGTATTAAACGTTCTTTCTGGTTTATCTGGTCTGGTATTTGAAGTGATAGGTAACTGGGTATGGATTAGTGGAGAAACTATTACACATAAGGAAACTTTAAAAGAAATCGGGTGTAAATGGGCGGCAAAGAAAAAACAATGGTTTTATCGTCCAGACGAACATAAAAGTTACTGGAATCGTGAAGAACACACGATAGAAGAAATCCGCGCAAAATACGGTACAACCGGACAGCGCAGGGCGACAGGGTGGCAACGCGTGGAAACCAGAGCGTAACCAGAACGGGGGCGAGAAGCCCCCGATATCATACCAGCCCGTCTTTTGGGGCATCGAACCCAAAAAGACGGGAACAGCAGCCACGTAGCAAAAAGGGAAACAGATGAACTCTTTTTTTGAACAGTATCACCCTGTCTTTGAAGTTGTCTGCCGTATCCTGGGGAACGGCTGGCGCGTGAACAAACTTGATGATTGTCCGTCTCGTATAAAACTGACGTCACCGCAGTTTAAAAATTACTCTGTGCATATTCGGATGGAAAAAGACCGATTTTCTGTTGTGGGGAGTGTGGATAGTCGTTCCTGGAGTAGTCCGTATCATGTTTGTACGTTATCCAGGAAGCGGAATCCCGTTGATATAGCAGCCAATATCGAGCGAAAAATTTTGCTAAATGCTTCGCAGGAGGTGTTACAGGCGATTGAGTATGAGAAACGCCAGGCGGCAAAAAAGGACGAAATTCTGATCCTGAAAGGTATGTTATCGCAACTTGTCCAGCTTGAAAGCTGGTATGGGGCATTGACAGGCTTTAAAGCTGAAAATGGATTGAACGGTAAAGTCACCGAGCAGGGCGAGCGTTATGATTTGCAGATTAGGGGTTTGAGTATAGATCAACTTGTTAAAATTACAGGATATTTGAAACAGTTATGAGAAAAAATAAAGGGCGATTGACTTATTATCTTGAAGTGATTGATAAAAAATACCATTTTGTAAAAAAAATAAGCAGTTATTCAAAGGAGTTCACTGACGGAAAAACAAAAAGAACAAAGAGAACGTTAAGTGAGCTGGTTTTTAATGAAAGTGAGGTCGAGGCAATAGACTTTACAAAAAATGGTTTAAGACCTGTTGATAAGAATATTCTCTTAACTATGGTGAAAGAATATAAGGAGAGTGATGCATGACTATTGAAAATACACCGGAAAACATAAAGAAATTACGAAAAAAAATTGGCCTTACCCAGACAGAGTGCGGTGAGATTTTTGGCGTAGGCTTAAGTACATGGCAGAAAAAAGAAGCTAAAACCCACAACCAGCTTAATTTATCGAAAGGTGAATTTGAGTACCTGTTATTACTTGCAGGGGAGCACCCTGAATACGTCCTGCATAAAAAAGCTGAATCCCGCTCACCGGAGGAACCGTGAGCGAGAAGAAAACCTGTTTTCGTAGGAGCATACTGATGATTTGAACATGGCGTCCTCCATCATAGATGGGGCGCACCATGCTCCCATCAGGGGCCGGTTCGCCCCTGGTTAGGGATTAAGATCACCTGGGACCTACGTGCGCCCGCACCGACACCCTCACACCTTCGAGCTACTGTTGCCATTAAGGGGTCGTTTCGTGGTGCTGAATTTTGACGATCGGGGTACCGTCACCCATCGGGCGATATTGGGGGAAACCTGTACGGTGCTGGAGATGGCCGCAGGAACCTGGCATGCCGTGCTGTCGCTGGATACCGGTGGCATAATTTTTGAAGTAAAACACGGTGGCTATCAACCCGTGGCTGCCGATGACTATGCGCACTGGGCTCCAGCGGAAGGAGAACCAGGAACCACGGAGCTTATGGCCTGGTATGCGCAAGCGCAGGTGGGCGACAGCACTTTTGCCGTCTAAGGCGATAAACAAAAACGGAATGAGTTTCCCCATTCCGTTTCCGCTATTACAAACCGTCGGTGACGATTTTAGCCGCCGACGCTAATACATCGCGACGGCTTTCTGCCTTAGGTTGAGGCTGGGTGAAGTAAGTGACCAGAATCAGCGGCGCACGATCTTTTGGCCAGATCACCGCGATATCGTTGGTGGTGCCATAGCCACCGCTGCCGGTCTTATCACCCACAGTCCACGACGTCGGTAAGCCGGCCCGAATGCTGGCTGCGCCGGTCGTATTGCCTTTGAGCCACGTCACCAACTGCGCCCGCTGGGTTTCGCCCAGCGCATGACCCAGCGTAAGCTGACGCAACGTCTGCGCCATCGCCCGCGGCGTGGTGGTGTCTCTCGGGTCGCCGGGAATGGCGGTATTCAGCGTAGGTTCAGTGCGATCCAGACGAAACGTCTCATCGCCGATCGCGCGGGCAAAAGCCGTCACGCCTCCCGGGCCACCGAGCTGGGCAATCAATTTGTTCATGGCGGTATTGTCGCTGTACTGCAACGCGGCCGCGCTAAGCTCAGCCAGTGACATCGTCCCATTGACGTGCTTTTCCGCAATCGGATTATAGTTAACAAGGTCAGATTTTTTGATCTCAACTCGCTGATTTAACAGATTCGGTTCGCTTTCACTTTTCTTCAGCACCGCGGCCGCGGCCATCACTTTACTGGTGCTGCACATCGCAAAGCGCTCATCAGCACGATAAAGTATTTGCGAATTATCTGCTGTGTTAATCAATGCCACACCCAGTCTGCCTCCCGACTGCCGCTCTAATTCGGCAAGTTTTTGCTGTACGTCCGCCGTTTGCGCATACAGCGGCACACTTCCTAACAACAGCGTGACGGTTGCCGTCGCCATCAGCGTGAACTGGCGCAGTGATTTTTTAACCATGGGATTCCTTATTCTGAAAGAGACGAAATAACAACAACATGAATACCTAAATTCCACGTGTGTTTTTTATTAGCTTCAAAAATCACTATTTCACGAAGAATTTAGACTGCTTCTCACACATTGTAACATTATTTACAACCACCTTTCAATCATTTTTGATAAATCATTGATTTCATCTTTGCTGCAATGATACTTAATAAACTCTGCAAGTTATCCACAGAGCAACACTCAATTTTATTGATGATATTCTTATTATACCAGACATTTTTCATACACTCCCTTGTACGGATAGTTTTCCGACAACTTCATGATTACATATCTTGCGGTTTTGATTATTTTTGCTGCAAGAAATACGGTAATGACTCCAACTTATTGATAGTGTTTTATGTTCAGATAATGCCCGATGACCTTGTCATGCAGCTCCACCGATTTTGAGAACGACAGCGACTTCCGTCCCAGCCTTGCCAGATGTTGTCTCAGATTCAGATTATGTCGCTCAATGCGCTGAGTGTAACGCTTGCTGATAACGTGCAGCTTTCCCTTCAGGCGTGATTCATACAGCGGCCAGCCATCCGTCATCCATACCACGACCTCAAAGGCCGACAGCAGGCTCAGAAGACGCTCCAGTGTGGCCAGAGTGCGTTCACCGAAAACGTGCGCCACAACTGTCCTCCGTATCCTGTCATACGCGTAAAACAGCCAGCGCTGACGTGATTTAGCACCGACGTAGCCCCACTGTTCGTCCATTTCCGCGCAGACGATGACGTCACTGCCCGGCTGTATGCGCGAGGTTACCGACTGCGGCCTGAGTTTTTTAAATGGCGGAAAATCGTGTTGAGGCCAACGCCCATAATGCGGGCGGTTGCCCGGCATCCGACGCCATTCATGGCCATATCAATGATTTTCTGGTGCGTACCGGGTTGAGAAGCGGTGTAAGTGAACTGCAGTTGCCATGTTTTACGGCAGTGAGAGCAGAGATAGCGCTGATGTCCGGCAGTGCTTTTGCCGTTACGCACCACCCCGTCAGTAGCTGAACAGGAGGGACAGCTGATAGAAACAGAAGCCACTGGAGCACCTCAAAAACACCATCATACACTAAATCAGTAAGTTGGCAGCATCACCAGAAATACATACTTCAAACGAAAGGTCTTTATTTGCTGTCTGTATTCTGAAGAGTCCAAGGAATCAAACTTGAACAACAAAAATAGGTTATATGAAAGCATCATCATTTGAAACACGGCTTCATTCGCCCAAAATGACTTTAGCAAGAGATGACCCACCGCCATGTCGTATTTGGCTTCTTTGATATAGTTTTCAGCATTACCACGCTTTTCATAGTATATAACTACTTTTTCAGAAAGCAAGGTAGTATTTGTTACAAAGAAAAAGTAGTCGTATTCGGAACCTTCTAAAAGTGATAATTGTGCTCTTTCTTTTTCTGGTTTCAGTACGCGAGATACGACAAATCTTCTGTCTTTTTCCCATTTAACTAATTTTGTATACAGTTCTGTAGTTTCTCTACCTTCTTCTCCTTTAACGAATACAATTGATGAATTCGTTGCTTGTGAGGTGAGTGTAGAATAACTTTTGGCTTTAATTAAATATTTGCATCCAAGAGATTCTATCGTTTCGATAATTTTTTCATCAAAGTAGCCACTATCCATTCGAAATAAAATTTCTAAATCGTCTGATTTGATGTTAGCAACAATTTCTTTGATCATTTCCGCAGCACCGTTTGCAGTGTAAGTATTGCCACTTCTTACAAATCCGGTAACATATGCTTTTAATTCGTCGCAAAATGCAAATTGGATATTGTAGCATCGGTTTCCCAGTTTCTTAGGATTATATCCTTTTGACGCACCTTCTTGATGACCTTCTACGTTAATTACACTACTATCAATATCAATCGTAATGGATGTCAATTTACTTTTAGTGAGCAGTTTTTTAAAGACTTTAAAATTAATGTCTCTAAACATTTGGGTTGTCTTGAAGTTGAAGTTTCCTAGAAACCGTGACACTGTTTCAGGTTCTTTTACGGAAATATCAAACTCGTTGACGAGGGGATCATTTTGAAGTAGCTTTAGACGTTCTAACTTATCAATGCCAATGAAGTGACCGCAGAGCATGGTCTTTATATGATTCATCTTGATTTTATTTGTTGAGTCATTATCAAATACGAGGTCATTTTCAATAAAATCAAAAATCCCATTGCTTTTTGCATTCTCAAGGAGCAGAAAAAGACCTGCATTTGATGTTAGATTCTTAGCTTTGAAATCAATTTTATTAATCATAATTAGAACCCCTTTTTACTACTTTTCTTACTATTATTTTACCATATATCGAGTCATAAAAGCTGATAATTTAACATATTTTTGAGCACTTTTCTTTCACCCAATGGGTGAAAGCTGAATTTCGAAGGAATGCATATTTATCAAGGCTTTGATTATGCTTTTTGAAGTACTGACGTAGAATCTAGGTATAAGTATTGCAGCAATGCCCCCTCACATGAAAAGGTACGCGGGATGAGTGAAAAAGAACATGACATGACAAACGACGGTGGAGAGAGCGTAACGTATACCCTGCGGAACATCCCCGCTGACACCGACCGGGTGATCACCGACCTGGCAAGCCACGCCCGTAAGCCAAAGGCGACGTTTCTGCGTGAGTTCCTGGAAGACAGCTTCCGCGACGTCATCGACAGCTTTGCCCTGAAGAACCCGCTCATCGCCTCCCTGGATGAGGAGCTGGCCAGTTATCTGGACGCTAAGGTCATGGAGCAGCGCTACCAGAGCCATTTTATCACCCGCTGGAATCAGGAATACCAGAAGCTGCTGGGGATCTCGACGGAAGAGGAGCTCCGCCGGTTGGTACTGAACAACACCCCCTTCCTGCAGGTCCGTGCCGACCAGGTGCTTAAGGGGTGGAAAAATATCCCGCGCGGGATCTCCCTGACCTTCTCCCTGTTTGCCGAGATCGCCGGCCGGGACAGGGAAACCATCGACCAGGCCTGGAAAAATATCTTCTACTCGCAACTGAGGGAAAAAAAACACCGCTTTTACCAAGATATCGAGGCCATCCGCGCCCTGAAAAAACTGCCTGCCCTCACCGGCGACAGCTGGACGCGGGATGGCATCACGGTGCGTATCTACCGCCCGGAAAATTACGCCCGCGGCGCATGGCGCGTTACACTGAGCCTCCCGGAAAATTACGCCACCCAGATGTGGAACATCCCGTTCCCGGAGCTTGAATACCGCCTCTTTACCGCCGATCCGGGCTACAGCGCCCTGATCAGCGCCGAACCCGACAGGTGGGACAAGGCCTTCCGTTTTGTGGACGGGGTGTGTGAGCTTCACCTTTACACCAACGGTGTGGAAGAAGATCACAATCCCACCCCGCTCGGGGATGTCGCTCAGGCGCTGATCAACGTGGTGGAAGAAAACCTGCTGTAACGGACCCGGATCTGCGGGCACAACTGCATCATCAGGAGGATGCAATGAAAGGACGACAGAGCCGCTATGTTACCGGCGGAGAGAGTTTCGCGGAGATTGCCCGTCTCCCTTCAGGGGCGGTGGTGAGGCTCTGTCTGAACACCGGTCTTGAGGATGCGCTGCGGGAGGCCTCCAAATCGCTCAAGTCAGCCTTCACCCGTTCCGGGCGAAAATGCCGGCTGTCAGCGGGTACGGCGCAGGGGCCGTTTACCGGACGCCGGCAGGGCGTGGCCACACATCTCTTCGTCTCGGTACTCTGAGGGGGCAGGGGGCAAAAAAAGTAAAAATGTATTCGCCAGGTTGCCCGGAGGTGAAGGAAAATAGACATACAGCAGAACGACGGATAGCACTTTTTGCTAAATGGACATCAGTATTACTATGCTATAGTTGCTTTAATGGATAAGTGCGCCTTGACAAAGGCGGTGATTTCTGTTAACATTACTCTCATAGTATTGTTCCGTCCCGCTCCACCCCAACAAGATCCGTTTATTTCCCGCCAGACTGGTTATCACCATTCAGGCCCGGATTTTTTTGGATTTTTTTCCGGGGAGCCCCCGGAACGAGCTTAAAATCGGTATGACAAACAGGAGGATGCGAATGAACACATCATAACAGAGCTGAAAGATAAAACATTCTGTACGGCATTAACAGCGTTCACGTGTGTGAGGCGCCGGGTGCCTTTTGACTTAAAAACGAGGTTATTGAGATGACCAAAATCAAGACAGTTACTTTTGTAAATACTTACCCGGGAGGGTTCTATGAAAAACTTGTTAGACACCGAGGGAACGGTTCTATTCCCATTCCAGACTGAAATCCATTTTATTTGGACGATTTTCTCCACCGTTAAACGCCTGGTTATCGGAACCAGGGACCATATTTGCCAGAAGCAATACTGGAGCGCCTGTCTCTGTATTTTGCTTCTTATGGCCTATGTGGGTCTCTGTGCTGCGGTGGTCTGGTTTGTAGTGCCCTGGCTGAAGGCCTTTATAGTGTCGAAATTTGCGGTTTCGGCACTATGGGTCACGCCAGTAAAGCGCGGACTACTCTGGGGTATCGGTAAAGTGGTTACCGCCACTTGCCGAAGATTTACTCTGCTAAAGTAAGTAGCCGCAACGCTACACGAACTGATGGTGAATGTCAACAGATACTCACCATCTCCTTACGGCGGTGGTCCCTGTGACCACTGCCGCTTTCGCGTGGGTGCAACACGGCAAAACTCCTCTGTACAACAGGGGCTCCCGCCGTCATTTTCCGGCACAGGTGAGGCCGGAATTCGGACTAAAACGTAAACCGCGGGCCAGTCCGGTAGCGTTCACTATCGGCCAGCATTCTCTCAACCAGAGAGAAATCCTTTTCACCGCAGAACACGTACTGCTCCGCGAACTCCACCTGCAGGGAATTGTAATGCGTGACATGCTCCGGGGTAAGCGGCATAAGAAGATAGTCCGTATACCTCCGGATATGTTCCAGTCTTTCAAAAGGCCGAATGTGACGGGGGATAAGATGCGGCGCCCTGGCGAGCAGATGTTGAAGATGCTGCTTTTGACGAACCATCTGTTCACGGATGGAGGGGCAATACATGGCCAGCATCAGCGTCGATGACAGGGGGAGGTAAATCTGTATCCCGCGAACGGCCAGACCAAGATTACCGTACGGACCGAAGTCATTGCTGTTCTTAAGCACTACGGGATTGTCTGATACGTAAAACGGACGTTCTGGCCTGGTTTCCAGAAGGTACCAGTCCTTTTTCAGCAGGAGATCAATATGTGACACCTGCTGGACGAGCTGCCGCAGAAAAATATCCTTGGTATCGCCCCCGGACGACAGGCCCAGGGTTTCCATGGCCTGCTCTTTAGTCGAGCCGATGGCCTCCATCTTATCGGTAAGCACCGAAATCATGCCTGAGATACGCTCCAGTTCACCGAAGGTTCGTGCGCGCTGCACGGCAACAAACACGGCCAGCCTGTAGCGTTCATCATCTGTCAGCCTGCGAATATCCCTGTGCGCCAGCAGGGCTGCAATTACCGGTGCCGCGTGGTGCTCGTAAATCCCCAGCAGTGGTTCAAGACTCAGACGGTCCGGGTGATTATCGAGGTTGTAGAACGTGTTGCGGACGGTCGCGTCATCCGGCGTGGTGGCATAGGCGCGCCCGGCAGCCTTGTCAAAGGCGTATAAGCGCTGCCGCTTACCCTTTCCCGGCGTACTGAAATGCTTCAGTAAAAAACGGGGAACCGTATGCTGCCTGACCACATCGGTCTGCAGATTGAATGGATCGGCCATAACTTTATCTCCCTGAAAAGCCACGCAAGCGCATCGGTGCATCTGTATTGACGGCATGGGCAGCTGGTTTGCAGCTTAGCATTAGAAAACAGAACCGTTCGATAATACCTGTGTTTAACGCCCTGTCAGTACCGATGGAATTTAAATCTCCGGAACCGCCGGAAACCGGATCTGCGCGGCAGAAAAGACGCAAATGATATGATAATAAAAAATACACATAAAATCATATCAGATATGATTTTCATCATTGATGATAAAACCATATCTGATATTATCAGAAATCAGGAGCACACAAATCATTCAGGATATGATTATTACCTGTCAGAATATTATCAGATGGAGCGTGCAGGATGGATCAGGAAATGACGTTTTCACTCAGCTATGAACAACTGACCCGGTTTGCGGAACGACGCATCCGGGAATGCAATCTGGACAGCCAGGGCGCGATTTATCTCTGCGAGTCAGCCAAAGCCGGAGCCGTGCTGATCTTCTGGCATGAACTGGCCATAAATGGCTATGCCTCAATGAATGCCATAAAGAGACAGGAGCTCATTGACGCCGACTTTCAGCGCCTCAGAAACCTCATCTGGCCGGAGGATGACAGGTAATGACCCAGAGCCGCCGACCGTCGCCACTGCAGCGGAGAGTGCTGATTGTGCTGGCTGCCCTTGATGAAAAACGGCCAGGACCCGTGCTGACGCGGGACATAGAACGGGTGCTGGAGCGAAGCGGGGAAGCCCCGGTCTACGGGCCAAACCTGCGCGCCTCCTGCCGTCGTCTGGAGGATGCCGGCTGGCTGCGTACCCTGCGCGCTCCGAACCTGCAGCTGGCAGTAGAGCTGACGGACGCCGGCCGGGCCGTGGCACAGCCTCTGCTGCTGGCAGAACAGGACCGCCTCCGGGCAGAACAGCGTGCGGCAGAAGTCGTCGTACTGCCGCTGGTCCCGGCAGCAGGTCTGCCCGCAGATGGCACTTCTGCCACTGATCTGGCGGTGCAACTGAACGGCATAACGTATCAGGCCTGCCGTGGGGATTTTGTGGTGCGTCTAGACGGCAGCACCTGTCTGCAGTTATGGAATAAAGAAGGCAGGGTGGTACGCCGGGAGGGCGATCCGCTGGAAGTGGCGCAGTGGCTGCAGGCCTGTCACGATGCAGGAATGGAGGTTCGCGTACAGATAAATGAAAGTGCCGCTCCGTAAGAACACGCCTGTGCACGGTTTACACATCATCCCATGGTGGCAGCCGGTTAACTTTCCTGCGCCACCAGTGGAAAGAGGCCATGCACAGTCCGGACAAAACCCCCCCCCGTGATACTTATAATAATGGCCTCACCTGCCACCATTCCTGACGGCCCCCAGTAGATAAACCACATTGCACATCCCCAGGAAATGCCCCATAAGCCCCCCGTCAGCACCGTGACCTGCCAGAACGGCATAAAGGGTAATGGCGGAAGCCGGATACCCAGCCGCCAGAGAATACGCAGAAGAGGAGGGGCATAATTGCTCCGCCACATCTTTTTGCTGTCCATCAGGGCAATGGCCCGAGCTTTTTTCTGCTCAAAGGTCACAGGAGCACCTCCGTTCCATGATGTAAACGTGACACAGCTTATTGTTATTGATTATTATTATCATGCTGTGATTATGTTATCACGCACCGGTACACGATAACAATAAAGGAGAAACCAGATGAAACTGGATATATCTGTAAAGTATTTACTGAAAAGCCTGATACCAATCCTCATTATTCTTACAGTTTTTTATCTGGGATGGAAAGATAACCAGGAAAATGCAAGAATGTTTTATGCGTTCATCGGATGCATTATCAGTGCCATTACTTTTCCTTTTTCAATGAGGATAATACAGAAAATGGTAATAAGGTTTACAGGGAAAGAATTCTGGCAAAAAGACTTCTTTACAAATCCAGTTGGCGGAAGCTTAACTGCAATATTTGAATTATTCTGTTTCGTTATATCAGTTCCTGTGGTTGCCATTTACTTAATTTTTATACTCTGCAAAGCCCTTTCAGGAAAATGAAAGGGCATCATTATGTGTCAGATACCAATAAGTTTATTGACCTGCTCAATAAACTTATCATTAACAAGCGCACTCACAGCCGCCATAATAATTGCAAAACCCAGAATACCTACAGGGGTTCCCAGCATGACGGAAAACGCCCATGCTGTAACTGCTGAAGCAGCTCTTCCTGCTGCCAGTGATTCAAGTTTTACAAAAAATGGACGCCAGTTGTCCGTTTTTACAGCCTTTTGTAACTCCACAGCAACATCATAACGATCAATAACTTTTCCGGTAAAACCAAATGCCTTACTGAACAGCTTAAAATTCTCCGCCATATGGACCTGATTAATAGCTTCCAGGGCTTTAGAAATGGCCATGCGATCTTGTATGTTATATTTCTTGTTCAGATTATTACGGAATTTATCAAAAGCGTTCAGTGCATCATCCACACTCTTAATCTGTTTCCCTTGAGATACAGAAGCCAGCTCCTTAGCAAGTTCGGATGCTTGTTTACCGAACTCATCATATATCGTTCTGTAGAAATCAGAGGTGAGTTTTATGGCATCCTTTACCATATTTATTTCATCCCTTTTTCTTTTCTCTTCAGCTATTTTCTGATTGATGTCAGCAAGCTGGCTACGGATATTCTCTTTTTCCTTCAACAGGGCATTAAGAGCGTCATTTGCATGCTTTTGTTCATTTGTTCTGGCACTGACGTTATTTCTCGCCGAATTTATCGCAGATTCAGCAGAGGTGATTTTATTTCTGGCATCAAGCAATCGTTGCCGTAACTTATCCCATTCAGCAACTTCAGCATTATAAATTTTCTTGTCACCTTCCACATCCTCTGTCACCACCGGATTCCGGTCATTCAGAATATTGCGTTTATAGTCCAGACCGGAATGGGTCAGAAGATAATTCAGGTTTGCACGGTTATCGATGACCGCGCTGGTTGTGATTTTTATCGTACCGGCAAACCTCGGATCACCACTCACAACAATAGAATGATTTGTTGATGAACGCCCCGGGAATTTTTCAGGGGAAACTATCGTTTTGCCGTCAGGCGTGTTTTTCTGTTGCGTCAGCTGTTGTTCAGCTCTGGTTAATGCATTACGGGCCGTCTTAAGCGATTCCGTCACCGAACTGAGTTTATTCCGGGCCTCTGAAATGGCCCTGTCATTCCGTGTCTGCTGCCCGAGCAGACGGGCCTGTTGTGCATCAAGAACGGCAAGGGCTGCCCCGCCATTTTTTTCCAGCTCTGACAACCGCGTGTCCAGAATACCTTTTCTGCGCTCGTATTCAGCAAGCATATCAGCGGCCTTCTTGTCTGCGTTCTGCGCATCCTTCTGCCGTTTTTCAGCCTGTTCGATTAACGACCTGGCCTCGCGGGGAGATATACGAAGAGAATCAGCATCAGCAAACAGCATCCGGCTCTCTGTATGCAGCCGGAGGGCATCATATCCGGCGATTTCAGTACGGAATCCGTATTCTCTCAGCTCTGCCTGCAGGAGTCTGAACTCCTGTCGTGTAATATCAGCGGCATCTGCGTTTCCGGCACGGAGTGTTTTCAGTGTGTTTTCATCTTTTTCCCTTGCAGCAATTGCCGCAGAAAGGCGTTTTCCAGCTTCAGTACGCTTATTCTCATTCTCTTTCTGCTGCGCGCTGAGCGTGTTTTTGTACGCTGTGATTTCCTTGTCCCTTTTTTCGATATCACTTCGGGTTGGGGAATCATCGACCCACTCGTTTCCACCCCAGATGGTTTTGTTCCCGAAGGAACTCCATGCAGGCGGGGTACCATGAAAGACATCGACACGTGGAGGGTTTACATAAATATCAACGGCCATAATTTCATGGCCATCTGAATCATATCCCAGCGATTCTGCACCGGGATTTGTAATACGTACAGGGTCAGACATTCGGTATCTCCTTCATCCTCTGAGGAAAACAAATGAATTAACTGCTTACGTATATGGATACATATACAGTACTAATTTATTAAGGAGAAAATGGCATGTCAAGATTTAATGATAGTAATTATCATTAACATGAAGTGGTGTTATACCGTTCAGAAAGCCTGCTGACACTGTGGCAGCATCACAGTCTGGGTATTCTCTGGTGCAATACAAAAACCGGACTTTCCCGTAACAACAGACAATGTTACGGGAAAAGTTACAGAACTGAGCCACAAAATATCTCAGTACCTGAGATGCATAAAAACACCGTACATATGTTTCTTAAAAGGGGGATGATCGTTATCCAGCCATTTCGGTGGATCGGTATGCAGAACACCAATCTGCTTCATGCCGGTATGCTGCCTGGATTTTCTCGCGCAGTAATCACTGTCTTCATATCCCATCGTTTCGATGACCACTCTGGCCGTCTTTCCGTCAGGAGCCCTTGCTGTGACAATGAAATCCGGCAGTACATATTTCTTTTCACCATTAACATAAACTTCTGTATCAAACAGGGGCCTTTCCAGACTTAATTCCGGCGTACCTGGCTTTCTTTTAAGCCAGCTGGCCACATTCAGAAGAGCAGTGAGCGTGTTTCGTTCCAGTTTGCTGTCCACAGGCACCGGACATGTCAGTTGATAAAGAGCATGAGCATACCCTTCACTGCAGATGATTCTGCCATCGGCACTCCGGCAAAAAGCAAGAATAACCCAGTAAGGGGGACGTATTCCGCCCTGCGCTTCACCATTAATACTGATCCCCCGCACAGGTCTGATGACCTGAATATTACCGTTCGCCCAGTGAATTTCCACAGCATCACGACAGATGTGCTGCGCCATAAAAATCTGAAAGAACATATGCTTTCTTCTGGCAGGCCAGTGTCGTTCTGAATTCTCCAGCGTTTCCATTAACCGCTCCTGAGACCTTTCAGACATTCCTGGCCGGAAATGGATAATTTCAGATAAGGCTCTTCCCCGAATATACTCCTGCTGTAGTGTAACCTGCCGTATGGCATCAAGACACTCACGATAATTAGTCCGGATACGGGGATTAGCCAGGGAATCCAGTTTATTCAGCCCTGCATCTTCAATAAGCGACAGGAGTAAACGGCCAAGGCGCGGACGTTTCTTGCGAACGGAGGAGCGCTCACCATTATGGTAAGCAGAGCGGGCCTGCAGTCTGATAACAGAATTACTGTCATCAGGTGGTAAAAAGTTTCTGTAATTTATACGGGTGCTAACGGGATGCCGGCTTGCTCCGAAGGATGTTTCCTCTTCATTTCCGGATAACTGACGATACATGGGGCATTCAGGTGCATGCTCATGATTAAAACTGGACAGATAAAGAGTACCCGTATTGTTTTTAAGAGCAGCAAAATTCATGGCCGGCGAATCTCCCGGAATACAGTCACACTGTAACCATGCATCATACTCACGCATTTCCCGGAGAAGATCATTGGCCAGGTTATGTTGTGCCATGGTTGCTGGCCTTTTCAGTCCACAGACCGTCTTTACTGCAGTCTCTTCCTCACTGCTAAGCTCCCGAATCACTTTGCCCCGGGGATTCTTCTTTACAAGTATCATTGGCATAATGAAAGCACTCCTTATGTACATGCTTAAACAGTAAGTAAAATATACAAAGAACCCCCCATGAAACAAAGGCAGAGATGAACTGTGCGCCCCGATATCTTCTTCTGATATCCTTTCAAATGAATTGTTTTTATTTATATCATGACAACATTAAAGTGAGAGAATATATCAACCATGTTTCTGTCAGGGTTCAGTAGAATATCAATTCGACTGTCACGCCATAACTGTAACTACCTCGAGTATAAATATTCAGAGAATGGACTTATTAGCCATGAAAAATCACCTGATGGGAAATTTACTAATTTATGGATTGTGATATTATTAAAGAGTAAAACCAGCCAGCCGAGGTATTTATGGGAAAAAATCAGGAAGAAAGGAAAACTCCCGTCATTGTGGTGAAAAAACGTCGTACTTTTTCGCCACCGTCCTTATCCGAAAAAACAGATATTATCGCACCTGTATTTACTGAACAGACGGCAGAATCAGCCCCCGCCGGAATAAATTCATCTGCCGTCGAAACACATATCCCCGAAGCGCCAGCCAGGAAGAAGAAAAAGAAAAGACACCGTTTTCCACGTCCCTCCCACTGGACCCGTGAGTATACTCACGAGTGCGTGGAAAAAATAAAGGCCCTGTTTCCTCATCTTCGTGCTGAAGGTGGTGGATTTATTCCCCTGAAAATTGGCATAAGCAATGATATTTCGGCATTTCTGGCAGAACACCCGGAGACAGAACTGACCATGGACGAATGGCTCTGTGCAGTGTCCTGCATCACATCCCGCCGCGTATATCTGCAGCGGACAGCTGTCGCCGGCGTCCCACGTTATGGCCTGGATGGTCACCCCAAAGGGCAGGTCTCAGACTCTGAAGCACAGAGTGCCGGTCGCAGACTGGCGACATTAGAACAAAAGTGGCTCAGGACGCAGGCACAGCAGGAGAATATTTCTGGGCAATAAACACTCCTGATAACAGGTGGACATTACGTATCAGAAAAAATGGGAAGAGAATGTTATGTGTGATTCAGAAGCGGAGAAGATTTTATTCATCCTGAATAAACATGAACGGGCATACAGACGCCTGATCCCCGTATATATTTTTTTAGCTATAGTATTATGGATTTTACCTATTCTCCTGATTGTATACCTGTATTTCTGTATAGTTGACAATGAGTTTCTCAGAATCGGTTTCTGTATTGCATGGACAGCATACTACTTTCTTTCGCTTTTCAAGTATTTTGTAAAATACTTCTTTCCTCTCGATCGTGAAGATTTGCTTAACCTGATGGATCTCGCCAAAGATTCTCCTGATGCGAAACAGGAGCTTCTTGGGGGAACCGCAGAATTCGGAAAAAATCGTACGCTAAGCTAACGGTGTTCTCGTGACAGCTCTTTGACTAGGCTTTCTAAGGCCATTCTGATAGCCCTGACTTCCTGAAAAGCCATGGCTAAAATTTGTGCGGCTAAAAGGGATAACCGATGGTAAAGTAAGTTAGGCACTGTTGCAAAGTTAGCGATGAGGCAGCCTTTTGTCTTATTCAAAGGCCTTACATTTCAAAAACTCTGCTTACCAGGCGCATTTCGCCCAG
>NZ_JBMKIG010000023.1:0-19885 GCF_049238005.1 Enterobacter cloacae complex sp. IR5459
GGCAGAGCCGCAGACTGGAAGACGGGAAGTTTCGGCCCTTACGGATGCCCGGAAAACCTTAGCGTACGATTTTTTCCGAATTCTGCGGGCTCCCCTTTAAGATTTTGGCAAGCAGTAGCGTCCTCTGGTTTACCCATGAACATGGTAATACGGGAAAAACCATACCAACTTATGGTCGCTTTGATTGCTTTATATACGGCCATCCCTGTTGTTACAATAGTAATTTTATCTGGTCAGCAATCGCATAAGTTGGAACTAATTGCTGTGCATTTCATTACATTTATCACGATGGTGTTTGTTTTGCGTCGTAAGATGGGGAAACGTTGGCTGGATTTATTTGAAGAAAAATTAGCCATTTATAAACCTAATGATAAACTCGCGCTTAGCGAATTACACGAAAGCATACGTGAGAAAAATGGGCTAGACTTGCAGGATCTACAAGATTGGTACTGGAAAGAGAAGATGACATATGCGTATCACAAAGAACATAAAACAACCATAAGCTATCAAAAATTCAAGTAGCATTTTAAAATGTCAGGGGAGGGCTATTGTGATTTATTAAGTCGGCAAGGTTATTAGGTAGGGGTGTTCAATATGATAAATTCTTCGAGTGTGGTTATTTCAAGAGTTGTTCTGGTCCTTTGAGATAGCTAATTATCATTACAGACTTTATCGAAAGGTATGAATTATGAACATTACCGACAAAGAACTTAGCTCAAATACAGTGAGTCAGTATGGATGGAACTTAGGAGAGTTCAATCACTCAACGCCTTTTACATCTCATTTTATTTATATTACCGACTATCATAAAGATAATACATGGATGATTTCACTTTCGCAGGAGGATTTTAATACGACCAAAATTTCAACATCGTTAAGTCTAGATGCCTGTGTGTCCATGCTCGGAAAGATACTAAAAAAAATGTCTAACAAAATCGGTATCTCACAAACGGAAGAATCTGAATTCGCATTTCTTTTAACAAACTATATTAAACAAACTTTGACTTTTAGAGAATGGCAACGCAATGCTGAAGGAAATCAACGACTGCACTTTCTTATTAATATCTACGGTGCAAAAGAAGACGGTGGCGAAGTGGTTTTAAGACCATTTATTGTAAATCCTGATGAATTAATGCTTACTCCAGCGGATGTCGTTGAATTTAATTCGCAGGTTATCAAAGTTGATCGGCAGCGTCATCCTGAGTGGTTCCGTTAACAGGTCACAAGGGTTAAGAGCCTGAAAGGCTGCGATAGGGTATACGCAGCCTATTCTGTATAGCCGTCGCGTAATAATTGTTCTAAATGACTATCGACCGTTTCCTGATCACCAGGAATATATCGAGGCCATCCTGTTATATCGTTGGCGAGTTTCACTATGTATGGATGAAACCCAAACTGTTCGGAAGTGATGTCAATATAATATTGCACTTCTTCGAAATTCAACTCACACCAATAATGGCCAAAGCCACCACACTCTATAAATATACCGCCATCATCTGCACCGTTACCCCCACGGACAACAGCATCTAGACCTTTAGTTTTTGCTAAATAACACACAAGATAGCTTGCAAAAAGGCAAGTGCCTGCCGTCTTCTCTATGCCGCACTCCGTTAAAATTGAAAGTAGCTTTTCATGCGCCACTCTTGCAATGTCTGATACCAATTCCGGGGACATGTTAGCTCCAGTGAAATTGTTAGATCGACTTAAACAGATAATAACTCAATATTTTCATGAAGTACTTGTGGGTTCTTAAACCAATAGCCGGAACCACACATCCAAGGTTCACCTGGGAAAACAAAACCTTCTTGAATAAGGTATTTGCGGAATAGGGGAGGCAGTACATTTTCAATTTTCAAAATGTAATTTTGTTCATCTGCAATACATTTCAATTCTGCAAGAAGCGCTCTAAAAATGCCTGTGCCGGGCTCTTTAACTGAGATAGTTGAAACAACCATGACCGGATATCCCAGGACCGAACACATGCCTGCTCTTGCCCGGATGTAGAGCTCCTCGAAATGGTGTAAGCCGTGTACATGAGAAGACCTTATGGGTATCTTACCATCTGATGCCTGCGTTATAAGGTCGGCGAAAACCTTTTTGATTTTCAGCAAATCTGCCTGAAAATTTTGATCGTTCAAAGGAAAATCAGATTGAGAATTTGTCATTACATATCTTATGTTTTAAAAACTTAACTTTGATAAAGCAAAGGAATACGCTGATCGTCATGTGATCCAAATTGAGCAATGAATTTTAATTCGGAACAGCTAAAGACAAAGCAGTAGGGTGCAATAATTCAGGATGTCGATACTATAAGAAGAATAGTGGTATGAATGTAGCAATTACCTCAATATGAGGGGGGCAACTGTTGATGCTGTACATACATACAGTATTTAACATAATCTTTGTTATATGTACTTATAAATCAATGACATAAGGTTTAAAGATCGTATGATCTACGCACTAGGTCATGGCTTGTAATGAGTGAAAAAAGGTTCAAGATTTTAGAGAAATGCTCCCAAGATCAACATGGCGGCATAAGTTTTCCAGCTTGACCAATCAATCGTGGAACCAAGCAACAGATAGAATGCCAGGCCTACCAGCCCCAGCTTTACTACTATCCCAATTAATATGGTAAAGATAGACTCATCGCGTTCGCCTTTAAGTAATTTACAACGCGTAATTAGATCGTCTTTTTTCATGTAGAATCCCTTAGAGTTATTAAAGTCCTGCATTAGAAGTTGTTACCTGCCGAAGTTACCTCGTATGAGTTAACTGTGGCTCCAAACATACAAAATATAAGCTGTGCCAATTGAAAGGATTAGAAAAGCACAGTTACTAATAAAATCTACTAATGCTTGTAGCTTCTTTAGTCTCACTATTGCTGGACCGTGTTCAGTAGAGGTACTACTCAGCCCTTTTGTTCTGGCACTCTCTGCTTTTCTGAAAAAATTGTAATGCAATCCTGACCGCAAGCAAAACCATGCCAAACCAGTCGTTATTACGATATTTATGTAGAAAGCATATTGAATCATTTGTTCAGTTTCGAAGCTTTCCATTGAAAACCCTTTGTTGAAATGTTGAATAAAATTATTTTTAGTAAATGTAAGCAATAAATAGAACGAATATTAATAGTGAAAGATGCAATGCCAACATCTGCTTATGATGCCTTATGAGGATTTCTTCCTTCGCATTCATTAAATCGTACATCTCATCAATATTTTTATTGCTGGTATATTCGAGACGTTCATCACGAAGTAATTTGAACTTTACCAATACGACAAGTGATTTAATAATAAAGCTCGTAAGCATAACAGTTATAGACAAAAATAAAAAATAGGCCAAATTCATATATCACTCCATGGAGATTAATAGAAAAATTTATAATAAGTAATCTCATAGAGCATTACTTGAATCTTCTTCCCATACTAAGGACTCACCGAGAAATTTAGTTAAAGATGATTTGGCATACTGTGGTTCGGAAAAAAAACGTGGGAACCAGCCGTCAAAGCTTTGGGTACCATTGTGACGATTTTCAGGCGAGACTGATAAGCGGTACCCGTCTCCGTAAGGTGAAATGCTAAATGTGTATCCATCATCTGTCTTTGAGATCAGCGTTTTGCTTGTCATATGACTAATAGATACCGTTAACTCCTTTGGTGTTTGTATCACCGAAAGAAGAAACAATGCGCTTATGGCTGCAAAAATCCAGCAATATAATGATGCATCCATAAAACCAGCTACAACACTCGATCCCAAAAAAAACCAAAATAAACTTATTAAGATTACTGAGTTTTCATTCATGTCTGTTCCTTGTTATTACTAATTATATTATGCTTTATAGTTGACCGTCAGACTACCCACGGGTTTTGACGAACAAAGTCACGCACTCCATTTATACATGCTTTTGAGATGACTTCAAAATAAGGATGGTTTGATGGAATCATATTCCCGGTATTATCAAGAAGCATAATAGTCCCTAAAGACCGAACCAGTTGATATTCATTGAGCTTACGCTTTAGCAAAGTTTGCAATCTATAAATTGTCTCACCGGAACTGTTACCTTCGATACCTACAACAGAGACCGTACAGTTCACTTCCTGATTATCAGATTGATAATCGAACCAGTAATTTTCGTTGTAATTTCCTTTTTGCGCATGCTCAATTTTGCCAGGCCATTTTACCCATAAAGAAGAGTTGTTTTTAGATCGTAAGATCTGCTTCAGCGTTTCCAATGGATTTTTTTCATCAACCTCAGACCAGGCCGAAATAAATTCTTTCTGCATTGCCTCAGGGTCTATAACGGCAATGAAATCAAATTCCTCTTTATTGATAGAGTTGGCTCGATCTTTGAGATAAAACAGACCGAGTTTATATCCCTTTTCACTTTTCCAGTTTGCTCCCACAGGCTGATAGTCTGTATTTATAAACGGTTTGAAAGTGTGAGTGTCGGGAGAAAAAATTACTGAGGGTGCCAGCACCCGGCCTCGGTGTCGTATTGGATTTACATATATTTTTTCCCCGTCACATAACATTGAACCGCCCCGGAAATCCTGGAGACTAAACTCCCTGAGAAAGAGGTAAACAGGATGACTAAAAATACTCGTTTTTCCCCCGAAGTCCGTCAGCGGGCGATTCGTATGGTTCTGGAAAGTCAGGATGAATATGACTCACAGTGGGCGGCAATTTGTTCCATTGCCCCAAAGATTGGCTGTACGCCGGAGACTCTGCGTGTCTGGGTTCGCCAGCATGAGCGGGATACCGGGGGCGGTGATGGTGGGCTCACCAGCGCTGAACGTCAGCGTCTGAAAGAGCTGGAACGTGAAAATCGTGAACTGCGCCGCAGTAACGATATCCTTCGCCAGGCTTCCGCTTATTTTGCGAAGGCGGAGTTCGACCGCCTCTGGAAAAAATGATGCCACTGCTGGATAAGCTGCGTGAGCAGTACGGGGTCGGACCGGTATGCAGCGAACTGCATATTGCCCCGTCAACGTATTACCATTGTCAGCAACAGCGACATCATCCGGATAAACGCAGTGCCCGTGCGCAGCACGACGACTGGCTGAAGAGAGAGATACAGCGCGTATACGATGAAAATCATCAGGTGTACGGTGTGCGTAAAGTCTGGCGTCAGTTGTTACGGGAAGGAATCAGGGTGGCCAGATGTACAGTGGCACGTCTCATGGCGGTTATGGGACTTGCCGGTGTTCTCCGGGGTAAAAAGGTCCGTACGACCATCAGCCGGAAAGCCGTTGCCGCAGGCGACCGCGTAAACCGTCAGTTCGTGGCAGAACGACCTGACCAGCTGTGGGTGGCTGATTTTACTTACGTCAGCACATGGCAGGGCTTCGTCTATGTGGCGTTTATCATTGATGTGTTTGCCGGATACATCGTGGGGTGGCGGGTCTCATCGTCTATGGAAACGACATTCGTGCTGGATGCGCTGGAGCAGGCGTTGTGGGCCCGTCGTCCGTCTGGCACCATCCATCACAGCGATAAAGGCTCTCAGTATGTGTCACTGGCCTATACGGAGCGACTAAAAGAAGCCGGATTACTGGCATCAACAGGGAGTACAGGCGACTCGTATGACAACGCGATGGCTGAGAGCATCAATGGTCTTTACAAAGCGGAGGTAATACACCGTAAGAGCTGGAAAAACCGTGCAGAAGTGGAACTGGCCACACTAACGTGGGTGGACTGGTATAACAATCGACGATTGCTGGGAAGGCTGGGCCATACTCCTCCGGCAGAAGCAGAAAAAGCTTATTATGCTTCCATCGGAAACGATGATCTGGCAGCCTGAGTTCACAGATAAAACACTCTCCAGGAAACCCGGGGCGGTTCACATTTCAATAATTGCTTTTGTCACAACTACTGAAATAGAAGGTCTACATGTATTTTGATTTATTTCCCCGAGGTGCGCCAAACTTCCATCCTCACTCTTCAACACCTTTGTAAGGCAAGTCGGGCAATACTGTTGATCTCTATAATAAACAGGCATGGTTAGACGACCGGAATCGTTTAGTACCAACTGAAGTAACGGATGAGGCTCTTTCATCATGGTTATTTCTTCTCTTTCACCTTTCTGGGCTTTTCGTTTGCCTGTCTCCACTGCCATGGTGGGACAGGGTTGGTGTCTGCCCATAACCCTTTTGCCTCCTTTTGTGCTGCGGATTCATATTTGATATAGCCAGGGACAATGGCGTTATCTTCGAACCGATAAACCCACGCATATCCACTGTCCACCATAGAGGCATTGATATCATATCCATCTAACCAGATGGTACCTAACATACGGCCATAGATATCCGTACCATGGTCTATCACGGTAACGATTTTAGTTGCTATAGCTGTGGTTAAGGCCTGTTTTGCTTTTTGGCCAAAAGCCTGTTTAGATTCAGGAGCGTCTATACCATACATCCGTATTTTGATGGTTGTGTTTTGAGCATCCAACGCAGTTATGGTGTCACCGTCAACAATCTTAACCACCTTTGCCTCAAAAGTTGTTGAGTTCCCCCAGGACGCCACTGGGAATACAACAATCATGATGGGCAAAAGTAACTTTGTTAAAAAAAACATCATTTCACCTTGATTTGTTGAGTACAGACATGTATCCACAAGCCTATTTACAGGCAGTATTTTAACAAGTCATTATTTCATGGGCGGGCTTAAAACCAATCTTTTTGCAACTTAAAGGCAGAATAATCACAATAAATTTAGAACCTGAACCAAAAAATAATCCAAATTAAGCGTGTTAATCTATCTCAAAGATATTATTCCTGAGAGAGTTTGGATGAAACGTTACACTCATGATCTTGAGACAGACCTGAATGATGTGGATAAAACACCATCTCTGATCCACAAAACTTTGTTAACAGCTTCGACCATTTATGACCTGAAATATCTGGCTCAGGTATTAAATGATGAAAATGGCAGTAATTGGTCCCGTGCATCCCTTAAACGTCAGGTTACATGCATACCTGAGCATTGTGAGCTGAGTATCGCAGATGGACGCTATCTACAGACTTTAATACCTTCACGACCTGCTGATTATGAGGACAGGCACTTTAGCTTTATCGATCTGTTTGCAGGGATAGGTGGACTGCGAAGCGGATTTGATGCCATCGGTGGTAAATGTCTTTTCACGAGCGAATGGAATACTTATTCCAGCCGTACTTACCGGGCGAACTGGTATTGCGATGAGAACGAGCACCGCTTCAATTCAGACATCCGTGACATCACTCTTAGCAACCGGCCCGAGGTTACTGATGACGAGGCATACAAATTTATCGATGCCTCTATCCCGGATCATGATGTTCTTCTTGCGGGATTTCCATGCCAGCCATTCAGCATCGCCGGTGTCAGTAAAAAGAACTCTATGGGTCGCAAACACGGTTTCGAGTGCGACACTCAGGGTACGCTCTTCTTTGATGTGGCCAGGATCATCCGGGCAAAACAACCTGCAATTTTTGTTCTGGAAAACGTAAAAAATCTGAAGAGTCACGATAAGGGTAATACCTTTAACATCATCATGAAAACGCTCGATGAGCTTGGCTACGACGTCGCAAACAGCGAAAGCACGGGCGCGGATGATCCTAAAGTCATCGATGGCCGTCATTTCCGACCCCAGCACCGTGAACGTATCGTCCTTATTGGTTTTCGCCGCGACCTACGTCTGAAAGACGGTTTTACTCTGAGAGACATTAAAGACTTTTATCCGGACAAGCGCCCTTCTCTCTCAGATTTACTGGATCCGAGCGTAGATAGTAAATACATCCTCTCCCCTAAACTCTGGGAGTACTTATACAACTATGCAAAGAAACATGCGGCAAAAGGCAATGGTTTTGGTTTTGGACTAGTAGATCCTTCCAATGTTAATAGTGTCACCAGAACCCTCTCAAGCCGCTATATGAAAGACGGATCTGAAATTCTTATTGATCGGGGCTGGTCTCATGAGCTGGGAGAAACTGATTTCCATAACACATACAACATGGACCGTCGGCCACGCATGCTAACGCCACGTGAATGCAGCAGGCTAATGGGCTTCGATAAACCCGGGGAAAGTGTTTTCCGTATCCCTGTGTCCAATACACAGGCTTACAGACAGTTTGGGAACTCCGTGGTCGTTGATGTCTTTGCGGCCGTCGCCAAACTGCTGAAGTCTCGAATTGAATTTGCAGCCTCCCAGCGCTTGCGGCAGTTTTACGACGAAGTCAGCTGACCTGAGCTCCTTCATCAATTTAAATGCTTAAGATTGTTGTAATAATGTCAGAGGTCAACCATGACGTATTTCGAATCAGCTGAAGGTGAGACGGTATCTAAAGAACGAGCATTACAAGAACTGTCCAGGCATTGCGTTCCCGAAACAGATTTCGAAGAATTCTTTAGCGACATGGGCGTAAAGGAACAGTATGACGCTCAGGAAGTGTTGCTTTGGTTGGGATATTAAACTTCCTGTTTAGGAGACTACTATGAGCCAAAAATTCGCAGTGATGATTGCTTACGACGACGATCCAAACGTCAAAAGGTACTCACCTGACTTTCAAACGCAGGATGAGTTTGCTAAAGGGTGGCAGTCGGCTCTTAAAAAGGCACACCACACCTCAGGTCAAAAATCAGTCATCACCTGCGGATGTCGTGGAAAAGGAGAAAAGCGACTTTATGTTCGTGCTTTACCGAACGGTGATGCCTTTATTCTCGTCAAAGCCGCTAACACGGGCATTGAGCATGATCCTTCCTGTGTATTCTTCTCCCTTGATGCCCGGCATACCGGCCTGAAAGGATATGCGAGTGGTGTGGTCCGGATTACAACCGAAGGTGATATGGCTGTAAGGCTCGGTATCGGTATGACAGAGAAAGATCCTCCTGAAAAATCAGAAGTGCCTCCCCTGCCCCATGTTCAGCGACCAGAAGGAGGTCAGGCCTCAATGACCCTCCTGGGCTTGCTTAGTCTTTTGTGGACAGAGTCTGGTCTGAATGTCTGGTACCCGAAAATGGCAGGGAAACGTAACGATTCACTGGTACGGTATCGTCTGCTTGAAACCGCTAAACAAATTCGTACCGGCAGAGCCTGCATAGGTGACCATTTATTCATTGGTGTACCTGACCCGAAACAACCTGTCGCTCAGTCGCAAATTCAGCGTCTTTCATCACAGGCGATGAGTGATAAACGTCTCATGCTCCTGTCAGTTTTACCTCGCTACGATGCTGAAAAGCATGAGAAGCCACTTAAATTTTTACCCCTGCGGAATTTTGGGGGGCTACCGCTGATTTTTTTCAATTCAGAAGGCCATTGGGATAGCGTAAAGAAACGATTTTCATCGGAGTACGCAGCATGGAAATCCGGGGCGAAAATAGTTGTCTTTGCGTTGACGTCACCAGCTGCGGTAACCGGCAGAGGCCCTTCTGTAAGAGCTCATCAAATTGTGCTGATGCACGTTAGCGAGAACTGGATACCTCTGGACTCCTCCTATGAGGCGGTTGTTGCAGAAAAGCTGGATGCAGAGCACCGGCAGTACGTTAAGCCCATGCGTTATGATGCGAGTATTAGTGAGGTGTTCCCTGACTTCTACCTGCTCGACACAAAAAGCGATAAGCCGTTCCCGATGGAAGTATTTGGTATGGCCACTCCTGCTTATCTGGCCCGAAAGCAACTCAAAAAAGATTATTACAACCGTGAATATGGGCCTTATGGATGGTGGCACTGGGATGCGACCACAGCATCTGAAACTATGGTGCTGCCTCATTTTCCAGAATCACGTAAACCTCTTTCAACTGGCACACCTGCTTAAAATGGAGAAAAAATGTCATACATGCTTTCACTAAGCGAACAGACAAAACTGAACGCTTTCCTGTCAGGGATCCTTGATGATTACAAGACTGGGGTTATCACTCAGATACAAGCTGTTGGTAAAATCGGTAACGTGTTTTCTGCACTGGAAAGTGGAGACTCAAAAAAGGTAGTGCATTTGTTGACTGAAGGACGAAAACTCCTGCGGACGGGCTGAATGTCCGCAGAAGGTCTACTGTGCCAGGGGATGCAGAGAAGTCTATCAACCTGGCTTCATTTATCATGATGTTTTTCTACTACGCGGCTGTTTTGACTTTCCAGTACCTCCCCCTGCCATTGCACCAGTCAATGTATCAATGGTGCCTTTCAGGGATTCTGAGATTGTTTTCTCTGCCTCCAGGGTAGCTTCCAGCTTCATTACTTTGGACTGGAGCGTTTTTAATTCACTGCTTTGTTCAGCCACTTCCGCTTCATAGCCCTGGCTGACCAAAGTTACTTTTTTCAGGTCGGCGCTCAGCGACTCGTTTAGTTTATGGAGTTCAGTAAGCTCGGCATTCACCGCCACCAGGTCACCCTCCTTCCCGGACAGTGCACTTTTCAGCTCAGCACAGAGGTTCTGTGCAGCAATCAATTCCTGTTCAAACCTGTCCCTCTCTGCCTTTGTATCTGACACAGTCTGACTTAACTGGTCGCATTGTCTGGAAAGACCGGCATTATCAGAACGCTGAGTGTTGATCTCTTCGTTCAGCTTTTTTTGATATTCAAGGTGACCAGCGATCTCTGTTTTACGTTCAGCCAGTTGCTGGGAGAGTGAGTCATTTGACTGCTGTGCGAGGCTTAATTCATGCCGTGTGCTATCTAACTGGTGATGGCAGGTTTCGAGTTCTGCTTCGGCAACATTCAGCCTTGTTTCTAACTCCTTGACGGTACTGTCCCGGATCTCTAATCGACCCTGTAGCGCCTGATTCTCAAGTTTCAGCTCATCCATATCGGTAGCGCTTTGCTCAAGCCGCTGTAAAAGCTGCGTTACCTCCTCCTCCAGCTGCATGCTACGTGCTTCAGCTTTTTTAACACTATCACTCTGTATTGCGGTATAGCTTCTACGGTAGTGCCAGGTGATGTACGAGATAATATCGCCGAGTGCAACCTTCACCTCATCGGGTATATCCAGGTAACGGGCCTCTTCAGGAACCTCTTTAACATACTTCTGGTACTCAGCGAACATCTCCTGTGACCTTGCAAACGAGCCGCCAACAGCGTTTCTGAGCCAGTGAACTTTGAAGCTCAGATCGATATTTTCCGGGTTAATTTTTTTCTCTTCGCACAGACGTTCGATTGCATTGAAGTAATCGATCATCGCAATAGATGAGTACCTTGAACGACCCATTTCCTTTGATTTTTCTGTGGATTCGCTGCGGATGTCATTCTGCACCTCTGGCGAGGTAGCATCGTTCAGGCTTTTTTCTTTATCGTTTTCGATCATCATTTTTTTCCTGCGGCCGGAAGCTGGTTTGCAAAATATATGCTGATAAGATCGTTCAGAGCATTCAGAAGCGAGATACTGTCGATACAAATATGAACGTTTCCATTCTCAAACAGGCGACACCGCCAGCCATTCTCATCGCAGACCTCGCCTGTGAAATCTGTATTTCTCATGGCCGTCAGCCTGTCGACCATACTCAGCCCACCGCCGGTTGCAGGTGTTGGAGTATCAGAACAGATGCATACAATATTCTCAAAGTCGCGTAAACAAAAGTGATTGTCCTGCGAGAAACCGTTGTACCTCAGTACGTTCACACCAGGAAAAATCCCCCGAAGAACAAGCTTTTTCGGCATTGTATATTGCCGTGCATTGCTTTTAAAACTTCGGTCAAGCTTGTTGAGAACATCAACGAAACCTTCTGCAAGCGTGTCTCGTCTGTTAGCCAGTGCATGCTGTAATGTTCCCTTAACAATCTCCAGGGAAGCGACGGGCGGATCCGTACGTAGGGATTCGTTAAAGGCTTCTTTTTGCTTATGGTTCCAGTACCGGTCCATACCTATTTCTTCAAAGAGCCTTTTCCACGTTTTACGGTCAATTTCCTTACGCCCCTCCTCGATGGTGCGATCCAGTGACGACGGAAGACCAAATGCGTTGGGCTGCATAATTCTGCTGGTGAAGAGAGAGAGACCGCACAGTTCCGACGCTTCCGAGATTAACCGCATCCCTTCTTCGAATTTCTGCATGGCCATATCCCGGGCGCTGATGAGCTGCCCTGTCCGGCTCGCCGGTACTGGCTCAGAACCCTGGTTTTGAGTCATTTTACACTCCATTTTGGTATGTCAGAACATTTTGATTTGAGCAAAGGTAGGTGTACACAGACATTAAAGTTGTCTCCTTTAACATGAAAAAGACTTTAAAGTTGTCTACTTCTTCAGATAGACCTACTTAACAGGATACTAAGTAGGTCATCTCCTTTCTCGCGTAGCATCTCTCGACGTTCACAGCAGAGGACACGTTTCAAAATGTCATCCAAAATTTTTTTCCATTATCTGACGTTGGGTGATTTTGATGGTCAGCGAGTAGAGGCTTTAACAATGTGGGTTGCCCTGAGCAAAGTAAGGGAAGTAGATGTACCAGAAATGTACGCGTTGCCTTGCATGAAGGGGGGCATCTTAAAGCTCATTGATTAAACAAACTCACTATGCCGCTACAAACAGCCCAAAACCGTCACTTGATAACGTGTTATTTAGATAAATTAATGCTCAGGGCTTTTAGCCAAACTGTCACTTGATGTAAGAATCCAGAACCTTCAGCACAACGTCCAGGTCTTCTTCTCGTTTCTGTTCTTCACTTTCATGAACAATATGTTCAGTCAAATGTCCTTTAATCACTTCACGCAATAAACCATTCACGGCACCACGTATGGCGGCTATTTGTTGCAGTACAGCGGCACATTCGTGAGGTTCATCAAGCATTTTTTTCAGCGCAGCAACCTGCCCCTGGATCTTGCTTGTACGTGCTTTCAGTTTTTGTTTATCGCGGATGGTATGTGACATGTGGGCTCTCACTCTCCTGGATATTTTATGTAACTATACCAGCGTTATTCTACTGGGGGGTAGTATATTTTACTGGGGGGGAGTAGAATCCGGCCTACACTTAATAACCAAGAATGATTCTCATGAACGAATTTACGACACTTCTTCAGCAAGGCAACGCATGGTTTTTCATCCCCAGCGCCATTCTGCTTGGCGCGCTTCATGGACTGGAGCCCGGGCACTCCAAAACAATGATGGCAGCATTCATCATTGCTATAAAAGGCACCGTACGTCAGGCCGTGATGCTGGGTGTCGCGGCAACATTGTCGCACACTGCAGTCGTATGGCTGATTGCTTTTGGAGGGATGTATATCAGTAATAAATTTACCGCAGAATCAGCCGAACCCTGGCTACAGATGGTCTCTTCAGTGATCATCCTTGGTACGGCTTTTTGGATGTTCTGGCGAACCTGGAGCGGTGAGAAAAACTGGCTGGAGGGAATGCAGGAGAATGAACATCATCACCATGACGAAACAAGGTTGATCGATACTGGCCATGGAAAAGTTGAACTGTCCATTTTTGAAGAAGGACAACTTCCCCACTGGCGGCTACGCACTCTTAGTGGCCAAAGATGGGCTTCTGAAGATATCTCATTAACCACACTTCGGGAAAACAGTACGATCTCTCAGACTTTTGAATTTGTTGATCATGGTGATTATCTGGAGTCAACATCTCCCATCCCTGAGCCTCACAGTTTCAACGTACGTCTGTCTCTGGGACATCGTGGTCATGTCCATGACTATGATGTGGCGTTCGCTGAACACGACCATGACCATGACCACTCTGAGCTTGATGGGCTGGATGTGAATTCGAAAGAGTATCAGGACGCTCACGAACTGGCTCATGCCAATGACATAAAACGCCGCTTCGACGGGAAAGAAGTAACCAACGGGCAAATCCTGATATTTGGACTGACAGGAGGGCTTATCCCTTGCCCGGCAGCTATAACTGTATTGTTGATCTGCCTTCAGCTTAAAGCGCTTACGCTGGGTGCCACACTGGTTGTTTGTTTCAGTATCGGCCTGGCATTGACCCTCGTAACGGTTGGAGTGGGTGCGGCGATCAGCGTTCGTCAGGTCGCCAAACGCTGGAGTGGCTTCAATACCATCGCCAGAAGAGCCCCCTATATTTCAAGCGCCCTGATTGCTGCTGTTGGGATTTACATGGGTATACATGGCTGGAATGGGCTGGTGCATTAACACCGGTACTGATGACACACACTCTGGGTACTTACAAAGTACATCCTAAGCGCCACCGTTGAGGTTATGAGCAGAAAAACCCGGAATATAAAGCTGCTCTTTCCGGGACTTGTTGCTGAGGCAGGGATTAAGTAACTGATTAAATCCATTCCCATAAGACTCAATGATAAATGAAAGAATAAAAAAAACGCTCCCGGACGGGAGCGTAAGCCAGTGACTTCGGCGTCAAATGAGGGTCTAACAAGTGGAGCTGCGGGTTAATTCTGGGTGATCTGGCTGCGATGCTTTTCAGCCTGCTGCTGATGAATAACGGAAGACTGACCATTATTCGCCTTCTCGTGCACAACAGCGGCTTTTTCATGCTCGTTCATTTCTGAAAATGACGTTGCTGATTCGTTGGTGGCCCCTGGTTTGCCTTTCATCATTTTTTTATGCATCTCCGCCATGTCCTGGTGGGCAGAAGCGTTGCCGTTTTGCATCATTTCATGGGACATTGCAGCCTGATCGTGTCCGCTCATATCCATCATTGTCATACTGTCTCCCTGAACAGCGCTTTTTTCAGAGGTTGACTGCATCTGATGGGCGGGTGCCTGGGCATTATTTACCTGGTCATGCATGTTCATTGTCTCTGCAGCCATGGCGGATGAAGCGACAGCCATAATGGCAACAAATGATACAAGGATCTTTTTCATGGTTGGGTCTCCGGTGTTTTCATACCCAAACAATCAACGGCTTATAACAGAGAAAGCATTTGATCTCAGGGCGGGTTATTCATCACTCCAGGAACCAGGCGATTGCGTTATCACTCTGCTCCTGATTTATGTATGATTATAAAAAACCGCCTCTGTTTATCGCGTGACTGAATGATGACAATTTTGTCACCTTCCAGGTTTCTCCTGAAGAACGGGATTAATCCATTAACAGGCGCACACTGAACACAATTTCCCGCCCCTGCTGTTCTGCTGACAGCTCGCCGCCATGAGCATGAATGATCGACCTTGTAATTGATAATCCCAGCCCCGCGCCTTCCGTGTTGTGGACCCTTGATGAATCAGCTCGATAGAACCGATCAAACAAACGTTCCAGATTAGCGGGAACCTGGCCGGACATCGTATTCGTAATCATCACGTTCACACAGTCACTGTCACGCTCAAGGTGTATCGCTGTACAGGTGTTATCGGGAGAATACTTGATTGCATTGGAAAGCAGGTTACTGAAAGCACGTCGCAGCATATCGCTGTCTCCGGCAACAACGCCCTCTCCTTCAACGGTGATTGTCTTTCCTGTTTCGTCTGCCAGAGGCTCGAACAGCTCACGTAATTCATTCAGTTCGGCGGCCAGATCCACATCATGTTTATCCAGCTGCAGCAGACCATGCTCTGAACGTGCCAGAAAAAGCATATCACTGGTCATTCGTGACAACCTTTTCAGTTCTTCCAGGTAAGCGAATAAGATTTCGCGGTAATGCGAAACATCCCTTTCCTTAGCCAGTGCAAACTGCGTCTGCATCATCAGATTACTGACCGCTGTGCGCAGCTCATGCGCGATGTCAGACGAGAAATCTGACAGTTTCCGGAATGACCCCTCCAGGCGATCGAACATGTTATTGAACTCCTGCATGGTCTCAGAAATTTCCGGCGGAGCCAAATCGGGATTAAGACGCTGATCCAGGCTGTGTACGGTCATGGAGGAAGCCAGACTGGTCATTTCCCGTAGCGGTTTCAGACCAATACGTGTGGTCAGCCAGCCCAGAAAAACAGAAATAAAGACCAGACCGATATTGAACCAGAACAGCCAGGTACTGAGCTTATCCATAAACAGGGTGTGATACCCAGTATCCGTGGCAACCGTAATGATGACATGTTTGCTTTTACCCTGTTCCGGCGTCACGGCAACCCGCCGCGAGATACTGCGGTACACGGTGTTATTTTCTTCCGTCTGGATCATATAGTCGAGAATATCACCCGACTTATTAAGCAGGACCGCTGGAACAACAGAATTTTTGGCATAGAGTTCAACAATTTTTTCATTTTCCATGTTTTTTATAGAAATGAATAAACCATTGTGCCCTACCATCGCATCGTTTATTTTTTCTGATAATGACTTAATATCCGTTTTGTTCCGGAACGTCTCTGTTTTAAGAAACTCTTCGGTGAGCTGAAGTTTACCTGTCAGAAAATCGCGGTCCTGATTATCGAAATAGCCATTAAGGGTGCTAATCAGGATAAAACTTGATAACCACCATACCGTAAGCATCACCGCGGCTTTGTTGAATAAATCGAACTTTTGCTGAGTTGAAGGATCAGATCACGCATCTTCCCGACAACGCAGACCGTTCCGTGGCAAAGCAAAAGTTCAAAATCACCAACTGGCCCACCTACAATAAAGCCCTCATCAACCGTGGCTCCATAACTTTCTGGCTGGATGATGAAGCTATTCAGGCCTGGTATGAGTCGGCAGCGCCTTCTTCACGAGGCAGACCTCAGCGCTATTCTGACCTTGCCATCACGACTGTGCTGGTCATTAAACGCGTATTCAGGCTGACCCTGCGCGCTGCGCAGGGCTTTATTGATTCCATTTTTTCTCTGATGAACGTTCCGCTACGCTGCCCGGATTACAGCTGTGTCAGCAGGCGGGCAAAGTCGGTTAATGTCAGTTTCAAAACGCCCACCCGGGGTGAAATCGCACACCTGGTAATTGATTCCACCGGGCTGAAGGTCTTCGGTGAAGGCGAGTGGAAAGTCAAAAAGCATGGCCAGGAACGCCGCCGTATCTGGCGTAAGCTGCATCTCGCCGTTGACAGTAAAACACATGAAATCATCTGCGCTGACCTGTCGCTGAACAACGTTACGGACTCAGAGGCCTTCCCCGGGTTAATCCGGCAAACCCACCGGAAAATCAGGTCAGCCGCCGCCGATGGCGCTTACGATACCCGGCTATGTCACGATGAACTGCGGCATAAGAAAATCAGCGCGCTTATCCCTCCCCGAAAAGGTGCGGGTTACTGGCCCGGTGAATATGCAGACCGTAACCGTGCAGTGGCTAATCAGCGAATGACCGGGAGTAATGCGCGGTGGAAATGGACAACAGATTACAACCGTCGCTCGATAGCGGAAACGGCGATGTACCGGGTAAAACAGCTGTTCGGGGGTTCACTGACGCTGCGTGACTACGATGGTCAGGTTGCGGAGGCTATGGCCCTGGTACGAGCGCTGAACAAAATGACGAAAGCAGGTATGCCTGAAAGCGTGCGTATTGCCTGAAAACACAACCCGCTACGGGGGAGACTTACCCGAAATCTGATTTATTCAACAAAGCCTCGTTAAGGTTAACCTAAGATTTCAGAATGATAATCTCTGCTTTGCAGCGAATAAGGCAATCATAATATTAGATTGAATTGTTGTAATTATCATCAATGTTTTTACTGGTTTACTATTTTCCGGAGGTGTTAATGCCTGTACTTTTCAGGGTGAAAGTTATTCCGCTGGTTTTACTTCTGGCAATGATCTTTGCGTTTTTACTTAACTGGCCAATATTGCTGCATTTTTACGAGATTTTGTCGCATTTAGAGCATGTCAAAATTGGTTTTGTCATTTCTATTCCCTTTGTTCTGGTTGCGGCGCTTAACGTTGTTTTTATGCCTTTCTCAGTTCGTTTTCTGCTGAAACCTTTCTTTGCTTTACTGTTTATCACTGGCTCACTGGTCAGTTATTCGACACTAAAATATAAAGTAATGTTTGATCAAACGATGATTCAAAACATTATTGAAACTAACCCCCAGGAAGCGCATTCCTATCTTAATGGCTCAATTATTATATGGTTCGTCTTTACCGGTATCCTTCCTGCCATCCTCCTTTTTTCAATAAAAATTCAATATCCTGAAAAATGGTATAAAGGCATTGCTTACCGTTTGCTCTCCGTGCTGGCATCGTTGAGTTTGATTGCAGGTGTTGCCGCACTTTATTATCAGGATTATGCCTCTGTCGGCCGCAATAACTCGACATTGAATAAAGAGATCATCCCGGCGAACTACGCTTACAGCACTTTCCAGTATGTTAAGGATACGTACTTTACGACTAAAGTGCCTTTCCAGACGCTGGGGAATGATGCTAAACGCGTCGTCGCTCACGAAAAACCCACGCTGATGTTCCTGGTGATTGGCGAAACGGCACGCAGCCAGAATTTCTCGATGAACGGTTATTCGCGTGATACCAATGCCTTTACCAGCAAATCCGGCGGCGTTATTTCGTTTAAAAATATGCATTCCTGCGGTACCGCTACCGCAATATCCGTTCCGTGCATGTTCTCGAATATGAATCGCACCGAGTACGACAGTAAAAAAGCATCTAACAGTGAAAATTTCCTCGACATCGTGCAGAAAACCGGTGTCTCGCTGTTATGGAAAGAGAACGATGGCGGTTGTAAAGGCGTATGTAGCCGCATCCCGACTGTCGAAATTAAGCCTAGTGATAACCCGAAACTGTGCGATGGCAAAACGTGCCATGACGAGGTGATGCTGGAAAACCTTGATGATGAAATCGCCAAAATGCCAGGTGATAAGCTTGTCGCCTTCCATATCATTGGCAGCCATGGACCGACTTATTACCTGCGTTATCCGGCTGAGCATCGCCACTTCATGCCCGAATGTGCACGTAGCGATATCGAAAACTGTACTCAGGAACAATTGGTCAACACCTACGACAACACCCTTCGTTATACAGACTATGTATTAGCTGAGATGATTGAAAAGCTAAAAAATTACAGCGATCAGTACAACACCGTGCTGCTTTATGTGTCCGATCATGGTGAATCATTGGGCGAAAGCGGGCTATATCTGCACGGCACGCCGTACAAACTGGCACCGGATCAGCAGACGCATATTCCGATGCAGGTCTGGATGTCACCGGGCTTTATCGCCGGGAAACACATCAACATGTCTTGCCTTGAAAATAATGCGGCGAAAAAATCATATTCCCACGACAACCTGTTCTCATCGATTTTGGGGCTGTGGGACGTAAGCACCAGCGTCTATAATCCTGACCGCGATTTGTTCCGCGAATGCCGTGGCTAATCGATTGTTAGTATAACAAAAAGCCTTACGGCAACCTGGTTGCCGTAAGCTGCAAGAATGCAATAAGGCTTATAATATGAAACAACTTACTTTCAACGACCTACGCAAGCAAAGCGCACAAGCCGCAAATTCCCCCCGCTTACGTGCCCATCATAATTTCCACCCTGAATTGAGCGACCCGGTGCAGCGTCTGGCTATTGCTATGGAACCGGGAACTTATGTTCGCCCTCATCGCCACCCGCATACTTTTGAACTGCTGACATCCCTTACCGGTCGCTTTTTGGTATTGAACTTTGATGACCTGGGTAACCTGACCCAGCGCGTCGTGTTAGGTGAGGACTGTAAAGTGCTGGAGATGGATGCAGGCACCTGGCATACCGTATTGTCACTGGATGAAGGCGGCGTTATTTTTGAGGTAAAACACGGTAGGTACCAGCCTGTTGCTGATCAAGATGCCGCCCCATGGGCCCCCGCCGAAAACGAGCCGGGAACTGCAGAGCTGATGAAATGGTACACACAGGCGCAAGTAGGTGATGGCGGATATCCGCGGTAATTAATGCGTTGCACGGAGTGCCATTCTCTCCTTCGCGCCAACTTCAAAGGCTAAGACGCTTCCTCCCAAATCACCTACTCGTAAACCTGTGGCAAGAGTAGAGGCACTGTTGCAAATAGTCGGTGGTGATAAACTTATCATCCCCTTTTGCTGATGGAGCTGCACATGAACCCATTCAAAGGCCGGCATTTTCAGCG
>NZ_JBMKIG010000024.1:0-13437 GCF_049238005.1 Enterobacter cloacae complex sp. IR5459
CCGTCGTCGCGCTTGTGCATTGCCCCGCTCGGGCAGACCTTGGTGCAGGCCGGATCTTCGCAGTGGTTGCAGGCAATCGACAGGTAATAGGCGAAAACATTCTGATGCCAGACGCCGTTATCCTCCTGCCAGTCGCCGCCCGCGTATTCATAAATACGACGGAAGCTAACGTCCGGGGTCAGATCTTTGTAATCCTTGCAGGCCAGCTCGCAGGTTTTGCACCCGGTGCAGCGGCTGGAATCAATAAAAAATCCATACTGGGTTGTCATCGGTTAATCCTTATGCCTTCTCGATCTGCACCAGGTTCGTGTGCTGCGGGTTGCCTTTCGCCAGCGGTGACGGGCGGTGCGTGGTCAGGGTATTGATGCAGGAGCCGTGATCGACACGATCGCCGTTCATGTTGGCGTCATGCCAGGCGCCCTGGCCCATCGCGCTTACGCCGGGCATGATGCGCGGGGTGACTTTCGCAGCAATGCGCACTTCGCCGCGGTCGTTGAAGACGCGCACCATATCCCCATTTTTGATACCTCGTTGCTCTGCATCCACAGGGTTAAGCCACACCTCCTGGCGACAGGCGGCCTGGAGCACATCTACGTTGCCGTAACTGGAGTGGGTACGGGCTTTAAAGTGGAAACCGAACAATTGCAGCGGGAATTTGCTGCGCTCGGGCGCGTCCCAGCCTTCAAAGGTTGAGGTATAGACCGGCAGCGGGGTGATGGTTTCGTCTTTTTGTAGTTCCCAGGTTGCCGCAATATCCGCCAGCTTGCTGGAGTAGATCTCGATTTTGCCCGACGGGGTTTTCAGCGGATTGGCATCCGGATCGTCACGGAATTTTTTATAGGCCACAAAATGTCCATTTGGATCTTTGCGCTTATAAATACCCATTTTTTTCAGCGCGTCGTAGGACGGCAGCAGCGGATCTTTGGCGACCATTTTGTCGTACAGATAGCGCAGCCACTGCTCCTGCGTACGGCCTTCGGTGAATTTCTGATGGATATCCGGCCCGAGGCGTTTCGCCACTTCGCTCATGATCCAGTAAATGGGCTTGCGCTCGAACTTCGGGGCGGTAACCGGCTGGAGGAAAATCAGGTATCCCATGTTGCCGGCGTAATCGTTGGGGATGATATCTTCCTGCTCGACGGTCATCAGATCCGGCAGAACAATATCGGCATACTTCGCGGACGAGGTCATGAAGTTATCAATGACGACGATCGTTTCGCACTTGCTCTCATCCTGCAAAATGTCGTGAGTTTTGTTGATATCGGAGTGCTGGTTGATGATGGTATTACCCGCGTAGTTCCAGATGAACCTGATCGGCACATCGAGTTTATCTTTGCCGCGTACGCCGTCGCGCAGGGCGGTCATCTCCGGTCCACGCACGATGGCATCCGTCCAGCTGAAGCAGGAGATTTGCGTTTTCACCGGATTTTCCGGCAGCGGCATGCGTTCGATGGTGATGGTGTAGGTCGATTCGCGTGCGCCGCTGTTACCGCCGTTAATGCCGACGTTGCCGGTCAGGATCGGCAGCATGGCGATGGCGCGGGACGTTTGCTCCCCGTTTGCCTGACGCTGCGGGCCCCAGCCCTGGCAAATGTAGGCCGGTTTCGCCGAACCGATTTCACGGGCCAGCTTAATGATGCGATCGGCAGGGATGCCCGTTATGCGAGACGCCCACTCCGGAGTTTTCGCGGTTTTGTCATCACCCTGGCCGAGAATATAGGCTTTGTAATGACCATTAGCTGGTGCGCCTTCCGGCAGGGTTTTTTCGTCATAACCCACGCAGTATTTATCGAGGAAAGGTTGATCGACCAGATTTTCATTAATCAGCACCCACGCAATACCTGCCACCAGCGCGGCATCGGTGCCCGGACGAATCGGGATCCACTCGTCTTCACGCCCTGCGGCAGTGTCGGTATAACGCGGATCGATAACGATCATCCGCGCGTTTGACCGTTCGCGCGCCTGCTCAAGGAAGTATGTGATCCCGCCGCCGCTCATGCGCGTTTCCGCCGGATTATTGCCGAACATCACCACCAGTTTGGTGTTTTCGATATCCGATGTGCTGTTGCCGTCGTTGCTGCCGTAGGTGTAGGGCATTGCGCAGGCGATCTGCGCGGTGCTGTAGGTGCCGTAGTGGCTGAGGAAGCCGCCGTAGCAGTTCATCAGGCGCGCGACCAGCGAGGCGTAAGGGGAGGAACGGGTGATGTTGCCACCTACAATTCCGGAGGAGTAGTTAATGTAGACCGCTTCGTTGCCGTATTTTTCGACCACGCTTTTCAGACTCGTGGCGATGGTGTCCAGCGCTTCTTCCCAGGTGATACGCTCAAACTTGCCTTCTCCGCGTTTGCCCACGCGTTTCATCGGATAGTTCAGACGGTCTGGGTGATTGATGCGACGGCGAATTGAACGGCCTCGCAGGCAGGCGCGAACCTGATGGTTGCCGTAAACATCCTCGCCGGTATTATCCGTTTCAACCCAATAGACTTCGTCATCGCGAACGTGCAGACGCAGCGCGCAGCGGCTACCGCAGTTTACCGAGCAGGCGCCCCAGACGACTTTGTCTTCTGCGGGCTGAATAGCGGACTGCACAGCGGCGGCGGCGCTTTTCAGACCAAAAGGTAATGCGATCCCACCAGCGGCAAGCGCCAGAGATCCTATGGCAGTAGATTTAACCAGAGTTCGACGGCTTATCCCGCCGTGATGTTCAACTTCGGACATGACTCACCCCATCATTGTTAATAATTATTTTCACCCGTGACTACAACCGGGCTAATGATGGGGGGAGTGTTACTTATTTAGAGGTATTAAATATTAATCCTCGTCAAATCAGGGGAATTGAGTGGGAAAATCATTGCGGCTCAGCGGGCGCATTCTCCTGCGTACCTGCGCCGCTCACCGGGTAGTTGCCGCTACTGGTGCGGGTATACAAAATTTTGAAAGTATCGTTGGCACAATGCCCAACGACCTGCGCATCCGGCTGATCGGCCTGATCGTTCGGGACGATGTTCAGGGTAAAGCCAGACTCCGGTACGCCGTTGTTGATAATCTTCTGCTGAATGTCGCTTTTCACGCGCTCGCAGGAATCCGGGGCCGCAAGAAGAGCGGGTGAAGCACTCATTAACAGCAGGGCGGTAATCCAGGGTAACAGTTTCATCTGTAGCTCCTTTTCACTGTGTAGACTGTAAGCATAGCAGGGCTAGGGTAAGCTTTTGTTTTTGGGGCTGTCTTTCTGAATTGTCCTGGAGCCCTGCCTGCGTCATAAAATAAATTGCGAATAATGGTGCTGATTGTCTACCAGATAAGAAGGCAGGGTGCGTTTTGATACCTCTTGCCTGACCAGTTTTCGGTCTCGTCCCCAGATATCTTCGGCGTTGGTGATAACCTTCATAATATGTTCCGGGTTATTGAATTCCGGCAGATCGTATTCGGTATGAGAAATGGTAGACATTTTTTCAGAAATTCTTTCTGGGGTCATTACCCAGGAGAAATGCCAGCCGCCATCTTTCACAATCTTATTATTGATTTTTAGCCAGTTCCATTTAAACCATGACCAGTTTTTATCTTTGCGCGCACGCTTCCAGTTTCGGAAAGATTCAGGCTCACCGTGGAAGAAATGCTTAAGGTTGTAATAGGACGTCGCGCGCGGCAAAGTACATTTTCTCGGCGTACCATCCGTGTTGTGAACCTGGAGATTAAACTGATAGTTGAATACGTTTTGATGAATAGTCGTGCAGAGCGCGCGCGGATTAATGGCCCTGACCGTGTCGGGAGAGAAGATTTCGTCAACGTCTGACACCAGAATCAGATCGTCGTCTGCCGCGTCTTTTAACCCGTTCATAATGGAGTTGCGAAGCGCTGCTTCATTTGCCCATGCATCAACCTGGTTATTATCCGCCCGGTTTAAAATAGGCTGCGCGTCAAAAGGCACGTAAATGATTTTGTCTTTGAATTTGGCAAACTTCGTAATATCGAAATGCAATTCTCGCGGTATGCCCGTAAAAGAGTGTGTTGCTTCTACAATGACAAAACGGTCAACGACATCAGCGAGAGTATGTAATCTGATGTCGAGCAACATATCTTCGTCATAGTATAAAAAACAGTCGTAAATCATGATGTTAACCCGAAAATTTAAGAATCTAATTTTATAATAGTGTGGAATCTTCCGCGCCCAAAGTAGCCACTTTGGCAGGTCTCGTCAATGCAAACGACGGATTTATAAAGCGCGAAGAGTCAAATGAAGTGCTGTTATGTAAGTTGCTGTATTTGCTAATATGATTGTATCTCTCTCTGAACGGTAAATGATGTGAACAAATACGCAGCGATAACGCTACTGGCAACGGTACTGGTGGGATGCGACAACAACACCGCGCCGCTGTCATTTACGCCGGAGATGGCGAGCTTTTCGAACGAGTTTGACTTTGATCCTCTGCGCGGGCCGGTGAAGGATTTTACCCAGACGCTGTTTAACGATAAGGGTGAAGTCTCTAAACGTGTGACCGGCACGATGTCAACGGAAGGGTGTTTCGATACGCTGGAACTGCACGATCTCGAAGCGAATACGGGCGTTGCGCTGGTGCTGGATGCTAACTACTACGTCGATGCGGAAACCCAGCAGCAGAAGGTAAAGTTGCAGGGGAAATGCCAGCTGGCGGAACTGCCGTCTGCCGGCCTGACGTGGGACACCGACGATAACGGGTTTGTGGTTGCAGCGCACAGTAAAGAGATGGAAGTGAAGTACCAGTATGACGCCGACGGCTACCCGCTGGGTAAAACTACGGTTTCCGGCGACCAGCGTTTATCGGTCAAGTCGGTGCCTTCGAAAGATCTGCGCAAGCGCATGGATTATACGGCGGTAAGCCTGTTGAACGATAAACCGATGGGCAATGTAAAGCAGAGCTGTGATTACGATCGCCACAACAACCCGGTGAACTGTGAGCTGGTGATAACAGATGACAGCGTCAAACCTGCCGTTGAGCGCAAGTACACCATCAAAAACAGCATTGAATATTATTGAGAATAAAACCGCGCAGGTTACTGCGCGGTGGGTTTAAGCAGGCTGGCGGAGGAGGACTTATGCCCGGCCAGATGCTGATGCTGGAAAATGCACATGCGTATGGTGTTACGGTATTCGCCGTTAATAAAGAACTCATGGATCAGTTCACCTTCCACCATAAAGCCCAGCTTACGGTAGATATGAATCGCTTTTTCGTTCTCTTTGTCGACGATAAGGTAAAGCTTGTAGAGATTCAAGACGTTAAACCCGTAATCCATCGCCAGCTTTGCCGCTCGCGACGCAAGACCTTTCCCCTGGTGCTCCGGTGAAATAATGATCTGAAATTCCGCCCGACGGTGAACGTGGTTGATCTCAACCAGTTCAACCAGCCCGGCTTTTTCACCTTCGCACTCCACCACAAACCGGCGTTCACTCTGATCGTGGATATGCTTATCGTAGAGATCGGACAGCTCGACAAACGCCTCATAAGGCTCTTCAAACCAGTAGCGCATCACGCTGGCATTGTTGTCGAGCTGGTGAACAAAGCGTAAATCTTCGCGCTCCAGCGGACGGAGCTTAACGTCACACGGCGTCGACATTACGGTGCTACCGTGCGGCCAGTGCGACGATCGAGACAGCGCAGGGTGTTAGGCTCCCAGTAAGCGTTGACGTTGGCACTTTGCTGGCATTTGTCGCGGGCATCAAACGCGACGTCTTCTTTATCCCACTCTTTCTCCACGCGCTTATTCACTTTCTGACGCAGGCTGCGGGTGTCATTCCATTGTTCTTTGTCCATGGCAGCATTCTGGCGGCTTTGCGCGCTGTCACCAGACTCAATGATGAGTTTGCTGGTTTCGGCTGATGCCGTTGCGGCGAAGGCGAACGAGGACAGTGCCAGTGCGGCTGCCAGACAAAGGCGTTTGCTTAATGTAGTCATAGCGTTTCCTTTAAACGGGTGCAGACAATCGGATTACCCCGTTGGATTCTACACCAATCCGAAAGGGTGTCATACCCGCGCGGCAGGTATGGGAACGATGTGAACATTATCGCGTATGATGTCTAAATCAATCCTCACGAAACGAGAAAAATGTTCAAAACGACGCTGCTTTTTTTCGCGACCGCGCTGTGCGAAATCATCGGATGCTTTTTGCCGTGGCTCTGGCTAAAGCGGGGCGCTTCCGCGCTGCTGCTGATCCCGGCGGGTGTGTCCCTGGCCCTTTTTGTCTGGCTGCTCACCCTGCATCCGGCCGCCAGCGGGAGGGTATATGCGGCCTACGGCGGAGTGTACGTCTGTACCGCGCTGCTGTGGCTGCGCGTTGTCGATGGCGTCCGGCTAAGCCTGTATGACTGGGCAGGCGCGCTGATTGCCCTGTGCGGCATGTTGATCATCGTGGCCGGTTGGGGACGCGCATAAGCGTCCTTATAGTGTGATCGCCCGCTGATTTTACGATCATTATACTTGTATGGTAGTAGTGTAGTTGCGTAAATTTCCTGCATCACAACGAGCGATGTAAGGAAATGGATTATGAAGATTGTCGGGGCTGAAGTATTTGTCACCTGCCCGGGGCGTAACTTTGTCACCCTTAAAATTACGACCGATGAAGGCATTGTCGGCCTGGGTGATGCCACGCTGAACGGACGCGAACTTTCTGTTGCCTCTTACCTGAAAGATCACCTGTGCCCTCAGCTGATTGGCCGCGATGCGCACCGCATCGAAGATATCTGGCAGTTCTTCTATAAAGGCGCTTACTGGCGTCGTGGTCCGGTCACCATGTCAGCGATTTCTGCCGTGGATATGGCGCTATGGGACATTAAGGCGAAAGCCGCGAACATGCCGCTCTATCAGCTTCTGGGCGGGGCTTCCCGGGAAGGGGTGATGGTTTATTGTCACACCACCGGGCACACCATTGACGACGTGCTGGAAGATTATGCCCGTCATAAAGAGATGGGCTTCAAGGCAATTCGCGTGCAGTGCGGCGTGCCGGGAATGAAAACCACCTACGGCATGGCCAAAGGCAAAGGGCTGGCGTATGAACCTGCGACCAAGGGCGCCTGGCCGGAAGAGCAGATGTGGTCCACCGAGAAATACCTCGACTTCACGCCCAAACTGTTCGACGCAGTGCGCAGCCAGTTCGGTTTCAGTGAACATCTCCTTCACGACATGCACCACCGTCTGACGCCCATCGAAGCGGCGCGGTTCGGCAAAAGTATTGAAGATTACCGCCTGTTCTGGATGGAAGATCCGACTCCCGCTGAAAACCAGGAGTGTTTCCGCCTGATCCGCCAGCACACCGTCACGCCAATTGCGGTGGGGGAAGTGTTCAACAGCATCTGGGACTGCAAGCAGCTGATTGAAGAGCAGCTCATTGACTATATCCGCGCCACCATAACCCATGCGGGCGGCATCACCGGGATGCGTCGCATTGCGGACTTTGCCTCACTCTACCAGGTGCGTACCGGCTCACACGGCCCGTCGGATCTGTCGCCGATTTGCCACGCCGCGGCGCTGCATTTTGACCTGTGGGTACCGAACTTTGGTGTGCAGGAGTATATGGGTTATTCAGAGCAGATGCTGGAAGTGTTCCCGCACAGCTGGCGCTTCGATAACGGCTATATGCACCCGGGCGACAAGCCAGGGCTGGGCATTGAGTTTGATGAGAAGCTGGCAGCGAAATACCCGTACGATCCGGCTTATCTGCCGGTGGCCCGTCTGGAAGACGGCACTCTCTGGAACTGGTAAACGAGGAGCGAATGATGAAAAGCGTAGTGATCCAACAGCCGAATGCGCTGGAGATTGAGGAGCGTCCTCTCCCGTTGCCGGGGGCAGGCGACGTCCGCGTCAAAATTAAGCTCGCCGGTATCTGCGGTTCAGACAGCCATATCTATCGCGGGCATAACCCGTTTGCAAAATATCCGCGGGTAATCGGTCACGAATTCTTTGGCGAAATAGACGCGGTTGGCGAAGGCGTGGAGGGCACCCGACTTGGTCAGCGCGTTTCGGTGGATCCGGTGATCAGCTGCGGGCACTGCTACCCCTGTTCCGTTGGTAAACCGAACGTTTGCACCTCGCTGGTGGTGCTGGGCGTCCATCGCGACGGTGGTTTCAGCGAATACGCCGTCGTGCCGGCGAAAAATGCCTGGCACATTCCGGATGCGATCCCTGACAAACACGCGGTGATGGTTGAGCCATTCACCATTGCCGCCAACGTGACGGGGCAGGCGAAACCCACCGAACAGGACGTGGCGCTGATCTACGGCGCAGGCCCGATGGGGCTGGTCACCGTGCAGGCGCTGAAGGGCGTTTACAAGGTGAAGCAGGTCATCGTGGTAGATCGCATTGATGAGCGGCTGGAGATGGCGCAACGCAGCGGCGCAGACTGGGTCTTCAACAACGGCGAGCAGTCGTTACAGACTGCGCTGGATGAAAAAGGCATCAAGCCGACATTAATCATCGATGCTGCCTGTCATCCGTCCATTTTGCAGGAAGCGATTACGCTGGCGTCTCCGGCGGCGCGCATCGTGCTGATGGGATTTTCCAGCGACCCGAGCCAGATCGTGCAGCAGGGGATCACCGGCAAAGAGCTGTCGATCTTCTCTTCGCGCCTGAATGCCAACAAATTCCCGGTGGTCATTGACTGGCTGGAAAAAGGGCTGATCGACCCTGAAAAACTGGTCACCCATACATTTGACTATCACCACGTTACAGACGCCATCGAACTGTTTGAAAAAGACCAGCGGCAGTGCTGCAAAGTCTTGCTCACGTTCGACCAATAATAATTCACGCGGTAAAGAGCCTGCGAAGACAGGCTCTAAGTGGTACGCATCTTACCTTTCAGAGATAGCCATTATGACTCAAGCACAACCTCAAAGAAGTACGTCAGATTTGGTGAAAGCCGCCGTATCTGGCTGGCTGGGCACCGCCCTGGAATTTATGGATTTTCAGCGCTACGATTGGTATGTATAGGATATACTAAGATATTATGCAGCAGGCCTGTTGCTGTGGGGCATCGTTGGGGCAAAGTCGCTTAATTTTGAGCTCAACAATGCTATCTGGTCCAGGTTGTTTTCCTCCATCCACTTTCCGTAAACCTGAAAAACCATTTGAGCATCGGCATGGCCCATCTGGTTAGCAATGAAGTTCGGGTTTGCTCCTGCCGAAAGTGACCAGCATGCATAGGTGTGTCTCGACTGATAAGATTTCCGGTGGCGAAGCCCGGCTCTTTTCATCGCTGCATCCCACGAATTCCCTATGGAATTGATGGAGAAGTGCTTGCCGTAATTCCCGGCCCTGGCTGTCAGCGACGGCAGGAAGACGAACGTGCACTTACTGAATTCTTTCTTTCCGTACTCCCTCAGCTTAACGGCTACGTTATGCTCCTGAGAGAGGCGGGTCATTTCATACTGGCTTTTGAACGCCTCGAGTGCAGGCTCGATCAGGTGCACAACCCGGTTAGTGCCAGCATTGGTTTTCGGCAGAGTGAATATCCCTTTCTGAGTCAGGCTCCTTCTTACTGTGAGAGTCCCCGCCTTTAAGTCCACATCCTCCCAGGCAAGCCCGCATAGTTCACCCGGCCGCAATCCGGTGTAAACGGCGATAGCCCAAAGATTTTTACTCTGCTGATGATGGCAGGCGTCTATCAGGCGTGGGAATTCTTCTCTGGTGATAGGGTCAGGATCCGGGCGTGACTCTCGCAGTGGTGCAATTCCCGTCATCGGTGACCTTGAGATATACCCGTTTTCAACTGCAAACTGGAATATGCCAAACAGCACGGTCATATAGTTGTTCACCGTGACAGAGGATCGACCCCTCTTTGCCGTTTTATGTCCCTTCTTCATGACCTGATAACCGGTCAGCAATTCCTTTCTAACTTCCAGCATGCTCTCTTTTGTTATTGAAGAAAGAAGGGCGCCATGGCCAATGATAGCCATGACATTAGCAATCACGCGAGCATAAGTATTTAGCGATGATTCAGCCACCTCCATTTCTTTCAAAGCGAGCCACCTTCCAGCAAGCTCTCCGATCGTCACCTCCTGCCTTGATTCTCCAAAGCGTTGTAGGTTTTTAGAGTTAGGAAACTGAGACGAATAGATGAAGGTGCCGGTCTTGATCGCATAGCATATTGATGTGCGAAGCTCGCCAGCAACCTTCCTGTTTTTCGGTGTGTCCGGAACACCAAGGCCTTCCCTGACCCTGACCCCTTTATAGGTAAACCACAGCCGCAATGTGCCGCCGTGGTTCTCAACCCCGGTTGGATATTTAGACATGCCTTTTCCTCTCTGTTAAAGGTATGGCTATTTAAGCAGATTTCTGGCGGGGGATCGCCGGGCGCTGACGCTCTACCCAGTTATCGACCTCGTGGCGGTTATAGAGGATAGGGGAGTTATCCTTCGGCTGGCAGTCGCCGGAGTAGTGCTTGTACTCGCGCCCCTCCATCCATGACGTTTCTCTGGCTAATCTGATCGCGTTCTTTGTCAGTCCGGTAATCGCCATCAGAACTTTCTCTGATACCCACTTATTGGGCACCAGTTGGATCGTATCGCTCATGAGTGTCTCCAGGCAAAAAAGAACCCGGCGCGGGGCCGGGCAAAAGGGATAACGGGACAGTGCTTTCGCACCCAATAGCCAGCTCATAACTGGCTATCAGTTGCGTCAGTCGTCAGGTATATTGAGTCGTATTGAAAAGGAGAGGTGCATGGCTACCTATAAGCAGATCCAGGAATACGTCAAAGCTCATAATGGTGTAAGCGTAAAAACATGCCATATCGCACATGTTAAGCATCTGCATGGGTTCCAGATGAAACAGGCACCGAACCGCATTTCTCCTGACTCAAGGGTGTATGAATGCCCTGATAAGTTCGTCACCTATATAGAGCAAGCGATGAAGCATTTAGGGATGATCAGTTAACCTCCTCATGCCGCACGCCGGGCGCGCAGCGTTAAATTACTTCCGCCAGGCGAAGCTAATCGGCTCCGGCGTAATCCACAGGTGGCGCATGTTCGCCACGTTCACAACATCTGAATCCCGCGGGTAAATCTCCACAGCATCCCGATCCCCATAGCCAACAGCTGACTTTATCTCCTGCAATGCATCCCAGCTGATGCCATCCTTCCACCGACCTGAGCTGCCAATGCTGGTGGTATTCACCGTCAGGCGGATGACGCCGTCGTCTTCCTGAAACTCCTGAACCAGAAAGTAAGAGTTAGCCCACACGTTGCTCCGTTTGGGGTCGTGGCATCTTACCGGCCACTGAGATTCCGGTACCTGCTTGAGTATTCCGATCACGTCTCATGCTCCTTAATTTTTCGATGTGCTCTGCTGTTTCGATTTCTTCGGCGATCCGCTCAGCCTGTGCTTTGGTGAGCGGCTCGAATTCGTGCTGAAAGCGGCCCATGCTGGCAATGCAGGTGCGACCGTTGCGGATGTAGTGGATAACTTCGTGGGTAGCGCGTAGGATTTTGCAGGGCGCGCCGTGGGGATCGGCGTACCAACTACCGGGATGGATTATCCTGAACATTTGATGACCCCTGCAGCATAATGAAGACTGTCATTGCAGCGCGAAGCGGATTTTCTGTTGAACAGGTGTAAGAAATGAATCCGCACTCATCATCAACACTTGCTCGCCACTCGCCACCGAAAAGCGGTGATAGGGCAATTCTGTTTGATGTGATAATCGGCCATGCTTCCGCTGGGTTGTTGCACCATTCCATCGAGATAGACCCGCATTTGCCATAATCTTCCACGGAAACATAGTTATGTTGGCAAGAGCTGCCGTCTTTATACAACCGATAACCAAGAGACGTAGCGACTCTTTTGTTAATCTCAAAGTCACTCAGTTTGCTGTAATCCATCACATACCTCTCTGTTTATTCCGTAGCTCAATGACACCCTGGCACTCCGCGCACGTATGGCAACCGGGAACGGCAGCGCTCCGCGGCTCGGGAATTGGTTCGTCGCATTCCTCACAATGCTCAGCAGATACTGCGTTGTGGTTGATGCGGTGAGCGGAAAGGGCAGCGTTACGCTGAAGCTCTTCAATCTCTGCTGCGGTATCGATGATGTCGGCCATGGTCAATGCTCCCGGAACTGTCGGTTAATTCGGTTGAAGGTGAACGCCAGCAATAAAAAAGGAGCCTTAAGCTCCTGGGTGATTAGTGCCTTCATGCTGCACCGCCTCCCGTTTGTTTTTGAGATGAGGGGCATTCGAAAGAAAAACTGCTTTCGCAAAGCCCAGAGGAGTTGCGCTTCGAATGTTGGCACGCTCGTCACTGGGAGGGCATTCGTGAATGCGGTTGTCCGGATACCAGTCAGTCACCAATCCGGCGAAAGATGTTCCTGAGATGACCTCGATTGCCTTCTTCTTCGGCACCATCCGGCCGCAGGCCAGCTTCACGGCGTCGATAGCCGCTTCCACCATCGGGTGCATATTCTCTGCCGGCGCCTTGAAGCCGTTACCTGTCCAGAGGCAGGTCTGTTTCGTGTAGTTGTCATCCTCGCACAGCCCAGTGAACTGGTACGGATGGAACGTGTAATCTGCCGAACCGAAGATGCTACTGAACACGCTAACCGGGTTTTCGAATGCCCACGGGCATCCGGCCGCCAAGCCTGTCATCCTGCATTGCTCGGCAACGAGCGCAGCTTTAGCCTGAAAATGTTGGTCTTTGGCTCGTTTTGATTCGAACCAACGGGATCCTGATACTGCAACGTCAGTGCAAGGAGGAAAGCCGATAACCATGACCACGTTCTCGGTACGAATGATCTGGGACAGCCGCGGCATAGCCTCAATTATGGTTGCCGATATGCGTTCAATCGGACCGTTAATCGAAGTATCTGGATGCTGCGGGTCAACCAACACCGCACGGTAGCCTGCTTCAACCCATGGCACAGACATGACGCCAGTGATATCGCATAGGCAGATAATGGTACCGTTGCTCATGCAGCCTCCGTTTTCACAACATCAATGGCGCATCCGGGCAGCAGTTCCACCGCGGAGGTGGCACACTGATTTCCCCAGTGATCCCAGCCCGGCGCCGCGCTGCGGCTAAACAGCTCAATGCGCGGCACATCGCCGTAAAGCAGCTCCAGCCGGTGGCGAACTTCCCACGGCTTTTCGCTGTGCGCGCCGAGCGGGCTGTATACCACCTGCTTAATCCCTGCGTGTTTTCGTTCCAGCCCGGCGCCGCGGGTGGCAATCAACAGGTCTTCTGTATTGGCCCGGGTGTGATTGCCGCCGTTCATGCGCGTCTCGGCGTTAAGCAGATCGAGGAAGTCGTAAAAGTCGGTGATTTCACCCTCGGCCAGCGCCTTGTTGATGCGCAACTCGGCGTTCTGATTCAGCTTCACCCAGGTAAAGCCCTTCATCGTGCGAACGGTAAAACCCCAGGCCTCGGCCAGTTCGATAGCCTCCTGGTTATGCGTGCCGGTGTACCACATCGCCAGCACCGC
>NZ_JBMKIG010000025.1:0-13197 GCF_049238005.1 Enterobacter cloacae complex sp. IR5459
TAGCGGTTTTCGCAACCAAGCTGAGATTTATCGATGATTTGAGTACCTTCAACACGGAAACCATACGTGCCGAACAGGAACGCATGGTTAAGCTGATAGATAACAACATCGCTCAAACCTACAGAGCACTTATCTTTTTCGATGGCGCGATCCATTGCTGTTTTGACGCTAGGAATGCCCAGTGGGAAAATGACAATCGGAGCTTTGTCTTCACCAGTTACGCGCTGACCTTTTTCAAACTTAGCTGCGTTCAGGTTATAGTTTTTGGTACTGCCTACAGTCATATCAGCAACACGAACAGTACAGCCAGACAGCATTAAAGCCCCGAGAGCTAAAGCAACTATTTTTTTCATTTTATGCTTCCTTTGATTGCAATCGGAAACATCTTAACAGCGTGGATTTTATGATCAAATAAAACCCGCAGTTAAGCGGGTTATCGCTGCCTACATAATGCCAGGCAAATACATTTGAACTTCATCAGCAACACGATCCCGTGCTGCGTTCAGTAGTTGCTTGCGGCCGCCGGAACCCCATCTGGCCATCTGGCTGGCGCATTGGCTGATCTGCTTGGTTTCAGTATTGATGATGTGGTCAATTTTGTTCAGGCGGGACATGGCACTGATGCCATTTCGGATCACCATCTGAAAGGTTTGGTACACTTTTATTTCGAATTCAACACTAAGCCATGCGGCATAGCGAATCGCCACCAACTCTAACCCCCATATACCAGGCTGAGCACCACCCTTGATAATCTTGACCGAAGCTATTTTTGTAGCTTTGGTCAGTTCTTGCGCAAACTTTTTAATTTGCCCACTTTTGATGAAGTTACTTGGCCTCTGTGATTCCGTGGCTTTGCCCTCAGCCACTGCGGCAGCGTGAAGATCATTGAGGTTGTAGCGCCCTTCGTCATCAACGCGAACGGAAACTCCGTTTACAGATACGGTTGGATAGTGCATGAGGTTTACCTATAGAAAGTGAGCCTGTCACACAGAGATAGCAGCCCAGAGTACAACTAACTCTCAGGCTCGCTTTCTGTAGGCTCTGGGATTATAACGTGCGCGTGTGAAGCGCGGTGGGTTTATTGCGGATGCAAAAAGCCCAGCGGACGCAGGGCTTATCGTTTCATTTCGTAGGTTGTTAATGCGGACCATGCCTCTGCGCATCCATCGCCAGCATCTGTTCTGCCCAGTCCATAACTTCGTCGTATTTCTCCTGGGTTGGCACCTTCCCTTTATCCTTCTGCGGGAACTTGGCATTCATGGCAGCCCGGAAGCTGGTCATCGTCATGTTCCAGGCGTCTGCCTCACTCATCCCGAGGTGGGCAACTGCGGTATAAACGAATGTACGGGCATCGAATTTATCGCTGTACTCGCCTTTCTTGCTCTCGAACTCTTCGGGCGGCTGATCACCCATTACGCCATGCAGAATCAGGTGGCGCGCCAGCTGGATAACGTCTTCAACTGGCAACGAGCCAGGCTTAAACAGGAGGCGTCCCGCCGTAGTCACTGAGTAAGAGCCGATGATTTCAGTAATGTCGCCTTCAGAGCAGTGTTTGACTACACTAGCTGCGGCCGCTGCCATATCCGCAAAGCAGCGTGCATTAGCCGCTTTCAGAATCTGGGGGTCTGCAATTCTGTGCTTTGGGTAATGGCCTGCATGAACTTTCACGAAAGCATCAACGATTTGCTCAGGCGTGCCGATTCGGGACATAGCCAGGAATGAAGGGTTGAGGAATATCTCTTTGCCGCTGGCGCGAATGACAGCCTGGCCGATATCGGTGATTGCTTTCATGGAAACTCTCAATAAGAGGGAGGCCAAGCCTCCCATGGATTTAGGCTGCGTTCACGGTTACAGTAGCTGGGCTGGAGGTTACCGAGCAGGCGGTTGAGGATGTAACCTGACAGGAGTAAGAACCCGCATCACCCGTAACGACGCTGGCCTTCGTGTAAGTAGCGTTCGTCGCACCTGAGATGTCAGTTCCGCCCTTCTTCCACTGATAGGTCAGAGTGGAGCTGTCAGAGACATTTGCCGCCACCGAAAGATTGAGCGCATCACCCACAGTGAGTGTGCGATTCTGCGGCTGGGTAGTAATGGTGATTACGGCGCCGACATCACGTACATCCACCTGGCCCGCACTTGACGCCTCAATAGACCATGTGGCCACGTCATCATGAGGGGCTTCATCTTCCCACGAAGTCACCATAAACGGACCTTCGGTAATGTCGTTTGGAGAGATGATTTTCAGCCAGACATATGGCTGATTGCTGGTTTCTGCTGGCGGGTTGTATACGTGACGCTTCAGCGCGTTCTGCGCATAGACATCTTCTTTTCGGGTTACGCCATCTCCAGAGAACGAGATGTTTTTGTAGGTTACGAGATCTTCCTGCGTGTACGCCGCGCTCATATCAGCAGTAGCGTCTGCGGTATCCCATTCGGCGGAAACAGTCTTCCCGCGCATCATGCCAAGGCGCTTATAGTCACCGTTGGCGGGTTGTGATTCGGGGCAGCCAATCGCGTAGTAAACGACGACATCACGCCCTGTGAAAGCACCAGCTTCACATGCCATGTCTTTATCTCCGTGTTATCGGGAAATGATGGTTTGAAATGAAATATCGAAGAGGTAGCGACCTTCTTCGGTCTGGATGGCGGGGATACCGCCGATTGGCTGCATCGAGATGATGCACTCAGTCTGGTAGTCGTCGATCATCGCCTGACGTATTGCATCAGCGTGGTCTTCAACTTCGTTAATGTCGCTGTCGTTCTGACCGGAAAGAACAAGGAATCTGAAATAATCTCGTGTTATGGCCTCATCAGGCTTGCCGCCACCGCCCTGCTGGATGACGAGGTATCTTTCCCCTTCAGTTCCTTCAAGCTCGTTCCAGAAGCGTTTCTGGACGCGATAGCCGACATCAAAACCGTGGGACTGCAGCCACGCTCTCAGAGCGTCATACACCTCGCTACGCGTCATACTTTGTATCCTTGCCTGATGATGGCCTTTATCTCGTTGAGGCCGTCGCGCTCAAAGCCTTTGCGGAGAAAGTCCGGCTCGCCGTTAGGGTCCCAGTAATTACCGCTACCGTCAGGCCTTGGCTTGCCCTTTAGCTTGACCTTTGCAGCATTAACAGCAGCTGCATAATTTGCCGTGTAACCCACTCTGCCTATAATTCCTGAGGGCATGGGTTCGAGCCGCTTGTACTGGCTGTTGATGAGGGTTGACGATTTAACAGGAGTGATTAGAGCAGCATGATTGGCGCCGGCATTCATCACCTGATAGAGAACCTTCTCCGTGCGTATTCCGGCTATGTCACTCAGCACCCTGCTGGTATTCATCTGGACGCGCTTGATACCTTTAACGGGCATGATTACCTCACGTCAGGATTTTGTAGTCAGGCTCTTCGCCGAAAAAGGACATGTCCCAGTCGGTTACAGCTTTGATGACATTAGCGCCAGCTTTTAGCGGATCTGATAGCGCCGATGTGTCACCTCTGGCGATGTACCAGTCTCGCTGCGGCATGGTTGAGATGACGCCGTTACGCTTCAGTTCAGTGAAGAAAATCAGGTTAGTGGTGAACTCTTTACCATTGGCATCTACCGCAACCTCATTGTTAGCCGTCCAGGTGCAGTCAATCAGGTATGGTGTGCCGTTTGTCCAGGTGTTGTTCCAGTCGTCATAGAAGCGAGGGTAGACAGTGGCGACATTGGTGTAAGACCAGTTAGCCGTGGCTGACACTATCATCCTCCCACCGGATAATCTCCGGATTCTCAGCGGCTACCTTCCGGCACAGCAAATACCATTCACCGTTACTTTTAACGTAACCCGTGACCCGCCGCCCGCAGTCAGTGATAACCCAGACCTTTGCGAAGGGCTCAGGAAGCCTCTGCTTAACCGATATCAACGCCATCATCGACTCCCGTTGCACATGCAGCCGCCTCGGGCAATCCAGATGCCAGCGAAAGCGGTGTTGGTTGGATCAGGCGGGATCAGGCTTGTAGCGCATCCATACTTATCTAGTCCCCTCAGAAGCCCCAGAGAGGCCTTCCATCGGTCAGCAAAAGACTGATACCGAAATGAGCGCGATGCACCGTTAGGGGCTGTCTGAGAGCTGATGTATTTATCACCCTGCCCCAGCGCCATTAGCCCCAGCAGGTAGGACTGTATTAGCAGAGCGGTTGCGGGAGGGTAATGCGCATCCAGACACTCCTGAATGCTGCCAGCCTGCTCTAAAAGAGCCTGCAGGATGAAATCAGGCAGCGTGATACCGACTGACTCCAGATATTCCTTGGCCTGTACTGTGGTAATCATGCGAGCCTCTGATAAGCCCTCCGAAGAGGGCATAAAAAACCGCCTTAGAGGCGGTCGTTATTCAGCAGGGAAAAGCTTTTTGAACTCACCTTCCGGCAACAACTCGGTGAGCTTCTCCAGGCCCAGGTTGCCTTTATGCTCAATGCCCAGCGCATCGAGTCGGGCAATGACTGCCTCTTTGCGCGCTTTGTTGTCAGTGCCAGCGACCGGGGTTGCAGGTACCAGTTCCGCAGCAGCTTTATCGGACAGCTTGCGCACATGCGGTTTCAGCGACGGATGAACTTTGCCCAGCTCAACAACGTCACCAAGCGCAACGCCGTGCCACGGCTTAACCACTTCGTATTTTTCAGCCATGATTGCTCCTTAAGCCAGGTTAGCGCCGTAGACCACACCGGACAGGCCTTCGCCGTCCTTCTTAATCTGCAAACCTTCTGCGGACATGATCTGGAAGTTGTAGTTGCTCTGCGGCATCAGGCGCGGTAGCGGTACAACGCCCACAGCCATACCTACCAGAGGAGAAATCACATCCTGTCGGCGCTCGTACGCCAGGAACTCGTTACCTTCCAGTGCATAGGTCATCTGGATAGACTTAGCAGGAATAAACTTGCTGATCGCATCCAGAACGGTTCCGCTAAGCAGCGCATTTGTGCCGGTGTTGATATCCACCAGATACGGCTTAGCCATGTTGGCCCAGACTTCAGGGCTCACCCACAGCTTGTCGTAAGCTGTAACCTTGTTACGGCGGGCAGTGAGTCCAAATGGACCTGTAGGGCCAAAGAATGCCAGTAGCTCAGCCGGTGTAGCGGTGGTGAGATTGATGTTGGCGCCGCCAGAGCCACTACCCAGGTTGATTTTCTGAGTGTTGCGGTGGTTTTTCATACCTTGCGCTGGCAGACCATCAACCACGATGCTGGCATCGCCGTTCAGGTAAAAGTCGACGCGCTTCTTGTGGAATTTACGCATCTTGGCCGACTGAGACTCCAGAGCCAGATCGATGCCGACAGTGCTCAGCCCGGCAGCATGGCGCCAGTTGACTCCGTAACCAGCAGTGAATACCGGGATCGGATCGCCATCTGAACCGAATTCGGTGTGGTCGAAGGAATACGGGGACTGACCATCAATGCTGATAGAGACATCATCCGCGATATCGCCGGAGACGTTATACAGCTTTGCTGTTTTTCCAATCGGCAGCACGGTCTGCACACCCATCAGGTCATTGACGATTTCCATGCCAATTTCCTGATCGCGCATCTGGATAATCTGGCGGTCAATTTCGGCCCAGAATTCACGTGTAAAGCCACCGATGGCATTCGCCGCCAGCATTTCATGCGTCATGCGCGTGCGGTACGCGTTGACCATCATGTCATGCTGGGCGTTATAAATGTCACGGTTGGCCCACAGCTCACTCCAGTGCCCTTGGAGTCGGCGGTTAGTAGCCAGTGATTCAGCGGTAAAATACATTATTATTCTCCTGATTAAGCGCCAGCATCTGCAGCGGCTACGGTACCGACGCGCATACGCACGCGGATGAAATCGGTAGTGCTGGCTGCGATAGTCGCATCGTCCTGGCTATAGCCAATCACCGAATCGGTGTCTGCAGTAGCTTTGGTAAATTTCCCATTACTACCCAGCTTGATTGGATCGTCTTTGGCATAAGTCCCCGCCACGCACAGCAGCGCCAGCTCGCGGCCCTCTTCTACGTAGTTACCCACTGCGGAGTCGCCGGCTGGCACTGCTTCAGTGATTTTGAGACCCTGATGATAGGCAACATCGATGATGTAGATACGACCAGCCAGCGCAGTTGCCTGCGCGAACTCATTGTCGCCATTGATGACTGCCGCAGTACCGGGCAGCAAGGCTGCGGCAGTAACGCGGGTTTCGGTCTTGTACAGAGACTGACCGTCGATATTAACGCGACGATAACGTGCCATTATTCTGGCTCCTTATTTGAAGTATTCAGCAGGGTTAGGTGCACCGGTTTCTTTCTGCTGCTGCGCATTGTTGGTGCCCAGCGGTGCAGCTTCGCCCAGCGTCTTGAACATCGCATCCAGCGCATCGCCTGAAAGTGCGTTAGCGACGATATCGCCATGCTTGGCGGCTACAGCTTCACGCTTTGCTTTCTCTTCAGCGCGTGAGTTGGCGGTCAGGGTGTCTGCCAGTTGCTGATGGTTTGCCTGTAGCGCATCAACCTTTTCCGCGAGAGGCTTAATAGCCGCTTCAGTATTGGTCGCAACAGCCTGGCCGATCATGCTGCCGATTTGTTCCAGTTCTTCTTTGGTTAAAGGCATGTCGCCCTCCGTTTTGTGGTTTGGTGCAGGCTGTTCCTGCGGTGTGAATAGAGCTTTGAATTTGTTAGCGACGACTGCGACCCACGACTCCTGGCGCGCTACTGCGGTGCCGGTATCTTCGAAGGTGATTACGCCGCCCTCAGACTTGTAGCCAAACACCTCAGCGCTGCCGCCGTTGCGGATGATTACAGCTTGCGAGTCAGTGAAATCAGCAACCCATGCGTATTCATCCGCGCCCGCCGCAAACTTCGCTTTGGCTGCGCGATCGAGACGCTGCTCGCGCTCCCGGTAGGATTCACCCACCAGCGCGCCCGAGTTAGCCTTGAGCGGTTGAGCCAGATCGGCATTGACCATCAGGCCAACTCCCTGCTCAGGGGTTGCCGCGCCAACCTCATGCAACAGAATGGCGTCATGGTCCATGCTGTGAATCTTCGCCACCCACTCGGCGCCCGTAGCTCTCTGTTGTTCGTTAGGCTCAAGCTGGTCGAGGAAAGCGGCGACACTGGTATGAATGGGCGGTACGTCATCGCCACGCTCGATAGCTGCAACACGCTCAAGTAGCTCGCGACCACCTGGTGACTCCTCAGCTTTAGATACATCAACCCATTTCTCGAGGTAGATTCGATTGCCGGACTTCTTAACATTTCGGTTCCACGCCCCAACGAATCCTGTGCACAGCCCTTCTGGAGAGAATGCAGACACGAACTGGCCGTTAACCTGTGGATGACCCAGCGGTGCCAGGGTTCCTTCTAGCCCCTGATAGTGCGCGTCGATTTCTTCCGCCGTGTACAAGCCGCCATTCATGACGACGTTCGCCGGCAGCGTGTAGCTCGGCAGCACCAGGTGCTCACGCCCGTTGTACGTTTCGCGCCGGATTGACTGGCTATTCACCTTCGTGGTGATGTTGACCTGCATAGGCATAGTTATTTCTCCGCCCAGGCGTAACCGCGCGCCTGCATCGATTTATATTCCTGTTTGAGTTTCGTGATGGTGTCCGGGTATTCCGGCTTACCGTCCGCATCCACCAGCACCGACTGCTGGCTGCATTTGCAGTTGATGGAGTTACCATCTTTGCTGTACCAGTCACGCACCTCTTCATTGGTGTAAAGGTGCGCGTGACGCACAGCGTGCGTATGACGGGTTGTTGGTGACAGCGCCGAGATGTGAACCAGCAGCGTTTTCAGACCGAAGAGATCATTAGCCTCCTGGTCTTCATCCCACTTAGCCCGGCGCAGCGCGGTAGTCACTTCAGTGCGCGCTATTCGGTTCGCCCGGCGCTTCTCGATACCGGTCTGGTCTGTCAGGTTGCGGGCAATGTCCAGCGGATTGAGACCACGGCCCACGCCATCAGTCAGCACGCGAGCCATATCTCGCTTAACGTCAGCAGTCAGCCCCTTCATTTCCTCAAATACACGCGCATGCACCAGCGCCATACGTTGCTGATATGGGTCGCTTGCGAGGATGGACGCTAACGATTCACGACCAGCGGCGTACACCGGCGACTGCTGGCTGAGGTTGTAGAACGACTGGCCGGTCCCCTTCTCCGAAGCCAGATCGATGTACTCGTAAAACCACAGGTCGTAGTCGCCACCTTCAAGCAGCACCTGATCCACCAGGTAACTGGCATCGTTCAGAATGATGGAGAGTAGCGTTGGGTTTAGCTGGTATTCGTATCTGGCGTTTACTGCAAGGGAGGAAGGTATTTTTTCGAGTGCTGATTTGTACGCTTTGCCAATCTTATTCATTCGCCTGGCGAAGTCTTTCATTGCCCGGCGCTCCAGCGCATCAGCTCCGGTCGGATCCTCATAGTTACGCGGTAGAATTGGTGGCTTGGTCCTCTTCGTCGCCATCCTCTTCTCCTAACGGGAATTCATCGACGTTTTCATAACCGGCAGCTGTGCGAATTTCTTCGCGACTGAAGGCCGGATTCTCTCCGCTGCCCTGGAACGTCTGGTTAATCTCTGCCATGGTTTTGGCATTGGCGAGCTTCTCAGTACCGGTCTGCTCGTTCAGGTCATCCCAGATAACAGTCTTCTCGCTGACATCATCAATGATTTTCAGGTCGATTAGCTTGTCACTGAAGTCTTCTATTTCGAATGACAGGTCACCGCGGCGTGACTGGCAGCGACCGTTAAAATACTTCTGATCTTCTGTACTCGAGCGCTCAGCCTGCTGATTGCCAACCAGTATGCGCGCCGGGATGTCTACCCCAGCTGAAGCGGTTTGTAGGTTGACATCGTAAGTAGGCCCAGGGTCTGAAACAGCAGATACCATTGAGGTAACCTGCGCGCCCTGGGTGATCAGGAGTACATCGTTACCAATATTCAGCTCTCTGGCTGCTTCGTTATAGCGCTCCTGAAGCTCATCTACCGATACGCCATACAACGAAGCCAAATTAGAAAAGTCGATGTCCTTTTCAAAGTTGATTGCCTGCTTGTTTGAGGCATTTTTAAGGAACGATTCACCAGAACCGCCCTCTACCTTTTCGAGACTGACAAAGGCGTTATAAGGTGGCTCAAGGAAGCCAATTGCATCATTCGAGTAGTCGCCCAAGATGAAGACGCGATCAGGATGTACAAAGCGCTGATTCGTCCCGCCGTTTGGCAGACTCTCAACGTATTTCCACTGCTTTGGCTGGCCGTAATCTGCCGATTTCTGGTCAGTAACCCACTCGCTGACTATTAGTGACCCAGCCCATGCGATCGTAACCTTTTTTAGTGACTTCCCACGAACAACCGGCTGATCCCACGTTCTTGAATCATTGATGTGCAGCAGGATGCCAGCATAACGGCCGACCAGGCGGCGGCGGTCGGCTTCAGCAAAAGCCCGCCAAAGGCGCTTTGTGAAAACCTTTTTGGTGTTCTTCTCCCAGGTGGTTTCGCCCTCGCTCTCGTCGGCGTCGTCACCCTCGATAATTTCCGGGTTCGTCTGCCAGCACTTACCCACCAGCTTCTCAACTGCACCGTGAGCGATACCTCCGCGCCGGTACAGGGCGTAGAGGTTTTCGTAGGTTACCTGCTCAGGGAAGCCATACTCGCACCATGCTGAATGGCGCTTATTGTCCAGCCCCATTGTAGGCGCCATCAGCCCCATACGGGCGCGCGCCATCCGCGCATCGTTCAACGCATGGTTGACGGCGAGAGTTAATTTGTCAGTCATGGTTTGTCCGTTTGGTTAGCGAAGGCGTTTCGGAATCATCATCCCCACAGGTTGAGATCCATTCAGTTCAGTCAGTGCGTAAACCATCGCATCGAGGCGGTCAGGTGATTTCTTCGCGGTGGCGGGGATGTATTCCATCATCTGGTTCTCCAACACGTAGAGATTGCCGTGATTTGCCACTCGCCCCTGTTCGTAGAGCGCCGATATCGGCTCCGCGCGGGCATACTTACCTTTGCTGGCATGTACACGAATGATGCGACCTTTGAACCCGGCGTTGCGGAGTGTCTCCTCCGCCATGTCTCCACCCTGGTTCGTCTCAATGACTATCGCGTCAGCTTCGTGTTGCTCATAGGCTGATATGGCTTTCTTGGCCCATCCAGCAGGTGAATATTTGCCGCTGTAATCACCATCCACAGAGAACTGCTTTTTGTCACCGGCACCATATGAGCTGGCAGCGACAATGCCTGTTTCATCGCTTTCGTCGCTGTTTGTTGCCTGTGGGTCAATCGCCACGACAGAGCGAACCTTATCGTGATGAATTTGCAGATCGCGTGACGCGCTAATCATAACTTCTGTCCACAGGGCTCCTTCAGCATTAAACCTGCGAGGCTTCTGCATGTACTGCGCTTCGGCGGTGCGCCGGTGAGAGAACAGGGATACGCGGTGCGATTCATTATGCTTAAAAGGCCACAGCCAGCCGTCAGGTAAGCCATGGTCAATCGGTATAGCGTGTGAGTTTTCAGGGTACTGCGCTGCGTATGGCTGACTATTGTCGATAATCACCGGCAGATTCAGGTGATGCCATTTCTCACCACTCCCGCCCCGCAGAAGATAGCCGCTCAGGTCGTGGTAATGGATCCGCTGCATGATGACAATCATCGGCGTCGTCTCGATCGCCAGTCGTGATTTGATTGTCTCGTTAAAACGGTTGTTGACCCCGTCGCGGACGATCTCAGAGTAAGCGTCATCAGGCTTTACCGGGTCATCGATAATCAGCGCTCCCTGCCAGCCCGGCTCCATATGCCCGGCACGAAAGCCGGTAACCTGTCCTGCTGCCGATGACGCATAAACGCCGCCGCCGTGCTCAGTCCACCACATCGCCTTGCTGTCAGCATCATCGCGCAGCGCCATCGGCCACATGGATTGGTATGCCTGCGACTTAATCATTCCGCGCGCGGTAGAGGAGTTCAGCAGCGCCAGGTTGTGCGAATAGGACAGGTGCATGAAACGGGCCCGGCAGTTCAGCGCCAGCCCTCGTCCCATCATATTGATGGTCGCCAATTCCGTTTTTGTGTACCCAGGCGGGACGTTGATGATCAGGCGCTGAATCTCACCATCAATGACGCGGTCCAGCGTTTGCTGAATCACCTTATGGTGAGGCGCGACAATCATCTTTCCGCCGGTGCGCTGCTTAAAGAAGTATCGAGCGTAGTAAAGCCCATCCTCTTCGCATTCAACCTTACGGGCAAATGCCCTTTGCTCAGCAGTCGTCATCCTCCAACATCTCCCGCCGGGCAGCCTTATACTCTTCTTTGGTCAGTGCAGCCATTTCGATTGGCCCGCCGTTCTTGCCTGTGTGTTCATGAGTGGCCTGCTCTTTGAAAGCCATCACATCTATGTGCTTCCCGAGCAGCTCGAGGTTTTTGACTTTATCAGGCCACTTAATTTTCTTGAGCAGCCCGATCATCTCACGCTCCTCCCCACGGCCTTCAAACATCTCAGCCACATCGAAGCCGCTCAAATATCTTCGCCAGGATGAAGGCCACTCGCTTACTGGCTTCAGACTCATGTCGTCTTTGAGGATGTCGAGCACGTCCATCTGGTCTATCTCAACAAGACGATTCAGGACGTATGTCGCATTTATGCCAACCAGATCATTGCGTTGCGCTTTAAGTTCGGCAATTCTGGACTGGATGTCAGGTTTTGACAGGTTTTCAGACGCGGTACGGTTAGCTGTCTTTGCGCTGTACCCCGCCCGAATAGCCGCTTGCGTGGCGTTTAAATCGATGAGGTACTCGCGACAAAACATCTCTTGTTTGTCGGTGAGTGCCATTTACTTATCCCAAGGAGTTAAGATGAAGTCAGTTGAAGAAGTAATTAATGATTTGCAATCGCGAGTATTAGCCTATGAAGTCATGTTCCAATCGATTTTTTATGCTCTGCCTGTTGAGATAAAAGATAAGGTTGTGAGCACGATTGAAGATAATTTCAAAGCCTTTGACTCTGGAACACAGAGTGATTCAGGTAAAGCAAAACTTGCAGCAGCAAAAGTTATCGCTTCCCGTACATCCGGCGCAAAACTCTAATTCACGTCATACGATGGCGGCTACTAATTACTGTCTGCCGCCTCGTCATTTGAATCATCAGCCACCGGCACAAAGTGGAACTGATCCACACTGTCAGGCCGGAAGTAACGCCACTCACCTGTATCAGTCGCCAGTGCTACGAACCCGTTAACGATTTCAGGTTGGCTTCGTTTCATCAGGCCAGTGAAGGTTTCTTTTGATGTGGTGGTTAGCGTGATTTGGTAGATGTCGGACATTGAGTGCCTCTTTATCCGCTTGTGAAGTCCAACATGTTGGACAAGGTGATTTCTGCATTAAAGACCGCTCCTGATGGAAGGGATCCGCAGCAAAATAATTAGAGACCACTATAGAAGCAGAACTCGTCTGCCTCGTTTTCCTATAGGAGGTTACATGTCCACAAGCTTATTAATTTCATTTGTAATTGCCATCTCGCCATCAATCAACGAGATCGTCAAAACAGTTTGCCTATCGAAAAGGCTTCATCTTTTAGAGCGCTACGGCATTATCAAGCCCACCCGCAGATAGGCTTTGTAATGGCCTGCTTAGTTTATCAACAGCTCCGGCTGCGTTACCTGCATGATGTGCTCATGTTCGAGCCTCAGCACGCGTTTTTCCTTCTTCCGTTCGTTCATCAACCGGCTGCCGATCGTGCCTTTCAGCTTTGAGCGCGTTTCTTTAATGGCGTAGCGGTGCTGCATTTCTTCACCCATGGCCAGACGACGGCTAAGTTGCTCAGACATCCAGTTGAACGCTGAAATGTAGCTTTCTTTGATAGCCGCAGCAGCTTTTCCGGTGAATCCCATCACAACCATGATCCAGCCATCCTTCGTCAGGCTATACATCGGGCGAACCTTACCCTGCTCATCGATATAATCAGCCGACGCAAAATTGCGTTGGCTAAACTCCCTCGAGCAATCGGCCTTAACCTGCTCGATTTTCCTGAGCACATCGCCGTGTCGCTTGCCGAAGTAAGTGGCAACTTTTCTGGATGTGGTAACTACCTCTCCGTTTTTGGCTTGCACCATTTCTTGGAAGTCGAAGGCCGGAATAACTGACGGATTATTCATAGCGTCTTTACCTTTTAGAAAGTGAGCCTGTCTCACAGAAAAGCCGCCCGAGAGAGGTCGCCACCTATAACGGC
>NZ_JBMKIG010000026.1:0-9262 GCF_049238005.1 Enterobacter cloacae complex sp. IR5459
GGTGCAGATCACTTCTGATATTGAACTGTCAGGAGCTGGCTGCACAACAGCCATTACGCCCAATCAACTGGTGCAGTCGTCTTCTGAAAATGACACATGGCATCTGACATCAAGTTAGGGTATGCCTCAATCTGACGGCTGCGAACCGCCAGGGACAGGCGCAATGTCAGATTCTGTCGCGGCCTTGGCGCGTGCCTGGAAGCGTTCATAGCAATCCAGCCCGCAGAAATGTTCGACGTATTCCGCGCCTTCCGGGGTGAAGGCGGCATCGAGCGGAATTTCTTTGCAGCATACGCAGCAGGTGGTGCAACTGGCAGTGTTCGGGGCGTTTGCGTTCATGGTGGTACTCCTCCAGATTGGTAGCGAAGCTCAAAGCTGCCCACTCTCGGCTGGCTGGGAAGCGGTCATGATCTTCCCTTGAAGGCCCGCAGCAGCCGCGTCACAGACAGGACAAACAAGCCGGTCAGCGTGAGGGCTGCAATACCCCAGTGCTCCCCGATGAACGCGCCGGCCGTCGTGCCGGCTAGCACAATGGCGAGAATCGGCAAATGGCAGGGACAGGTGAGCACGGCCAGCGCGCCCCACAAGTAGCCGGTGATCGGTTTGTGCGTCTCAGACGGCAAGTGCTCTGGGCTGTTCATGGCAGACTCTCCGCGTGCTGTGCCGGTTCGGTTGGCATGGCGGCCAGTTGCATTTCGAGGCTGGCCAGGGCCTCGCGCCGACGCTCGACGAGTTGCCGCAACACGGCAAGCTGCGCAGACGCACCGTCACCGTCCGCAGCATCCAGCGCCCGGCACAGCCGCGCCAGTGCGTCCAGGCCGATACCCGCTTCGAAGGCAGCCCGTACAAAGCGCAGCCGTTGCAACGCGGTGTCATCGAACAAGCCGTAGCCGCCCGTGGTGTACGCGACCGGCCGTAGCAATCCGCGCAGCAGGTAGTCGCGCACGATATGCACGCTCACCCCGGCATCAAGGGCCAGCCGGGACACTGTGTAGGCGCTCATTGAACACCTCCTTTTCCTCATCCGGCGCAGCACGAAAGCTGCTTCACGTCCTTGCTGAAGGTCTGCGCCGCGAGCTTCAGCCCTTCGACCATGGTCAGGTAGGGGAACAATTGGTCGGCCAGTTCCTGCACGGTCATACGGTTGCGAATGGCGAGCACCGCCGTCTGGATCAGTTCACCCGCTTCCGGGGCCACCGCTTGCACGCCGATGAGCCGTCCGCTACCTTCCTCGATGACCAGCTTGATGAAGCCGCGTGTGTCGAAGTTGGCAAGCGCACGCGGCACGTTATCCAGTGTTAGCAGGCGACTGTCGGTCTCGATCCCGTCGTGATGTGCTTCCGCCTCGCTGTAGCCCACGGTGGCGACCTGCGGGTCGGTGAACACCACGGCCGGCATTGCGGTCAGGTCCAGGGCCGCATCGCCGCCAGTCATGTTGATCGCCGCACGAGTGCCGGCCGCTGCCGCCACATAGACGAACTGCGGCTGGTCGGTGCAGTCGCCGGCCGCGTAGATGTTCGGGCTACTGGTGCGCATGCCCTTGTCGATGACGATGGCCCCCTGCGCATTGACGGCTACCCCCGCCGCTTCCAATGCCAGGCTGCGCGTGTTCGGTGTCCGGCCGGTGGCGACCAGCAGCTTGTCGGCGCGCAATTCACCGTGCGTGGTGGTCAGCACGAATTCACCGTCCATATGGGCGACCTGGCTGGCTTGCGTGTGCTCCAGCACCTCGATGCCCTCGGCACGGAAAGCGGCTGTCACCGCCTCGCCGATGGCCGGGTCTTCACGGAAGAACAAGGTATTGCGCGCCAGGGCCGTGACCTTGCTGCCCAGCCGGGCAAAGGCTTGCGCCAGCTCCAGCGCCACCACCGACGAGCCGATTACGGCAAGGCGTTCGGGAATGGTGTCGCTCGCCAGGGCCTCGGTGGAAGTCCAGTAGGGTGACTCTTTCAAGCCCGGAATCGGCGGGACCGCCGGGCTGGCACCCGTGGCGACCAGGCAGCGGTCGAACATCACGACGCGCTCGCCACCCTCGTTCAAACTAACGATAAGGCTCTGGTCGTCCTTGAAACGCGCTTCACCGTGCAGAACGGTGATGGCTGAATTGCCGTCCAGGATGCCTTCGTACTTGGCATGACGGAGTTCTTCGACACGGGCCTGCTGCTGGGCCAGCAGCCGCTCGCGCAAGATCGTCGGCGGTGTGGGTGGCATGCCGCCGTCGAATGGGCTTTCCCGGCGCAGATGGGCGATGTGGGCGGCGCGGATCATGATCTTGGACGGCACACAACCGACGTTGACGCAGGTGCCGCCGATGGTGCCGCGCTCAATCAGCGTGACCTGCGCGCCTTGCTCGACGGCCTTCAGTGCTGCCGCCATCGCGGCTCCACCGCTACCAATGACGACGACCTGCAACGGGCGTTCGTTGCCACTGGGCTTATCAGCGGCCCCTATCCAGCCGCGCATCTTGTCGAGCAGGCCGGCGCGGTTGTCCGTCGGTGGCGCATCGGCAAGCGTTGCCTCGTAGCCCAGTCCGGCCACGGCGGTAGTCAGCGCATCCGATGACGTGCCCGCCTCAATGGCGAGTTGCGCTGTGCCCTTCGGATAGGACACCAGCGCCGATTGCACGCCGGGCACTTTCTCCAAGGCTTCCTTGACGTGAGCCGCGCACGAGTCGCAGGTCATCCCGGTGATTTTCAGGGTGGTCATGTATTTTTCCTTTTCTGTGGTGGCTACGGCTGTTGCCGTCAGCCACGTTGTTCTGGCAATTCACAGCTGTCCGGCCCGCAGCGGCGATGTGCTGGCGAGATGAAATCCCAGACCGACACCCCAACCATCAAGGCCAGGCCGACATAGAGCAGTCCACCGCTCTGCCAGCCGTAAGCCCGCATTAAAAACACCGCTGCCAGCACCAAGATCGGGCCTATCGTGCCGAGCGCCGTGCGTCGCCACTGTCGATGATTGAGCCAAGCGATAGCATTGGCGAGTAACGCGATGCCGGCGAACATCGGCAGCAGGATGCCAATGAATAGCCCCTCGTACTGGCTCAAGAAGCCCAGTCCGATGGCCGCGCCAAAGCTGGCGATGGCAGGAAAACAGGCGGCGCAGCCCATCGCGGAAACGACGCTGCCGAGCGCGCCGGTTTTGCCAGCGATGCGCGTGATGAGTCCCATGTGTCGCTCCCGAGTTCGGTTAACGGATCAGCGTTTGAGGCTGGACGGATAGCCCGCGTCCTCGGTCGCCTTGGTCAACTTCTGGACGTTGGTCTTGGCATCGTCGAAGGTGACGACGGCCTGGCGCTTGTCGAAACTTACGTCGGTCTTGCTCACGCCCTCAACCTTGGAAAGCGCGTGCTTGACAGTGATCGGGCAAGAGGCGCAGGTCATGCCAGGCACGGACAGCGTGACGGTCTGGGTGGCGGCCCACACGGGGGCAACAACGGCAGCGAGGGCGAGGGCGGCAAACAGTTTTTTCATGATGAACTCCTGTGATTAATAGAAAAATGGCATGACGTAGGGAAATCCGAGCGAGACCAGGACCAGCGCGGCCACGATCCAGAAAATGAGCTTGTAAGTAGCTCGCACTTGGGGAATCGCGCAGACCTCACCCGGTTTGCAGGCTTGCGCCGGGCGGTAGATGCGCCGCCAGGCGAAAAACAGCGCGACCAGCGCTGCGCCGATGAAGATCGGGCGATAGGGTTCCAGCACCGTCAGGTTGCCGATCCATGCCCCGCTGAACCCCAAGGCGATCAAAACCAGCGGCCCCAGGCAGCAGGCCGACGCAAGAATGGCGGCCAGCCCACCGGCGAAGAGCGCGCCGCGCCCGTTTTGTGGTTCAGACTTTTGTGGTTCAGACATACGCTTGTCCTTTCAAATTTGGTTTGGATAGCTTAAGCTTACTTCCGTAGTTATGTACGGAGTCAAGCGATATGCAAATTAATTTTGAGAATCTGACCATTGGCGTTTTTGCCAAGGCGGCCGGGGTCAATGTGGAGACCATCCGGTTCTACCAGCGCAAGGGCCTGCTGCCGGAGCCAGACAAGCCCTATGGCAGCATTCGCCGCTATGGCGAGGCGGATGTAACACGAGTGCGGTTCGTGAAATCGGCCCAGCGGCTGGGCTTTAGCCTGGACGAAATCGCCGAGCTACTGCGGCTGGAGGATGGCACCCATTGCGAGGAAGCCAGCGGCCTGGCCGAGCACAAGCTCAAGGATGTGCGCGAGAAGATGGCCGACTTGGCACGCATGGAGGCCGTGCTGTCTGAACTGGTGTGCGCCTGCCATGCGCGGAAAGGGAACGTTTCCTGCCCGCTGATTGCGTCACTGCAAGACGGAACGAAGCTCGCTGCATCGGCGCGGGGGAGTCACGGGGTGACTACGCCTTAGCGTGCTTTATTTTCCGAATTCTGAGACGACCCCTGTGTGTTGAAAGACAAGATGAGAACCATGATGTGTACGTAGGTAAATTCATCCAGTTACATGTAGCCGCTAATAAGAGCCTTAAGATCGTCGAAATGGGCGATGTGAAACTGGTGGCCATAACCAGCTCGATTCCTACCACTTTTAATGGTGGGATAAAGAGATACAAAGGGGTTACGTATGTGTCACTTTCCCAAACAGCTCAAACCACTATCGACTTCCCGAAGCGTATCTACAAAGAGGGCCAGGAATGTACTTCTGTCACCAGTCCTGACCAAGGTCCTTTCGCCCGGGATGTTAGGTTGAATTGCTACGGGCGATGTGTTGTCACCGGCGTAAGGTCCCCCTGGCGTACTGAGGCCGCGCACTTAACGCCACGTCATGAAGAAGGCATTCCCGACGTAACGAACGGAATTTTACTTCGCCGTGATATCCATACACTGTTCGACAATGACCATTGCGCCATAAACCCTGACACTATGAAAATTTACTTCAGCCGGGAGGCCCGGGAGTTGGATGATGATCTCCTGAAATGGCATGGGAATGAGATAGAGACGACACGCATGCAGGTTCCGGTTAACATCGAAAACCTTCGGATACGATGGCAAAAATTTAAGGCTAAGGATCGTCAGCGTAAATAAAGCCATAAGCTGAACCACGGCGAGGATTAGTCTTGTTCACTAAATGACAGCGAGAGATTAAATGCAAACCCAAAAAGATATTACAGTTGGCCAGATCTGGGAAGAAGTGGATCCAAGACTGATCCGGAAAGTGCGAGTTGTTGAGGTGGCCTCGTTAGAAGGGCCCAAAGGCATCCTAATCGAAAACGTGGAGTCTGGTCGTAAGAACTGGGCGTCGTCATCCCGCTTTAATGGAAAGCGTGGAGGGTATCGTCTTATTTCCTGAAGGTTTTGCCAATATGGGAAACTGAAGAGGTTGAAACCATCCCGGTGAGGGAGCATATCTGGTAAAGAAGAGTCTTTAAAAAGGTTTTACGCGACCTGGGATAATAAACGGGAAAACGATACCCAAAAAAAGAATACAGCGATGATAACGATAAGGAATGGTAAGGGCTTCAATATTTTGAGAAATGACCTGGCTTCCTTTGCATCTGCATTTCTAATCAAACTGTCCACATAGGGATCACAGCTCTTAGGTTCTGAATTTTTCATATGTTCTGTACCTGAAATTGATTCCGTATGAGAAAAGGCCACCGAAGTGGCCTCTATCAAAACTGGTGGCAAAAGTTAGATCAGGAAATCATCAAGACTTTTACCGGCTGCAATTTGTTCTGCCAGAGCTTTGGGGGTACGGCCCTGTCCAGTCCACGTTTTTGTTTCGCCATTTTCATCAGTAAATGAGTATTTGGCCGGGCGTGGTTCACGGCTTTTCTTGGTAGCCGTAGATTTGGCCTGGAATGAGCCAAGCAGCTCTTCCGGGTTGATACCATCTTCTTCCATTAACTTACGCAGGGCGTCAAGTTTCTCCTGACGAGCTTGCAGTTCGGCAGCTTTGGATGATTCTTCCTGACGACGCTCATCAACAATGACATTAAGCTTTTCGAGGATTTCCTCAAGTACTTCTAAAGGCAGCTCGCGGCCCTGGGCGCGAAGAGTACGAATATTGTTTAACGATTTGAGTGCTTCAGACATACGACCTCACTTTCTAATTCTTTGATAAGGATTTACTTAATCATAATACACTCTATAAGGAAAAAGATGCCAGCTTTATGTCTTCAGGTACAAAGATATCTTGCTAAGAATACTCCTTATCTTCCTTGTGCAGACTGTTTCGTGCTTTCGATGTTGTTCATGAGTCTTAAAATCTGCTCACTGTTTAGGGTACTCATGCTGTAAATCATCAAGAAGGAAGCGCAGAACAACATAAGCAATCGGAAAAGGAAACCATGCCAGTGACAGGCCATATATGGCGGAGATAAACATAGGGTAATTTAACTCACTTACAAAATTCGCTTCATTGTATTGTTGAATCGAAATGGCAGAAGCAAAAATTATAATTAAAGTAAGAAAAATCCACTCTAGCCATCTCTTTTTATAACAAGCATAAGCGAAAGCTGTAGGGTAAAAAATAAAGCAAAAAATTCCAGCTGCAATTACGTTCATAAAAGTAACTTTCCTGATAGCGCAGTTATTTTTCGAATGCAGCATCATGAACAACTGCCATAACATTGATGATTGGCTTTCTTTTTCTGAAGAACCTTCCGCGCGGCAAAGTTTCTCCCGCTTTGAGACGATAAAGCCAGAAAACATAAGCCGGAGGAACATTGCTGTCAAAAATATCTGAACAAGTTTGAACTGTGATGCCTACTGTATTGTCTTTCCTCATCTCTTTAAAAGTGCCTTGCAATGCAGCGGATAACGTCATTTTTAAGAAACCTTTTTCTGTTTGAACGGATAGACTTGACTTAGCTGGCTTGACTGTAATGTTTGCCACTAAAGATCCCTCGTTCTGAGGATGCAGGCACTACAAAGTTACCGTCAGGTCTAATCATACGAGTTTGGATGAAATTTTTGCCGGATTTGGTTTTTTCAACCTGGTGCTCGATCTTCCATTCTTCTTTGACGGGACCGGATGACAAATGAACTAGAACCGGTACTTTTTTACGTGTTCTATCCAGAACAATACAATTTGATTTATCCGTATCAACGCTTCCCTGAAGAGTATTCAAAGAGCAATTATCATATCCCTCAACCGGAACTGCATTACCTTGGATATCAATTTTGAATCCTCCAGCTATTACAATTTCGGGTGCATTATCATTTAAAGTCTCGTCATAGGCAGCATCAACTACATCGCAAGCAGTAAGAGTAAGTGACGATGCCACAGCAAGACACAATAAAGAAAATCTGTTTTTGAGCATATTTGAGACCTTTTATAAAAATAAAATAACAGGAGAATTGTATCATTAACAGTCTAGTTCTAACGACTACCACTTTTAAGTATGTATTGAGCCAGTTTTATATTCAGGCACACCATATTGCACTCTAGCTCTTTCATCATCCTAGAAGAACTCTTAATTAAGTATTCTTCAAGTGGGCCAGCATATGCCCCTGATGTCACGATCGTTAGTTGCGTAAGAGGATGAGTCAAACTCTCAATGCCCTTCAGGATGTCATTCTGGACAGCAGAAATATAAACAGGCGAAGCCGCAATCAAATATTCATCATTCGGACTGGACTGCATTAACTGGCTTATAGTTGCGCAACGGTTATGCTTTCCTAGTGATTTTGTGATGGCTTTCCACCAGAGATCATGCCTGAATGGTACTTGATGAAATGTCGCCTCGTAAGAGGGCACCCGATCTCGACTATTTAAAAACCCCATCCCGGCAGAGATTATCCACAACTCCAGATTTCTGGTTGAGTTTAAAATTTCCTTTGCCGTAGACCAGTGATTACCTGAATACAAGGACAATGCCGGTACCGCCTGATTACTTCTGGCGTCGTCTACAATGTTACTCCAGGCATATGCTGCGTCGTCCGGGGTTTGTTTTGGATCTATGTCCAATGTCGGCCAGACGTGGCCCTGATGATTCTTGCCCTTTGTACAGGAAGTGATTAAGTGTACTGAGCGTTCAGAGAACATTATCTTCCTTACATACCCATAGAACAGCTTTCTAAGAACGGTGGGCTCGCCTGAAAATTACAAATCAGCCCCTTTCACGGCATCATTTTGATTCTTCGCGTCTGCCCCCAGTAAGATGACCGGTTTTCTGCATGACAGTGTTATTCCTAACAAACGCAACACAAAACCACGCCAGCCAGAGCAAATTTTTTCATTTGCTGCGTAAAGCCTATTGTTTTCTCTTTTAAGCTTCGCCCACTCGTTACAGAGGGTAACATCATCAAGCGCTGTTATATGCTTCGCCTCACCTTCGACGATAACGGTATGGATACCGTATGCTGTAAATCTCATACTATTTTCCAGAACCCAGTTGCGGTATTCGTTGAGTCCACCTTCGGAACCGGTAGCTCTGCGCCACATTTCAATTTGCTTGTGTGATGGGTCAAGTGTACTTGTCATTGAAGCCTCGTCTCAGCGATAACGCTTGAAATAGCCCGCTTTGGTCAAAATGAAATTAGCCATCTGACTGGCGATTTGATTGTATCTTACTCATAGTGCCCAACCTATAGGTTAAAAAGGGGCATTTTCGCTTTATAGCGTGTTCAACATCATCAATCATCCCAAGAAAGGCTGGCTTATTAAGCCGGTCCATCATTTTCTGTATATCTCTCATCAATTTTTATATCCGGCCTGAAGTGCACCGTTCAAGCACACCGATCAGGCAGTTAGTCACTAGTTAACTCTTTACTAGAGACTAAATTCCATTGATTTACGTGACAACGTCACGTCATTAAGGTTTGCAAATGCCTAATTTTCATACTATGGGATTTAATTAGGAGTAAATCCCACAGGTTTACATAAAGCTGACATTTAAAAGTGTTAAAAATCAATCAGATAGAAAGAAAAGGCTCTCCGGAAGAACTCTTCTCATTATTTCGCCGCCCGGGGTTATTGCTGACAGATCTGAAAGTGCTAATATGTTAGTCATTAGTAATTAGTAAAGCCTTTACTAAACGCGTTTCTACGTAAATTCTATTGGTTTTAGAGGGTCCTACTGTCCGAAGACAATAAAGTTGTACACAAAGCACTAAAGTTGTAACCATTCTCAAAAAACGACGCTAATGGGCACTGTTGCAAAGTTAGCGATGAGGCAGCCTTTTGTCTTATTGGGGAGCCCGCAGAATTCGGAAAAAATCGTACGCTAAGGTTTTCCGGGCATCCGTAAGGGCCGAAACTTCCCGTCTTCCAGTCTGCGGCTCTGCC
>NZ_JBMKIG010000027.1:0-8260 GCF_049238005.1 Enterobacter cloacae complex sp. IR5459
CCGGATTGGGTTGCATCGCAGGGGTGTCGAAAGAGTCAACTGCGGTCCAAAGCTGTTGGACTTGGGTGAAAAGGGCGTTTATTCTTCCTATACGTTGTCGGCAGCGGGCCAAAAAGGAATACGTCCATGCCCATCGAGGTGAAACCGGCTGTGAGCGCGGGTTCAAGCATATAGCCCGACAGGCGCGTATCCTTGCCGATCACGACACGATGGCGGTGGTCACCGCGACGAAAGACACGGCCAGCCGCCATGCCGACGCGCAAGGCGGTTTCCGCCGTCATCGCGCCTTCGTTGGCTTTGCCACGAATACCGTCTGTGCCGAAATATTTGCGCACCATAAGGTCGATTATCCTGTCGTCGGGTCGCCCTCAAAGGGGACATGCCTGCTGAACCGCGAATATAGAGAAATATCCCGAATGTGCAGTTAACGAATTCTTGCGGTTTCTTTCAGCGCCGCCAATACCGCCAGCCCGTCGCGCAAGGGGCGCGGCTCGTGTGTGCGGATGAAGTCAGCTCCACCTGCGGCGGCGGCAAGCTCTGCAGCGAGTGTCGCGGCCCCGACATCCCCCGGACCACGGCCTGTGAGCGCGCGCAGAAAGGATTTGCGCGAAACAGACAGAAGCACCGGCAAATCGAAGCGCAGCCGCAATTCATCGAACCGCGCCAGCACCGAGAGCGAGGTTTCGGGAGCAGCCCCCAGAAAAAACCCCATGCCGGGATCAAGGACAAGGCGGTTGCGTTTGATACCGGCACCCGTCAGCGCCGCGATGCGCGCGTCAAAGAACGCCGCAATGTGATCCATGATGTCGCCAGCGGGTGCCTCGCGCCGATCTGCCTGCCCGTCTTGCACCGAATGCATAACGACGAGTTTGGCAGATGATTTCGCCAATTGCGGATAGAACGCAGCGTCTGGAAAACCGCGAATATCATTGAGATAGGCCACACCACGCGACAAGGCATAGGCTTGCGTCGCGGGTTGATAACTGTCGAGCGAGACGGGAATGCCATCTGCCTTGAGCGCGTCCAGCACCGGCGCGATACGCGCGATTTCTGTGTCGGACGAAACAGGCGCGGCGTCGGGATTGCTGGATGCCGGACCGAGGTCGATCACATCTGCCCCCTCGGCCATCAGCTTACGCGCCTGCGCAATGGCTGCGTCTGGCGCCAGATACCGGCCTCCATCGGAGAAACTGTCCGAGGTTATGTTGACGATGCCGAAAATGATGAGCGATTTATTCATGGGGGCTTCTATAATAATCTCTGTACACGACAAAAATAGATAACTCATTGAAATAATGTCACAATAATTGTTTTCTAACGACGAATACTATGACACATCTCAATGAGTTATATCTTATCTTAAACAAATCTCTAAAATGGAACAAGTCACATTTAAAGTGCTTTGCGCTCATCATGCTTGTGATTATTTTAAAGCAAACATGTAATCTTTCTTCTGCATCTAAAGCCTTGCCCATCAAGTGTTTACCACAATCATTTTATCGACGTATGCAGCGCTTCTTTGCAGGTCAGTATTTTGATTATCGTCAAATTTCTCAGTTGATTTTCAATATGTTTTCATTCGACCAAGTGCAACTGACTTTAGATAGAACCAATTGGAAATGGGGAAAACGAAATATTAATATCCTGATGCTCGCAATCGTTTATCGTGGAATAGCGATACCTATCCTTTGGACATTGCTTAATAAACGTGGAAATTCAGATACGAAAGAGCGTATTGCTTTGATTCAACGCTTTATAGCCATTTTTGGTAAAGACCGTATTGTGAATGTGTTCGCAGACAGAGAGTTTATCGGTGAGCAGTGGTTTACATGGTTAATTGAACAAGACATCAACTTCTGCATTCGTGTTAAAAAAACTTCATTGTCACCAATCATTTAGGAAAGAATCATAAAATTAGTGATTTATTTCGCCATCTTAAAGTTGGTCAAATTGAATGTCGTAAACGACGGATTTTGGTTGGTCGGGTGAAACTATATATAAGTGCACTACAGTTAGAAAATGGAGAGCTTTTACTCGTCGTTTCTCCTCAGTTTAATGCCAATGCTATTCAGGATTATGCATTACGCTGGGAAATTGAAACCTTATTCAGTTGTCTCAAAGGACGCGGGTTTAATCTTGAAAATACGCGCTTGACAGACCCTAGACGAGTGAAAAAATTGATTGCGGTGTTAGCTATAAGCTTCTGTTGGTGTTACTTAACGGGTGAATGGCAACATAATCAAAAAAAAGCGATAAAAATAAAGAAGCATGGACGACTCTCAATGAGTTTATTTCGCTATGGTTTAGACTATGTTCAAATGGCGATTCAGCGTTTAATTGGTTTTGGGAAAAAAGAAGAGTTTAAGGAAATTTTGGCAATTTTAAGAAAGCAGAATCCTGATAGGATAAGGGTTCTGTGAAATTTGTCGTGTACAGAGTATAATAATAATAATCGAGCATGAGTCTCATACGGATGCTCGGGTCGAAAGGGAATCCCCAGGCGAGTAACCTGTTTGCGGTGATCCATTAGCTGCAGGAGCAGAAGAGCATACATCTGGAAGCAAAGCCAGGAAAGCGGCCTATGGAGCTGTGCGGCAGCGCTCAGTAGGCAATTTTTCAAAATATTGTTAAGCCTTTTCTGAGCATGGTATTTTTCATGGTATTACCAATTAGCAGGAAAATAAGCCATTGAATATAAAAGATAAAAATGTCTTGTTTACAATAAAGTGGGAGTAGTAATTTCGTTACTTTGTTTAGAATTTCTTCAGAAATATTTCTTAATAAATCGTGTTTTTCAACAAGCGTAAAATTACTTTCTAAAATCTCTTGTTGTTTAGCTCGAGTTTGGGTATAAACCCCATAATAAAATTGACGAGGATCTTTAAGCACGTACCAATCTTTCATTTGGATTACAGTACGGCCCTTATCGTAAAGATCAAATTCAGGCTGCCATAAAGGTTTGTAATGAAAATTAATTTCTTCCTGAATATCGTAGGTCGCTTCTTGATAACGTGAAGCTGGTTTATCACCAAATCTTTTTTCAATATAAGCATAAGTATTTCTTAAAGGCTTAACTGAAGATGTTTTAATATCAATTTGCATATAAATCTTCCTGATTTTTTAATAAAGACTAGAGTTTTTATTCTCTAATACCGGCCTGTCCAAATCGCCACTTCATGCGGTCATATTCAATCTTTGCAAAATCATCCGTACTTAGGTGCTGTACTTGATGGTGTGCGCAGAATTCTTCAAAAGCCTTGACTGGCATAATCATTTCTACAGCTAACTCTGGATGGGGTCGTTTGCGGGAGGGGGCGGAATCCTACGCTAAGGCTTTGGCCAGCGATATTCTCCGGTGAGATTGATGTGTTCCCATCCGAGCGGCGAAACATGGGCCAAGAGATCGGGCGATAGCAGCTTTCCATCGCGTTTCTGGTTTGCAACGACCTCGCCGAGCTTCATGGTGTTCCAGAAGATGATGATGGCGGCGAGCAGATTCATGCCGGCGATGCGGTAATGCTGGCCTTCGGCGGAACGGTCGCGGATTTCACCGCGGCGGTGGAAGCTGATTGCCCGCTTCAGCGCATGATGAGCTTCGCCTTTGTTGAGCCCGATCTGGGCACGCCGTTGGAGTTCGGCATCCAGAATCCAGTCGATCATGAACAGGGTGCGCTCGACGCGACCGACTTCCCGCAGGGCTGTCGCGAGCTCGTTCTGCCGCGGATAGGAGGCGAGTTTCCGCAGAATCTGGCTTGGCGCGACGGTCCCGGCAGCAATGGTGGCGGCGATGCGCAGGATGTCGGGCCAATTGCGCTCGATCATGGCTTGGTTGACCTTTCCGCCGATCAACGCTCGCAGGTGCGCCGGGGCGGCCGACGGATTGAACGCGTAGAGCCGTTTGGATGGCAGGTCGCGGATGCGCGGAGCGAACCGGTAGCCGAGAATGGCACATGCGGCAAAGACGTGATCGGTGAAGCCGCCCGTGTCGGTGAACTGCTCGCGGATATGGCGTCCAGCATCGTTCATCAGCAGGCCATCGAGGATGTAAGGCGCTTCGCTTGCCGTTGCAGGAATCACCTGGGTTGCGAACGGCGCATATTGGTCGGAGACGTGGCTATAGGCTTTCAGGCCCGGGGTATTGCCATATTTCGCGTTGACCAGGTTCATGGCCTCACCTTGCTCTGTAGCGACGAAGAACTGTCCGTCGCTCGAAGCCGACGTGCCCATGCCCCAGAACCGGGCCATGGGTAACGCTGCCTGTGCCTCGACCACCATGGCCAGCGCCCGGTCATAGGCTTCGCCCTCGACATGCCACCGTCCAATGCGGATCAATTCCCAGAAGGTGTGGGTGTTTGTCGCATCCGCCATTTTGCGCAAGCCGAGGTTGATCCCTTCCGCCAAGATAACGTTCATTAGCCCGATCCGGTCAGCGCAGGGTGCTCCTGTGCGCAGATGGGTGAACGCTTCGGTGAAGCCGGTCGCCGCATCCACCTCCAGCAGGAGATCGGTGATGCGCGTGGGCGGGATCTGCTTGTAGAGATCGAGCACCAGATCTTCGGCGCCTGTCGGCGCGGCGGCTTCGAGTTTCTCGATATGCAGAACGCCGTTTTCAATCGACCCGCCCGGGATCGTGCCTGCGCGAGCGGCACGGCCAAGCTCGCGCAACCGCATGTCGAGGCGAGCTTGCCGGTCTGCCAGCCATTCCTCCGGCCGCAATGGCACAGCGAGACGACCGCCTTCCGCGATGGATTGTGCCGGAACGAGTGCGTGTTTCAGATCGCCATAGCGCCGGGACCTAGTAAGCCAGACATCTCCGGAGCGGAACGCATGGCCTTGTCGCAAATTCTTCAGGTTAACTCGATGTTGACCATGGGGAGAGAAGTTGCCGCTCCTGATATTGCGGAGCGAGCCGATGATTTTGAATACCATTGCCGAAAAGCTGAAGCGCCAGTCGAAGGATGATTTCAAGGGCAGGCATTTCGAGGCCTGGCTGATTGTACAGGCGGTTGCCTGGTACTTGCGCTACCCGCTCAGCTATCGTGACTTGGAAGAGATGTTTCGCGAGCGGGGCTTCGAGGTCGATCATAGCACGATCAACCGCTGGGTATTGGCTTATGCACCTGTCATCGAGAAACGGCTGCGGCAGTTTCGTCGACCCCATTGCGGCTCGGTCCGGATTGATGAGACCTATGTCAAGATCCGCGGCAAATGGCGCTATCTGTACCGAGCCATCGATAAGCATGGCAATCCGGTGGATTTCCTGCTGACCGCTAAGCGCGATCTCGACGCTGCCAAGCGGTTCTTCCGAAAGATGCTTAAAGATGAACCCTTGTTGTCGCCGAACAGGATTGGGACGGACGGGGCCAACACCTTCCCGTCAACGATCAAAACGTCGGTTGATGATGGGCTTCTCCATCCCGATCCCGTGCATTATGTGACCAAACATCTCCAGCAGGGGATTGAGAGCGACCATTTCCGGGTGAAGAAGAACATGCCGAAGATCGGCGGTTTCCAATCCTTTAACACGGCGCGGCGAACCATCGCGGGTTTCGAGGCGATGCTGTGGCTGCGGAAGGGCTTTGGCTTTTCAGGCGGCTGGACCGTCAATGACCAGAATGATTTGCTTGCGCGCCTCTTCGGACTGCAAAAGGTTAACAAAGCATGAAAATACCGGCCTTGGCTGGGTGATAGCTGCCTCCAAAAGTGTTTGCGACACGCCCGGAACAATTCAGCCACTGCACCCATGTTCCGAGTTGGTGTGGTTTGCGGATCGTATGCCGGCATCTCGTTGCGCAAGATCTGCACCCAATCGGCAGGCACGGGCGGCGATCTCCAATCTGCGGGATCAGTCAGATCACCCGAGTGCGTGGGCATGACAATCGTGCCCTGGGGACCAACACAATCCAGAAGGGCCTGAATCACTGCGACCGGCCCTCCCGCGACCCAGCCGAGCGAGCTTAGCGAACTGTGGACGAGAACTGTGCCACCAAGCGTAAGGCCGTTCTCTCGCATTTGCCTTGCTAGGCTCGCGCGAGTTGCTGGCTGAGGCGTTCTCGAAATCAGCTCTTGTTCGGTCGGCATCTACTCTATTCCTTTGCCCTCGGACGAGTGCTGGGGCGTCGGTTTCCACTATCGGCGAGTACTTCTACACAGCCATCGGTCCAGACGGCCGCGCTTCTGCGGGCGATTTGTGTACGCCCGACAGTCCCGGCTCCGGATCGGACGATTGCGTCGCATCGACCCTGCGCCCAAGCTGCATCATCGAAATTGCCGTCAACCAAGCTCTGATAGAGTTGGTCAAGACCAATGCGGAGCATATACGCCCGGAGCCGCGGCGATCCTGCAAGCTCCGGATGCCTCCGCTCGAAGTAGCGCGTCTGCTGCTCCATACAAGCCAACCACGGCCTCCAGAAGAAGATGTTGGCGACCTCGTATTGGGAATCCCCGAACATCGCCTCGCTCCAGTCAATGACCGCTGTTATGCGGCCATTGTCCGTCAGGACATTGTTGGAGCCGAAATCCGCGTGCACGAGGTGCCGGACTTCGGGGCAGTCCTCGGCCCAAAGCATCAGCTCATCGAGAGCCTGCGCGACGGACGCACTGACGGTGTCGTCCATCACAGTTTGCCAGTGATACACATGGGGATCAGCAATCGCGCATATGAAATCACGCCATGTAGTGTATTGACCGATTCCTTGCGGTCCGAATGGGCCGAACCCGCTCGTCTGGCTAAGATCGGCCGCAGCGATCGCATCCATGGCCTCCGCGACCGGCTGCAGAACAGCGGGCAGTTCGGTTTCAGGCAGGTCTTGCAACGTGACACCCTGTGCACGGCGGGAGATGCAATAGGTCAGGCTCTCGCTGAATTCCCCAATGTCAAGCACTTCCGGAATCGGGAGCGCGGCCGATGCAAAGTGCCGATAAACATAACGATCTTTGTAGAAACCATCGGCGCAGCTATTTACCCGCAGGACATATCCACGCCCTCCTACATCGAAGCTGAAAGCACGAGATTCTTCGCCCTCCGAGAGCTGCATCAGGTCGGAGACGCTGTCGAACTTTTCGATCAGAAACTTCTCGACAGACGTCGCGGTGAGTTCAGGCTTTTTCATATCTCATTGCCCCCGGACGAGCGTCTGCTCCGCCATTCGCCGTCCGCCGTGCCAATCGGATCAGCCGTCCAAATGCGGGATTTTCGTTAGTCGGAGGCCAAACGGCATTGAGCGTCAGCATATCATCAGCGAGCTGAAGAAAGACAATCCCCGATCCGCTCCACGTGTTGCCCCAGCAATCAGCGCGACCTTGCCCCTCCAACGTCATCTCGTTCTCCGCTCATGAGCTCAGCCAATCGACTGGCGAGCGGCATCGCATTCTTCGCATCCCGCCTCTGGCGGATGCAGGAAGATCAACGGATCTCGGCCCAGTTGACCCAGGGCTGTCGCCACAATGTCGCGGGAGCGAATCAACCGAGCAAAGGCATGACCGACTGGACCTTCCTTCTGAAGGCTCTTCTCCTTGAGCCACCTGTCCGCCAAGGCAAAGCGCTCACAGCAGTGGTCATTCTCGAGATAATCGACGCGTACCAACTTGCCATCCTGAAGAATGGTGCAGTGTCTCGGCACCCCATAGGGAACCTTTGCCATCAACTCGGCAAGATGCAGCGTCGTGTTGGCATCGTGTCCCACGCCGAGGAGAAGTACCTGCCCATCGAGTTCATGGACACGGGCGACCGGGCTTGCAGGCGAGTGAGGTGGCAGGGGCAATGGATCAGAGATGATCTGCTCTGCCTGTGGCCCCGCTGCCGCAAAGGCAAATGGATGGGCGCTGCGCTTTACATTTGGCAGGCGCCAGAATGTGTCAGAGACAACTCCAAGGTCCGGTGTAACGGGCGACGTGGCAGGATCGAACGGCTCGTCGTCCAGACCTGACCACGAGGGCATGACGAGCGTCCCTCCCGGACCCAGCGCAGCACGCAGGGCCTCGATCAGTCCAAGTGGCCCATCTTCGAGGGGCCGGACGCTACGGAAGGAGCTGTGGACCAGCAGCACACCGCCGGGGGTAACCCCAAGGTTGAGAAGCTGACCGATGAGCTCGGCTTTTCGCCATTCGTATTGCACGACATTGCACTCCACCGCTGATGACATCAGTCGATCATAGCACGATCAACGGCACTGTTGCAAATAGTCGGTGGTGATAAACTTATCATCCCCTTTTGCTGATGGAGCTGCACATGAACCCATTCAAAGGCCGGCATTTTCAG
>NZ_JBMKIG010000028.1:0-7637 GCF_049238005.1 Enterobacter cloacae complex sp. IR5459
TCGGAATGGTCCGTTAGCGCTTCCTGATAGCGTCCAAGTTCCACGTACTCCTGACATGACCACCCGCCATCAATAAAATCGCGAGCTTCAACAGCGTCGAAAGTGAACGATGTTTCACCGCCAGTTGGTGAGGTTAAGCCGTACAGGTCTGCTACCGGCTTAAACTGTGTGGCTGGAATATTTTCCGGAATATTTTGCGGTTCGTTTTGTGGTCGATCGGCACCCTGAAGCATGGCGGCGCGGCGGTTCATGCCATCCAATGCAATGCGCATAGCCTGAATCCCTGCTGAACCATCAGGGTAAATCCCGTAACGCTCGAATACGTCGATGTGGTTACGCATGAACGTAGGCGTAAGCTCTTTGTAGGCATGAGCAAGCGGACCAGAGACATCATCAGGCACAGATGCCGGCGCTGGCTGGGCGGTGACATTAGCGAATGCAGCACGCAACCCAGCCTTAATTTCTTCAACTTCGTCAGAGCCTAATGATGAATCTGATATCGCATGATGGAATGCATAAGCCATATCGTCGTTGACTGACACCGGCTTCGCTTCGAGCGATGCCAGCGCAATATTCATCGCAGCAAGCGCCATTAACGCATCTTCGTTTACTGCGCCGGGCACAGCATCGCGCTCTTCTTCAAGCTCCGCGATGGTCGTCAGGAGCCATTCTTTGGTAAGGGTAATCATGATGCTGCTCCTTCCTGATACTGTTCGAACCAGAACACCACTGGCTTCTCCACTGCCTCGATAAGGCCGAAACGCTCTGCCGTTCGGAAGTTCATGCTGCTCTTGCGCCCTCGCTCGACCTGAAGAGATACCTGCTTTCTGAACATTTCCAGCGAATAGGAGGTTTTCAGCAGGTTGCATGGCGCACATGCCGGGAATAGGTTTTCCAGCCTATCCGCCCCTGGTCTGTAGAATTCACCAGTCGCCTTCAGTTTGAAGATGCCTTTCGCAGCCGCCTTCATACACTGCTCTGATTTGCGCAGTACCGCTTCAACGTGGTCAGCGTGCCATCCCTTTTCAGGCAATTCGCACCCGCAATAAGCACAGCGACCACCGAACTTCATACGCAGCTCTGCGCGCTGTTTTTTCGTCAGTGCCATGATCACTCTCCTTTACCGGCTGCGGCGAACAGCACTTTGTTGTAATTGTTCTGGCAGTCTATATAGCCCTTCGCATAGTCCTCAGTGGCACCGTAATGGCAAATCTGGAACTCCGAGAACTGCTTCACGCCACGCGCTAACGCCTCCAGCTCAACAATCTGCTTGTCTTTGGCTTCCAGCTCATCCAGCAGGGCCAGGATGTCGTCATCTCCATGTTTTGCGGCGGCTTCACGTAATGCGCGTTTGTCGATGTTGCTCATTGGGCGGCTCCTTCAATGAGGAAAGCCATGCTTTCGAGTTTCTTTTTTTGCTTCTCAAGAGACTTTATTTTCGCCAGTCGACGACGCTCGCAATCAGCTAAAGCTTCAGCCTCATTCAGCCAAAAATCCTTACCGTGAGCAGTCGTTAAATAGCACCCAGGAAGCCTGTACGAAGCCATTGTTCCGCCATGTGATACATCGGCCATAACTTTAAACGGACCACTTGAAAGCGCGTACTTTGTTACGATAACTTCAGTTAACTCTTGATTGCTCATACCCCTACCCTCCCCCAAACCATCAATACCCTTCTCATCGCCTGACTGTTCCGGCACTCCTGGCAGATCACGTTCGTATCTGTACGCTGCACCAGCTTCGAATTTCCCTTCGGCATGGCCGGTATGGTTTCCGGTGCGTATTTCATGCCGTAGCTGGTCAGACGATACAGCCGCTGGCCGTGCTTGCCTTCGAACTCGATCAGACCGTCAGCAAACAACGTGCTTAGCGGGCCGGAAATCTTTTTGGTGGTCATGCCGATCATGGTGGCAATGCGAGCACTATTCAGGCCCGGGTTATTACGCAGGGCTGCAAGAATCTGCCCACGGATTGTTATGGTCATCAGAATCCCCCTTTCTTTTTCGGCTGCTGCTCACGCCCGCGGCGTTCTGCGGCGGCGGCCTGCTGGTCTGTGTCGTAAATTGCCCCGTTGATCTGATTGCAATAAACCGTGCCGGTACTGCCGTGGCGGTTGAGTCGCAGGATTAACTCGGTTTCTCCAGGCGGCACGCTGTCATCGAAAGCACCTTCCCGGTGGATGCCAACCCAGTAGTCGCAGTCCTGCTCAATCTGTCCTGTGTCGCGGGAATCGCTCGGTAACGGGCGTTTATTCACTCGCTTCTCCAGTTCGCGGTTGAGCTGGGTCAGCAGCACGACGACGCAGCCAAGCTCTTTAGCGAGGTTCTTCAACCCTTTGGTGATCATCCCGTAGGCCAGGTCATTACGGTCGGCCTTTTCGGCGGTCATCAGCGTCAGGTAGTCAACAAGAATCATGCCTACGCAGCCCTTCTCGCGTTTGATTCGGCGGCTTTCGGTAACGATATGCGCCAGTGACAAGCCAGGAGTGTCGTCGATGTACAGCATGTCGATTTCACTCAGTCTCCCGGCTGTGGCGATCGCCTTCTTAAAGTCGCCGTCGTAGTCGCCCTGGTACTGGTCATCGGCGTCATCCGTGGCGGGCATGTAAAAAATACTCGGATTAATGCCGGACTTCTGACCAACCAGTTTCTCGAGGATCTGGTCGCCTGGCATTTCCAGGCTGAACATCAGCGCTGGCTTTTTCTCACGAACTGCGCAGTTGATCGCCATCTGCCCGTACAGGGTTGTCTTGCCCATCTTTGGCCTTGCGCCAATCACGAACAGAGAGCCTTTAACCAGACCTTTCGGCGCTAGCATTCGGTCGAGTGACGGTATACCGGTACTCATGCCGCGTTGTTCGCCTGAAGGGTCAAAGCGTTTCTCCAGATCTGCTACCCAGTCATCCATAACCTCGCCAAACGATCTCAACCCTCGGCGGCTGCCGGTTTTTGAATGGTCTGCGAGCTGGGTGAAAATACCCTGAATGGCCTCGTACTTCTGCGTAGCGCTCATGCCGTTACGGGAATACAGCAGCTCAGTAGCTTCGGTCAGGCGGTTGATACCGTAGCGCTCCATTGCGGATTCCCGGACTGATGCTGCGTAAGCTACGATGTTTGCAGCGCTGGGAGTGTTCTTGGCGATCTCCGCAAGGTAAGCAAAGCCACCAACCTGCTCAGCGAGCCCTTTGCCTTCAAGCGCGTCGAACAATGTCAGACCATCGACTGGCTTGTTGTCGCGGAACATCTGGCGCATCTCGGCAAAGATCAGCTGGTGAGGTCGGCTGTAGAACGACTCAGGCTTGAGCATCGCCAGAACCTTCTGGACTCGCTCGCTGTTGTCATCGTCCAGCAGCAGGCCACCGATAACGCTCTGCTCTGCCTCGAGGTTTTGTGGTACAGCCATGAAATCAGCGGTCATCACGATCCCCCTCGCGCACTTCGATGTAGAGCTTTTCGGTCAGGAACTTATCGAATTTCATGCGGCGCCAGGTCTTCCCGGATTTCTGGTCTGGTCGGTCTTCAAGCATCCAGCGGCAGTTCTGAGCGATGTAGCGCAGATAGCTTCTGAAACCGTCCATATCCATCGGCTTGCCGTCCAGGTTGCGGGCAATCTTGTTAGCCTTACCCCAGAAGGTGCGGATCAGATTGCGTCGCTCATCAGTAAGGCATCTCCATCCCCGGGCTTCAGGCAGTTCGTCTTTCAGGCATTGCCATACTTCATCGCATGACAAACGGGACTTTTTCTCTTCAGCGGGTTTCTGGTCATTTGCGACATACTTACTACCGTTAGGTAGTAAGTTATTTAATATATTGTTATCTGTGGACACTGGCTGGACATCGGCTGGACACTCCACCTCCACAGGCATTGGTACTACTGCGTTTGGGCTGGACACCGGCTGGACATCGGCTGGACAAAAATTTGACTGATATTCGTCATATTTGACCACTTTTAGAACAGTAAAACGGTTGTTTGATTTGGTGGTGATCATGCCCAGATTCTTGAATTTACGGAGCAGTGATTTAACGCGATCAGCGGTCAAACCCGTTTCCATTGCCAGCGTGTTTCGCCCGGTAATGAACTCTCCGCGTTCGCAGATCACATCGCCGACATCAGTCGATACCAGTGTCTGTTCGTGATTAGCGCGCAGGAGCAGGTGAACCCATAAATGAGCCGCCTCAGCGTCCTTGTAGAACGGCACATCCATAATTTTACGGTGCAGCAAGGCAAACCCCTTACCGTCATTCGTGCGCGGTTTCTGGAGCCTTCTGGCCTCTCTGGCTTCGGCTAAATTGGATACGTTACCCACGGCCACTCTCCTTACGTTTCAGTTCTTCAAGAATGGCGCGCATCTTCTCTGCCACAATCGGGTTAACCGAGCGGATGAAGCGGTCGCGGGTTATGTTTTTATGTACAGCGGTATGGTAATAGCGTGGATTTTTTGCCATTATTCCTCCTGCAATGAGTGCACACGATTTGCATTTGAAGGCCAGTTCTGTTCGCGCAGACTGGCTTTCGCCATTTTTGATACTTCCCATCACATAACTCCCGGCGCCATAGCGGCCAGACTTGTCACCACCGCAGCGATTGATTCAGTTGGCAGGAAGCGCAGCAGTGCTTCAGCAGCTTCTCTCACCTCTTTCTCAAGGCGTTGTATCGGCTGACCAAGTAACTTCGCCTGATGCGCTTCAGTGCACTCTTTCATGGCCTCGGCTATCAGTTCGGCCTCAGTCTTTGCGACAAGACCGAACTCTCTCGCCACTTTCTCGTTATCCCGCGCCATCACGTCGATAATGACGGGGATCAATAGCATCAACCCCTTGTCGTTCTTCGGGCCCGGATCGTTAATCATCCGGAAGAAGTTCTGCTTCGTGTTGTGTTCAGAACCTGCCAGTAACAACCCCTTCCCGCCGCGCGCCAGCCACTCTTTCGCAACCAGCTGAGAAATGTGAACCTGAGACTGGCCCGGCGTAGCTTTTTGCCAGGCCTTAACTGCCTCCCGTATTCGAATTAGCTTACGGTTATTGCGCGGAACACTTTGATAAATCGAAATCAACGGACGTTGTTCAAGTCCGGTACTCTGTTGATACGCAAGTGAATGCATTGCTTTGCCTTTCGTGGTTAGGGCCGCCGTTAAGCGGCATGGTTCTCTGGGTGTGGAAACAGGTCGGGAAGATCAGGTCGAATTTCGTGTGCCTTAATCTCGCCACCAGTAGCGTTTACGATGGCTGTTACTTTTTCCGGAGATACGGAACCACCGTTAAGCCACTTGTGAACCGCTGGCTGGCTAACGCCGCAAATATCTGCGAGTCGCTTCTGGCTGCCAACGATTTCTAAAGCTCGTTGAATAACTTTGTTCATGGATTTTACCTATCCGATTACTGGATTAATGAAAAGATAACCCAAGTTATGGGCATTGTCCATAACCTTTGTTATTTTACTCTACATAACCTCGGTTATATATTGATAAGATGAAAACATTTGCAGAACGACTGAACGCGGCTATGTCGGCCGCTGACATATCTCAAGGACAGTTGGCTGATAAAGTCGGTATATCCCAGCCTGCAATTCAAAAGATGACGTCAGGTAAAACGAGCGGCAGCCGTAAGATGGTCGAGCTAGCTCATGCTCTGGGTGTAAGGCCGGAATGGCTTAGTTCTGGAGTGGGGGAAATGCGGATTGATGGTAATGTGCCATCGGCGGCCCAACCGGTCTCGGAAACAATTGATGTCTTTCGGGTTGATGTTTTAGACCTGAAAGTAAGCGCTGGTCCGGGGTCTTTTATGATTTCTGAATTTGTTGAGGTCCTGCATGCTATTGAGTTCACAACTGAGCATGCCAGATCTCTTTTCGGGAACCGCACTCAAAATGATGTGAAGGTGATGACCGTAGACGGTGACAGCATGTGCCCAACGATTCATTCGGGAGATCGCCTGTTCTTTGACGTTTCGGTGAGGAACTTCAAGGTTGACGGAGTATACGCATTTGTCTTCGGGCAGCACTTCCATGTCAAGCGCCTGCAGATGCAGGGCCTGCAGTTAGCCGTGCTTTCAGATAATCCGGCTTACAAAGATTGGTATGTGACAGAAGAAAATCAGGACCAGCTATACATCATGGGTAAAGCGCTTATTCACGAATCGATAGCTTACAACAAACTGTAGCAGTGGCCGGAAGAGACTTTTGGTTAGAGACGAAGCTGCGGCTGGTGAGATAGGAAAGGTGTTTTGGTCGGCGTATAGCTGGTAGCGGCCTGAAGAGACGTTTGGGTAGATGATTTTTATTTTTCACAGCAATAGGATGATTTATGACACAGTTTCAACTTGCGTTAATCGCCAGGGAAGTTGATGGAGAAGTCATCCATCTTCGCACCAAAGACGGATACATCAATGCCACCGCAATGTGCAAGTCTGCAGGGAAACTGCTTGCTGACTATACACGACTAAAAACAACACAAGATTTTTTTGATGAATTATCACGCGATATGGGGATTCCCATATCGGAGTTAATTCAATCATTTAAAGGCGGAAGAGCAGAGAATCAAGGGACCTGGGTTCATCCAGACATCGCAATTAATTTAGCGCAGTGGCTATCTCCAAAATTTGCAGTGCAAGTTTCAAGATGGGTACGTGAGTGGATGTCAGGCGAAAGAGCTCCTGCCGAACTTCCTATTCATCTTAAGCGGTATATGACAAACCGAGGCAGGGTTCCTCATACGCACTTTTCTATGCTTAATGAACTGACGTTTAACTTGGTTGCGCCACTTGAGCAGGCCGGATATACGCTGCCAGAAAAAATGGTCCCTGATATTTCAGAAGGTAGGGTTTTCTCGCAATGGCTCCGTGACAACCGGGGAATTGAGCCGAAGACATTCCCAACATATAACCATGAGTATCCAGATGGCCGGACTTTCCCGGTACGTCTATACCCAAACGAATATCTTGCAGATTTCAAACAACACTTCAATGAAGTGTGGCTGCCTCAGTACGCTCCTAAATATTTTGCTGAACGAGACCAAAGGGCTTTGACGCTGATTGAGAAAATCATGCTGCCTGATCTTGATTCCTAAATGCCACAACCCGGCCACCGCGCCGGGTTTTTTATTGCCCACCCATAAAGCTATCCCCCATTCTGCCGATAACTATCCAGCCTGAAGCTGATAACAATAACTATCGCAACACTACCTGCCCGCCCGTGCGGGCTTTTTTATTGCCCCTTCCTCACCAACTCCGCAGCATCCCTGTTAGCTCCCTTCCCTGTCACGTTTCCTGTTTCCTTCCGGTACTGCTTCAGCTTGTCGATGATGTTTTGCTGGGTCATGGGTAAATCAGCCAGTGACAATTCCATCACCGCCCGCCCCATCGCCTGAATTTTCATGCTTATACGCTCTTCATCCAGAACCATGCACATCCCTCCTGCTGTTTTTTTAAGCATAGCACTCATGATTTACAAAAATAAATTCATTTAGTTATCATTAATTTATAACTTATGTGATTGATATTATAAATTAGGTTATTGCCATCGCTCATAACTAAGGTTATCTTTAACCCATCGAAACGAAACATCGACAGCTGAGCGAAGTTAGCCAGCGGCGAAGTGGAGATTCGGTCAGTCGAACGGCGCGACAGTAAACCATGCGTCGG
>NZ_JBMKIG010000029.1:0-6661 GCF_049238005.1 Enterobacter cloacae complex sp. IR5459
CCGACGCATGGTTTACTGTCGCGCCGTTCGACTGACCGAATCTCCACTTCGCCGCTGGCTAACTTCGCTCAGCTGTCGATGTTTCGTTTCGATGGATTAAAGATACAGATAAAACTGTATTATCGTCAACAGACAAAACTGTATTTAATGGCGTGCGAAACATATGTTTCTGTATTTGTGGGTAATTTATTTTGTAAGGACGAAAAAAACCGGCATAAGCCGGTTTGTTTAGACGTTTGAGAGGGGGTTTTAGCGTTTGCGGCGGTAAATACGGTGCTCAATCATTACACCGATAATGGTTAAAGGCTGGTGATCGCTGTTAATGACAGGGTAGTCGTCATTGAGTGGGACCAGTTCAAAGTGCTGGCAGCCGAGAGGGTCTACCCATGTCGGGCGGTATTTCTTGAAGGTCGCCTGTGTTCCGCCGTTCTTCGCAACAACGAATTCCCCAGGCGTTGGCTCAACCTCAGGGTCGACGATAATAACGTCTCCTGCCTTGAAATCTGGCTCCATTGAGTCGCCTTCAATGCGCAACGCAAAAGTGTGCTGGGACACATCCAGATCAGTGAGGATGTATTCAAGGCTGCCATCGAAGGCCTCAATAGGGCTTTTCTCAGCCAGTGCTCCTGCCTGTACATAGCTTATCAACGGAACTCTCCTGCTGTTGACTTCTGCCATCGGCATAAACGCGCCGCCGTTCATTAGCCAATCAGCATCGCATTTAAGAGCCTTGGCTATTCCAATTATATTACGTGGCTTGAGAGTTTTCCCATCTTCAATGCTCTGCCAAGACTGCTGCCGGATACCGGCCTTCTCAGCAGCTTCTGTCTGGGTTAATCCCAGCTCAATTCTTTTTTGTTTAACGCGATCCGCAAGGCTCATAAATCCCTCTCTCTGTATGCCTTGATAGTCACAGTTAAAACTGTAATTGACAAACAGAAATAACTGTCACAGAATACAGATAAAACTGTGGAGGTAATATGGAAACAATTTCTCAACGCCTCAAGCAAAAACGTGAAGAGATGAATCTGTCTCAGGACCAGTTGGCAAGACTGGCGGGTATGAAACAGCAATCACTTCAGGCCATCGAGGCCGGGACCACCAAGCGTCCACGTTATTTGGTTGAGCTGGCTCGGGCTCTCAAATGTGAACCTGAATGGCTTCTTTTTGGCGATGAGCCGAATAAAACAACAGCCGCTTAACGGCGGCCCTAACCACGAAAGGGAAAGCAATGCATTCACTTGCGTATCAACACAATACCGGAATACACCCGGGAGCGGTGATAAACCGCGCTCAAGCTAAGGCGGCGCCAGACCACGAAAAGATCCGCGATGCGGTCCGGGCATGGTCATCGGCGCTGGACAATCAGGACGTGGTTTCGGCGTTGATCATCAAAGAATACCGGGAGCAGGGCGGGAACTCCATAAGCTTTCCGGAAGACATCAGCAGGGCGCGCCAGAAACTTTTTCGCTTTCTGGATAACCGTTTCGACTCTGAGCAGTACCGCGAGAACGTGCGCCAGCTGACGCCCGCAATCATGGCCGTCCTGCCGGTTGAGTATCGCACTCGCCTGATCGGTGCTGATTGCAAAATGTCTCGCCTGGCTGAGGCCGAGAAAGAACTCGCAGAGGCTAAACAGGCCGTGCTGCTGGACGCCCCAGAGCATCAGAAGCTGAAAGAGGTAAGCGAGGGTATAGCGTCGCTGTTCCGCCTCATGCCGGAGCAGGTAGGGCCGTTGATGACGATGGTCACTTCGATGCTGGGGGTTATGTGAGAGGCACCAGAAAAGAAAAAGCCCTTGAAGCGGTCACTTCAAAGGCCTTCCAAACACTGTGTTACGCCAAGTAACGGGAGTAAGTATGTCAAAAACTCGCAAAAAGTACCAGGAAAAAGAGGAACGTCGCCACCCAGATTCACCAGATGGCCTGGTTGTCGCTGCCTCAAAAAACCGGGCGTTCGCTGAGCGCTTTGTTGGCATGGCAAGACTGGCACTGATTCAGGCAGGGGTGAAGCATGGGCGTCGTTAAGTTAGCTGATTATCGTAAACCTCAACAAGAGGTTATGGAGCGACAGGTGGCAGATATTGAAGATGGCTATACGCGCATCGCCAATGATTTGCTCGATGCCATTATGTCTAACAACTTCACCGTTCGGCAGATGAAACTCCTGCTAGCTGTAATTCGTAAAACATACGGATTTAACAAGACGTTTGACTGGATAAGTGGTGAGCAATTCTCAGAAATGACAGGCATGCCGAGAACAAGATGCAGTTCAACTAAAACAGAGTTGCTGAATATGCGGGTCTTGGTTACCGAAGGAAGAAAGGTTGGCATTAACAAGGTGATCTCAGATTGGTGCGTAGATAGACCAGAGCGTCGCAGAGAATACGGCTCTACAAAACACAAGGCTGGTTACATATACGTTTTTGCTGAAGATGAATTCGGTCCTGTGAAAATTGGCTTCACCACCCGTGATGCGGAAGAAAGGCTAAGAGAGGTTAAATACTACTTCGAAGGAAATAATCCTAAGGTGTTTTATGTTTCTCCTTTCCATCTTCACGCAGGGGCTATCGAACCACTGGTTCATGAAGCGATGAAAGAGCAGATGATTCGCGGAGAGATGTTCGAAACCACAGTGGCACAAGCAATAAATAAGATTAACGACGTGATGGAATATTTTACACCGTCTGTGACAAATAGTGTCACACCGTCAGTAAATCGTGATTTACAGCGTGAGGTACACACAAAAGACAATATACAAAATACAGAAAGAAAAGATCCCCCTAAATCCCCCCAGGGGGAAAACTCACTCGCTCAGGAAGTGATGGATTACTTCAACGAGCTAACGGGTAGTCGTTGTGCTGCACTGGCGCCTTTCGAGAAAGCTCTCTCCACGGTGAAGAGCAAAGACCAGTGCTACACCGCTGAAGAGCTGAAACTCGTTATCCGCTGGGCCCATGTGAACTGGGGTCACAGCTTCAAGCCAGAGAACCTGTGCCGTATGACCCGCTTTGATGGATACCTGTCAGACGCCCTGATATGGGCAGATGGTCATGGAAGCAACCCGAAAGCCTGTCCGCACGAAGAGATCATCAAGCTCTGGAATGAAAAATTCCCTTCGAAGGCCGTTTCACTGCATGAGTGGAACCGCCGCCGTCCGGCCTATCGAGACCTGGAAGCTGTGTGGAACGGCAAAACCACCCAGGGAAACTGGCGAGAACTGAAGCACATGGGAATGGCCTTCGAGCTGATTAGCAAGTCTTCCCTGTTCGGCACCCGAGGCGATCAGCCATGGCTGACTCTCGACTGGATACTGAATCCGAAGAACTGGGGATCTGTCTACGAGCAGGCCATCAACGAGCACCGTGAGCGCAAGGGAGTCAAAGCATGAGCCGTTTTATCGATTTGTACGTTGAGCAGGCCGTCATCGGCGGGATCATGCTCGCAGCGGGCCGCACAGACGGCGTTGACATGGCGACTGACGCGATTGAGGGGCTGACTGAGGACCACTTCACAGCAACGCCTCACAAGGTTGCTCTGCGGTCCTACAAACGCCTCAACGAGTCCGGGGAGAAGATAGACCTGCTGACGTTGACCAGCGACCTTGAACGGCTTGGCGCGCTGGAAAGTGCCGGGGGATTCGCTTACCTGGCTGAATGCAGCAAAAACACGCCATCGTTCGCTAACCTTGCCAGCTACTGCGAGAAGCTTAGGGAAATGTACCTTGGTCGCCGTATGACCCTGGCGTTACAGGTCGGGATCCAGAAGCTGTCCGAACCAACTACCGAGGGTATTGCTGACATCATTGGCAGCATTCAGGCCGACATCTCTGGAATTGAGCACAACGCTGACTACGGAACTGAACACATCACCACCGGGATCGACATGTCTCTTGAGACTATCCAGTCGATTATCAGTGGCGATATCTGGAAGCACAAAACCGAGCTGGGCATGGCGACCATCGACAGCGCATTCGGCGGGTTCAACAACACCGATTTTATCGTCGTTGGTGGACGTCCTGGCATGGGGAAAACCATGTTTAGCACCACAGTGACAGAAACCGTAGGCCTGAAAAACAAAAAGCCGGTGCTGTTCTTCAGTCTCGAAATGCCAGTGGAACAAATCTCGGAGCGAGTCGCTTTCCACCGGGCGCGGGTAAGCAAAGAAGATCTGCTGAGCAAGGTTAGCGGGAAAATGGACGAGGCATGGGGGAAGGTTAGTCACTGCATGAAGGAGTTCATCGACTCTCCAATCTACATCAATGACAAGCCATCCCTGAGCGTTCACCAGGTACGTGCGGAAGCGCGGCGTATGAGTAAGAAGCTGGGCGGACTGGGCGTGGTAATCGTCGATTATCTCCAGAAGATGCGCATGTCTGACCCTGAGAACATGAACCGCAGCGTAGGGGAGATCGCCACCGGCCTGAAGAACCTGGCGAAAGAGTTGCGTTGCCCGGTCATCGCACTGGCTCAGCTTAACCGTAAGGTCGAAGAACGTGCTAATAAGCGCCCGGTCGCAGCTGACCTCCGCGAGTCCGGTGTTATCGAGCAGGAAGCCGATGTGATTTTCATGATCTACCGGGATGAGAAATACAACCCGAACACCGAACTGAAAGGAATCACCGAAATCATCTGTGTGAAGTCCCGCCATGCGCCGGGGGCAGAAAAGACCTACCACTTCAGCAGCCGCTACTCAGGCCTGGACCCGGTAGATTTCACCTACAGCGGCCAGATACAACAGGAGGCTGACTATGAGTGCTAAGACGATGAAAGGCAAACAGGCAATTCTGCGTTATCTCGAAACGCACCGGACCTTCACTGCTAAGGATGTGGCCACAGAGTGTGGCATGACCATCAACTGCATCACGAAGAATGCTATCGATCTGGAACGGTCCCGCAAGATTGTCCGCGTGAGCAAGGTCTGGCGAACGGTGACTTATCGCCTGGCGACACCGGAAGAGCAGGCTGGTACCGCGCGCAGCTGCACCAACGGAATATTTCAGGAGTGCCGCAACATCGCGGCGATGAAGCGAGTATTGATGGTTTGGGGGAGGGAAGGGGTATGAAATTATTTGAGATGGAAGGTTTTCTGCGTGGCAAGTGCTTGCCAGGTGACATGAAGGTCAACGAAACGAACGCCGAATATCTCGTGCGTAAATTTGCTGAAGCGGATGCCAGATGCGCGGCGCTGGCTGCGGAGAATGCTTGCCTAAAACAGAGCATCGAAGAGGTGTCCGAGGCATTTGAAACCGGGACTGATGGTGCTCTTGCTACTGCTGTTGACGAGTCTTTAAACCTGCTCACTCCGGAAACTGATGCGGTATTGAAAAGGATTCAGGCGCATGGTGTGGCTATGTTCGCTTCAAAGTGCAAAGAAGAATCGAAGCGTGCCCACTCTTCAGACGCCAGGGATTCCTGGTGGGTCTCGGGTGAAAACGCTGACGACTTCGCCGACCAGCTTCGCCAGGAGGCCGCCCAATGAGCAACATCGACAAACAGGCGTTAAATCAAGAAAAAATTGAATGGCTCAATAAATTAGCTGATATGGAGTATTGCAAAAGCAATCCTGGGCATTGGCTGATGAGCTTGAAGGACACAAACATGCTTGCGAAATTGGCTCTGCGATCAGTGGCGCTGCTGGATGAGCTGGAAGCCAAAGACAAGAGCATCGACTTCCTGAAAGACCAGTTAGCTCAACTGGCAAACTTCAACCCTGACTGGGACAAGCTGGAGGCAGCAACTGACAGCCTCCGTGAGCACATGGCAGAACTCACAGCGGCACGCAAACGGATTGCTGAACTGGAGGGGCGTGAGGTTGTACTTCCGAGTGCGCACGATGTTCACCCATTAGGGCCGCAGTCGGCGAAAATTTTTTGTGAGTTTCACCGGAGTATCGTGAACAGATGCGCCGATGAGATTAGTAAGGTTGGCGTCAAAGTCAGCATCAAGGGGAATTAGGGATATGGCTGAATTAACCAAAGAATGGCTCCTGAAGACAATCGCGGAGCTTGAAGAAGAGCGCGATGCGACGCCAGGCGCAGTAAACGAAGACGCAGCGATGGCGCTGGCGGCGATGAAGATTGCGCTGGCATCGCTCGAAGCGGAGCCTGTGTGCGTTATCGACCAGTCCAATCTTGATTATCTCAATGCTGGCTCTGATGCAGACGTATGGCCTGTATCCAGAACAGAGATGGGTGATGTTCTTCTGTATCGCTCTGCCACGCCAGCGCCGGTATATGTGCCCGCTGCGATGGAAATGGATGATGACTTTGACAGCTCGTTTGAACACGGAAAAGCTGTCGGCTGGAATGCCTGCCGCGCCGCCATGCTTCAGGGTGCAGATGTATCCCTCACACATGATGGTAAGAACCATCACGAGGATAAGCTCGGTATGGTTAACCATCTTGGTGATGTCACCGAAAAGGTAGAGCCTGTAACACAGATTGAGCCAGTAGCAGACCTGTACGGCTTAACCTCATCAACTGGCGGCGAAACATCATTCACTTTCGACGCTGTTGAAGCTCGTGATTTCATTGATGGCGGTTGGTCATGTCAGGAGTACGTGGAGCTTGGACGCTATCAGGAAGCGCTAACGGACCATTCCGAGGATAAGCTCGCTATGGTTGACCATTCCGGTGACTCCAACAATATGGTTGAACCTGT
>NZ_JBMKIG010000030.1:0-6214 GCF_049238005.1 Enterobacter cloacae complex sp. IR5459
GCTGAAAATGCCGGCCTTTGAATGGGTTCATGTGCAGCTCCATCAGCAAAAGGGGATGATAAGTTTATCACCACCGACTATTTGCAACAGTGCCCATCGGCGTAGTAGTGGATGTGGTCGATGACAAAGCCGGTGCGGGTCAGCGTGCGCCGGAGGATCGGCAGAAAATCGACCAGGAACGAAGTAGCGCGTGTGACGACGGCCGGTACGCCGACACGCGCCACGGCCTCGGCCCAGCGCGCGGCCGGCGGTTGGAGCAGGCCGTTGTGCACCGAACCGTGGTAGGTGCCGACCGCCAATGTGAGCCAGCGCTCTAGCTCGCGCAGCGTCAGGGCGGCCTTGTTTTCGGAATCGTAGTCGCCGCGCTGGTCAGGGTTGGAGAAGGTCGTTCCCGGCAGTTCGTCGTGAATCATCTGCATCGCCGTGCCGATGATCCGTTCCACGATGCCGCCATAGTGCGGCTGTCCCAGCGGGCGATAGTCCAGCCGGATGCCATGCTGCTCGCAACCCCGGCGCAGGGCCTCGCTCTTGAACTCGGCCGCGTTGTCTAGGTAGAGCAGCAAGGGCTTGCCGCTCATCTGCCAATCCATTTCCACGTTCAGTCCTTCCAGCCAAGGGCGCTTGTCGCAGGCGACATGCACGAGGCACAGGCCAACCGAAACGGCAGACGGCGCTTCCAGCGTGACGACCATGCCGAGCACGCAGCGGGTGAACACGTCGATGGCGAGGGTCAGGTACGGGCGGCCAATAGGTTGCCGGTCGCGGTCATCGACCACGATCAGGTCGATGACCGTATGGTCTATCTGCACCTGCTCCAGCGGCGCGGTCACGGCAGGAGGCTCGCCGCCCACACCTTGTAGGTCACGAGCGGCATCCTGGCCTTCCCGCCGGCGGATGACCTTGCGCGGGTCAAGGCTAGCGATCCGTAAGGCCACGGTATTGCGCGCCGGCACTCGCAGTTTTTGAGCCTTGCACACCTGAGTGACTTCGCGGTGAAAGGCCGCTAGGCTGCGCTTCTGCTTGGTCAGGAACCGCTTTTGCAGTAGCTCGTGGATGACGCGCTCGACCGGTTCCGGCAAGCGCCCCTTACCTTTACCTCCACCGGACTGGCCGGGCACCAGATCCGTCACGAGGCCGCTGCCTTGCCGGGCACGCCGGATCAGAACGTATACCTGGCGCCGAGACAAGCCCAGCGCCTGAGCCGCCATATCGGCCGCTTCGTGCCCGACCGTCTCCGACTGCGCCAACGGACTGATGATCTCCGCACGACGGCGCGCACGCTCCCAAGCCTCATCAGGCAGAGTGGCCACGCCTTGTTCTGGAATCCGTGGGGTGTCCGTCGCCATGCTCACCTCGCTTTGGTGCACACGAGTATTGAGCATAGTCGAGATTGGTGCAGATCACTTCTGATATTGAACTGTCAGGAGCTGGCTGCACAACAGCCATTACGCCCAATCAACTGGTGCAGTCGTCTTCTGAAAATGACATCCATGCCCAGCCCGTGCGCGAGCTGGATCACCGCCCGCACGATAGTTTGGTCACGGGCATCATCCGGGAGCCTGGCGACAAAGGATTGGTCGATTTTCAATGTGGTGATGGGGCAGCATTTCAGATGTTGCAGGCAGGAATAGCCGGTGCCGAAGTCGTCGGCGGCGAAGCGCACGCCGATGGCGCGCAAGGCGTCGAAACTGGCGAACAGGGCTGGATTGCCGAATGCGACCGATTCGGTCAGTTCGATCTCCAGAAGCTCGGCGGGCAGGGCCATATCGGCCAGCACCCGCTTTACCTCGTCGTCGAACGTTGGCCCAACCTGGCTGGCGGACACATTGATGGCAAGACGGAACGGTTGCCATGCCGGTCCTTGCCACTTGTGCATCTGGCGACAGGCCTCGCCCAGCACCCACGCGCCTATTTCCGGCATCAGGCCGAACGACTCGGCCAGCGGCAGGAACTGGCCGGGCGGCAACAGGCCAAGCCTCGGATGCCGCCAGCGCATCAACGCTTCCGCGCCAGCGATCCGGTGATCGCGCAGATCGACCAGCGGCTGGTAATGCAGGTCAAGCTGTCCGCGCGCCGCCGCCTGCGCCAACTCGGCCGCCGTCCATCCGGCGGGCTGCGAACTCGTCATGATCCGCCCCGGAAGGCGCGCAGCAGCCGCGTTACGGCCAGAACGAACAAGCCGGTCAGCGCGAGCGCGGCAACACCCCAATGCTCGCCAAGGAAGGCACCGGCGGTCGTCCCGGCCAGCACGGCGGCGAGAATCGGCAGATGGCAGGGGCAGGTCAACACGGCCAGCGCACCCCACAGGTAGCCGGAAACGGGTTGGCGCGTCTCGGGCGGCAGTTTGTCAGGGGCGTTCACGGCAATGCCTCCTCGTGCGCCCGCTCGGCTGGCATGGAGGCCAGTTGCGCGTCCAGATGGGCCAACGCCGCGCGCCGCCGCTCGACCAACTGGCGCAGCACGGCAAGCTGCGCTGCGGCTTGTGCGCCGTCCGCTGCGTCGAGCGCACGGCACAGCCGCGCCAGGGCATCCAGGCCGATACCCGCCTCGAAGGCCGCGCGCACGAAGCACAGCCGTTGCAAGGCCGCATCGTCGAACACGCCGTAGCCGCCCGTGGTGCAGGCCACCGGCCGTAACAAGCCGCGCACCAGGTAGTCGCGCACGATATGTACGCTCACCCCAGCGTTATGGGCCAGTTGCGATACCGTGTAGGCGCTCATCGCACACCTCCTTGTCCTCACCCGGCGCAGCAGGAAAGCTGCTTCACATCCTTGTTGAAGGTCTGCGCCGCGAGCTTCAACCCTTCGACCATCGTCAGGTAGGGGAACAACTGGTCGGCCAGTTCCTGCACCGTCATCCGGTTGCGAATCGCCAGTGCGGCCGTCTGGATCAGTTCGCCCGCTTCCGGGGCCACTGCCTGCACGCCGATCAGTCGTCCGCTGCCTTCTTCAACCACCAGTTTGATGAAGCCGCGCGTGTCGAAGTTGGCGAGCGCGCGCGGCACGTTGTCCAGCGTTAGCGTGCGACTATCAGTTTTGATGCCGTCATGGTGCGCTTCCGCCTCGCTGTAGCCTACGGTCGCCACTTGCGGGTCGGTGAACACCACGGCCGGCATCGCGGTCAGGTTCAGGGCCGCGTCACCGCCGGTCATGTTGATCGCGGCGCGAGTGCCGGCCGCTGCCGCCACATAGACGAACTGCGGCTGGTCGGTGCAGTCGCCTGCGGCGTAGATGTGTTCCACGCTTGTACGCATGCCGGGGTCGATGACGATAGCGCCTTGCGGGGTGAGCGTGACGCCCGTCGCATCCAGTGCCAGCTTGCGTGTGTTGGGCGCGCGGCCGGTGGCGACCAGCAGCTTGTCGGCGCGCAGTTCGCCGTGCGCCGTGGTGAGCACGAATTCGCCGTCCCCTTCACCATTGATATACGCGACCTGGCTGGCCTGGGTGTGTTCCCTCACCTCGATGCCCTCCATGCGGAATGCGGCCGTGACGGCTTCGCCTATAGCTGGGTCTTCGCGGAAGAACAGCGTGCTGCGAGCCAGGATCGTCACCTTCGCTCCGAGTCGGGCGAACGCCTGCGCCAGCTCCAGCGCCACCACTGATGAGCCAATCACGGCCAGGCGCTTAGGAATCGTCTCGCTGACCAGCGCTTCAGTGGAAGTCCAGTACGGAGTGTCTTTCAGGCCGGGAATCGGCGGCACGGCCGGGCTCGCGCCGGTGGCGATCAGGCAGCGGTCGAATGCCACCACGCGCTCGCCGCCGTCGTTGAGTTGCACGATCAGGTTGCGATTGTCCTTAAAGCGGGCGGAGCCGTGCAGCACAGTGATCGCCGGATTGCCCTCCAAGATGCCTTCGTACTTGGCGTGGCGCAGTTCATCGACGCGGGCCTGCTGCTGGGCCAGCAGCGCCGTGCGCTGGATGGTCGGCGTGGTAGCGGCGATGCCGCCATCGAACGGGCTTTCCCGGCGCAGATGGGCGATATGGGCGGCGCGGATCATGATCTTGGACGGCACACAACCGACATTGACGCAGGTGCCGCCGATGGTGCCGCGCTCGATCAGCGTGACACGTGCGCCTTGCTCGACGGCCTTCAGCGCCGCTGCCATCGCGGCCCCGCCGCTGCCGATGACGGCGATATGCAATGCGCCGCTGCTACCCGTCTTGTCGTTTCTGCCCAGCAGATCGCGCATCTTGTCGAGCAATCCGCCCGGCGTCGAAACTGAGGGGGCATCGGCCAGCGTGGCCCGATAACCGAGTCCAGCTACAGCGGCCGTCAGCGCGTCGGGTGACGTGCCGACCTCAATGGCGAGCTTGGCGCTGCCCTTGGCGTAGGAGACATCCGCTGATTGCACGCCGGGCACTTTCTCCAGGGCGTCCTTGACATGCACTGCGCACGAGTCGCAAGTCATGCCGGTGATTTTGAGAGTGCTCATACCATCGTTCCTTATTCGTGTGGGCCGCCGTGTCGCACGGTCAGCCGTCTTTCACAAGCGCTTGGCGGGGAGTTCGCAGCCGTCCGGTCCGCAACGGCGATGCGCCGGCGACACGAAGTCCCAGATCGACACCCCAATCATCAAGGCCAGGCCGACGTACATCAGGTTCGCCGTCCACCAGTTGCCGAGCAGCCAGACCGTGGCCGCAAACACGATGGCCGGGCCGATCATGCCGAGCAGACTGCGCAGCCATTGCCGATGACTGAACCAACCCAGCGCGTTCGCCAGGAAGGCCAGCGCGGCAAACAGCGGCAGCAGGCGGCTGATGAACAGTCCCTCGTACTGGCTCAAGAAGCCCAGCCCGATGGCCGCGCCGAAGCTGGCGAGGGCTGGAAAGCAGGCGGCGCAGCCCATCGCGGAAACGACGCTGCCGAGCGCGCCGGTTTTATCGGCAATGCGTGTCATCAGTCCCATGAAGCGGCTCTCGCTGTTGTCGTTGGCTTGCTGGCTCACTGCTTGACGCTGGACGGATAGCCGGCGTCTGCGGTGGCCTTGGTCAGCTTCTGTACGCTGGCCTTGGTGTCGTCAAAAGTGACGACGGCCTCGCGCTTCTCGAAGCCCACATCGACCTTGCTCACGCCTTCGACCTTGGAGAGCGCTTTCTTGACTGTGATCGGGCAGGCGGCGCAAGTCATGCCGGGAACCGCTAGCGTGACGGTCTGGGTAGCGGCCCACACCGGGGCAACAGCGGCGGCGAGGGCAAGGGAGGCAAACAGTTTCTTCATGATGAACTCCTGGTTAATAGAAAAATGGAACGACATAGGGAAATCCAAGCGCGACCAGGACCAGCACGGCCACGATCCAGAAAATCAGCTTGTAGGTGGCGCGCACCTGCGGAATCGCGCAGACCTCACCTGGCTTGCATGCCTGCACGGGCCGGTAAATCCGCTTCCAGGCGAAGAACAGCGCCACTAGCGCCGCGCCGATGAACAACGGTCGATAGGGTTCCAGCACCGTCAGGTTGCCGATCCAAGCACCGGAGAAGCCCAGGGCGACCAGTACTAGCGGCCCCAGGCAGCAGGTCGATGCAAGAATGGCGGCCAGCCCGCCGGCGAAGAGCGCACCGCGCCCGTTTTGTGGTTCAGACATACGTTGGCCCTTTTGAATTTGGATTGGATAGCGTAACCTTACTTCCGTACTCATGTACGGAGTCAAGCGATATGGAAAATAATTTGGAAAACCTGACCATTGGCGTTTTTGCCAAGGCGGCCGGGGTCAACGTGGAGACAATCCGCTTCTATCAGCGCAAGGGCCTGTTGCGGGAACCGGACAAGCCTTACGGCAGCATCCGCCGCTATGGGGAGGCGGACGTGGTTCGGGTGAAATTCGTGAAATCGGCACAGCGGCTGGGGTTCAGTCTGGACGAGATTGCCGAGCTGTTGCGGCTCGACGATGGCACCCACTGCGAGGAGGCCAGCAGCCTGGCCGAACACAAGCTCAAGGACGTGCGCGAGAAGATGGCCGACTTGGCGCGCATGGAAACCGTGCTGTCTGAACTCGTGTGCGCCTGCCATGCACGAAAGGGGAATGTTTCCTGCCCGTTGATCGCGTCACTACAGGGCGAAGCAGGCCTGGCAAGGTCAGCTATGCCTTAGCGTGCTTTATTTTCCGTTTTCTGAGGTGCCCCCATTATGGGCGTTGGCCTCAACACGATTTTCCGCCATTTAAAAAACTCAGGCCGCAGTCGGTAACCTCGCGCATACAGCCGGGCAGTGACGTCAT
>NZ_JBMKIG010000031.1:0-5302 GCF_049238005.1 Enterobacter cloacae complex sp. IR5459
CCATCGAAACGAAACATCGACAGCTGAGCGAAGTTAGCCAGCGGCGAAGTGGAGATTCGGTCAGTCGAACGGCGCGACAGTAAACCATGCGTCGGACCATAGGCGGGCTCAGGGAGAGCGGCAATTATGGCAAAGCGAAAAAAGATTTATTCCAGTCCATTTGAACCTGAGTGGGCTGTGCTGAATCACAAGAGGATTTTTTATGACTCAGACATACATTCCGGCGTGTTTAAGAGACCTTCCTAAGAAGCGTCAGAAGCCACGCAAACAGGCGATTAAAGAAGCGCAAGTGGAAGTTCTGAATAAGGCAATCGCATCGATAAAAGACGATATGCGTGCGTTCAAAACAGATGAGCAGCGTCGCGGTCATTACCAGGCGATCAGCACACTCTCACAGATTCGTGATGAGTTGTAGAAGCTGATAGATAAAGCATTTCTCCCGCATCAGCGGGTAACGACAGAGGGTTTTATGGCAGACGACGATTATACGATGGGAGAGTTTTGGCGAGACATGAAGCCAGAACTTAAAGATCGGCGCAGGATAGCGCGCAACTCAGCACATGAAGGGATGAAGGCATTCTTTCAGCGCAACGGGGTTGAGTTCGAAGAGGGAGAAAACACTCTAATTTTTCGCACACCGCAAGGGACTGTTGCTTATTACCCGCCAAGCAAGCGGATGCAGCATAAAGCCACATGGCGAACATGCAGCCCAACAGCGTGCATGAATTACGTCAACAAACTCAGGGCCGCCTAACCAGCGGCCTTTTTCATACCTCAGTCGCTTCACCGAGGCGGCTTAGTTATGACAACCGGCGGCCATCCACCGCCCATTGAAACACTGAATAAATGCGTTGAAGTCTTGTATTAACCGTTCCGTTCGCCGCGATAAGGCCAAGAGGATTTATGAGCAACAAAACAGGCGGTCCAGCGTTTCCACGATCAGGTGTATGCACTCCTGAAATAAACTCATGGGATAGCGAAGATTTTGGAGGTCGAGGTTTAACCGTGCGCGACTACTTCGCAGCAAAGGCTTTGGCTGGAATCTGCTCTCACCCTGACACTTGGGGATTAGCTGCGCCTGAAATTGTTAAACAGTCATTTTTAATTGCCGACGCAATGCTTCGCGCCCGGGAGGCATCATGAAAGTCACCCACAACGGCAAGCAGTACACCGCCAAAAAGCTCAACGATAACGAGTGGCAACTGACGTCAGTATCTGCACCGCGTGAAAAGCTGGTGCTTAACCGCTGGCAGATGCATATCGCTGGCCTCCTGAAACAGGTTGAGGTGAAGGTATGATTGGAATTCACTATGGCACCGCATCAGTGCCACGTAGCGAGGTTTTACCGGGCACAATGCTGCAACACCACGGCAAAACCTATCGCGCCTCTGCGAATGTTGAGAAAGGCCTGTACGCCTTCAACATCTTCGAAAAAACCATCATCAAAAGTGATTCCGTCGTTGTGCTGCTGAATGAGCGCGGCGAGCCGATGGTTCACTGATACCAACCACCCTATTCAACCGATCGGCCTGGCTTTCTGCGGGCGGGATCTGCACATCCAAATTTCAGGAGAAACCATGAGCGAAGTAACGGATTTAGTCGTCATTGAGAAACAGAACGCAATGGCGGTATTCACCACCAAAGAGCAGCTCGACCCGATTATTGAGGCGATCGAGAAAGAAGCTCGCAGCCTGGTGCCGGATGTGTCGACCCGCAAAGGCCGCGACGCTATCGCATCCATGGCGCATAAGGTTGCCCGTTCCAAAACTTACATCGACAACGCCGGTAAGGATTTGGTAGCTGAGCTTAAAGCCCTGCCGAAGCAGATCGACGAAAGCCGCCGCATTGTGCGTGAACGGCTGGACGCGCTGAAGGATGAAGTACGCAAACCGCTCACAGACTGGGAAAACGCCGAGTCGGCAAGAAAGGAAGCGCTGCAGCAGCGGCTTGCTGATTTGCGATCTTTGGCTGATGTGATTGATGGCGTGGGTAGTTACCTGCCGTCAGTTGAAATTCAGCAGCGCATTGAGTCAGCAAAAGCTGTTGCACTTGATGAGAGCTGGCAGGAATTAGCAGCTGAAGCTGGAGTGGCTAAAGACACCACCATCCAACAGCTTGAAGCTGCCCTGATCGTCGCAAAGCAGCGTGAGCATGAAGCAGCAGAGCTTGAGCGCCTTCGTAAAGAAGCGGAAGAAAAAGCTCGACTGGAACGCGAGGAAAATATTCGCCGGGAAGCGGCAGAACGGGCCCGCCGAGATGCCGAAGCGAATCACAAAGCAGAGATAGAAGCTGCAGCGCGCCGTGAAGCTGAAGAGAAAGCGCGTGCTGAAGCAGCGGAACGCCAACGCATTGAAACGGAGCAGCGTGCGGCACGTGAGAAGCAGGAAGCGGAAGCCCGGGCGGAACGCGAAAAAGCCGCGGCGGTAGAAGCTGAACGCCTGAAAGCAAAACAGGCAGAAGAAGCCCGCTTGGCGGAAGAGAAGCGCAAAGCCGATGAGCAGGCAAAGCGTGAAGCTGACGTGAAGCACCGCAAGACGGTCTGCACCAACATCGTTAACGCGCTCACCAATAACACCAGCTTAACCCGCGAACAGGCTATCGAAGTGCTAACTGCACTGAAGGATGACCTGATCCCCTGCGCGAAAATTCATTACTGAGGCAACCATGAACGCATTCCTTACTTACGACCGCATCGAAGATCGGCGATGGGTTGAGCAGCAACTCACCGACGAGAAAGAGAAGTGGATTGACGACCGGGCGCAGCAAATTATCGACATGATGCCAAAAGAGCCGTCCGGCCTCTTCCACTTCACGATCCCGATTGACTCCAGCCCATACGAAGGACTTCGCAGCGATAAAGCTGGCGAGGCCTACAACGATTTCATTTCGGCAGTTGCTTACGCCCAGGCGGAATACGACTGGGAACACCGTACCGGCTGCCCGTTTTAATTTTTGAGGGGATTAACGATGGCAAACGAATTAACAATCACGGCGAGTGCGCTGGCGGAAAAAGGTATCGACGTCGCTACCTGGAGCGCGCTGAAGAACAGTATCTACCCTGGCGCCAAAGACGAATCGGTAATGATGGCGCTCGATTACTGCCGTGCCCGCCAGTTGGATCCGTTGCTGAAGCCTGTTCACCTCGTGCCGATGAGCGTCAAAGACTCAAGAACGGGTAAAAGCGAATGGCGTGACGTGGTAATGCCGGGCATCGGGCTTTACCGCATTCAGGCGGACCGCTCAGGTGATTATGCCGGTGCCCGCGAACCAGAGTTCGGTCCAGACACGACGCAGACGCTTTCTGGTGTCGAGGTGACCTTCCCTCAGTGGTGCAAATACACCGTCTACAAGCGCATGCCCAGTGGAGAGATCGTCGAGTTCAGCGCCAAAGAATACTGGATTGAGAACTATGCCACCGGTGGCCGCGACACCACGGCGCCGAATGCAATGTGGAAAAAACGCCCATACGGACAGCTGGCGAAATGCGCTGAAGCCCAGGCGTTGCGTAAGGCATGGCCTGAGATTGGACAGCAGCCTACCGCCGAAGAAATGGAAGGCAAATCACTGGACGTAGATATCCGTGACGTCACGCCGCGCAACACCACAGAAGCGCTTCCACCAGCAGCAAGCGAAGAAACGCTTCAGGCGATAACCGATCTCTTATCAACTCTGGATAAAGACTGGGAGAAAGACTTCCTACCACTGTGCAGCGACATCTTCAAACGGCAAATTCTTGAGGCGTCAGAACTCACTGAAGAGGAGGCACAGAAAGGGTTTGGCTTCCTTCAGAAAAGGGCTAAGGCGGCAGCATGACACCAGAAATTATCCTTTCCCGAACTGGCATTGACGTAACAACTATCCAACAGGGCGATGAGGCGTGGCACCGGCTGCGCCTCGGCGTTATCACAGCCTCTGAAGTGCACAACGTCATTTCCAAGCCGCGCTCCGGCACCCAATGGACGGGCATGAAGATGTCCTACTTCCACACCCTACTCGCCGAGGTTTGCACCGGCGTCGCGCCAGAGGTTAACGCCAAGGCGCTGGCCTGGGGAAAACAGTACGAGGAAGACGCCCGCACCCTCTTCGAGTTCACCACCGACGTGAAAGTCACGGAGTCTCCGATCCTGTTCCGTGACGAGAGCATGCGCACCGCGTGCTCCCCTGACGGCCTTTGCAGTAACAATTTCGGCCTTGAGTTGAAATGCCCGTTCACCTCCCGCGACTTCATGAAATTCCGCCTCGGCGGTTTTGAGGCCATCAAGTCAGAGTACATGGCTCAGGTGCAGTACAGTATGTGGGTGACCGGAAAAGACGCCTGGTTCTTTGCCAACTACGACCCGCGCATGAAACGCGAAGGCATTCACCACGTCGTCGTTGAGCGTGACCCGCAGTACATGTCCGATTTCAATGAAATGGTGCCGGAGTTCATCGAGAAGATGGACGAGGCGCTGGCGGAAATAGGCTTTACGTTCGGGGAGCAGTGGAAATGAAACGCACCCCCTTCTACCGCAGGCCCGGGCGAACCGGGCAATTCTCCGGCCTCCGTGAACGCGTTATCTGGATGATTCAGACGCGCGGCCGCCCGGTAACCGGTAGTGAAATCGCCGAGAAGTTCGGCGTAACGCTCATCGAGTTCAACCGGGTCGCCAACGGCATCACCCGCGGCTCCGGACAGATAGCGCAGATCGTTGAGTCGGAAAAATGGATCAACGAGGACGGCATCTGCGACCGGAAATTTAACTTGGCCAGCAAGCCAAAGGTCGTAACGCCGCAAGGCAAATCACGGCTGTTCACCCGGCGCGCCATTGAACAATCGCAGGAAGGTAGACGGCAGGAGTGCATAGCGCGTGCCGCACGCCGTCGCCGCCTCATTGCTCAGGGCCTCTACATCGACGAAATGGAGTCCATCCTATGACTCACGCTCACGACGACATCATGGTTGGCACACTACGCCTTTCCTTCACTGGTAACGGCTGGTTAATGCCATGGGGTGAAGTGGTCAGCAATCCATTAAAGGCCCAGCGGCTCGCTGAGGAATATCGGGAAAGGCAGGAGGCGGCATGACAGCGAAATACTCACTTCTGTATGTCGATCCCCCTTGGTCTTACGGCAACACCATCAGCAACGGCGCCGCTGCAGATCACTACTCCACCATGAAGCTCATCGACATCAAGCGCCTTCCGGCTTGGGAACTTGCTGCCGAAAACGCGGTGCTGGCGATGTGGTACACCGGCACGCATAACCAGGAGGCTATCGAACTGGCCGAGGCCTGGGGTTTTACCGTTCGCACGATGAAGGGCTT
>NZ_JBMKIG010000032.1:0-4906 GCF_049238005.1 Enterobacter cloacae complex sp. IR5459
GCTAATTTGATTGGCCCTAATGACCAATTTCATTCGGTAAACCTAGATATAGCGCCAGATGAGATAAAGAATAAAACCATCGGTGAGATTGAAAAACTTGCTATTCAAGCCTTGCGTTCAGCTTGAATTACGGCAATTTGATCTAATTTCGCAGTGATTTGATTATAAGCACAGGTGTGAGCGCTAATAAATTCTTCCATCTGTGCTTTCATTGAATCAACCATAGCCTCTAACTCTTCAACACGTTGTTCTAAAGTCATAACTGTCCCCCGCCTTTCGGCTTATCGTGGTACTTGTTCAAAAGTGGCCGTCAGTTCAAACAGCGGCCCGGTCTTTGTCATATTCCAGGATCGGCAGACAAACAGCTTCCTCACTCCCGTATCGGATGACGTCCAGTAGAACGCCTCAACCGCCCCTCTGGCTTTCAGGAACGCCTCAGCATCCTTAGCAGAATTACTCCGGCAGGCGCCGCCTGCTCCACGAAAGGTCAGGGAGTATTTATCCATTAGTGGGTTGATACCCTTCACCTGTCGCTGCTCGTAGCCATCACCGAGCTTAACGACGGCTACATTTGGGGTACGTTCAACCTGGTAAGCTCGCTGCGGTGTCCATGTGAATGTTTCTGGCACTATGACCTCCGTAATAACCCGTTAGGGCGCTGCTGATCACGAATGGTGCTGAGGCTAACCTGCTTCATCATCTGCGCCATTTTAGCCATTGTGGCATCGTCAATGCCGCCGGTAGTGTTGATGGTGAAATGGACAGTTTGATTAACAACTCCGCCACTACCCCCAACCTTATTTGCCGGAATAATCTTCCCTGACTGATTCGGGATGAATGCCTGCTGACCACTTGCGGTCTGGAAGATTTCAGAGCGTCCATCTTCGTTTATGCGGTAAGCGTTTCCTGCAGATACCCCACCACCGTAGCGACGGCCACCTGCAAGAGCCAGCCCCTTAGCAGCAACCAAGGACTGGGCATAAGCAGCCTGTCCTACACCGGCTGCACTGCCGTACGTTGCGATTGAGGCGCTCATTGCGGCCGGCGCCCACGCTGATGCAGCGGCGGTAGCCTGGGCCATTGTCGATGCCAGTGATGCAGCAGCTGCGGCCTGCCCCATTAACTGACTCTTAACCCACTCCACGCCCATCTGGACAAAGCTGCCTACAACACTGTTGAGGATGGTAGTGCCGATATTTGCCAGCGACTCCTGAAGGCTTTGGGTGCCATTGATTAGCCCAGTAATGGCATTGGTAGCTCCGCCCTGAAGTGAGTCTACTGCGTCAGCCATCAGCTGATTGGTCGTGCTCTGGTTGCGATAGATTTCCCATTGGGCAGCGATGCGGGCTTGCTCGTATTCGGTGTTGGCAGCATTCATCAGTTCGAGGCCGCGCTGAGTGATTTGCCCCTTTTGCGTTTCAAACTGCTGGATGAGAGCCAGTTCCTGCGCGTGCTGATTTGCCAATTGCTGAACAGGGTCGATTTCACCAATTGCTGATTGCTGCGGTGTTACTGCCTTCTGAGCCCGGATTTTTGCCAGGTTCGCCTGATGCTGCTGTTCGATACGCAGTGATGTTTCATTGAATTGCTCAAGACTTATCTTCTTGGCAGCCAGAGCGGTTTTAAGGTCTTCAACATCCTGCTTGTAGCTCGCGTTTTCTCTGGCTTCCGGTAGTAGTTTTTCAGCAGCGGCCTGGGCTTTAAGGGCATTTGCTGTATCCCAAATTTCCCCGCGATATTTACCAGCCAGTGCGATCTGCTCTTGAGTTGCGCCTTTCCCAAGTGATTGCTGGGCTGCGAGAACTGCCTGTTCGCGGCTTAATTCTTTTGTAGAATCGGCTGCGAGGTCTGTTTGCTGCTTAAGATTGGCAAGTTTTTGGGCAACGGCTTCCTGCTGGTTGGCTGCGTTTTTACCCTGCTGCTCACTCTGCTGCTGCGCTTTGCGTCGCGCCTCCTCAGCTTCCTGTAGATCGTAATTTTCTGCAGCTAGACGCTCGGCAGATGCAATCTGATTAGGGTTGTCAGTGACCTTTGAAGTCTCCATCCTGGCTTTAGCAATGGCGCGCTGACGATCACCTTGAATCTTAAGAAGCTCATTTTGCTCCTCAAGACTAAGTATGATTTTATCTGCGCCCTCAGTAGGGGGATCTACTTGTAGTGACTTGGGGTTGAAATTCTGCCCGGCCTGATTGGCCCGGTTAATCTCATCAGCAGTATTACCGAAGGCTTTCGCAACAGCTCCTTGAACTCTCTCCAGGGTGGTGCCTTTTTCAATGAGTTGATCATGCACACCCATCGATGAGAGCATATTGTTAGTAAGCAAACGGTTCGCTTCTGAGGCAGTATTTTCTGTTCTAGCAAGCTTATCCTTTTTGTTGGCGAGATCCCGAATCTTCCCGTTCAGTTCATCTGAAACCTCAGCCTGCCGTTGGCTAAATTCTGCTCCCTGTCCCATTGAATCCGCATAAGCTTGGGCGGCTGGAGTAAAGCTCTTGTAGCGATTTTGAAGCGATACGATATCCGACTCTAAATCAGCTATTTCATCTTTTTGCGCCCGGATTGACACATTGGCATCAGCAATGGTTCCTCGCAATTGAGTGTTGCTCAATGATTTTAAAGATGAGTTGAGCTTGTCTAAACCATCAGCAAAGGCAATTGCCTCTTGTTTGGCTTGCTGAGCTTTCTGCCAAAAATAGAATATGGCTCCAGCCGCAATCATGGCTGCACCAGCAGGACCACCAATAAGGGAAAGAGCACCTCTCGCCAAGGCGGCTGCAGCTGAAGCAGCTCGTGATGCCACTGCTGATGCCTCTTGCGATGCGATAAATCTACCATTGGCTGCTGTTGCGACGCCAGTGGCATTAGCCAAGGCGATTCTTGCAGCGGAAACCTTAGCTTCTGCAGATGCAATTGCAGCCGCCCGGGATTGAGAGGCAGTAGCCTCGGCAGCCGCAAGTCGCGTAGTTAATGCAGCAGATGCCTGCTGCAACTGAGCCATGCGAGTTGCAGCCTGAATCCGGCCTTGCTCGGTAATTTGAGCGCGTAAACGCTGAGCCTCAAGCGCTTTCTCAGAGTTAATTTGCGCAAGCTGCGTTCGGATGGTTTGCGCTTCCGCAGTCGCTAGTCTGACCTCTTCTACAGAAGAAGCAGCAGTTGCTTTAAGAGTGTTTAATCTGGCCTGAGCAAGATTGAGATCAGAGGTTGCTGCGTTCTTACTAGACTGAGCAGAGCGTAATTGCGCAGCAGCTTGTGCTTCAGCAGCTGAGGTGGTTACTACTGCTGCTTTGGCAGCAGCAATTTGCGAGGCAGTGTTACGAACTTGCGCTGTAGCAGCCATAGTCAGAGCGCCAATATATCGACTTCCCATTACAGCAGCGACTGCGGTCAAAGCCATGCTCAGACCTGAAATATTATTGCTTGCTGTGATTATGGCGTCATTGAAGATAGCAACACCCGCTTTCACAGAAGAGCTTTCTCCAATAAATTTGGTAATATTATTGCCAGCAACTTGCATTGCCTGGCTGATTGTTGTCGTAGTTTTGGCGAATTCAGCTCCAATGGTTGCTCCTTGGGATAGCAGGCCATTCACAACAACATCGGTAGTAAGCTTACCTTCAGCGGCTAACTGGCGCATCTGGCCAATTGTCACGCCCATTGAATCCGCAAGAGCGACAATTAGACGATTACCCTGCTCGTTTACAGAGTTGAATTCTTCTCCGCGTAATGCACCAGACGCCAAGCCTTGAGATAACTGGATAATCGCGTTCTCTGCTTCTTCAGCGGTAGCACCTGAAACCACAAAGCCTTGGTTGATTATCGTTGTAAGTTTTACAAGGTCCTGCGCACTCGTGCCGTACTGGCGGGTTGCACGCTCCAGTCGGGCATAGAGAGAGGCGGTAGCCTCCAGGCTAGAGCGTGTTTGCTGAGTGATATTGAATACCCGCTCTGTAACGTCCACCAACTCTTCATTTGGTCGCAGCGCATTCGCTAGTTTGTTGTTCAGTTCGGTCCAAGCATCGGCATATTGCGATATCTGGTTAACAGAAAGGATTGCCATTACAGCTGCGGCAATTTTACTCAATTCGCCCAGAGAAGAAGAAAGTGATTGCGCCGCATCATCAGCTGCGTCAAAACCATCCTGCATATTGTCGGTGGCTTTGACCACCTCCTTATCAGCCATCAGCAACTGTGCTGTATCTGCTTTGATAATGTACTCTATAGTCCCAAGATTCTCGGACATTTGCTTTTCTCCGGGCAATAAAAAACCCCGCCAGAGCGAGGTTTTGGGGGCAAGATGAGTCTTACTATTTTAATAAACCGAACATAAAAAGAAGGAACACCAGCAAAATACCAGCGCCTATCCACTGGCCAATTGCATGACCTGTCGCCTCGCTTGATGCGACTTGAGCGTTGAGTTTGGTAGTTTCATCATTTATTGCTGATGCTGAGGCTAGCATCTCTTCAGCGAGCGTTTCAAAAAGCACAACTTGTGCTTCAACCGGAGCTTCAGAAAAAAAGTCACTAACCTGATCTTGTAAATCTAAGGATGCGGTATGTATGTTTCCCCCATCAGCGATCACCTGCTGAATTTTCTGGTTCCGTATTTCAACAAGCGCCCTTATTCTGCTTCTGTTTGATTTATAAGTTTTTTCTTCCGAACCACTAACTGTGAAATAGTCATTGATAGCGCCCGGTATGTCGATATGCATATCCCTATCCCCTTTGGTAAAAGATGAGGAAATCCTAGCAGGGATCTCCCGCTCGAAAAAGAAAAGCCACCCGGAGGTGGCTTGTCAGTATACCCAGCAGATTAGCGGTTTTCGCAACCAAGCTGAGATTTATCGATGATTTGAGTACCTTCAACACGGAAACCATACGTGCCGAACAGGAACGCATGGTTAAGCTG
>NZ_JBMKIG010000033.1:0-4787 GCF_049238005.1 Enterobacter cloacae complex sp. IR5459
CATAGATGGCTCCCTTCAGTCGGATGTTTCGCCCCCCGTCCGGGTCGGCAATGCTGATACTGCTTTTCGTGGTGCGCACCACCTCAAAACCTGACTGTTCCAGCGCCTCAGTGACGTCCTGACGGGTTTTCAGCTCGCCGGACGAAGCAAGGGTCAGCAGTCCGCGCGTGATGGCTTCTGCGGCCTCCTGCTTCGTTTTCGGCAGTCCGGACGGCGTGACCAGCGCCCGGCGGTTTTCCGGCGCGTTCGGGTCGTGCAGCCCCAGTCTGCCGTTCACGATGGTCTGCCAGGCATCGATGCGCGGCCGGTCGGCGCGGTCGTAGTACGGCTGGAGCCGCCTGCCGGTCAGCAGCTCGGTATTGGGGATCAGAAAGTTCAGCTCCAGACGCCCCTTGTCCGCGTGCTCCACCCACAGAATGCTGTACTGATCTTTATCGAGTCCGGGCATCAGAACCCGCTCGAAGCTGGCCATCAGTTTTTCCCGCTGGCCGGGAGGCAGATCGGCCTCCGCAAACGACAGGACGCCGGAGGTGTATTTCTTAACGTAAGGCGACGCGTCAATCAGCTCCCGGACTTCTTCCGGCTTCCCCTGCAGGACGGTGGCGCCTTCACGCTGCCGGTCTTTACCCAGCAGATAGTCCACCGGCCCGGCGCCACCGCCGCGGCCGCGCGGATGAAATTTAACGATCATCGTCCGTTCCTTTCTCAAGAACGGCGTGCCGCAGCCGCTCAAGGCCGGCATCGATGGCCATCAGCGCCGCCACAATCTGTACCCTGTCATGGCCGGTGCCGCCGCCGGCGTTAACACGGCGGGCTATCTGGTTCAGGTTATTGCCCATGCCGGCAAGCTGGCGCAGCAGCGCCGGCGAGAGTGAGGGGAGCTTTCCGGAACGTGCCGGCTTTTCGTCCAGGCAGATCTGCCGCATCCACGCCGCCAGCTGCCTGCCGTCACAGCGCTCGAGCAGCCGCCGGTGCTCGTCCTCCGTCACCCACATGGTGAGCATCTTGCTCCGTTTCTCTGACAAACCGGCCTCCTGATAACGCCGGGACGGGCGGGAAAGCCTTTCCCGGTCGGCGCGGGGTTGGACAAGCCGCAGGCGCGTCAGGCTGTTGGCGGGTTTCGGGGCGCAGCCCTGAACCAGTCACGAGCGCTAGCGGAGTGTATACTGGCTTACTATGTTGGCACGGATGATGGTGTCAGTGAAGTGCTTCATGTGGCAGGAGAAAAAAGGCGGCACCGGTGCGTCAGCAGAATATGTGATACAGGATATATTCCGCTTCCTCGCTCACTGACTCGCTGCGCTCGGTCGTTCGGCTGCGGCGAGCGGAAATGGCTTACGAACGGGGCGGAAATTTCCTGGAGGATGCCAGGAAGAAGCTTAACAGGGAAGCGAGAAGGCCACGGCAAAGCCGTTTTTCCATAGGCTCCGCCCCCCTGACAAGCATCACGAAATCTGACGCTCAAATCAGTGGTGGCGAAACCCGACAGGACTATAAAGATACCAGGCGTTTCCCCCTGGTGGCTCCCTCGTGCGCTCTCCTGTTCCTGCCTTTCGGTTTACCGGTGTCACTCCGCTGTTATGGCCGCGTTTATCTCATTCCACGCCTGACACTCAGTTCCGGGAAGGCAGTTCGCTCCAAGCTGGACTGTATGCACGAACCCCCCGTTCAGTCCGACCGCAGCGTCTTATCCGGTAACTATCGACTTGAGTCCAACCCGGAAAGACACAACAAAACGCCACTGGCTGCGGCCATTGGTAAGAGGGTGTACAAGAGATTACTGATGCAGAGTTCTTGAAGTCAGAGCCATACTGAGGCTAAACTGGAAGGACAGAATTTGGTTTCAGCGGTCTTGTACACCCTGTTACCACGGTTCAGAAGTTCCCCAACTTACTGAACCCTCGAAAAAACCGCCTCCCCAGGCGGTTTTTTCGTTTCGAACATAAGATACGCTTTGTCGATTTAATCAGTCAAGGAAGAACCCTGAAAGCCTCAATCGCTTACAGAATTATTCTTGTTAGAGACATGTTTCTGCACCGTATCAACACCAGTACACAAAACAGCTGCAAACAGGAACCATCCCCACCCATCTAGGCCACGAACAGCAAGAACCCCAGCAATGACTACACAAAGCAAAGGGAACAACAAAATCATAAAGGCTCTCATAAATCCTCCAGAGGTACTTATTTTTGAATAAAGTCCCTAATCCATCCATATTGCCACTAGGATGGATTAGTAACTTACTTATTGATTACTAATGGTAATCTTCAAGATCAACGTCTAAGACGTTTGGTTCTTCCACCTTGAAAACCACCCTCCAGTTTCCGTTAACCTCTACGGAAAACTCACCTTTACGTTCACCTTTTAGGGGGTGACACCCCAGCGCCCTTACATCCACAATATCTTGAAGACATGTTGCGGTGCTTAGCGTAGTCAATATCATGCGAAGTTTTTTCGCTAAGTGAGGCTGAATTCCGGCGGTGTTACCGTTTTCAGCAAAACTCCGAAGCCCTTTATGCTTTATGTTTTTTATCATCAATCATCTCCATAAAATTTTCGTCGATATCTATCTCTATAAACAGAAAACAATTTGACAGCGTCCATTTGAACCCCTTGCATTATTAAAATAATTGACGTAACTTTGTCTCTGAGGTCGATTACCTCGTTTGACTTCCAAGAGCGCTAACCGTACAATATGGCGCCTTGAAAAAGTCGGTAAAGACACCATATCAGCGGTAGCTTTCTGCTCCACCGAGCATCCTAAAGCTTACTGCTTTTTTTGTCAATAACAGACACTTGCGTATTGTGCAATGCGCAACGCGAAAGAAACAAAATGTTTTGTGTAATCAAATACAAAACCAATAGAGGAAGGCATGATAAATCTTTACGATCCTGTACACCCCGGTGAATTCATCAGGGAAATGTTCATGGAACCGTTCGAAATACCTGCCGCAGAGTTAGCTGATAAGCTTGAAGTATCACAATCTGCATTAAGTAGATTGCTCAATGGAAAAACTGATCTTAGTTATGAGATGGCTCTTCGACTATCTAAAGTTATAGGCCGCTCTGCAGAGTCGTGGGTTAATATGCAGGCTCAGTACAGCCTCTCGAAAAGTCGTAAGACTTTATCCGAGACGCTAGAACACCTTCATCCGATGTTTCCATAAGTAAAAGCCCGCTCGTGCGGGCTTTTTGCCGTAAAACCCCCGCATACCTACCTTTAGTTTGATTTTTAGTTCAGTTCTTAGATCTTGAAATGATTGTTGTTTGAACACCAATAAGATGCCCATACAAGGCTCTAAAAAGGAGAACAAAATGGCAATTTATGTAGGACCACATGGCAAAATAGGTCGTGATGGTGGCTCATTCCAAGAATGTGACATCAACACAAACACTCATACTGTTACCCGCAAATATGGACGATACTGCACCATTCGCGATAATGAGTTCGCACCACCAACGAGCGCACCTGGCAGGTACTGGCTACAGATCTACCGAACCCCAGACAACACTGAGTAACAGAAGCGCCAGTAACGACAAAGCCCGCATAAGCGGGCTTTGTCTCTTACAAAATTCCTCGTCGTCGCAATTCAGCTTCTATCGCCTCACATGCGGCATCCACAATCTCCGTGTTGTAGTACCTGGACATGCCACTGCTAATGATATCGTCCATTAGGGCACGGTTATGAGCTAAGGTACGTCGTAAGTATTCAGGGGTATGTTGCTCCATCGGATTCTCCTTTTCATGACTGAGCATTATTGCTTACCTGTATTTATCCCCGTCAGTGCTGGTCACGTTGAAAAGCCCTAAAAAACCACTTTTTTAGCTGCCTTAATCATTGAAAAATGGCACTTAAATCCACATCTATCGCGCTGGGGAAATCGCCCGCACACAGCCACTGATAAAATAAAAGTGAGATAAAATGGATCCAATGGATAAGATTTGCGATGTTTGTGCCCTCCCTGCCAGCGCCTGTACCTGTGGCTTCTGCGATGACTGCAACGAGAAGCTGGCAGACTGCGTCTGTGAGCGCTGCAGCGATTGTGGAAATTTAGATGAGCACTGTAGCTGCTCACGTTGCGACGAATGCGGTGAAAAACTGGATGAGTGCATATGTGAGGAGTGCGAAGAATGTCTCCGCAGTCCACATGATTGTATCTGCGAAAACTGACCTAAGGCCGAATTCTCTTTCAAGAGCGACCGGGACGGTCGCTCTTATTTACCATAACATCCGTTGCCCGCACCGCTGAAACGGGGTTGGCTGCGTTTCCGGTGCCAGACGCGAGAAAGTGGCGACAGACATAACGAAAAAACACCAGAAACGCAGCCGCTGAATATTACACTGGTGCATAGTCATGCAGCCAGATGCATGGATGTTAAAGTCACACTAAAATCCGCGCCAATGCCTTAAAAACCGACAAATGCTTCTCCAGCCAGTCCCACAGCTCCGCCGCCAGATACAGGCAGTTAAGCAATGATTCAATAAGATTTAACAGCTTCATTTCCCGCTCCTGAATAAGTCGTGACCTTTTTGATCACGAACCTATTTAGCGGGAGAAGTAAGAGCCCCTCTTCGTGCGGGTTGTCAGCTGCCTGGATGGTTTAAAGTGTCGGCCCGCGGTAGGTTTTCTGCGGCTGGCGCTCCAGCTCCAGTGTTTTCTGATACTCATTCTCCCTGTGCCGGAGCTCGATGGCATTCAGTTCCCGGACAAGCGGCGCAGCTGCTCGCTTAAACTCAGCACCTGCGTGCTCAAGTCCGACACGCGCTCGTTCAGCACCGCGTTCT
>NZ_JBMKIG010000034.1:0-4760 GCF_049238005.1 Enterobacter cloacae complex sp. IR5459
GCTAATTTGATTGGCCCTAATGACCAATTTCATTCGGTAAACCTAGATATAGCGCCAGATGAGATAAAGAATAAAACCATCGGTGAGATTGAAAAGCTTGCTATTCAAGCCTTGCGTTCAGCTTGAATTACGGCAATTTGATCTAATTTCGCAGTGATTTGATTATAAGCACAGGTGTGAGCGCTAATAACTTCTTCCATCTGTGCTTTCATTGAATCAACCATAGCCTCTAACTCTTCAACACGTTGTTCTAAAGTCATAACTATCTCCCGCCTTTCGGCTTATCGTGGTACTTGTTCAAAAGTGGCCGTCAGTTCAAACAGCGGCCCGGTCTTTGTCATATTCCAGGATCGGCAGACAAACAGCTTCCTCACTCCCGTATCGGATGACGTCCAGTAGAACGATTCAACCGCCCCCCTGGCCTTGAGGAATGCCTCAGCATCCTTCGCAGGGTTACTGCGGCACGATCCGCTGACGCCGCGAAAGGTGAGCGAGTATTTATCCATCAGTGGATTGATACCCTTCACCTGTCGCTGTTCGTAACCGTCGCCTAGCTTAACAACGGCTACGTTTGGGGTGCGTTCAACCTGATAAGCTCGCTGCGGTGTCCATGTGAATGTTTCTGGCACGATTACCTCCGTAGTAACCCGTTCGGACGTTGCTGGTCGCGGATGGTGTTCAGGCTCACCTGCTTCATCATCTGCGCCATCTTAGCCATGGTCGCATCGTCTATGCCGCCAGTGGTGTTGATTTCGAAAGTGATGTGCTGCACCACCCCACCGCCTCCTCCAACCTTATCAGCAGGAATAATCTTCCCTGACTGATTCGGGATGAATGCCTGCTGCCCACCTGCGGTCTGGAAGATTTCAGAGCGCCCATCTTCGTTGATGCGATAGGCGTTGCCGGCTGATACCGTACCGCCGTAGCGGCGACCGCCGCTATATCCAACGCTAGCAATGCTTGATATCAGTGAGCCGCCCGCGGCTGCGACCTGGGCCATTGCAGCCATATTCCACGGGAACGGTCCGGATGCCATCGCATTAGAAATCGCCAGTTGAAGGTTTAAAGCCGCCTGAGCAGTGGCAAACCCCTTACTGATCGCGAAAAGAGCCTTAAATGCTGTGTTGTTCTTGCCTTTGCTGTTGGCAATAATAGTAGCCAACCCGTCGAATCCCTGAGAAATTCCGTTGAGCATGGTGTTAACCACATCAACCTGCCTCTGGGCTTCCGTTCTGGCTATATTAATGCGCTCATTTGCAGCTTGTTGCTGAATCGCTGTTTTAGCATCCTCGTAAAGTTGGGTATTTTCTTTGTCAATGGCTTGATATTTTGCCAGAGCAGCAAGCTTTTGCTGCTCTTCTAGGTCGATTTGAGCCAGAAGATCAATAGAGTTACCAGTCTGGGCGTCTGGCATCACTTTGTATGCAGCTATCTCTTGCTGAGCAAACTTTTTACCTTGCTCTGCCTGTTGGCGCATCTTAACCGCATTGGCTGCATCCCATTCAGCCGCTGCATATTTTCTTATTTCAGCTACTTGTTCTTTCGTAGCGCTACTATTTAAAGACTGCTCAGCCCTCAAGATGGCTTGTTCACGAGATAGCTCTTGCGTGGTGGTTGCAGCAAGACCTGCTCTTTGTTTGTAGTCTGCAATTTTCTGCGCATTTGACTGCATTGCTGTGGCAGCTTTTGACGCTTCAGACGTGGCGTCTTTAGTTTCCTTTTTCCCTTTCTGCTGAGCTTGCTGTGCGTCATATTCGGCAGCAGCCCTTTCCCTCGCCAGTCTGACGTCCGCCTCGCTTCCGCCCAGCTTCCTAATGTCCTGCTCGGCTCTCAACTGCGCACGCTTGCGATCGTTGAGCTCACTCTGAAGCGTCACCTGGTCTTGCAGTTTATCAAGGTAGTCCTGAACATCTTTCGGGCGCTCTACCATCAAACTGCTGGAGTTGAATTTTTCCTTCGCTTTTGCGGCGAAGTTAATCATGTCTCCAAGCCTGCCCATCATGCCAGCGGCGACACCCGCTTCCTCCCCATCCCGGCGAAGCAGATCAATCCCTTGCCTCATCGTGCCATTAAGCGTGGCGCGTCCAATGTTAATAGCATTCTGAGTCTGACTAAGGCGATTCTGAGCACGTTCAAGTTCAAGGGCTGCAATTGCTAATTTATCCTGAGCCCCACCTAACGCTTCAGCAGCCTGACGGCCTCGGGTAGTGTTCGTTCCCCAGTTAGCTATCTCCCTTTCTTGCCTCTGAACAGCGGCGGTAGCGTCGTTAAATTCTTTCTGGGCGTCGGCTACCGCATCACTAAGAGTTGGCAGGTTCTGGCTTAACTTGCCAATTGTGGCTGCGAGTTCAGCGTTAGACATTGCCTGGAATTTAGCGCCAAGCTCATTTACGCTATCAGCCAGTTTATTCGCTTCGTCTTTTGCCTCTTTTGCTCGTTGGGTAAAGTAAATAATTGCGCTTGCAGCCAACATGGCCAAGCCAGCGGGGCCGCCAATCAGCCCCAACGCCCTGGCCCCAAGCGTTCTTATGGTTATGGCTGCGCGATCTGCGGCCGCGGTTGCTGCTGTTTGAGCCGTTGTGTTTGCTGCCAGCGCTCGGTTGTAATTATCCGTGGCAGTTGCGGCCTCTATCCGCGCAGCAGAAAGCCGTACTTCTGCTGCAGCCAGGCTTGTGCTGTTAGCTGCAGCGGCTTTCATCATCTGCGCTAATCTAACCTCATCGAGAGCTCTGTCTTTTGCTATTGTGGCAGCTCGAAGATCGGAAGTGGCTTTAAGAGCTGCTGCTTGTGCGGCCTGGTTTTCCGCAACGGCTTGCTCCCTACTCGCCAAGGCTGCTTTTATTTTGGCAGTGGTCGCCATTGTCAAAGCGCCAACGTAGCGGCTTCCCATTAAAGCAGCTACGGCAGTAAGCACGGCGCTAAGACCGCCAATGTTGTCACTCATGGCAATAATGGCGGTATTGAATATCGCTACTGTAGTTTTAACTGATGAGCTCTCACCAAAGAACTTTGTGATGTTATTGCCTGCAACCTGCATTGCTTGGCTAATCGTCGTAGTTGTTTTAGCAAACTCCAACCCTATAGATGCCCCTTGGGATAAAAGCCCGTTAACAACAACATCAGTAGTGAGTTTTCCCTCAGCGGCCAGTTGACGCATCTGGCCGATCGTGACCCCCAAGGAGTCAGCAAGAGCTATTATCAGGCGATTACCGTTTTCATTCACAGAGTTGAACTCTTCACCACGTAAAGCGCCGGATGCCAGCCCTTGCGATAACTGAATGATGGCATTTTCCGCTTCCTCTGCCGAAGCTCCGGAAACTACAAAACCTTGGTTGATGATCGTTGTGAGTTTTACAAGGTCCTCTGCGCTCGTGCCGTACTGGCGGGTTGCTCGCTCCAGTCGGGCATAGAGAGAGGCTGTAGCCTCTAGGCTAGAACGCGTTTGCTGAGTGATGTTGAATACCCGCTCTGTAACGTCCACCAACTCTTCATTTGGACGCAGCGCATTCGCTAATTTGTTGTTCAGTTCGGTCCATGCATCGGCATATTGCGACACCTGATTAACAGAAAGGATCGCCATTACAGCCGCGGCAATTTTACTCAATTCGCCCAGAGAAGAAGAAAGTGATTGTGCCGCATCATCAGCTGCACCAAAACCATCTTCCATGTTGTCGGTAGCCTTGGTAACCTCCTTATCAGCGGTCAGTAACTGGGCTGTGTCAGCCTTAATTATGTATTCGATAGTTCCAAGGTTTTCTGACATCTTCTTTTCTCCGGGCAATAAAAAACCCCGCCGGAGCGAGGTTTTTTTATCATGATTATTATTCAAATATGGTTGTCATAGATCAGATCTAAGACCGCCTTTGCTTGTCGGAAATATTTCACATCAAGTTTTTCATCGACCGGGCTTTCGTATGGCCACCTTGTATAGCGAGTAGATACTGAGCTCTGTTTGTCAATTGACTCAATAATCTTAACGGAATCACTGGATGAAAAAACTCCGCCTTCGCCTGATGCAATAGGCTTGTCCTTGCCGATTCTTACGTAAGCAAGAGTACCCGGGAAATGTTCGCCACCAACAAGCACGTTGTAGCCTGCTTTATCTCTGAAAACATAAAAGCTTTTGTGGCTTACATAACAAGTCACTTCGTCAGACATTGCATCGGTCTTACAGGCTGAGTTCCAAGCGCTCTTGTCATTATAATCTTTACCTATAGTGCCCGACGCATCAGAGTGATAAACGTGAACCTTCACTCCATCAATTGTGAATTCCTCTGAAACATGCAATACAGGCGTTTTGATATCATCAGATTTTGCCCATAAATCACAAGTTACCTGACTATCAGGGCGCAATTTTTTTTCTTTGAGAGATGACGGGCTGAACTCAAGGCCTTCACGCCCCGTCGCTGAATAAGAGCTATCCTCGTAAAAATCACAGCCAATGTTTTTGGTTTCAGGAAACCCTTGTAGCCACTTAATGTCTTTTGGCTTCATTTTTTCACTGGCGATCGCTAGTGATGGTAAAAGTGATGCGCATAAACATAACAACCAGAGCCTCTTCATATCCCTATCCCCTTTGGTAAAAGATGAGGGAATCCTAGCAGGGATCTCCCGCTCGAAAAAGAAAAGCCACCCGGAGGTGGCTTGTCAGTATACCCAGCAGACTAGCGGTTTTCGCAACCAAGCTGAGATTTATCGATGATTTGAGTACCTTCAACACGGAAACCATACGTGCCGAACAGGAACGCATGGTTAAGCTG
>NZ_JBMKIG010000035.1:0-4376 GCF_049238005.1 Enterobacter cloacae complex sp. IR5459
CATCCGAGGCCAGATAGCTGTTTTCGACATCCCGTTCCAGCAGGCCTTGCCGTTCCAGATAGCGACCCACCCGGTGGGCGATGGTGTGCGTCAGCGGCACTGTTGCAAATAACCACGAATGGTAAGCTGAAGACTGTTTTAGCTAAAGGTGCAGCATATGAATCCTTTCCATGGTCGGCATTTTCAGGGCGAAATCATTCTTTGGGCTGTGCGCTGGTATTGTAAATATGGCATTAGCTATCGTGAACTGCAGGAAATGCTGGCCGAACGGGGTGTGAATGTTGATCACACGACTATTTACCGTTGGGTTCAACGTTATGCTCCTGAAATAGAAAAACGTTTACGCTGGTATTGGCGTAATCCTACAGATCTGAGCTCGTGGCATATTGATGAAACCTATGTAAAAGTGAATGGACGATGGTCTTATCTGTATCGTGCAGTCGATCAACGTGGCGATACCATTGATTTTTATCTTTCTTCTAGACGTAATACCAAATCAGCATATTGTTTTCTTGGAAAAATTTTAAATAATGTGAAGAAGTGGCAAATTCCACAAGTGATCAACACGGATAAAGCACCCACATATGGACGTGCTTTATCACGGTTAAAACGGGAAGGTAAATGTCCACCAGACCTTGAGCACAGGCAGATTAAGTATAAAAATAACGTGATTGAATGTGATCATGGCAAGCTAAAGCGGATCATCAGGGCCACATTAGGATTCAAATCTATGAAGACGGCTTATGCCACAATTAAAGGTATTGAAGTCATGCGTGCACTACGTAAAGGACAAGCATCGTCATTTTATTATGGTCAGCCTCAGGGTGAAGTGTGTCTAATCAACAGGGTTTTCGGTCTCTAAGTACTTTTTAAAGGGAACATCATCGACTCAAATCTCTATTTGCAACAGTGCCAAAAAAACCAACTTCAAGTTGGTTTTTCTTTTTTAATCATCAGTGGCGACCTTAACACCATATCCAATTAAACCTGCAAGGCTAGCATAGGCTATTTTGGCATAAATCGAACCCCACCAGACCGTAATTTTACTGGCACCAAATTCCCGAACCGTTTGCCCCATAAAATTAGTGGTTTCATAGAAATTTTTAGCAGAATAACCTAACGCAATATGATCAAGGACAGGGAATAAACTAAAAGCTAAACCTACTGCTGCTGCGGGGAAAGTAAACTCTCTTGATAGACCGAATTTTCCAGTAATAAATACAAGCGATACCACGATAATTAATCTAATGATAGTCCATAGCATCACTGTGAAAGGCAAGTTAAAGATGCCTGCTCCCTGCCACGCAAGACCGCAAACAACTAGGGGTCGTCTCAGAAAACGGAAAATAAAGCACGCTAAGCCGGTTGCAGAGGCCGTAGCGGCCTGAACTTCCCCGCGCCGATCTTGGCGCTGCTGCGCCATAGGTAATCACCGGTCAGGTTGATGTGCTCCCAGCCGAGTGGCGACAGGTACTGCAATAGCGAGTCATCGACGGCATGACCATTGCCGCGCAACGCATGCGCCGCACGCTCCAGGTAGACCGTGTTCCACAGCACGATGGCCGCCGTCACCAGGTTGAGGCCGCTGGCCCGGTAGCGCTGCTGCTCGAAACTGCGGTCACGGATTTCACCAAGGCGGTTGAAGAACACGGCACGGGCCAGCGCATTGCGCGCCTCGCCCTTGTTCAGCCCGGCATGCACGCGGCGGCGTAGCTCGACGCTTTGCAGCCAGTCGAGGATGAACAGCGTGCGCTCGATGCGGCCCAACTCGCGCAGCGCGACGGCCAAGCCGTTCTGGCGCGGGTAGCTGCCGAGTTTCCTGAGCATCAGCGAGGCCGTCACCGTGCCCTGCTTGATCGAGGTGGCCAGCCGCAGGATTTCGTCCCAATGGGCGCGGACGTGCTTGATGTTGAGCGTGCCGCCGATCATCGGCTTGAGCGCGTCATAGGCGGCATCGCCCTTCGGGATGTAGAGCTTGGTGTCGCCCAGGTCGCGGATGCGCGGCGCGAAGCGGAAGCCCAAGAGGTGCATCAGGGCGAAGACGTGATCGGTGAAGCCCGCCGTGTCGGTGTAGTGCTCCTCGATCCGCAGGTCGGATTCGTGGTACAGCAGGCCGTCGAGCACGTAGGTTGAGTCGCGCAGGCCGACATTGACCACCTTGGTGTGGAATGGCGCGTATTGGTCGGAGATGTGGGTGTAGAAAGTCCGTCCTGGGCTGCTGCCATATTTTGGGTTGATGTGCCCCGTGCTCTTTGCCTTGCTAGCGGTTCGGAAATTCTGTCCGTCCGATGATGATGTGGTGCCATCGCCCCAGTGCCCGGCAAAGGGATGCCGAAACTGAGCGTTGACCAGTTCAGCCAACGCTGTCGAGTACGTTTCGTCGCGGGTATGCCAGGCTTGCAGCCAAGCGAGCTTCGCGTAGGTCGTGCCGGGGCAGGACTCGGCCATCTTGGTCAGGCCCAGGTTGATCGCGTCGGCCAGGATCGTGGTCAACAACAGGTTCTTGTCCTTGGCCAGATCGCCCGATTTCAAGTGCGTGAAGTGCCGGGTGAAGCCCGTCCACTCATCGACTTCGAGCAGCAGTTCGGTGATCTTGACGTGCGGCAGGACCATGGCTGTCTGGTCTATCAGCGCCTGCGCGGTGTCGGGCACCGCCGCATCCAGCGGCGTGATCTTCAAGCCCGACTCGGTGATGATGGCATCCGGCAGGTCGTTGGCTGCCGCCATGCGGTTGACGGTGGCAAGTTGTGCTTCCAGCAGCGTCAGCCGCTCATGCAGATATTGTTCGCAGTCGGTGGCCACGGCCAGCGGCAATTCGCTGGACTGCTTGAGGCTGGTGAACTTCTCGGGCGGTACCAGGTAGTCCTCGAAGTCCTTGAACTGGCGTGAACCCTGCACCCAGATGTCGCCCGAGCGCAGGGAGTTCTTCAACTCGGACAGCGCGCACAGTTCGTAGTAGCGCCGGTCGATGCCGGCGTCGGTCATCACCAGTTTCTGCCAGCGCGGCTTGATGAAGCCGGTCGGTGCATCGGCTGGCAGCTTGCGGGCGTTGTCGGTGTTCATGCCGCGCAGCACCTCAATGGCATCAAGCACGTTTTTGGCGGCGGGCGCGGCCCGCAGCTTGAGCACGGCAAGGAATTCCGGTGCATAGCGGCGCAGGGTGGCGTAGCTCTCGCCGATGCGATGCAGGAAATCGAAGTCATCGGGTTGCGCGAGCTTCTGCGCCTCGGTGACGCTCTCGGCAAAGGAATCCCAGGACATGACGGCCTCGATGGCGGCAAACGCATCGCGGCCTGATTGCTTGGCGTCGATCAGCGCCTGACCGATGCGCCCGTACAGACGTACCTTGGCGTTGATGGCCTTGCCTGACGCCTGGAACTGCTGCTGATGCTTATTCTTGGCAGCGTTAAACAGCTTACCCAGGATGCGGTCGTGCAGGTCGATGATTTCGTCGGTGACGGTGGCCAGCGCCACGAGAGTGGCGTAGCGCCGTTGCGGCTCGAATTTGGCCAGGTCGGCGGGTGTCATCTGGCCGCCCTCGCGGGCAATCTTGAGCAGGCGGTTCTGGTGAACCAGCCGCTCGATGCCGGTAGGCAGATCGAGTGCCTGCCATGCCTTGAGGCGTTCGATGTGTTCCAGCATATGCCGCGAATTTGGCTTGGCCGGAGACTGGCGCAACCAAGCCAACCAGGTCGTCTTGCCGTTGTCCCGGCGCTTGAGCAGATCGTCGAGGCGGCGGCGATGCGCGTCCGCCAGTGGTTCGGCCAAGGCGTCGTAGATGCGCCGGTTAGCACGGGTGATCGCCTCGGCACTCGCCCGCTCGACGGCGTTGAGGGCGGGCAGAATGACCGACTGCCGCCGCAGGTGCCCGATCAAGGCGCTGGCCAGCACGATGCCTTTGTCGGTTTGCATCGCCAGCTCGGTCAGCATCTGGACGGCCTGCCGGTAATGGCTCATGGTGAAGGGCCGGAAACCGAACACGGTTTGCAGCTCGCTCAGGTGCTCGCGCCGGGTCTGCTCCCGCTGGCCGTACTCGTTCCAGCTTTCGACGCCGACCTTGAGCTGGTCGGCGACCAGCTTCAACAAGGGCGGGAACGGTAGTTCATCGACGCCCAGGATGACGCCGGGAAAGCGCAGGTAACAGAGCTGCACCGCGAAGCCCAGCCGATTGGCTGGCCCGCGCCGCTGTCGGATGATCGAGAGGTCGGTATCGTTGAATGTGTAATGTCGGATCAGGTCGTCCTTGGAGTCCGGCAACGCCAGCAGGCTTTCCCGCTCGGCGGCGGGCACTGTTGCAAATAGTCGGTGGTGATAAACTTATCATCCCCTTTTGCTGATGGAGCTGCACATGAACCCATTCAAAGGCCGGCATTTTC
>NZ_JBMKIG010000036.1:0-3748 GCF_049238005.1 Enterobacter cloacae complex sp. IR5459
CTGGGCGAAATGCGCCTGGTAAGCAGAGTTTTTGAAATGTAAGGCCTTTGAATAAGACAAAAGGCTGCCTCATCGCTAACTTTGCAACAGTGCCCAAAAGGCTGCCTCATCGCTAACTTTGCAACAGTGCCCGTTTTTCCGATGTGCCGAAATGCCCGCTTACCAGGGTGTGCAGCTCATTCAGAATATAATCATACATCTGATAATGCGCTTTCCACGGCTCCTGTGTGGCATTGACATAAAACCCGGCACCCTGGCCGAGATCGTACTCTTTATCATCCGCCACCTGACTGCCGCGCGGACTGGTATCCGGCGCGACAATCACCAGGCCGTGTTCCGCTGCGTAACGCTGTGCCCCGGCTTTGGTGATAAAATTCTGCTCGTTGCAGGTCAGCCCGGAAAGCCAGTACAGCACAGGACATTTCTCTGTTTTTGCCTGCGGCGGCAGAAACACGGAAAAAGTCATCGGCGTGCCGGTCACCGCAGAGTGGTGACGCCAGACTTCCTGGCTGCCGCCGAAACAGACGTGATGTTCAATCCGTTCCATAGTATCTCCCTGAATACGTTATCAGTAATGAATGACTGTGCGGATGGATTTGCCGTCGTGCATCAAATCAAAAGCTTCATTGATTTTATCCAGTTCCATGGTGTGCGTGACAAACGGCGCCAGCTCGATTTTGCCGCTCATGGCATCTTCCACCATTCCCGGCAACTGGGTACGCCCTTTCACGCCGCCGAACGCCGTGCCTTTCCAGACCCGGCCGGTCACCAGCTGGAACGGACGGGTTGAAATCTCTTTTCCGGCACCCGCCACCCCGATAATTACCGACTGCCCCCAGCCACGGTGCGCACTTTCCAGCGCCGACCGCATCACATTGACATTGCCGATACATTCAAAGGTATGATCCACACCCCATTTGGTCATTTCGACCAGCACCTGCTGAACAGGTTTGTCATAATCATTGGGATTAATGCAGTCTGTGGCGCCGAACTGTTTTGCCAGCTCAAACTTGGATGGATTGGTATCGATGGCAAAGATGCGCCCCGCTTTTGCCTGACGTGCGCCCTGCACCACGGCCAGCCCGATACCGCCGAGGCCGAATACCGCCACAGAATCCCCTTCCTGTACCTTCGCGGTATTGTGTACCGCGCCGATCCCGGTGGTCACGCCGCAGCCGAGCAGGCAAACCTGCTCCGCATTGGCCTGCGGATTGATTTTCGCCAGTGATACTTCCGCCACAACGGTATATTCGCTGAATGTCGAGCAGCCCATATAGTGATAGAGCGGCTGACCGTTATACGAAAAACGGCTGGTGCCGTCCGGCATCACGCCTTTGCCCTGGGTTTCGCGGACGGCAACACAGAGGTTGGTTTTACCGGAGGTACAGAAATCACACTCGCCGCACTCGGCGGTGTACAGCGGGATCACATGGTCGCCCGGTTTCACACTGGTCACGCCCTCACCGACCTCAACCACCACCCCGGCACCTTCATGGCCGAGCACCACCGGGAACAGACCTTCCGGATCATCACCGGAAAGCGTGTAGGCATCGGTATGGCATACCCCGGTGTGACTGATTTTCACCAGCACTTCACCTTTCTTCGGCGGTGCCACATCAATTTCAACAATTTCAAGGGGTAAACCCGGCCCGAAGGCGACTGCTGCGCGTGATTTCATAACGGTTCCTCTGTGTCTGAGGCTTATCATGGCAGGCGATAAGCACGAATGCCGTCCACCATACCGCACAACAGCGCTGCCTGTATAGCGCCGGTCAGCAGGTGGCCGCCACCGGTGCCGGTTTTCTGATCAGCAGACAGATTGCCAGCAGCAGACCGTACAGTGCCGTGCCAATCAGCCACACCGTACCGTCCGCACTCTGCTGTGTCTGACTGAAAATAAAAGCAAACAGCAGCGGGCCCGCCACGCCGGTCAGATTGGTCAGGCTGACCAGCACACCCTGTAGTTTTCCCTGATTTGCCGCCGATGCCCCGGCAGAGATAATGCCCTGCAATGCAGGCAGTGCAATTCCGCCGCCTGCCAGCAGGATCAGGACCGGATACACCATCCATCCGGAAGTGATAGCAGACATCAGTAAAAACGCGGTGGCATCGGCAATAAATCCGGCGAAAATAATGGTTTTCTCACTCAGCCGTTTTGCCAGCGCCCCGGCAACCACCGCCTGAAACAGTGCATGCATCGCCCCGAGTCCCGCCAGTGAAAAACCGACCGCCGCGCTGTCCCAGGCAAAGCGGCTCTCCGTAAACAATACCCAGACAGTGGCCGGGATCTGCCCGATAAGCTGCGCGGTAAAAAAGACAAACAGCAACAGCGCCAGAGGTTTAAGCAGTGTGATAAAGCTGATACCTGCGCTTTCTTGTTTCTGCTCCGCCGGTTTTTCTTCTGTCTGTACCGCCGGTTTAAAGATAAAAAAGACCATCAGAAAGGTGCAGGCATTCAGTATTGCCGCAATGACAAACGGCAGATGCGGTGAGATATCCCCCGCCAGTCCGCCGATAGCCGGCCCGGCAATCAGCCCGGCACCAAAGGCCGCACCGAGACGGCCGAACCAGGCGGTACGCTCGCTGACCGCCGTGCTGTCCGCCACTACCGAAGCCGCAACCGCGCCGGTGGCACCAGTGATCCCGGAGATAATCCGCCCGAGATACAACATCCACAGCACATTGGACAGTGCCAGCAGTGTGTAATCAAACGCGGCACCCGCCAGGGATAACAGCAGCACCGGTCTGCGCCCCAGCTTATCTGACCATCTGCCCAGCAGCGGAGCAAAACAGACCTGCATCACCGCATACAGCGCCAGCAGAATGCCGTAATGGTTTGCCACATCCGCTTCCGGGAGATATTCCCGCAGCAGTGACGGTAATACCGGCATGATCAGACCAATTCCCATCGCGTCCAGCAGTGTAATCACCAGCGCGATGACAGCGGGTTTATTCATTTTTCAGATCCTGTGTTAATTCCCTATCATTGATAGAGTTGGAATATATCCCTATCAATGATAGAGTGTCAATCTGAAAATCGGAGGAGACGGTCATGGCACGGCTGAACAGAGAATCGGTTATTGATGCGGCACTGGAACTGCTGAATGAGACAGGGATTGACGGGCTGACGACCCGCAAGCTGGCGCAGAAGCTGGGAATAGAACAGCCGACACTTTACTGGCATGTGAAAAATAAACGGGCGTTACTGGATGCGCTGGCGGTGGAGATCCTGGCGCGTCATCATGATTATTCACTGCCTGCGGCGGGGGAATCCTGGCAGTCATTTCTGCGCAATAATGCAATGAGTTTCCGCCGGGCGCTGCTGCGTTACCGTGACGGGGCAAAAGTGCACCTCGGCACCCGCCCTGATGAAAAACAGTATGATACGGTGGAAACCCAGTTACGCTTTATGACAGAAAACGGCTTTTCACTGCGCGACGGGTTATATGCGATTTCAGCGGTCAGTCATTTTACCCTTGGTGCCGTACTGGAGCAGCAGGAGCATACTGCCGCCCTGACCGACCGCCCTGCAGCACCGGACGAAAACCTGCCGCCGCTATTGCGGGAAGCGCTGCAGATTATGGACAGTGATGATGGTGAGCAGGCCTTTCTGCATGGCCTGGAGAGCCTGATCCGGGGGTTTGAGGTGCAGCTTACGGCACTGTTGCAAATAGTCGGTGGTGATAAACTTATCATCCCCTTTTGCTGATGGAGCTGCACATGAACCCATTCAAAGGCCGGCATTTTC
>NZ_JBMKIG010000037.1:0-3560 GCF_049238005.1 Enterobacter cloacae complex sp. IR5459
AATAACTGACGGATTATTCATAGCGTCTTTACCTTTTAGAAAGTGAGCCTGTCTCACAGAAAAGCCGCCCGAGAGAGGTCGCCACCTATAACGGCATTTCTCAGGCTCGCTTACTGAAAGGCTCTCGTTGATGTGCGCGTGAGATGCGCAGACATAAAAAAGCCCGACCGAAGTCAGGCTCTGTAATTTGGGTGACGAATCACTTAAGACACTGCTCTTTGATGTAGTCCTGCATGCCGCGAATCATTTTGTCAGCGGTTGCGATTCCGTCCCGGTGATCGAAATAATTCCGTCGAGCGTCTGGAGTAAGTTCGGGGGTTCCTGCATCATCCACGCCGGTGGCGGAGGTGGCTTTTGACACTCCAGGGCAGGTTGCGGCGATGCGCAGCCGTTTAGCGCCAGAATCGACATCCCGACGCAAATCGTTAATGGTTTTTTTCGCATCGGACAGTTCCTTCGTGTATTTGGCATCCAGTGCAGCAACATCGCGCTGGCGGGTCTGCATGTCTTTGATGGTGGCGTTTGCCAGGCTGAGTTTACGAGTCGCCTTATCGCGCTGGTCTTTGTAGGTGATGGCGTTGCCGCGGTAGTGGTTAATCGCCCAGACCATGCAAACCAGCAGGCAGATAACGACAGCGCAGATGATTGCGGTTAATCGGCTCATTTCACACCATCCAGGCAGAGCGCCTTTTCTTTCCCTGCTCGAGTTACCAGACCAGGCAGAACCTTGCCGCCACCCCATACCCAGCGAGGGAACTGGTTGCATGCCGCCGTGATGTTCCCGCTTCTGAGAAGAGAGAACATCGTGGAGGTGCGCATGTTTCCGCAGCCAGCACGAAACGTTACCGATACAACTGCTGAGAAAGTATCGTCAGATAGCTTTCTGCCATTTCCGTAGCGGTTAACGCAGGACTCAGCATCAAGGATGTTGCGCTCCCACTCGGCTGCGATCTGCTGGTCAGACTTAACGGTGCCGAGCTTCACGCCATGCGTGTTCCCCATGCCGTCAGTCAGTACACCTGCCGGGCACACATACGGATCACGCCTGCAAGACTCAGCGTTGCCGATTAACTCCAGCCCGCGCTCGTTAGTCCTGACATGGCCCGCATTCATCACAATGGCAATGATCGTTCCTACGGAACATACAATGCCCGCCGCGCCGCTTTTCTTACTCAGTTTCAACTGTGCCACCGGAAATTCTCCGCATTGCCTCCGTAACCACCTCGGCGGCAGCCGGACGATCGGAGTGAGGTTTTTTACCTACATCAGATAAGTAGTTTTCCAGCAGCTGGGTTCGTTTCCTTTCCTCAGCCATACGCTCACGCTCTTCTTTCCGTTTTGCGTAATAGGTTTTTATCGTGAAGAACGCCGATACCAGCGCGCCGATAATAAACACGTAATCCTGCAGGCTAAGCAAAGAGAACAGGCCCAAGGCAGCCGACCACCAGTACGGCAGATCGTGTCCGTTTGTTGGGTTCATACGTTGCATTCCACACCTCCGGATTCGGGGTGCTGTGTGGTAGTTGGGAAAAGGCCGTCAGACACGATAGCTACGGGGCATCTGGAATTGATTGTCTGCGGCCTGAAGTTATGACCTGTTGAATTCGCCAAAGTATTTTTTGGCTGCTTCTTGATAGGCCTCATGAGCCTCATGCTTGGTCATAAAGTTTCCCAAGCTGATAGCCTTTTTATTAACAACAATCCTTGCTCGCCATGGTCTTTTAATCCGTGGAGAGGATTCGAAATGAACACCCTTAAAGCCAGATTTGTTGTTTTTATATTTGGTCTTGTTTTGCCTGTTCTGTGTTGGCGTACAAAGGCGCAGATTTGTAATTCTGTTGTCGCTCTTGTCGCCGTTGATATGGTCAATTTCCATACCTTCAGGGATAGATCCCTTCGCCACGATCCAAACTATTCGGTGTAGGCCAATCACCTGACCCAGAGCGCTGACCATGTGGTAACCACACTTGTTAACATAAATTGGGTTTTCCCCGGCCTTTGCTGTACTTGAGTTGGCTATCCTGACAATGCTCCCGACATCTGGGTCGCAAAAGAAGTATTTTTCAATCTCTTCCTTGGAAGGATCTTTTAACATGGCGTTTGCCTTCTTTGAGATGAACCTTTGCCGCAATGGAAATCAGCCCGTCGAGGCTCGCCAGCACTAACTGACTTCCTCAAAGGCTCATTTCAAAGGGTTTGGTTCGACGTAGTTGAATGCGCATTGCGGTGCGATTGTGAAATTTGGGAATAAAAAAGCCCAAGGCGTTAACCTCGGGCTCTTAATTCTTTGTCGACCTACGAAGCTATGGCGACGATATCAGATTTACATGAAATATATGCGTTTCAATCCAGTTTTGCAAGTCTGAAGTGATTAGCAAGTCTAAATGCTATATCGGCTCTTTTTAAATCATCATAGAGACCTAAATACTCCCGTTTTCCATCGATGAGAATCTGTGCCTGCCACTTTTTTGCTCTTTTGTTATAATAAATACCCTTGCTACCTGATGTGTTGTTTTTATAGATACCAGTGTTAAGAGAGTTAAGTTGGCTGGTTGCTTCTCTAAGATTGGCAATCCTGTTGTCGTCTCTTATTCTGTTTATGTGATCGATCTCTTTTTCTGGCATATATCCGTACACGTAGAGCCATGCAAGGCGATGAGCATGATAAAGTTTCCCAGAAATTTTTATTTGCACATAGCCAAGAGAATTTTTGCTTCCAGCAACGCTTCCTACAACCACCTTCTGCCTTTTCACTGCCCATGAAAACAAACCAGAAAAGGCGTCGTACTTAAGAATAGATTTAAGAGTTTCTTGGTCCATTACTTATATCCTCTCAAATCTAAATTTGTCGCCTTTTGTTGTGAACGTGATCGCGTAACCTGCAACAAAGCACCACTGTCCAGTCGCAGGAAGATGCGGCGCATCTCCACCCAGCGGTCCGTAAACGTCTCAGACCAGTTCTTTGGAGTTACCCCGACCAATTTCGCCATCGCCTGGTATTCGTACGTCTCACGCCCTGCCAGATCAGCTTTGACGTCCTGCGCCGCCAGCCATATCAGTTTCTTCAGGCGCTCCATAGTCTTGCCGGCCACCTTCTTCGCGCCGAGCTGTTCCCGGAACTCTGCCCACGCCCACTGGGTGATAGCCACCTGGTATTCGAAGCGGATATTCTCGCTGTAGTTCCAGAGCAGCCATGCTTTCTGGTGCTCTTCCAGTGACAGCACGGCGCGGCGCCACGATGCGGTAACGAACTCAACCGGACCCACCAGAGCGATCGATGAGCCTTTGGCGCGGGACTGGCTGCCGCTCATCGCCGGACCATCCGGATTGACCATGCGCTGCTTATCCTTGTCGAATACCTTTTTCCGTCCCCGGCTGCGCGCCGTCGCGGTGAATTGCGCGTTCTCGGCGAAAGCTACCAACTGCCCTTTCGTCGCCCCGCTCAGATCTGCGGTCGCCACAATGAGCTGCTGACGTACGTATTCCAGTTGCTGACTGTTCATGCGGCTTCCTTCTGTGGCTGGTTGTTTTTTGTCTGGCTGTGCTTTGCTATTGGCGGC
>NZ_JBMKIG010000038.1:0-3499 GCF_049238005.1 Enterobacter cloacae complex sp. IR5459
ACCCTGTCATGGCCGGTGCCGCCGCCGGCGTTAACACGGCGGGCTATCTGGTTCAGGTTATTGCCCATGCCGGCAAGCTGGCGCAGCAGCGCCGGAGAGATTGAGGGAAGCTTTCCGGAACGTGCTGGCTTTTCGTCCAGGCAGGTCTGCCTCATCCACGCTGCCAGCTGCCTGCCGTCGCAGCGCTCGAGCAGCCGCCGGTGCTCGTCCTCCGTCACCCACATGGTGAGCATCTTGTTCCGTTTCTCTGACAAACCGCCCTCCTGATAACGCCGGGACGGACGGGAAAGCCTTTCCCGGTCGGCGCGGGGTTGGACAAGCCGCAGGCGCGTCAGGCTTTTGGCGGGTTTCGGGGCGCAGCCCTGAACCAGTCACGAAGCGCTAGCGGAGTGTATACTGGCTTACTATGTTGGCACGAATGCGGATGTCAGTGAAGTGCTTCATGTGGCAGGAGAAAAAAGGCGGCACCTGCGCGTCAGCAGAATATGCGCTACAGGATATATTCCGCTTCCTCGCTCACTGACTCGCTGCGCTCGGTCGTTCGGCTGCGGCGAGCGGTACCGGCTTACGGGCAAGGAGGAAATTTCCTGGAAGATGCCAGGAAGAAACTTAACGGGAAAACGAGAAGGCCACGGCGAAGCCGTTTTTCCATAGGCTTCGCCCCCCTGACAAGCATCACGAAATCTGACGCTCAAATCAGTGGTGGCGAAACCCGACAGGACTTTAAGATACCAGGCGTTTCCCCCTGGTGGCTCCCTCGTGCGCTCTCCTGTTCCTGCCTTTCGGTTTACCGGTGTCACTCCGCTGTTATGGCCGCGGTTTCTCATTCCACGCCTGACACTCGGTTCCGGGAAGGCAGTTCGCTCCGAGCTGGACTGTATGCACGAACCCCCCGTTCAGTCCGACTACCGCGCCATGTAAGGTAACTATCGTCTTGAGTCCAACCCTTACAGACACTAAAAATCGCCATTGGCGGTAGCCACTGGTAAAAGGATCAGCAGAGCGAGATATGTAGGCGGTACTTGAAGTGGTGACCTAACTACGGCTACACTAGAAGGACAGTTTTGGTATCTGCGCTCTGCTGAAGCCAGTTACCTTCGGAAAAAAGTGTTGGTAGCTCTTTATTCCGGCAAACGAACCACCGTTGGTAGCGGTGGTTTTTTTGTTTGCAGGACATGAGATTACGGCGAGAACGAAAGGATCTCAAGAGGATCCTTTCCAAATGGTCAATTTGAAGTCAGTTTGGAGTAGAAATCTTCGTACTCAAAGAGAATTTTTCAAGTAGCCTCGATGCGTAATGAATTGTTCTTGCATCAAAGGCTATTTCGTTTAAGTTTTCGCGCTTTCTTGAAAATTCGCGTTTAGGTTATCCGATTAAAGTCAAATGCCCCAAACAGAAACGAATCAATATCACACAAATTTAATATGGCTAGTTTTTGCATCGAGTTCACGAACCATATTCCCCAGTGCAGTAGCAGACATAGCTAACTCATCAACTACAACGACATTATTTTGGTTTACCCTCTCCAATTCAGAAAGAGCTTGAGCGATCTGACAAACTCCTTTTTCCTGCTCACTAGTGGCCAGTAACACACTACCAGTAAGTTGATCTATTTTTTCCGCACCAGATAAAATCTTGGTCATATTATCTTTAGCCGCTAAAACCAATTCAGCTCCTTGCCTAATGTTGTCATGCGTAATTTCAATTAATGATTTTATACTTTTTGCAGATTCAGCTGTTTTATGGGACAAACTTCTAACCTCGCTAGCGACAACTGCAAATCCCCTGCCAGCAGAACCAGCCCTAGCGGCTTCAACAGCAGCATTAAGAGCTAAAATATTAGTTTGGAAAGATATACTATCTATTAGGGATATGACTTCACTCATTTCATCAGAACAAGAATTAATCAAGTCCATTTTTGATTTTAATTCTTCCATAATCGCCTCACCATGACTGGCTCTATCATAGGAAGATGTTGTGATTTTATGGAGTTCTCGACTGCTATCTGAGCTTTGCTTTGTACCTGCGGAAATCTGCTCCATACTTGCTGCAGTCTGCATCAGCATGGAAGATTGGCTATCTGCACCAGTTGTTAATAAACCGCTTTGTTCAGATAATTTCTCTGCTATATCAAGAGTGATTTTAGAACAATTACGGATACCAGAAACAAAACTCGTCATTTCTACAGATAGAGAATTAATACCAGGAATAATACGACCCGCACAGTTTTTCCCAAACTCAGGGATTCTCAACGAAAAGTCACCTTCATTAAAAACAGATAATGCAGACACGACTTTATTTATTGGAATAACTAAGAATCTGTCAAGATAAAACCATGCGAACAATATATGAACAGAAAATAAAAAGCAAACTAAAAAAAAACAAAAAACCAAACTTTTAAAAAACAACAATGTTAGTAAATTAAATAAAAACAAAGAAAGCAGTAACAAAATCATAACACTTCGAACACTACGATCTCTAAGCATACATACCTCAGATGCTATAGTAAATTAAGGACGGCATTATTATTGCAGTCGAAAATAAAAAAATCAAAAAACATCGATAATAAAGACAAATAAGAAAGAAGGAGGTTTTATTAAGCATAAAAATCAACCTATCTCATTTTCTTTAAATATAAAAATAATTTATTTCATATTCATTCAGGATTCCTACAAACAAGCTTAGAGCATTCTTTTTGTGACATGAATATCCACGAGTTCACGAACACCTTAACATGCAAAGAACAAGATCAACCCCTGCATAAAGAACAAAAACATCATAACGCCATAAACATTACAATAACATCTCTTGGCCGCACCCTCTGAGAGGCTCTCAGGGCGTTTCTGACGGGAAACCGGTAACAGGCAACAAACCACCCGAAAACCCGCCAGAAACGCGCCTGATAAATTTTAACGGCATGCATGACTATTCACCAGAATGAAGGCATTCTTTTTTCACTTAACATCATAACCAGACAGAGAAAAGAACACATGAACCGTCAGGAATCTGCCGCTCTCAATATGGCTAAATTTATCCGCACCCAGACGCTGCTTTTGCTAGAAAAAATCGACCAGCTTGACCTTGATGACGAAGCGACAGAATGCGAAAAATTACACGAACAGGCAGAAAATCTTTATCAGAAGCTTCTGGCAAGGCTCGACTTAGACATAGCGCCGTAGCTTTTCGATCGCCTCAAGAATATCCATAAACTCGTCTCTTGAAGAGACACCAGCCTGTAGGTTATTAAGCAGAAAGCCGTCCATATTGGCGGCTTTTCTTATTAAAGCGTTGGACCGTTATAACTTCGCTGTCGAGTTGAACGCTCGAGATCTAGCGCTTTTTGGTGCTGTGCCACGCGCTCCTGCTCCCGGTGCGCCTCGATGCTGTTCAGCCTTGTGAAAACCGGCGCAGCTGCTCGCTTAAACTCAGCACCTGCGTGCTCAAGTCCGACACGCGCTCGTTCAGCACCGCGTTCTCCCGTTGCATAAGCCCACACAT
>NZ_JBMKIG010000039.1:0-3408 GCF_049238005.1 Enterobacter cloacae complex sp. IR5459
AGAAAAAAAACCGGCACGGGAGCCGGTAATACTGTGAAAAACAGCCCGCTTTAGCATCGCGGTTAATAGTGACATGTTATGCCATTGAGCAGAGATATAAGCACCCACCAAAACTAGGAGGAACAGACATAGCAGACGGGCGCACCCATGCAGAAAGCTGTGTACCCCCGCAGCGTTCCAGCAGTAGCCGGTACTCATCCTCCGTCACCCACATGGTGAGTATCTTGTTCCGTTTCTCGGACAAACCAGTCTCCTGATAACGCCGTGACGGGCGGGAAACCCTTTCCCGGTCGGCGCGGGGTTGGACAAGCCGCAGGCGCGTCAGGCTTTTGGCGGGTTTCGGGGCGCAGCCCTGAACCAGTCACATAGCGCTAGCGGAGTGTATACTGGCTTATCTATTTTAACACTGTGCGGAAATTGACAGAAATCGGGCTATGTGGCAGAGGAAAATGCGGCTTCGAAGCATAAGCAGAATGATGGGCGGACGGTGAAAATGACGCCTCCTCGCTCATTCGCTCACTACGTTCGGTCATGAAGCTGTGGCGGGCGTTGCGGTGATCTGACTGAGTGATAATGATTTTTCTGGCTCTAGATGTACAAAAGCCCCGTGACAGAATCACAGGGCTTGAGTACTCTAATTCGTGCAGATACCTGCTCGGATCAGACCGCAATCAAATCCTAGCAGGGCTGGCTAGGAATGTCACTACCAGCTTAATACCATTCAACGACATTAAACCCATATCTGCACCTTGACTCTCAGGTCTACGCCCCGGACTCCGGCAGGATAAACAGGCAAGCGGTGGGAACCTGACCAGCTCGGGAAAGAAGCTGGCTCTACCCGGTCTCACGTTAACCAATAACGTACCTGATAAAGTGAGAGTGAAGGCAGCGGTTGCGGTGAAGCGTGATTGCCAAGGTCTGGCGCAACACCCACAAAATCGAAGCAGCATACGAACGGCCTGATGCTGGTCGCTTCGCTCCCCGTTTTCTGGTGTACCCACCACGGGGGCATTAGGCTTTCTTTGCCCTAATATGGGTTTGCGACTCTCAAATCCGGGTAATGCTGCCAACTTACTGATTTAGTGTATGATGGTGATTTTAAGGTGCTTGCGTGGCTTCCATTTCCATCAGATGTCCTTCCTGCTCCGCTACTGAAGGCGTGGTGCGTAACGGCAAAAGCACTGCCGGACATCAGCGCTATCTCTGCTCTCATTGCCGTAAAACATGGCAACTACAGTTCACTTACACCGCCTCTCAGCCCGGTACGCACCAGAAAATCATTGATATGGCCATGAATGGCGTCGGATGTCGCGCCAGTGCACGCATTATGGGCGTTGGCCTCAACACGGTTTTACGTCACTTAAAAAACTCAGGCCGCAGTCGGTAACCTCGCGCATACAACCGGGCAGTGATGTGATTGTCTGCGCTGAAATGGACGAACAGTGGGGCTACGTCGGTGCTAAATCACGTCAGCGCTGGCTGTTTTACGCGTATGACAGGATACGGAGGACGGTTGTGGCGCACGTCTTCGGTGAACGCACTCTGGCCACACTGGAGCGTCTTCTGAGCCTGCTGTCGGCCTTTGAGGTCGTGGTATGGATGACGGATGGCTGGCCGCTGTATGAATCACGCCTGAAGGGAAAGCTGCACGTTATCAGCAAGCGATATACGCAGCGCATTGAGCGACATAACCTGAATCTGAGACAACATCTGGCAAGGCTGGGACGGAAGTCACTGTCGTTCTCAAAATCGGTGGAGCTGCATGACAAGGTCATCGGGCATTATCTGAACATAAAACACTATCAGTAAGTTGGAGTCATTACCCATCACGATGACTAAAAAACAAGCAATTTGAGTAAACAAATATACGCCTGACATATTTGTTTACTCATGAAATAATATAGCCACAATAATAACTGGTGTATTTTTTTTGGCTCCCGGTGATGTCAGGGGGCCAACTTTTTGAAAATTATCATAAACATCAGATAAAACGAATTGCAAAGGTTAAAAAAATACCGCCAGTTATAATAATTGTGATATGAATTACAGTGTTATGAAACCCATCTCTGGCTAAATCGCCGCTCTATTCCCGTTCCCGTTCACCTGTAAAGGGCATGCAGGTCTCTCAATACGTGGTGTAACACATATCGCCTTCACCGAAATGATGTGAAGACTTCATCATTTTAGCAATCACAGGTTGCCCTAATCACTTAACGTTATTATTGTTCTATTGAAGCCTTAACCTAAACCCACTCACAAAACGTGGATTATCTGGTTAGTGATTCGCAGCAACAAAGCGTCCCGGTTCAAAACGAATCGTAAGACGTAGTTTCCCTTGATGTAGGGCTTGCCGCTGGAACAGGCGGCTTTTTTATTCTCCGGCGTGGGGGGGATGCTGTTGACAGAAATGGAAATAAGTAACACCCGGAATATTACGCTTATTGCCCGGCGTCTTGCCTGGATTAATGCCAAAAGAACTCATATCGATATACCATCGTTTGCAGAACTGCTTTTCTCCGGCCAAAAAGCGCTGTTCTTCGAACAATATAATTATTTTCACTCACGACGGTACACAACGGCAGGCACGTCAAAGCCACCGGATTTACCATAACATCCGTTGCCCGCACCGCCTCAGGCGCCCTCAGGGCGTTTCTGACGGCGGTACGGTAAAACAGGTAACAAACCACCCGAAAAGCCGCCAGAAACGTGCCAGGTAAATTTTAACGCCATGCATGACTATGCACCAGAATGACGGCATCCTGTTTTCACATCAAAATCATCACAAGACACAGGAAAACACACATGAACCGCCAGGAATCCGCCGTTCTCAACATAGCTAAATTTATCCGCGCCCAGACACTCCTCCTGCTGGAAAGAATTGACCTGCTCGACTTCGATGACGAAGCGACAGACTGCGAACAGCTGCATGAGCAGGCCGAAGCGCTTTACCGGAAGCTCAGCGCCCGACTGGAATCAGACATAACGGCTTAGCCTTTCCGTCGCCTGCATCATGGCATCCACATCATCTTTTGAGAGATCTTCATCCTCCAGTCGTCGCTCAAGGATGAACGGACACGGAATTTATTACGGGTCGTGAGGCACTCAGTATGAAAGAAAAATGCAGACAATACAGACTGGAACTGTAAGCAAGCAGTGACGAGATTAAAAATCAGGATAACCAGAGACGGTATTTCCGAGACTCAGAGAGGTAATCAATACGGTTAAATGCCCCGGGATATAATGCACTAACGACACGCCAGAAATGTATCTGGGTCAGCTCATCTGCCCCACCTTCCCTGATGTCAGAAAGTACCTCGTCGTAAGTCTTTCCTTCCTCGCGGGCTACAATCCTCATCGTGTCCCTTGCAAGGCGATCAGTACACCCTCCGAAAATCAGAACATCAATAA
>NZ_JBMKIG010000040.1:0-3407 GCF_049238005.1 Enterobacter cloacae complex sp. IR5459
CATCCGAGGCCAGATAGCTGTTTTCGACATCCCGTTCCAGCAGGCCTTGCCGTTCCAGATAGCGACCCACCCGGTGGGCGATGGTGTGCGTCAGCTGGGTGAGCTCTGGGCTGGTCGGCGCCTTGACCCAGCGGAAACGCGCTGAGCCGTGGGATTGCTCGACATACACACCGTCGAGAAACAGCATGTGGAAGTGAACATTCAGATTGAGCGCCGATCCAAAACGCTGGATCAGGGTGACCGCGCCCGTCTTGGCCACTTGGTGGGTATGGCCCGCTTTCTTGACCAGGTGCGTGGCAATGACGCGGTAAACGATGCCCAGCACCCACCCCATGATCTCGGGCCGGCTGGCAAACAGGAAACGCAGCTGAAACGGGAAGCTCAACACCCACTGACGCATGGGTTGTTCAGGCAGTACTTCATCAACCAGCAAGGCGGCACTTTCGGCCATCCGCCGCGCCCCACAGCTCGGGCAGAAACCGCGACGCTTACAGCTGAAAGCGACCAGGTGCTCGGCGTGGCAAGACTCGCAGCGAACCCGTAGAAAGCCATGCTCCAGCCGCCCGCATTGGAGAAATTCTTCAAATTCCCGTTGCACATAGCCCGGCAATTCCTTTCCCTGCTCTGCCATAAGCGCAGCGAATGCCGGGTAATACTCGTCAACGATCTGATAGAGAAGGGTTTGCTCGGGTCGGTGGCTCTGGTAACGACCAGTATCCCGATCCCGGCTGGCCGTCCTGGCCGCCACATGAGGCATGTTCCGCGTCCTTGCAATACTGTGTTTACATACAGTCTATCGCTTAGCGGAAAGTTCTTTTACCCTCAGCCGAAATGCCTGCCGTTGCTAGACATTGCCAGCCAGTGCCCGTCACTCCGCGGTCTTCACTGCGTGATCGAGTTGATCGACACCCGCCGTGACACGCTCCATGAAGTGCCTGCCTGCGTCTGTTAGCCGAACGCCCCGCGCATGGCGCTCAAATAGCAGGACACCAAGGTTATCCTCCAGCGCTTTCACACGCGCGCTGACGCTCGACTGGCTGATACCAAGTGCCTTGGCCGCATGCCGAAAATTCAGATGCTCGGCGACGGCGATGAACTGAACAAGGGAAATGAGCGGTATCCTGCCAGACAGGATACCGACATTCACGAGGTTTCGATGGTTAGTGCGCCGCATCGGAGCGGGCCTGCTACCAGTCGTCGGTTAGACGACTGGCGACTTCTCGGTGGCAGCCCCACGGAGCCGAAGGAGCACCAGCCCCAACGAAACCAGTACCGCCATCGCCGTGGCGTAACAGATCACGGGCCACGCTGTGTCACCGTTTAAAAGTGCCACCGCCAATGTCCCGACAATGCTGACTATCAGGCTTTGAACGCAGAAGTAGAACGCGACCGCTGATCCCGCGATGTCGTCGAACTCTGCCAAAGCGCCGTTCGCGGTAACGGACACCGTGAAGACAATACCGACCGCGACAACCCACATCGGTAGGATGAAGGTGAGGAATGACGGCGAGCCGTAAAGTTCGCCGATCCCCAACAGGACCGCTCCGCAAACAAGCAACGCCATCCCACGCGCCACGCATCCTGCGATGCCCCATCTGGCGACAAAGGACTTCGCGAAACGGGTTGTCACGATCATTACAAGCGCGACAGTGGCGAAGGCAAAGCTGAATCCGATCTCGGAATATTCCGCTTGGCCTATGAGCACACGGGGAGCCGTCGAGAAGAAGACGAAGTAGGTGCCCATACCGGCGCTAAAGCCGACAGTGTAAACCCAAAAAGCCGGACTCGCGAAGATCGGCAAGACAGATCGGCGCGTCTTGACTTGATCCAGAGGGCGGGTTTCGTGCCACCTGAAACCCGCATTTAGGAGTGCGAGCATCGCCAGTATAGCCAAAGTAATGAATATCGCCTGCCATCCCAAGAACTCGCCGATCAATACTCCGGCGATAGGGCCGAGCGCAGGCACGAACGCCAGCATCGAACTGAAAAGGCCGTAGATGACGACACCCTCAGGACGGTTGGCATAAACGTCGCGAACCGTCGCGAACGTCGCCACCAGCATGGCCGACGCGCCCACTGCTTGAAGTAGACGGAAAGCGACAAAGGCCGGTGCAGTTGAAGACCAAGCTGCTCCCAGAGACGCAATGACGAAAGCCGTTGCGCCCGCAAGTAGAATTGGCCGTCGCCCGATTCTGTCTGAGAGCGGACCAAAAATCACCTGGCCCACGCCGAGCATCACCATATAGAGGCTCAACGTGAGTTGGATCATAGCGGGCGTCGTGTTCAGGATGCCGGGCATCGCTGGAACGACAGGGAGATAAATATCCATCGCCAGTGAAGCGAGGATGTCGAAAGGAGCCATCAGCAGCAGTGCTGCCGGCAGCGTATAGGCCCACGCGGGGCGTGTGGTGGTCATGACGAATCAACCCTCGATTAAGGAATACCGGGCGACGTCTGCTCGTCAGCAATCAGATGAGACTAGCCTTACAGAGCGCCGCAACAACAATACTGGTTGTTGCGGCTTACTTGTCTGCTGACTTGGAATTTCCCATCTGATTACTCCACGCTTACGAATATGAATTGCTACATTTTATCCGATTATCTTTTGCTTCGCAATGCGGCATGGGCGCACTCAGCGTTCCAGCCCCCTCTGCCGCCCTAACTGCCACGACACCGACCCGCCCTGCACGATGCCCATAACCTCGCGGCCGAGTTGGCGGTCGATGATCGGCCGCCACGGGACAAGGGTGAACTCATGGGATTTCTCGACCACGGCGAACTTGCCGCTCGATAGATGCACGGTTCCGGTAAACTTGCCGCTGACGCTCTCGCCGTCCGTGGCGGCGCGGAACGGCAGGCCCTTACTCAAAGCCATATCCGATCCGACGCCGGCTACCTCGCGCTCCCGCAGGATGGCGAGAAGGTTGCGCCGGTAGAAGACGCGGCTGTCCCGGCTGCGGGTGGCGTCGCCCTGTTCGATATGGTGCTCGCGGCGCTGGTCCATGGCTTCGCGGACTTGTTGCCCGAAGCCGGTTGGCGCAAGGTCGGCCGTCTCGCCGTGGATCAGCCGCCGGTCCAGCCAGGTCGCGCCGTCCGATCCGATCTGTTTGTTCAGATCGACCGGGGAAAGGACGCGAACGCTGGCCTGACTGTCTCGGCCGGCGTCATGGGCGGCGGCACGGCTGACCAGATCATCGGGGATGCGCCATTGGTCGGCGTCGCTCCGCTCGACGATACCGGCCCGGCGTAGCGCCTCCAGCCGGCGCACATGGGCATCGACATAGCCCTCATAGTCGCCGCCTGGAACGCGGCACGTATAGGAAGAATAAACGCCCTTTTCACCCAAGTCCAACAGCTTTGGACCGCAGTTGACTCTTTCGACACCCCTGCGATGCAACCCAATCCGG
>NZ_JBMKIG010000041.1:0-3351 GCF_049238005.1 Enterobacter cloacae complex sp. IR5459
CCTTTCATTCTGCCCCCCGAAGAGGAACAAATCCAAATTGCAAATTTTCTCGTCCAAAAGACAGAGCAAATCGACGAAGCGATTGCCCTTAAAGAACAACAAATCGAAAAAATTAAAGAATATAAAACAACTCTGATCAATAGCGTTGTGACAGGCAAAATAAAGATTTCGCCAGAGATGGTGAAGCGATAGGACTCCGTAAGATGTTTACGGTGAATTATCAAACCAGTCCAATTAAAGCCATGAAGCCCAGCGAGCATGGCTTTCGAGGCTTTAACGCACACAAACGCTTTAAGAAATGTACAGCACGCCGACCTGAAACACTAAGCAAAGAACTGCAGATGGTACTAGAGGAAGTTGGTTATGGTGGTGCCCGCGAAAATTTGAATATACTGGCACTAGATAGAGATGTTTTGAATAAGGGAGCATATAACCATGGTTAGTCAAACCAATGAACAAGCATTAGAGTCAACCATTGAAAAATGTTTGGTAGGTATCAGTACTGAAGAGCTAAAAGAGGGCTTAACCCCCCAGTTCCCCGGTGCAGGGTATGTCATTGGTGCTTCTAGTGACTTTAATATGCAATATGCAATTGATGAGCATTTTTTCTGGCAATTTCTAGAAAAGACACAGGAAGCTGAACTGACTAAATTACAAAAAAATAATCCAGCAGATTGGCAGCGCAAATTATTGGAAAGATTTGATCGGCTCATCAAAAAGCACGGTATTTTACACTTACTTAAGAAAGGATTGAATGTAGATGATGCTCATTTTATTTTGCTTTATCCGGCACCACTGGCGAGCAGTAGTGAGAAAGTAAAGCAAAACTTTGCTGGTAACGTTTTTAGTTGCACTAGGCAGGTACATTACTCGATAGCAAATCCTTTACAAGAAATAGACATGGTATTGTTCATCAACGGTATACCGCTGATCACCTTGGAATTAAAAAATGCTTGGACGGGACAAACGGCTCGCTACCATGGGCAAAAGCAATATCGTGACGATCGTGATACTACTCAGCCATTACTGACATTCGGTCGTTGTCTGGTGCATATGGCAGTGGATACGGACGAAGTCTATATGACCACGAAGTTGGCGGGAAAAAATACATTTTTCTTGCCGTTCAATAAAGGGCACAATCTTGGCCAAGGTAATCCCCCTAACCCAGCTGGCCACAAAACGGCATATCTATGGCAAGAGATATTCACCAAAGAAAGCCTGGCCAACATCATCCAACACTTTGTCCGTCTGGATCGCACAAGCAAAGAGCCATTACAGAAGCGAACCTTGTTTTTCCCTCGATACCACCAGTTAGATGTTGTCAGAAAATTGATAGATCATGCGGCCACTCATGGCGTTGGTCAGACATATTTAATTCAACATTCAGCTGGTTCTGGTAAGTCTAATTCAATTACCTGGGCTGCCTACCAACTTATTGAGACCTACCCTTCTACCGAAGCCGTGGCAGGTGGTAAAAGCCTGGAGCAGCCTTTATTTGATTCTGTGATTATCGTGACTGACAGACGCCTGTTGGATAAACAATTACGGGATAATATTAAAGAGTTCTCAGAAGTAAAGAATATCATTGCCCCAGCACACAAGTCATCTGAGCTTAAGCAAGCACTTGAAAACGGTAAGAAAATTATTATTACGACGATTCAAAAATTCCCGTTTATCATTGATGGTATTGCCGACTTAAGTGATAAGCGTTTCGCCGTGATCATCGATGAGGCACACAGTTCTCAATCTGGTTCAGCGCATGACAATATGAACCGAGCAATGGGTAAGACTGAAGTTGAAGAGACTGAGGATGCTCAGGATAAAATTCTTCAGGCAATGAAGTCGCGCAAAATGCGAGGTAATGCATCGTATCTGGCATTTACGGCAACGCCGAAAAACAGCACGCTAGAAAAATTTGGAGAGCGCCAGGAAGATGGTACGTTTAAACCCTTCCATCTTTACTCGATGAAACAGGCGATAGAAGAAGGTTTTATTCTGGACGTGCTTGCTAATTATACGACTTACAAAAGCTATTATGAGATTGAAAAATCAATAGCTGATAACCCCGAATTCGATACTAAAAAAGCCCAGAAAAAACTTAGAGCTTATGTTGAACGCAGTCAGCAGACTATTGATACAAAGGCAGAGATCATGTTGGAGCATTTTGTGCCTCACGTGGTAAATGCGAAAAAGCTCAAAGGCAAAGGAAAGGGGATGGTAGTTACTCAAAACATTGAGACTGCCATTCGCTACCACAAAGCCATCAAACGTATACTTGAAGAACAAAACAACCCATTCAAAATTCTAATTGCATTCTCGGGTACGAAAGAAATTGATGGAATTGAGTACACTGAAGCCGATATCAATGGCTTTGCCGAAACTGATACTAAAGATATGTTTGACACTGATGAATATCGACTTTTAGTTGTCGCCAATAAATATCTCACCGGATTCGACCAGCCAAAGCTTTGTGCGATGTATGTGGATAAAAAGCTAGCGAGCGTCTTGTGTGTGCAAGCATTGTCGCGACTCAATCGTAGTGCACCCAAGTTGGGAAAGAAAACAGAAGATTTATTTGTACTGGATTTCTTCAATTCTGTTGAGGAAATTCAGTTAGCATTTGATCCGTTTTACACAGCCACATCTTTGTCGCAAGCCACCGATATTAATGTGCTGCATGAGTTAAAAGACGAAATGGATGATGTGGGGGTTTATGAGTGGCTTGAAGTTGAAGAGTTTGTAGTTCGTTACTTTAATAATGAGGATGCCCAGACTCTTAGCCCGATAATCGATGTTGCAGCAGCTCGTTTTGACTGTGAGTTAGAACTCGAACCTGAAGCTAAAGTTGATTTCAAAATTAAAGCCAAACAGTTCGTGAAAATTTACGGGCAAATGGCCTCTATCATGCCTTATGAGATGGTAGCTTGGGAGAAACTGTTCTGGTTCTTGAAATTCCTCATACCTAAGCTGATAGTTGAAGATCCTGATGCAGATGCTATTGATGAGCTTTTAGACTCTGTTGATTTGAGTTCCTATGGATTGCAGCGTGTGAAGCTCAATCATACAATCAAGTTGAGTGATGAGGAAGCTGAGCTTGATCCGCAAAATCCAAATCCACGTGGAGCACATAGCGGTGAAAAGGAAAAAGATCCATTAGACGAAATAATTCGCACCTTCAATGAGAGATGGTTCCAGGGGTGGAGCGCTACGCCTGAAGAGCAGAAAGTGAAGTTTATAAACATTGCTGAGAGCATTCGGGTAATGACTCCAACTTATTGATAGTGTTTTATGTTCAGATAATGCCCGATGACTTTGTCATGCAGCTCCACCGATTTTGAGAACGACAGCGAC
>NZ_JBMKIG010000042.1:0-3235 GCF_049238005.1 Enterobacter cloacae complex sp. IR5459
CTAGGGATCGCCTCAGAAAACGGAAAATAAAGCACGCTAAGCCGTAAGTAAGCGTGCTCCTGTGAAAGCCACAGCTAAAACTGCGTAGTACACATAGAGGTATTTTTTTCTAGATTTATATCGAATTTCGTTATCGAATTTCGCTTATTATTGATCAACTCGTTGCAGATCATGAAGGCGAAAGTATGACGAATAACCCTACCGATGACAGCAGACCATGGTCGGTCTTTCTTATTTTTCTGCGGCTTGGATTGACATCTTTTGGCGGCCCCATTGCGCACTTGGGCTACTTCCGCGCCGAATTTGTCACACGGCGGCGCTGGCTCTCCGAACGGAGCTATGCTGACTTGGTCGCGCTTTGTCAGTTCTTGCCAGGGCCTGCAAGCAGCCAGGTCGGCATAGCGGTAGGACTGTCTCGGGCTGGATACAGCGGGGCGCTGGCTGCTTGGGCTGGCTTCACGCTGCCGTCTGCCATAGCCTTGATCCTTTTTGCGCTCGGCATCTCCAGCTATGGCGATTACGTCTCGCAGGGCGCGTTGCATGGCTTAAAAGTGGTGGCTGTGGCCGTGGTCGCTCAAGCAGTATGGGGCATGGCGCGTAACCTATGCACGGATGGGCTGCGAGTCACCATCATGGCAATTGCTACCTGCGTCGTTTTACTTGTGCCGTCCGCGTGGGGACAGGTTGGCGTGATTGCTATCGCAGGCATCGCAGGCCGGTTATTGTTCAAGCCAGCGAAAGTTGTTGAGCATGACCCCCTACCTATCACGGTCAGTCACCGGGCCGGCGTGCTTTGGCTCTCGCTGTTCTTTGTCTTGCTGATTGGCCTGCCGGTGTTGGCCGAACTGATGCCAAGTCAAACCATGGCAATGGTGGATTCCTTCTATCGTGTCGGATCACTGGTGTTCGGCGGTGGTCACGTTGTGCTGCCATTACTGCAAGCCGAAGTGGTGCCCTCCGGCTGGGTCAACAATGAATCCTTTCTCGCGGGGTACGGGGCAGCTCAAGCGGTGCCCGGCCCTTTGTTCACGTTCGCCGCGTTTCTTGGTGCCTCGATGAACACCGCCCCGTCGGGCTGGATCGGCGGCATTGTGTGTCTGCTGGCTATCTTCGCGCCCTCGTTCTTGCTGGTCGTCGGATCAGGGGTCTGACGCTCAGTGGAACGAAAACTCACGTTAAGGGATTTTGGTCATGAGATTATCAAAAAGGATCTTCACCTAGATCCTTTTAAATTAAAAATGAAGTTTTAAATCAATCTAAAGTATATATGAGTAAACTTGGTCTGACAGTTACCAATGCTTAATCAGTGAGGCACCTATCTCAGCGATCTGTCTATTTCGTTCATCCATAGTTGCCTGACTCCCCGTCGTGTAGATAACTACGATACGGGAGGGCTTACCATCTGGCCCCAGTGCTGCAATGATACCGCGAGACCCACGCTCACCGGCTCCAGATTTATCAGCAATAAACCAGCCAGCCGGAAGGGCCGAGCGCAGAAGTGGTCCTGCAACTTTATCCGCCTCCATCCAGTCTATTAATTGTTGCCGGGAAGCTAGAGTAAGTAGTTCGCCAGTTAATAGTTTGCGCAACGTTGTTGCCATTGCTGCAGGCATCGTGGTGTCACGCTCGTCGTTTGGTATGGCTTCATTCAGCTCCGGTTCCCAACGATCAAGGCGAGTTACATGATCCCCCATGTTGTGCAAAAAAGCGGTTAGCTCCTTCGGTCCTCCGATCGTTGTCAGAAGTAAGTTGGCAGCAGTGTTATCACTCATGGTTATGGCAGCACTGCATAATTCTCTTACTGTCATGCCATCCGTAAGATGCTTTTCTGTGACTGGTGAGTACTCAACCAAGTCATTCTGAGAATAGTGTATGCGGCGACCGAGTTGCTCTTGCCCGGCGTCAACACGGGATAATACCGCACCACATAGCAGAACTTTAAAAGTGCTCATCATTGGAAAACGTTCTTCGGGGCGAAAACTCTCAAGGATCTTACCGCTGTTGAGATCCAGTTCGATGTAACCCACTCGTGCACCCAACTGATCTTCAGCATCTTTTACTTTCACCAGCGTTTCTGGGTGAGCAAAAACAGGAAGGCAAAATGCCGCAAAAAAGGGAATAAGGGCGACACGAAAATGTTGAATACTCATACTCTTCCTTTTTCAATATTATTGAAGCATTTACCAGGGTTATTGTCTCATGAGCGGATACATATTTGAATGTATTTAGAAAAATAAACAAATAGGGGTTCCGCGCACATTTCCCCGAAAAGTGCCACCTGACGTCTAAGAAACCATTATTATCATGACATTAACCTATAAAAATAGGCGTATCACGAGGCCCTTTCGTCTTCAAGAATTTTATAAACCGTGGAGCGGGCAATACTGAGCTGATGAGCAATTTCCGTTGCACCAGTGCCCTTCTGATGAAGCGTCAGCACGACGTTCCTGTCCACGGTACGCCTGCGGCCAAATTTGATTCCTTTCAGCTTTGCTTCCTGTCGGCCCTCATTCGTGCGTTCTAGGATCCTCCGGCGTTCAGCCTGTGCCACAGCCGACAGGATGGTGACCACCATTTGCCCCATATCACCGTCGGTACTGATCCCGTCATCAATGAACCGGACTGCCACGCCCTGAGCGTCAAATTCCTTTATCAGTTGGATCATATCGGCAGTGTCGCGGCCAAGACGGTCGAGCTTCTTAACCAGAATGACATCACCTTCCTCCACCTTCATCCTCAGCAAATCCAGCCCTTCCCGGTCTGTTGAACTGCCGGATGCCTTATCGGTAAATATACGGTTTGCTTTCACACCTGCGTCTTTGAGTGCTCTGACCTGAAGATCAAGAGACTGCTGACTGGTTGAGACCCGAGCGTAACCAAAAAGTCGCATAAAAATGTACCTTAAATCGAATATCGGACAACTCATGTCTATTATTACAAATTTACGATTTAATAGACATATTAATGTAACAGTTTTACGATGTCCGATAATTTATAACATTTCGTACGGTTGGAAAAATGTTACTAAATGCCCGTCAGGCAGGGAGGCCGATATGCCCGTTGACTTTCTGACCACTGAGCAGACTGAAAGCTATGGCAGATTCACCGGTGAACCGGATGAGCTTCAGCTGGCACGATATTTGGCACTGTTGCAAATAGTCGGTGGTGATAAACTTATCATCCCCTTTTGCTGATGGAGCTGCACATGAACCCATTCAAAGGCCGGCATTTTCAG
>NZ_JBMKIG010000043.1:0-3211 GCF_049238005.1 Enterobacter cloacae complex sp. IR5459
TGTAGGGCTTATTATGCACGCTTAAAAATAATAAAAGCAGACTTGACCTGATAGTTTGGCTGTGAGCAATTATGTGCTTAGTGCATCTAACGCCGCCATAAACGGCGACAGGGTGGCGCGCCTATTGCGCATAAAATGGCGAAGCCATGCGCAACAGGCGCGGAATCTCTGGCGTCCGGTTTGATGGCTTTGTTATGCAAAGGACTAGTCTTCAATGACGTGTAAACCACGGCGCTTTAAGTCCTCCAACGAATCCAACATTCCCCTTATTAATTCAACAGGATGCCCCTCCCAGTCTTCAACAACGCCAACAATTCTCAAGGGTTCGCAGGTTCTATAGGACTGTGTTGGATTACCGGGAAATCTTTTGTTCGTAAGATTCGGATCGTCTTCGAACGGTCCTGTTGGCTCAACTATGTATATGTAGCCGCGACCCTCGAGGCCAGACAGTGACATAGCAAGTTCAGCTCCCCAAACTGCTGGCTCCATCAAGGCTGAAAAGTAGATGTGCTTAAGAATACGACCGTCCTCGAAATGAGAGATGAACCCTGTGGTTAGCAAGTCACCAATCGCCAAATTGGCTTTGGTTCCATGATAGAACGGTCCTTGCACCTGCTTGTAATTATCATGAGAGATGGGAATCCAATCTTTTACCATTTTAAGCCCCTTAATTGTTGGGATTTGGCTGCATAACGCCTGAAATAAGCCGTGCCGCGAAGCGGCATCGGCTTGATTGAATTGTTAGACGGCAAACTCGAGCCAATACTTGTGCAGGCCAACAATATTAGACGAGCACAGCATGGGCATTGCCGCTTTGATCTTCTCCAGTGACCAATTCCACCACTCCATCTCCAGAAGCAATGAAATTTCCTCATCGGTGAAGCGTTTCTTAATCTTCTTAGCGGGATTGCCGCCAACGATAGCGTAAGGCTCCACATCTTTTGTCACCAACGAGCGGCTGCCTATCACCGCACCGTGCCCGATCTTGATTCCGGGCATGACCATTGCCTCAGAGCCGATCCAAACGTCATTGCCAATGACAGTATTACCTGCTTTTTGGAAGGCATCGAGTGCGCTTGAGAATGCAGGTTCTTCCTGCATATAAAAGAACGGGAAAGATGATGCCCAGTCGTACCGATGCCCCTGATTGCCAGCCATGATAAAGGAAGCCCCACTCCCGATAGAGCAGAAACTACCGATGATCAACTTATCAACGTCATCACGGTCCGGAAACAGATACCGTGCGCAGTCATCGAATGAGTGCCCATGATAGTAGCCAGAGTAATAGCTGTACCGCCCAACTTTGATATTGGGGTTCTTCACTTGCTCAGAAAGCAGCTTGCCTTTGAAGGGGCTATCAAAGTAGTTGGTCATAAGAGATCCCGCGGTCTGTGACTTTGCCGTCTAACGTTTGAAATAAGGGGCGCCGAGCGCCAGCGAGGGGAGCCAAAAGCTTGCTTTTGGCCGTCCCGACTTGATTGAAGGGTTGGGCGATTTTGCCATTAGATTTTTTATAAATTTAGTGTGTTTAGAATGGTGATCGCATTTTTCTTGGCTTTTATGCTTGATGTTAAATTCGACCCCAAGTTTCCTGTAAGTGCGGACACAAAAACATATTTATGTCCTGATTTGCTTATAATAAACCCTTCAAACCATCCGTTTTGTAAGGTTCTATTTGCTGTGAATCCTGCACCAGTTTTCCCATACAGTTTTGTACTATTATCCAGATCTTGTAGATACATGTTCTCTATGGTGTTTTCTATGGCTGAGTTTTTAACTGGGAGATTGTGATTAATAATTTTACGCAGGAATTGAATTTGTTCTTCTGGTGAAATTTTTAAGCTACTTTCGAGCCATGCTTCTGTTAATCCGTTGTTTCTTTCTTTATCTCCAGAGAAGTCTTGATTTCCATAATCAAAATCTTTGAGATAATTCTTGATTTTATTTAATCCAATTTTTTGGGTTATTTCTTGCGAAACCCAAACAACAGAAAATTGCATCCACGTCTTTGGTGTATGATTGCTGTTCCAGATCTCCATTCCTTTGGGGGTTTTATCCCATTTGAATATGGTTTTCTGATCTATTATTTCCGCATCAAATGCCATAAGTGATAATGCGATCTTGAAAGTTGAATCTGGTGCCATTTGCGTTGCACACTTTGCTTTATTGAATTGAGCAATTTCAGCGTTTGTGGATGCATCGTAAAGTAAAAAACAACCTTCAGTTCCTTCAAATAATGGAGATGCAACAGTAGAGATATCTGTTGATGCACTGGCGCTGCTGTAGATAATATTTGCAATTATTAAAAAAATAGCGAAGTTGATATGTATTGTGTTTTTCATAATAAGTATTGGTTTGGTAAAGGGCTTAATTTTAACGGCTAACAATTAATGAGGCTCCGGGTTCGCCCAACGTTTGACATGAGGGGCGGCCAAGGGCGCCAGCCCTTGGACGTCCCCCTCGATGGAAGGGTTAGGCATCACTGCGTGTTCGCTCGAATGCCTGGCGTGTTTGAACCATGTACACGGCTGGACCATATGGGGTGGTTACGGTACCTTGCCTCTCAAACCCCGCTTTCTCGTAGCATCGGATCGCTCGCAAGTTGCTCGGCGACGGGTCCGTTTGGATCTTGGTGACCTCGGGATCATTGAACAGCAACTCAACCAGAGCTCGAACCAGCTTGGTTCCCAAGCCTTTGCCCAGTTGTGATGCATTCGCCAGTAACTGGTCTATTCCGCGTACTCCTGGATCGGTTTCTTCTTCCCACCGTCCGTCCCCGCTTCCAAGAGCAACGTACGACTGGGCATACCCAATCGGCTCTCCATTCAGCATTGCAATGTATGGAGTGACGGACTCTTGCGCTAAAACGCTTGGCAAGTACTGTTCCTGTACGTCAGCAAGTGTCGGGCGTGCTTCTTCTCCGCCCCACCACTCGACGATATGAGATCGATTTAGCCACTCATAGAGCATCGCAAGGTCATGCTCAGTCATGAGGCGCAGTGTGACGGAATCGTTGCTGTTGGTCACGATGCTGTACTTTGTGATGCCTAACTTTGTTTTTGCGTTGCTCATGATGTCTAACTCCCAATTTGTGTAGGGCTTATTATGCACGCTTAAAGGCACTGTTGCAAAGTTAGCGATGAGGCAGCCTTTTGTCTTATTCAAAGGCCTTACATTTCAAAAACTCTGCTTACCAGGCGCATTTCGCCCA
>NZ_JBMKIG010000044.1:0-3184 GCF_049238005.1 Enterobacter cloacae complex sp. IR5459
TCGCTGTCGTTCTCAAAATCGGTGGAGCTGCATGACAAAGTCATCGGGCATTATCTGAACATAAAACACTATCAATAAGTTGGAGTCATTACCCTTGCAGAGTTTATTAAGTATCATTGCAGCAAAGATGAAATCAATGATTTATCAAAAATGATTGAAAGGTGGTTGTAAATAATGTTACAATGTGTGAGAAGCAGTCTAAATTCTTCGTGAAATAGTGATTTTTGAAGCTAATAAAAAACACACGTGGAATTTAGGTTAGACTATAAATAGAAAAAGGCGTTTTGACAATGACAGAGATTATCAAAGATTTATACCAATTTACAGAGGTAATGGAGCCGATTAAGCTTTCAATGCACCAATACTTATTGATGACAAATGAGCCTGTTCTCATTCAGACCGGAGCCGTATCACAAGCGCAAACTACCATTCCTAAGTTGCAAGAGTTGCTCGGTGAACGCAAAATAAAATACATTCTAATTTCTCATTTTGAATCAGACGAATGTGGCGGACTTGCTTTGGTTCTCAAAGAACATCCCGAAGCTGTCGCGGTTTGTTCCGAAACCACAGCAAGACAACTGATGGGGTTTGGTATTACTAACAATGTGCTTATTAAAAAGCCGAATGAAATATTTGCCGGAGATGATTTTGAATTTCAAACTATCAGTTACCCATCTGAAATGCATATGTGGGAAGGACTTTTATTTTTTGAAAAGAAACGTGGTATTTTCTTTAGCAGCGACCTCATGTTCGGCATGGGTGAGAATCACGGACAAGTTATCGAAAGCAGTTGGGACGCAGCGGTAAAATCAAGCGGCGCAGATACATTGCCCAATCAAGAATCCGGACAAAAGCTATCCTCGGATTTGAGTGAGATTGAACCTAAGTTCGTTGCTTCCGGTCATGGGTTTTGCATTACGATTGTAGGATAAATCAAGCAAATAGACCTTGCAAAATAAGCATTTGCAAATATACCACTTCATAAAACCGTATACTGTAATTATCAAGATTTTGAACGATATTGAAAAACAGTAACTTAAAGGCTCGATATATTTATAATATATCGAGCTTTTTTCATGTCTAAAAACTTGGGGGTATATAGTGAAAAATACCGTCCCAACGTCCCAAAGGCTGATAAGTAGGCGCATTATATGGGTAAATGGCTTTTATAATCCACGCCGAAGACATTCAACACTCGGCTGGAAATCGCCGGTGGCATTTGAGAAAAAAGCCGCTTAAAATGAGAGATAGACCGGAACACAACCGGTGCAAGTCCATAGCAACTCGTTTCTTTTCGCAGGTTGAGCCACCTCCGCGCTTCATCAGAAAACTGAAGGAACCTCCATTGAATCGAACTAATATTTTTTTTGGTGAATCGCATTCTGACTGGTTGCCTGTCAGAGGCGGAGAATCTGGTGATTTTGTTTTTCGACGTGGTGACGGGCATGCCTTCGCGAAAATCGCACCTGCTTCCCGCCGCGGTGAGCTCGCTGGAGAGCGTGACCGCCTCATTTGGCTCAAAGGTCGAGGTGTGGCTTGCCCCGAGGTGATCAACTGGCAGGAGGAACAGGAGGGTGCATGCTTGGTGATAACGGCAATTCCGGGAGTACCGGCGGCTGATCTGTCTGGAGCGGATTTGCTCAAAGCGTGGCCGTCAATGGGGCAGCAACTTGGCGCTGTTCACAGCCTATCGGTTGATCAATGTCCGTTTGAGCGCAGGCTGTCGCGAATGTTCGGACGCGCCGTTGATGTGGTGTCCCGCAATGCCGTCAATCCCGACTTCTTACCGGACGAGGACAAGAGTACGCCGCAGCTCGATCTTTTGGCTCGTGTCGAACGAGAGCTACCGGTGCGGCTCGACCAAGAGCGCACCGATATGGTTGTTTGCCATGGTGATCCCTGCATGCCGAACTTCATGGTGGACCCTAAAACTCTTCAATGCACGGGTCTGATCGACCTTGGGCGGCTCGGAACAGCAGATCGCTATGCCGATTTGGCACTCATGATTGCTAACGCCGAAGAGAACTGGGCAGCGCCAGATGAAGCAGAGCGCGCCTTCGCTGTCCTATTCAATGTATTGGGGATCGAAGCCCCCGACCGCGAACGCCTTGCCTTCTATCTGCGATTGGACCCTCTGACTTGGGGTTGATGTTCATGCCGCCTGTTTTTCCTGCTCATTGGCACGTTTCGCAACCTGTTCTCATTGCGGACACCTTTTCCAGCCTCGTTTGGAAAGTTTCATTGCCAGACGGGACTCCTGCAATCGTCAAGGGATTGAAACCTATAGAAGACATTGCTGATGAACTGCGCGGGGCCGACTATCTGGTATGGCGCAATGGGAGGGGAGCAGTCCGGTTGCTCGGTCGTGAGAACAATCTGATGTTGCTCGAATATGCCGGGGAGCGAATGCTCTCTCACATCGTTGCCGAGCACGGCGACTACCAGGCGACCGAAATTGCAGCGGAACTAATGGCGAAGCTGTATGCCGCATCTGAGGAACCCCTGCCTTCTGCCCTTCTCCCGATCCGGGATCGCTTTGCAGCTTTGTTTCAGCGGGCGCGCGATGATCAAAACGCAGGTTGTCAAACTGACTACGTCCACGCGGCGATTATAGCCGATCAAATGATGAGCAATGCCTCGGAACTGCGTGGGCTACATGGCGATCTGCATCATGAAAACATCATGTTCTCCAGTCGCGGCTGGCTGGTGATAGATCCCGTCGGTCTGGTCGGTGAAGTGGGCTTTGGCGCCGCCAATATGTTCTACGATCCGGCTGACAGAGACGACCTTTGTCTCGATCCTAGACGCATTGCACAGATGGCGGACGCATTCTCTCGTGCGCTGGACGTCGATCCGCGTCGCCTGCTCGACCAGGCGTACGCTTATGGGTGCCTTTCCGCAGCTTGGAACGCGGATGGAGAAGAGGAGCAACGCGATCTAGCTATCGCGGCCGCGATCAAGCAGGTGCGACAGACGTCATACTAGATATCAAGCGACTTCTCCTATCCCCTGGGAACACATCAATCTTACCGGAGAATATCGTTGGCCAAAGCCTTAGCGTAGGATTTCGCCCTCTCCCGCAAACGACCCCTATGTGCTCGACGGCCTGCTGTACCACGAGTCCGACCTGCGGATCGAGGAGCACTACACCGACACGGCCGGCTTCACCGATCACGTCTTTGCC
>NZ_JBMKIG010000045.1:0-3080 GCF_049238005.1 Enterobacter cloacae complex sp. IR5459
CAAAGGTTACACCGACTGATGACGATGTAAGACCAACGCCTACGATAGTGAAGGTCTCAGACATATTTATTCCGTGTGTAGTTGGTTCAGGCCCTCGGGACGATTTAACAAGTAGGCGTGTCGAGGATGTTTCCCTGGACCTGAAAATAAAAAAGCCAGCGACAGGCTGGCAATGTGAGGGTAAGGCAATGTCGGCTCTCTGGCCGAAGGGTCCCAGGTAGTGGGTTTGGCTCGCCTGGCTGGATTCGAACCAGCGACCAACCGCTTAGAAGGCGGTTGCTCTTTTCTCTGAGCTACAGGCAAATAAAAAGCCCCGCACAATGGCGAGGCTTGGCATTCATTCATGTCACACACAACAACGGCAACATATACGATTTATTCTGCTCATTTGTTCATTGAAAAGCAAGCGTGTTGTGAGGATTTTTTGCAATTTTCCTCACATTTTCGCGATTGTTAAACGCATTTTGCAGCGGTTGGTACAAACAGAACAGTGAGGCATTGATGATTTGCTTCACCTCTCTACGGATTGTCGAGATGCTTGGGTGTTTATACTGATTGCCGCCACGCGTCTTCATCAGGCGAGGCTTACTTACTGCATGCTGCCATGATGCAATTCGGATCTCGCTGGAGTTACAAACGTAGTAGGCGAAGACAACCCGCCATGCATTTTCATCCACATTCTTCAGATAGTGACGAATGACAGCATCAATGAGCATCCCGTCATCATCACTACATACCGGTCGTGATGCTTGCTGGGGCTCGACGGTAGCCATGAATCTGGCAATCATGTTGATCATCGCTTTATCAATCTTGCCGGTCTGGCACCATGCGCCCCATAACTGGAGCCACTGGTCTACCCATTGATGCTGGTCGTTGGTTAATTCCAGTTTCATTATGCGGCTTCCTTCTGTGGCTGATTGGTTTTGGTCTGGCTGTGATTTGCTACTGGCGGCAGGTTGGCGCGCTTAACGCTTTCGGCCTGATATCGGGTTATCTCGTCTCTGGTCACGGCGCGCACTCCCCGATAATGATCTGCCCCTTCTCTCCCCAGACCTTTGTGATGCGGCAATCCCAGATGTGAGCATCATCCTCATAAAGCGCATCCATCAGGGCTTTCAGCATGTTGTCGCAGTCTTGCTTGGCCTGGTGGGGCTTCCCGGCGAACTCCGCACGTTTCTTCTTACTCCAGCTTGGTGGCATTGGTAGGACGAATGTCACATGTGATCCGGATTCAGGCATGGTCAGCTTGCGCAGGCGGACCTCATCGCAAAAAGCTCGATAACGCATTACAGGAGGGCGCTGCTTCCACTTATCCGCGCGGGTCATTCGAGGCTTGCCGATTGGTGTGATGTCGTAGATTTTCATGCGGGCACCACCAAGCCACGACGGGCAATCTGGATAACGGTCAGTACAATGGCGCGGTCCATTAACTGGCGGCGTTCGTCACGGCTCAAACCCTTTCCGTTATCGATCTCTGAATGACAGGTGACGCAGATAGCAGCGGTGGCGCAGTCGTCTGTTTTCATTCCGATACCCTTACCCTCGTTGCGGTGCGCCACCTGCACGCCCCACGCTCCGCACAGGACGCATTGCTCAATCTGGCCGACTGCGGCGAGCCACTTCTTGCTGCGGTAGGTTTTACTCATGGTCACCACCTTGGACCTGTACCAGCGTGAGGTTTCCGCAAAACACAGCTCCTGTGTCGATGTACATCTGGTTGGCATACTTCAGGGGCTGGCGCGCAGGGGTGTGCCCGAAGATAAACAGATCAGCACCGGCTATCGGCGAGACAATGCCGTCCTGAGCGTCGCTAACCCGCTCACGATTCCAGATGACCATATCTTTCGGGGCGGGCTTATCGAACGCATATTCGTTATGCGGGTAGTCAGCGTGGCAGATAACGATTTTACGCTCAGCGGTAACCAGCTCGATGATGAGTGGTAACTCAGCTGCCTTGTGAACCAGAGCCTTAGCCAGCACCTCTTTGTCATAGTCGAGATTGAAGAACCAACCGCCACCGTTTACCAGCCAGTGATTGACGTTTCCATGCTCTGAAAGCCCATCAACCATCATCTGCTCATGGTTACCGCGCACTGCCCTGAACCACGGCATAGTAATCAGATCCAGGCACTCGACGTTTTCCGCGCCGCGGTCAACAAGGTCACCAACCGAGATCAGCAAATCACGCGCAGGGTCGAACGAAACCTTTTCGAGCTCATTCATCAGCAGCGTGTAGCACCCATGCAGATCGCCGACGACGAAGATATTGCGCCAGTCAGCGCCATTAATTCGTTGATACATGCTCATGCTGATTTTCTCCTCGCTGCGAGACGCAGCCATTTCTGATCCACCAGGCGGGCGGTGTAGTCTTTCATGGTCGGGATGTCGGACGGCTTAACCGCTGGCTTACGCTTGCGGCGCACCGGAACGCGGAAGATTTCGTTTGTGATGACGCGAGCGAGAGGGCTAGCCATTACGCAACCCTCCCGAAGTAATCACCTGAGTAGCGAACTTCACGGAGTTGCACGCCGTTTTGCACAGCAAATGCCTGGCTGTATTCGATGAGACTGGTCATGCGACGGATGCCCATCTTCGCAGTGCTTTCCCGGATGGCGCAGAACTCCCCTTCCAGACCCGGCACCACTTCACCAGGCTTACCGGTGGCAATGGCATGGCCTGAGACATACAGGACTTTCCATGAAGCGAGGTCGCGCGACTTGCCAGCCCATTGCAATTGCTTCGCTGTATCGCCACAGAGAGCGTGGAAGAGGTCGTTTTGGGCGAGAGTGCGGTCAGCCTCAGAAAACTTCACCACGAGCGGCAGAGCGTCGTTAACGGGCAGCTTCCTGATGTAGTCGATGAGGTTATCGCGAACGCGTTCGTCGCGGAGGTAGAAAACAGGCTGTTTCATACGCCACCTCCGAGAGGTAACGCAGAATGAAGAAAATCGCAGGTGCATTTCTGCATCTGTGACAAGGTGAGGAGTTCAGATTGTGGTCGCATTTAAGTCCCCTTAAATGCGCAGAAGTCGCTAACGGTTGTTCAGGCCGTCAGCACAGATAGTATGGACGGTTGATTCA
>NZ_JBMKIG010000046.1:0-2994 GCF_049238005.1 Enterobacter cloacae complex sp. IR5459
GATACGCTGAACGGCTACCGCGTGCCTAACGTGGAAAACCTGCGAATCCTGAACACAAACACCGAGACCGTCCAGGTTACAGCAACGTGGGAGACAGCAACCACTACTAAAAAGCTGGTGTTTGAGCTGTACATCTACAGTGCTGATGGGAAGCTGGTATCTCAGTACGAAACTGACCAGTTCCGGTATGAGTTTTACGGCCTTGCTGCCGGTAGCTACACGCTCGGCGTTCGTGGGCGCAATGAAAACGGGATGAAAGGCGCCGAAACTCAGGTGAGTCTTATTATAGGCGCGCCAAAGGCTCCTAACTCCGTTCAGTGGGTACCTGGCCCACTTCAGGCCACTTTAGTTCCGGTCATGTCTGTTACTGCCACATCTGATACTTCTTTTGAATTTTGGTACGCAGGTGAGACTCCGATTCCATTGTCCGACGACATTGAGAATAAAGCTCAATTCCTTGGCCGTGGCAATCAGTGGACCATCCAAAAACTTAAGTTTGACCATGTTTATTACGTTTATGTTCGAACTCGTAATGCATTTGGCGTTTCAGGATTTGTAGAGGCTTCTGGAAAACCAACGGACGACTTCAGTGATATCACCGATGCAATCCTGGAGGAGATTAAAGAGACTGATACGTTCAAAGACATGATCGAGAACGCGGTGGAGAGCAGTGAAAAGTTCGCAGAACTGGCTGATGCAATCAAAGAGAACGCAGACGGCCTTGCTGCTGCGGTTGGCTCGAACAAGCAGACCGCTGAAGCAATCATCGGAAACGCGCTGGCTATTGCCGATGTTGTCGTGCGCCAGACAGCCCAACAGGGCGCTAACTCTGCGACCTTCGAACAGCTCCGGGAGGTGATCGCCACTGAGACGGAGGCTCGCGTCACGGATGTTACTCGTCTTGAGGCAAAAACTGAGCAGAACCAGGCGGGAATTACCGAGGTAAGGCAGGCTCTGTCAGATGAAACGCAGGCGAGGGCGACAGCTGTCGACCAGCTTACTGCGAGTACTCAGGTCATTTCTGATAAAGCTGATTCGGCTTCGAGTAAAGCTGACGCTGCATCAGGTAAGGCAGATGCGGCCGAGCAAGCCAGCTCACAAAACACTGCTGATATCACCACGTTGCGACAGGTTGTCACCGACACGACTTCATCAATGGCATCCCGCCTGGAGGAGCTGGGAGCAAGAACCGATACTGCCAGCGGCGGCATCCAGAATAACGCTATCGCGCTAATAACGAGTACGCTGGCGCAGGTTGATCAGCGGGTGAGACTCAGCGCGCAGTACGGTGACAGCAAGGCCGGCATCGATCGTATTGATAACGTCATGGCAAGCGACAGGGAGGCAACAGCACGTTCGCTGCTGAGCTTGCAGGCTGACGTGAACGGCAATAAAGCATCCATCAACAGCCTGAACCAGACGTTCTCCGATTACCAGCAGGCCACAGCCACGCAGATAAACGGCATTACGGCGACCATCAACGGGCACACTTCAGCCATTACTACTAACGCTCAGGCCATCGCGAACGTTAACGGGGACCTGAAGGCGATGTACAGTATCAAGGTCGGGTTATCCAGCAATGGTCAGTATTACGCGGCAGGGATGGGGATCGGCGTGGAGAATACGCCGTCAGGCATGCAGTCGCAGGTTATCTTCCTGGCTGACCGCTTCGCCGTTACTCACCAGGCAGGAGCGACCGTTACGCTTCCGTTCGTTATCCAGAACGGGCAGACCATAATCCGGGACACGGTCATTGGAGACGGGACGATTGGAAACGCCAAAATCGGCAGCTATATCCAATCTTCAACCTGGGACGGCACCGGGAACGTTGGCTGGCACATCAACAAATCTGGCTACGCGACGTTTAACAACGTGACCGTTCGCGGCTCGATTTACGCCACAAACGGTAATTTTTCTTTCAATGGCTCCGGCAACACAACGGTGATTAATGGTAATGGCGTAACCATTAATATTCCGGGTGGCGGCCGCATCGTACTGGGGACGTGGACATAAAATGCCGACAGGACTACTGATAGAACCAAATGACGGCGGAAAGCGCATGGAGATAACTGCGGGCCTGCGATGCCCGTCGTTTGGGGCCAACTTTGACAGTGGCTACCAGAAAGCCAAGTACGCTGATGTTGCCGGTTATGTTTCCGGGGCGCAGGTGCTGTTTATCCCTCACGCGACGGCTTACCTTGATTCAGGGCTGCTTCATAAAATGAACTCGGTCACCATATCCGGTGGCCGCGTGACGCAGAACTCCACGATGAAGGATGTAAGTATCAGTGAGCGTGAGAGTACGTACACGTTCCCCGGAAGCCTCTGGCAGATATTTCCTCCTGGCCAGCGTAAAGGAGAAGGCCTGCTTATTGATGACAGTACTGACTTCCTGGCGATTACCAATGCCACGCAGTCAGGGCAGTGTATCTGGAAGGGGACCGTCAATGTCCCCACTGGCGGCTGGGCAGTTCCCACAATAGCGGGATACGACAAGTCCAAATATATCGTCTTTGGGCGCTGCAATAGCGGTAACACAGTCGATTTCGATGGCAACACGGTCAGGTTCTTCAGCCCTCCATCCACCAACGATGACGCTCCGACAACCGGCACGATTGATATCGTCATATTCGCCAGTGGTGTGACGCCGCAGCCGGGAACGGGGCTAAACATCTTCAATGCAGCCGGGGCCTGCACGTTTTCAACGACAAAGCGGCCTTTCGTCTACCTCAACCAGCTCTGGACGCCTTCAAAAAATGCCGTGAGCATCGGCAGCGGGTATGTTCCGCTGGGTAGGTTTGGGCTGATGGCTCACGAAGTTAATGGCATGTACGTGTATCGAATGTTCGGAATAAAAATACAGAACGGCAGTGCTTCAGTTCAGGGTGGGAAATATCTGGGGCGCGAGCGGTATGCAATTTTTGGTAATGACACGGTAACGCCACTGAACCTTCCCGTTCTCCCCGATATGTACGTCTGAATAAACTGTCTTTT
>NZ_JBMKIG010000047.1:0-2994 GCF_049238005.1 Enterobacter cloacae complex sp. IR5459
AAAAGACAGTTTATTCAGACGTACATATCGGGGAGAACGGGAAGGTTCAGTGGCGTTACCGTGTCATTACCAAAAATTGCATACCGCTCGCGCCCAAGATATTTCCCACCCTGAACTGAAGCACTGCCGTTCTGTATTTTTATTCCGAACATTCTATACACGTACATGCCATTTACTTCGTGAGCCATCAGCCCGAACCTGCCCAGCGGAACATAGCCGCTGCCGATGCTCACGGCATTTTTTGAAGGCGTCCAGAGCTGGTTGAGGTAGACGAAAGGCCGCTTTGTCGTTGAAAACGTGCAGGCCCCGTCTGCATTGAAGATGTTTAGCCCCGTTCCCGGCTGCGGCGTCACACCACTGGCGAATATGACGATATCAATCGCGCCGGTTGTCGGAGCGTCATCGTTGGTGGATGGAGGGCTGAAGAACCTGACCGTGTTGCCATCGAAATCGACTGTGTTACCGCTATTGCAGCGCCCAAAGACGATATATTTGGACTTGTCATACCCCGCTATTGTGGGAACTGCCCAGCCGCCTGTGGGGACATTGACGGTCCCCTTCCAGATACACTGCCCTGACTGCGTGGCATTGGTTATTGAGGTGAAGTCAGTGCTGTTGCTGATTAGCAGCCCCACCCCATTACGCTGGCCTGACGGAAATATCTGCCAGATGCTTCCGGGGAACGTGTACGTACTCTCACGCTCACTGATGCTTACGTCCTTCATCGTGGAGTTCTGCGTCACACGGCCACCGGATATGGTGACCGAGTTCATTTTATGAAGCAGCCCTGAATCAAGGTAAGCTGTCGCGTGCGGGATAAACAGCACCTGCGCCCCGGAAACATAACCGGCAACATCAGCGTACTTGGCTTTCTGGTAGCCACTGTCAAAGTTGGCCCCAAATGACGGGCACCGCAGGCCCGCCGTGATCTCCATTCGTTTTCCACCGTCATTTAGTTCTATCAGTAGTCCTGTCGGCATTCTATGTCCACGTCCCCAGTACGATGCGGCCGCCACCCGGAATATTAATGGTTACGCCATTACCATTAATCACCGTTGTGTTGCCGGAGCCATTGAAAGAAAAATTACCGTTTGTGGCGTAAATCGAGCCGCGAACGGTCACGTTGTTAAACGTCGCGTAGCCAGATTTGTTGATGTGCCAGCCAACGTTCCCGGTGCCGTCCCAGGTTGAAGATTGAATGTAGTTACCTATTTTGGCATTGCTGATGGTACCGTCCTGGATGAACGTATCCCGGATGAAGGTCTGTCCGTTCTGGATAACGAACGGCAACGATACCGCCCCACCAGCCTGCGCCATTACCGCGAAACGGTCAGCCACAAACAGCACCTGTGATTGCATGCCAGATGGAGTATTCTCAACACCTATCCCCATACCAGCAGCATACTGTTTTCCGTTCGCATCCACGGCAACCTTGATGCTGTACATCGCCTTCAGGTCGCCGTTGACGTTCGCAATGGCCTGCGCGTTGGTGGTGATCGCTGAAGTGTGCCCGTTGATGGTCGCCGTAATGCCGTTTATCTGCGTCGCGGTGGCCTGCTGGTAATCGGAGAACGTCTGATTCAGGCTGTTGATGGATGCCTTGTTGCCGTTCACGTCAGTCTGCAAACTTAGCAGCGAACGTGCTGTTGCCTCCCTGTCGCTTGCCATGACGTTATCAATACGATCGATGCCGGCCTTGCTGTCACCGTACTGCGCACTGAGTCTCACCTGCTGATCAACCTGCGCCAGCGTACTCGTTATTAGCGCGATAGCGTTATTCTGGATGCCGCCGCTGGCAGTATCGGTTCTTGCTCCCAGCTCCTCCAGGCGGGATGCCATTGATGAAGTCGTGTCTGTGACAACCTGTCGCAACGTGGTGATATCAGCAGTGTTTTGTGAGCTGGCTTGTTCAGCCGCATCTGCCTTACCTGATGCAGCGTCAGCTTTACTCGAAGCCGAATCAGCTTTATCAGAAATGACCTGAGTACTCGCAGTGAGCTGATCAACAGCAGTAGCCCTTGCCTGAGCTTCATCTGACAGAGTCTGCCTTACCTCGGTAATTCCCGCTTCGCTCTGCGCAGTTTTTGCCTCAAGACGGGTAACATCCGTTACGCGTGCCTCCGTCTCAGTAGCGATCACCTCCCGAAGTTGCTCGAACGTGGCAGAGTTGGCGTCCTGCTGGGCGGTCTGACGAACAACAACATCAGCAATGGCAAGTGCGTTACTGATGATTGCCTCTGCGGTCTGCTTGTTAGAGCCAACCACCGCCGCGAGACCATCCGCGTTATCTTTGATGGCATCAGCCAGTTCTGCGAACTTTTCACTGCTCTCGACGGCGCTCTCGATGAGGTCTTTAAAGCTATCGCTCTCTTTAATTTCCTCCAGGATTGCATCGGTGATATCGCTAAAGTCATCCGTTGGCTTTCCTGAAGCCTCAACAAAATCAGAAACCCCGAACGCGTTGCGTGTCCGGACATAAACGTAATAGACGTGGTCAAACTTGAGCTTTTGAATGGTCCACTGGTTCCCCCTTCCGAGGAATTGAGTTTTGTTCTCAATATCATCGGTTAATGGGATTGGCGTCTCGCCAGCGTACCAGAACTCAAAAGAGGTATCTGATGTTGCCGTTACAGACATAACTGGCACCAGAGTGGCCTGTAATGGTCCGGGTATCCACTGAACGGAGTTAGGAGCCTTTGGCGCGCCTATAATAAGACTCACCTGAGTTTCGGCGCCTTTCATCCCGTTTTCATTGCGCCCACGAACGCCGAGCGTGTAGCTACCGGCAGCAAGGCCGTAAAACTCATACCGGAACTGGTCAGTTTCGTACTGAGATACCAGCTTCCCATCAGCACTGTAGATGTATAGCTCAAACACCAGCTTTTTAGTAGTGGTTGCCGTCTCCCACGTTGCTGTAACCTGGACGGTCTCGGTGTTTGTGTTCAGGATTCGCAGGTTTTCCACGTTAGGCACGCGGTAGCCGTTCAGCGTATC
>NZ_JBMKIG010000048.1:0-2755 GCF_049238005.1 Enterobacter cloacae complex sp. IR5459
TTCTCTGACAAACCGGCCTCCTGATAACGCCGGGACGGGCGGGAAAGCCTTTCCCGGTCGGCGCGGGGTTGGACAAGCCGCAGGCGCGTCAGGCTTTTGGCGGGTTTCGGGGCGCAGCCCTGAACCAGTCACGTAGCGCTAGCGGAGTGTATACTGGCTTAATATGTTACGGCGGAGTAACACTTTATGAAAGTGCTTCATGTAGCAGGAGAAAAAGGTGGCACCAGCGCGTCAGCAGAATATGTGATACAGGATATATTCCGCTTCCTCGCTCACTGACTCGCTACGCTCGGTCGTTCGGCTGCGGCGAGCGGAAATGGCTTACGAACGGGGCGGAAATTTCCTGGAAGATGCCAGGAAGAAACTTAACAGGGAAGCGAGAAGGCCACGGCGGAGCCGTTTTTCCATAGGCTCCGCCCCCCTGACAAGCATCACAGAATCTGACGCTCAAATCAGTGGTGGCGAAACCCGACAGGACTATAAAGATCCCAGGCGTTTCCCCCTGGTAGCTCCCTCGTGCGCTCTCCTGTTCCTGCCTTTCGGTTTACCGGTGTCATTCCGCTGTTATGGCCGCGTTTATCTCATTCCACGCCTGACACTCGGTTCCGGGAAGGCAGTTCGCTCCAAGCTGGACTGTATGCACGAACCCCCCGTTCAGTCCGACTGCTGCACCTCCTCCGGTAACTTTCAACTTGATTCCAACCCGGAAAGGCACGACAAAGCGCCACTGGCAGCAGCCATTGGTAACTGGGAATTAGTGGATTTAGATATCGAGAGTCTTGAAGTGGTGGCCTGACTACGGCTACACTGTAAGGACAGTATTTGGTATCTGCGCTCCACTTAAGCCAGTTACCTGGTTAAGCAGTTCCCCAACTGACTTAACCTTCGAAAAAACCGCCTCCCCAGGCGGTTTTTTTTGTTTACAGAGCAAAAGACTACGCATTGCTCAAAGAAATCTCAAGAAGTTCTTCATCTTAGTGGAAAATCAACCACCACCTTTAGCCTTTACTTTTTACGGATAATTCCTAAAAATGTTTTTTTTACATTAAGAAACAGGAAGTCACATGAGCTCAAAAAAAACACTGTTAAGCATAGCCCTACTAACCGCCTCGATTACCGCTTTATCAGGCTGTCAATCCAATGCCGATCAATATGCTGCTGACGTTTATGACGCAGGGCAACTGAATGCAAAACAGGAGACGAAAACTGTAAACATAATTTCTGTTTTGCCTGCGAAGGTTGCTGTTGATAACACTGCAAACAAACAAGCTGCACAAACCTTTGGGGCAATCCTTGGCGCTGTGGTTGGCGGTGTGGCTGGTCATAATGTCGGAAGTGGTAGCGGACTTGGCACAACAGCCGGAGCCGTTGGCGGTGGTGCCGTCGGTGCCGCAGCAGGAACATTAGTCAAAGATAAATCTATCGTTGAAGGTGTTTCTTTAACTTATAAAGAAGGGACAAAGGTATTTACATCAACTCAAGTAGGAAAACCATGTCAGTTTACTACTGGTTTAGCTGTTGTTATTTCCACAAAAAATAATGAAACAAGAATCCAACCAAACACAACATGCCCGGTAAAAAAATAAGATTCAAACGATGAAAAGAATCATTATACCCCTCATCCTTTCTTTTAGTGGAAGCAGCTTTGCAAACTCACTTCAAGAACAATTATCCGCAGTAGCTCAAGCTGAACAGCAGGGGAAGGCTGAAGAGCAAAGACTCATGGATATCCAGAGAGAAAAAATTGAGGAAAACAAACGGCTTGAGCAAAAAAGGAGAGAAAGAGCAAGAGCAGAAGCGAACAGGAGAGCAGCCATAGCTTCTGCAGAGAGAAAAGCTCACCGTGAAAGAATCGAAGCTGAGCTCAAAGCCGATAAAAATAGAGATCAGAAATATGAAGATGAACTAAGAAAGCTTGAAATCGAAAAACAAAAGTTAGCATTAGCCAGGGAAGAGGCAAGAGTTAAACGCGAAAATGAATTCATAGACCAAGAGTTAAAAAACAAGGCAGCCCAAACAGATGTAATTCAATCTCACGCCGACTCAAACAGAAATATTTCAGAAGGCGGGAAAGATTTAATGAAAAGCGAAGGGAAAGCCAGAGAAAAAGAAGCTGGAGGATGGTTTAACTAGCTTCATTTTTATAATTAAAGTTGATTTCAAGTTTAATTAACAACGGATGTAATTTACCATAACATCCGTTGGCCGTACCGCCCCGGACAGCTTCGCCGCGAACGGGGCGGCAGTCAGCCAAAAACAACAACAACCCACCCGGTAAACCACCCCGATCGCGACAGATAAATTTTACCCGACTGCATAGCCATGCAGCCAGATGCATGGCGTGTAAAGTCACACTAAAATCAGCGCGAACGCCTTAAAAACAGGTAAATGCTTCTCCAGCCAGTCCCACAGCCCGGCCGCCAGATACAGGCAGTTAAGTACAGCTTCAATGACGTTAAGCAATTTCATAATTCCCCCACAGGTATAGGCCGTGATCTTTTTGATCACGAACCTATTTAGCGGGAGAAGTAAAAGCCCCTCTTCGTGCGGGTTGTCAGCTGCCTGGATGGTTTAAAGTGTCGGCCCGCGGTAGGTTTTCTGCGGCTGGCGCTCCAGCTCCAGTGTTTTCTGATACTCACTCTCCCTCTGCCGGAACTCGGTGGCATTCAGTTCCCGGACAAGCGGCGCAGCTGCTCGCTTAAACTCAGCACCTGCGTGCTCAAGTCCGACACGCGCTCGTTCAGCACCGCGTTCT
>NZ_JBMKIG010000049.1:0-2681 GCF_049238005.1 Enterobacter cloacae complex sp. IR5459
TGGGCGAAATGCGCCTGGTAAGCAGAGTTTTTGAAATGTAAGGCCTTTGAATAAGACAAAAGGCTGCCTCATCGCTAACTTTGCAACAGTGCCGTAAAGGCGGCCTTATCCACCATTTCCCGAACAAGCAGGCGCTAATATTCGCCCTGTTCGCGCGTCTGCTGGCAATCATGGAAGAAGCGATTACCGCGCTGATGCAACAGGATGGCGTGAGCTATGGCCGGTTTACCCGCGCCTATCTGAACTATCTGGCGGATCTCACGGACACCCATGAAAGCCGCCAGCTTATGGTTTTGTCGCTGGCAATGCCCGATGAACCGGTGCTGCGCAAATGCTGGCGCGACTGGATGCTGGAGAAACTGGCGCAGGGCGATGAGCTGGATAACAGCCCAACCGGCACGCTGGTGCGCTACGCCGCTGACGGCATCTGGCTTTCGGAGTTGACGGAAGGGATCACCATGAGCGCCGACCACCGTCGCGCGCTGGTTGACTCCCTGAATAAAATGACGCTTCCCGCGTGAAGCACAGACTGAGGCCGCGATGCGCTACAACATCAATGCCCGTTTTATCTACGACGCCACCGACGGAACCCTGACGCTGCCGCAAAGCGATGAACCGGACAGCCAGCTATCCCTCACCGCCAGCGCCCTGTTTAACTATTTTCTGCGCCATACCGAGATTGTCAGCCGGGAAGATGTTCTGAAAAAAGTCTGGGATGACAATGGATTAACCTCATCCAACAGCAATCTGAATCAGTATCTCAGCATGCTGCGGAAGACCTTTCGCCATTACGGCGTCGATAACATCATCGTCACCGTCTCGCGCGGCTATTTGCAGCTTAATCCCGAGGTCATTATCGAAGCGCTGGACGACGCGCCGCCGGTTTCACCACAACAGACGCCTGCCGAACCGCCGCCCGTTACGACAACGCCAGACGCACCGCGCTCCGCACATGCTCGCGGGATGTGCTGGTACATGGCCGGAGCCTGCTTGCTCACCATTGCCCTGCTTCTGGTTGCCTTCAGTCTGGTCGGCATCAGTGAATCCCAGCCTATCGCGCTGACCCGCCTCAGCCATAGCCAGTGCGAACTGCTGGCCAGCGATGAAATGCGACGTTCGGTCAGTGAAGAGTCCTACGGCAAAAACTTCGATGAGGTACGCCAGCGGCTGAATATTGCCTGTAAACCCGGTGAACGTTTTCTTTTCTTCTACGGCGATCGGCTCGAAACCAACGGGCTGGGGCGCGTGTTCCTTGCCCACTGCGCCATGCATGAAGATAACCCGTTCAGCTATTGCGATAACTACTTTTACTACTCCTGGAAGCCGTAATGAGACTCGCGCCGCGTCCGTTCTTTGCCCTCTGCGTTCTGGTATTTATTGCCGCCGCCGCGTTTAGCGCCTGGCGGCTGCTGCCTGCCGACAACGCGGGTGTCATGAGCTGTTCCACTAAGGGCATCATGCGCTTTGAGAACATGGACAAAGAGAACGTTAACGGCAATATTCACTTCAATTTTGGCGCGCAGGGTAAAGGCTCGATGGTGGTCGAAGGTTACACCGACTCCGCCGCCGGCTGGCTCTACCTGCAACGCTACGTGAAGTTTACCTACAGCAGCAAACGCATCTCGGCCACCGAGCGTCATTACCGCATCAATCAGTGGGAATCGAGCGCCTCCTCGATTGATGAATCGCCGAACGTGATTTTCGACTACTTTATGCGCGAGATGTCCGACAGCCACGACGGGCTGTTTCTCAACGCTCAGAAGCTCAACGAAAAGGCTATCTTGCTCAGCTCTATCAATTCACCGCTGTGGATCTGCACGTTGAAATCCGGCAGTAAGCTGAACTAACCCGTCAATCAAAAAAGACCATCCCCTTGTAGGGGCGTTCGCGACAGGCGGCCAGCCGCTGCGCCAGATTCCCCACATGCAGCTCCAGCTTATGGCCGTCAGGGTCGAGAAAATAGTAAGACGCCCCTTCACTGCGGTTATCTTTCCATACCTCAGCCCCCGCCTGCGCCAGCAGAGCCACCACCCCGGCAAACTCTTCTTCCGCCACGCTGAAGGCGTAGTGGGTATAGTCGCTTTCCTGAGGGGGCGTTTTACGCCGCTGCTCATCCAGCGACAAGCACAGCCACAGCGCCCCACAGGAGAGATAGGCTCCGCTATCCCAGCTGGCGTGCAGGCGCATTCCAGGTAACTGCTGATAAAATGCCAGGCTTGACGCCAGATCGCTGACCGCCAGCGTCAGATGATTCAATCCCTGCAGCATGACTTTTCCTCCCGTTATCAAACCCTGTTGTAAACTGTGATCGGCGACGCATCCCCTCCCGGCCTCACCTCATCACCGGCTAAAAAGCGCATTTTTTGCGTTTAGCCTGCCATCGGAAACCTGCGCCTCGCCACACTAATCCCCGCTCTATGTTACCCCTTTTTTGAAATCATTTAGCAATCCAATAACATTTCATCCCCCCGGAAAAAGCGGGCTAAAAATCGCCTTATTGAAGACCAAATCAGCACCGACATTACAGCATAAAGACATAAATAAACGCCCTAAAAAGACTAAATCACAGAGCTATATCCTAAATAATTACGGCACTGTTGCAAATAGTCGGTGGTGATAAACTTATCATCCCCTTTTGCTGATGGAGCTGCACATGAACCCATTCAAAGGCCGGCATTTTC
>NZ_JBMKIG010000050.1:0-2395 GCF_049238005.1 Enterobacter cloacae complex sp. IR5459
CGCTGAGCGTGAACTCTATGGGACCGCAACGCTTCAGCACTACGGTGGCGGCCTCGAGTACCTCGTCATCGGACTTGAGCTTGGGGCGGGGCATCAGTGTTCACCTTCTGTATGGGTTGGGGCGGAGGCTGTGGCTGCCGCCGCCATTGTAGCAAATTGAAGACGGAGCGAGAGTAGAGCCACGAGCCCCGCAAACACGGCCGATACAACGAGGCCAGGGAGCGGACCAGCAAGGTCGACAAACGCGCCGGCCGCAAGCATAACCATGGGCGAGGCTGACAGCATCACCGCCGAGACCGTGCCGAGTACCCGGCCGAGAAGTTCTGGCGGCGTGCGGTTGTAGATGGCAGCGTTGAGAATGGGAGAGACTGAGCCGGTCAGCAGTCCCACGAGCGCGCCCAACAACATCAGCACCGGCACGCCTGGCAACTGTGAAAGCAGAAGCGAGCCCACCGCAGAGCCACAAAATGCCACCGCCAGCCAGTTCTGCGCTGATATCCGGGCGCCGACCGACGCATGAATGGCAATGCCAAGGAGACCACCAGCCCCCATCATTGAGGAGAACAGCCCGAGCTCTGCTACTTGGCGTCCTGCATCTACAAACAGCGCAGGCATGATGACGCTGCCGTTGGCGCCAACGATGCCCACGAAGATCATCACTATACCAAAGAGAGGGCGCAGCAGGGGTTCGCTCCAGAGAAAAGCGACGCCGGCGCGCATGGAGAGAGTCGCCGTCGTGGTCATCGTCCGAGCGGCACGCGCGGGAAGCACCCACGCGCCGAGCAGACCTGCAAGGACGGAGCAGAACGCCGTCAGCCCGAGCGTTGGCGCAGCGCCAAGCAGGCCGATTGCGGCCCCCCCAAGGGCCGGGCCACCTAGAATCGCGACGTTCCCGATCACCGCTTTCAGTGACGAGACGCGCTCAACGGAGAGCCCGGCGACGTGGCCGAGTTTGGGCAGCTCACTGTCCTGCGCGGCCATACCGGGTGCGTCGAACGCGGCACCGAGCACCACGCAAGCGATCAGCCCAGTGTTCGAGAGGGCGCCAACGGCATCGAGCAGTGGGATGCTCGCCATGGCCACGCCGCCCACCACACCCGAGATCAATGCGACGGGCGCGCGCCCGAACCGATCGACGAGGCCACCACCAACCCACGCGCCGATGATGGTCGCGATGACGCTGCTAGCGGCCGTGGCGCCCGCCCAGGCCGCGCTCTTTGTATGAGACAGGACGAACCATGGAAGCGCGAGGGCCGCCACCGCGTTGCCGATCCGGAAGAGAAAGGTCGCCGCGAACAGCGTCGCGAGCGGGCTATATCGACGTTCGCTCATTCCGCTGCGGCGAGCTGCGCCTTCGCCGCAGCGAGGTACTCTTCGTTACCCGAGTCGAGGGCGAAGAGTGCGTAGGTGACCGCCCCGAACGCAAGGCGCTCCGCGATGTGGTGGGCGAGCCGCGGCCACACCCGGCCACCGGCCGCTTCATACGTGAGGAGGAGCTTCGCGAGCCCCTCTTCACCAAAGACCATAAGGTGCGCGGCCATGTCGATGGCAGGGTCATCAACGCGGGCCTCGCTCCAGTCGATCATCCCGCTGACGCGCTCCGTGTTGTCGATGAGCACATGGCCCACGTAGAGATCGCCATGCACCACCACGGAGAAATCTGGCCACGACGAATCGTCGTCGAGCCAGCGCTGCCACCGGTGGAGGCGCTTGTCGTTCACCACGAACTCGCGTCGGACGCGGTCAACGTCGTCGGCCACCTTCTGACGGGCCTGCGTCGGTGTACGGATGAGCATCCCCGCATCCACGGCGGCGGAAATGGGGACGGCATGCAGGGCGGCGAGCGCGGTCGCGAAGCTCTCCGCGAAGACCTCCGAGTCCTGCGGCACGACCCAGTCGGGCGTGGACGAACCAGGCTGGATGACCATCGCAGTCGAGTCTTCGAGCATGGGATAGGCAACGAGCTCGGCGTTGGCCACGCGCCAGTCCGGCACCGCGAACGGCAGGCGATTCTTGAGCATTGCCAGCACCCGCGCCTCTGGTTCGACCTTCGCGCTTACCTCGGCTCGGCGCGGGATGCGCAGCACCCACCGACGTCCATCGTCGACGGTGGCGATCACGATCCTATAGTCGAGCCCAAGCTCATTGACAGTCAGCGGGCCATGGAGCTTGAGCCCATGTCGGGCTGCAAGTGCGTACAGTTGGGAGGTATCGGCGGTCGTGACTACGGTCATGATTCACTCCTGAGGGCTTGACGGGTTTAGCCACCTAAATGTAACAGTCACGTCGGTTATATTCAATCCGGCACTGTTGCAAAGTTAGCGATGAGGCAGCCTTTTGTCTTATTCAAAGGCCTTACATTTCAAAAACTCTGCTTACCAGGCGCATTTCGCCC
>NZ_JBMKIG010000051.1:0-2176 GCF_049238005.1 Enterobacter cloacae complex sp. IR5459
ATGCCTCGACTTCGCTGCTGCCCAAGGTTGCCGGGTGACGCACACCGTGGAAACGGATGAAGGCACGAACCCAGTGGACATAAGCCTGTTCGGTTGGTAAGCTGTAATGCAAGTAGCGTATGCGCTCACGCAACTGGTCCAGAACCTTGACCGAACGCAGCGGTGGTAACGGCGCAGTGGCGGTTTTCATGGCTTGTTATGACTGTTTTTTTGTACAGTCTATGCCTCGGGCATCCAAGCAGCAAGCGCGTTACGCCGTGGGTCGATGTTTGATGTTATGGAGCAGCAACGATGTTACGCAGCAGGGCAGTCGCCCTAAAACAAAGTTAGCCATATGAACTCGGAATCAGTACGCATTTATCTCGTTGCTGCGATGGGAGCCAATCGGGTTATTGGCAATGGTCCTAATATCCCCTGGAAAATTCCGGGTGAGCAGAAGATTTTTCGCAGACTCACTGAGGGAAAAGTCGTTGTCATGGGGCGAAAGACCTTTGAGTCTATCGGCAAGCCTCTACCGAACCGTCACACATTGGTAATCTCACGCCAAGCTAACTACCGCGCCACTGGCTGCGTAGTTGTTTCAACGCTGTCGCACGCTATCGCTTTGGCATCCGAACTCGGCAATGAACTCTACGTCGCGGGCGGAGCTGAGATATACACTCTGGCACTACCTCACGCCCACGGCGTGTTTCTATCTGAGGTACATCAAACCTTCGAGGGTGACGCCTTCTTCCCAATGCTCAACGAAACAGAATTCGAGCTTGTCTCAACCGAAACCATTCAAGCTGTAATTCCGTACACCCACTCCGTTTATGCGCGTCGAAACGGCTAACCATTCCGTCAACGGGACGCCAAAATGCTGCGCATTTTGGTTCCCTCCGCTGCGCTCCGGCTCTCGTTACGTCCAACGTTAGCACCACTGAAACCCAGCTTTATTTAGCTCATGTTTATTCAAACGGCATTTAGCTTTTCAGGCGTTATTCAGTGCCTGTTTTGCCTTTTTTCCGGGCTTCGCCTGCATGGGCTGCGCAGGTTTTCAGTCTTTTTGGCCTCTAGCCCTTGCGTAGCAAGCGCAAGCAGCTATCGTTTTTGCAGTGCTGTGCCGCCTCGGTGGCGCAGCGTTTTTTCACGGTTAGCGCCCGTCGCCAAATTCAAGTTATCCGTTTTGGCTTCTGGTTCTAACATTTCGGTCAAGCCGACCCGCATTCTGCGGTCGGCTTACCTCGCCCGTTAGACATCATGAGGGAAGCGGTGACCATCGAAATTTCGAACCAACTATCAGAGGTGCTAAGCGTCATTGAGCGCCATCTGGAATCAACGTTGCTGGCCGTGCATTTGTACGGCTCCGCAGTGGATGGCGGCCTGAAGCCATACAGCGATATTGATTTGTTGGTTACTGTGGCCGTAAAGCTTGATGAAACGACGCGGCGAGCATTGCTCAATGATCTTATGGAGGCTTCGGCTTTCCCTGGCGAGAGCGAGACGCTCCGCGCTATAGAAGTCACCCTTGTCGTGCATGACGACATCATCCCGTGGCGTTATCCGGCTAAGCGCGAGCTGCAATTTGGAGAATGGCAGCGCAATGACATTCTTGCGGGTATCTTCGAGCCAGCCATGATCGACATTGATCTAGCTATCCTGCTTACAAAAGCAAGAGAACATAGCGTTGCCTTGGTAGGTCCGGCAGCGGAGGAATTCTTTGACCCGGTTCCTGAACAGGATCTATTCGAGGCGCTGAGGGAAACCTTGAAGCTATGGAACTCGCAGCCCGACTGGGCCGGCGATGAGCGAAATGTAGTGCTTACGTTGTCCCGCATTTGGTACAGCGCAATAACCGGCAAAATCGCGCCGAAGGATGTCGCTGCCGACTGGGCAATAAAACGCCTACCTGCCCAGTATCAGCCCGTCTTACTTGAAGCTAAGCAAGCTTATCTGGGACAAAAAGAAGATCACTTGGCCTCACGCGCAGATCACTTGGAAGAATTTATTCGCTTTGTGAAAGGCGAGATCATCAAGTCAGTTGGTAAATGATGTCTAACAATTCGTTCAAGCCGACCGCGCTACGCGCGGCGGCTTAACTCCGGCGTTAGATGCACTAAGCACATAATTGCTCACAGCCAAACTATCAGGTCAAGTCTGCTTTTATTATTTTTAAGCGTGCATAATAAGCCCTACA
>NZ_JBMKIG010000052.1:0-2137 GCF_049238005.1 Enterobacter cloacae complex sp. IR5459
GCTGAAAATGCCGGCCTTTGAATGGGTTCATGTGCAGCTCCATCAGCAAAAGGGGATGATAAGTTTATCACCACCGACTATTTGCAACAGTGCCGAAACGACTGAGCAAAATGATCAGTGATCTACTCCCTCCGGTGGATTTAACGGAGTTGCTGCTCGAAATTAACGCCCATACCGGATTTGCTGATGAGTTTTTCCATGCTAGTGAAGCCAGTGCCAGAGTTGATGATCTGCCCGTCAGCATCAGCGCCGTGCTGATGGCTGAAGCCTGCAATATCGGTCTGGAACCACTGATCAGATCAAATGTTCCTGCACTGACCCGACACCGGCTGAACTGGACAAAAGCGAACTATCTGCGGGCTGAAACTATCACCAGCGCTAATGCCAGACTGGTTGATTTTCAGGCAACGCTGCCACTGGCACAGATATGGGGTGGAGGAGAAGTGGCATCTGCAGATGGAATGCGCTTTGTTACGCCAGTCAGAACAATCAATGCCGGACCGAACCGCAAATACTTTGGTAATAACAGAGGGATCACCTGGTACAACTTTGTGTCCGATCAGTATTCCGGCTTTCATGGCATCGTTATACCGGGGACGCTGAGGGACTCTATCTTTGTGCTGGAAGGTCTTCTGGAACAGGAGACCGGGCTGAATCCAACCGAAATTATGACCGATACAGCAGGTGCCAGCGAACTTGTCTTTGGCCTTTTCTGGCTGCTGGGATACCAGTTTTCTCCACGCCTGGCTGATGCCGGTGCTTCGGTTTTCTGGCGAATGGACCATGATGCCGACTATGGCGTGCTGAATGATATTGCCAGAGGGCAATCAGATCCCCGAAAAATAGTCCTTCAGTGGGACGAAATGATCCGGACCGCTGGCTCCCTGAAGCTGGGCAAAGTACAGGTTTCAGTGCTGGTCCGTTCATTGCTGAAAAGTGAACGTCCTTCCGGACTGACTCAGGCAATCATTGAAGTGGGGCGCATCAACAAAACGCTGTATCTGCTTAATTATATTGATGATGAAGATTACCGCCGGCGCATTCTGACCCAGCTTAATCGGGGAGAAAGTCGCCATGCCGTTGCCAGAGCCATCTGTCACGGTCAAAAAGGTGAGATAAGAAAACGATATACCGACGGTCAGGAAGATCAACTGGGCACACTGGGGCTGGTCACTAACGCCGTCGTGTTATGGAACACTATTTATATGCAGGCAGCCCTGGATCATCTCCGGGCGCAGGGTGAAACACTGAATGATGAAGATATCGCACGCCTCTCCCCGCTTTGCCACGGACATATCAATATGCTCGGCCATTATTCCTTCACGCTGGCAGAACTGGTGACCAAAGGACATCTGAGACCATTAAAAGAGGCGTCAGAGGCAGAAAACGTTGCTTAACGTGAGTTTTCGTTCCACTGAGCGTCAGACCCCGATCAATGCCATTTTGGGAGCGTTTGCGCCGCAATACAGGCATCCAAGCTGCGCTGGCCGGGATCAATGCCGCTGTAGTCGGCTTGCTGCTGGCCGCGCTGTATCAGCCTGTATGGACTAGCGCCATCTTTCAGCCGCAAGACTTCGGCTTGGCATTAGTTGCCCTTGTCGCACTTATGTTCTGGAAGCTCCCGCCGTGGCTGGTTGTCCTCGGTAGCGGTGCAGCTGGGTGGCTGTTGAGCGTCGCTCTGTGAGGCACAAAAAATGACTGACAAAGACCTCTACGGCGGTTTGATCCGCCTGCACATCCTTCACCATGCAGCCGAGGAACCTGTCTTTGGGCTGGGGATCATCGAAGAGCTACGCCGACACGGCTACGAGATGAGCGCTGGCACCGTGTACCCGATGCTGCACGGCCTGGAAAAAAAAGGCTATCTGACCTCACGCCACGAACGCACCGGGCGACGTGAACGGCGTGTTTATGACATCACTGAACAAGGCAGAACTGCACTTGCTGATGCGAAAACAAAGGTCAAGGAGCTGTTCGGAGAGTTGGTAGAAGGTGGTTGAGTTTTTGCTTCTATGTCAGGTTGAGCTATACACTAACTGGATTGTCATTTTCAGAAGACGACTGCACCAGTTGATTGGGCGTAATGGCTGTTGTGCAGCCAGCTCCTGACAGTTCAATATCAGAAGTGATCTGCACC
>NZ_JBMKIG010000053.1:0-2012 GCF_049238005.1 Enterobacter cloacae complex sp. IR5459
AGATCCCAAGGGTTTCCCCCTGGTAGCTCCCTCGTGCGCTCTCCTGTTCCTGCCTTTCGGTTTACCGGTGTCATTCCGCTGTTATGGCCGCGGTTTCTCATTCCACGCCTGACACTCAGTTCCGGGTAGGCAGTTCGCTCCAAGCTGGACTGTATGCACGAACCCCCCGTTCAGTCCGACTGCTGCGCCTTATCCGGTAACTATCGTCTTGAGTCCAACCCGGAAAGACATGCAAAAGCGCCACTGGCAGCAGCCACTGGTAACTGATTTAGAGGAGTTAGTCTTGAAGTTATGCGCCGGTTAAGGCTAAACTGAAAGGACAAGTTTTGGTGACTGCGCTCCTCCAAGCCAGTTACCTCGGTTCAAAGAGTTAGTAGCTCAGAGAACCTTCGAAAAACCGCCTTGCAGGGCGGTTTTTTCGTTTCCAGAGCAAGAGATTACGACGCTACAGAAAGGATCTCAAGAAGATCCTTCACCATAATGGAAATCTATCCCACCCGAGCATATAGGATGCATATCGTTATAAAACATTGGATATTATGCATCCCAACTAAAAATAAGCTCGAGGATAAAAAATGAGTTCAATGGTTTACTGCCGAGGATGCGGCAAGGAAATACACGAAACAGCAAAGTCATGCCCACACTGCGGAGCCACAAACGCCTCTTCAGGTTCAGGTGAAAAAAGTAGAATCGCAGCCGCGCTATTAGCATTCTTCCTTGGTGGATTTGGCGCACATAAATTTTACTTAGGTAAAATAGGACAGGGATTCCTGTATCTAATTTTTTGCTGGACATTCATACCCGCGATCATCGCGTTTATTGAGTTTATTATTTATCTATGCGATTCCGATGAAAAATTCGCAAGAAAATATGGCTAACTCATAGCAAAAAAGCCCTGCGGGGCTTTTTTTGTACCAGTCTGTGAGGCACATTTACCATAACATCCCTTATCGGTACCGCCTAAGACGCTCTCAGCGCGTTTCTGCGGCCTCATGCCGATTTCCGGCACCTTTCCCCGGGGAAAACCCCGAAAAACGTTCCTGATGATTTCTGCGCGTCTGCATGGCTATGCACGGAAATGCCTTGCCTGCAGTTTCATCACAAAACTGCAGCAGAAACCTCATAACAGCCACTCACCGGCGCGGCGATCGCGGACGTGACCAGGTAAATTCGGCCTGCTGCCGTTCTTCCTCACGTAGAGCGCGCTGCCGGTCGGCGTGCCGCTGCGACTCAATCTGCGCTCTTGCCCGGTTGAGCACGATATGTCGGTTCGGCTGGTTGAGTTTCTTGCCGGAAGCACGCTCTGCAGCTGCAACAGCATCATCAAGAAATTGCTTCTCTGCCGGCGTCAGATTGGTCAGTCGCGTCATGTAGGTCTCCTGTTCAGCATCACGCTGGCCAGTCTGCCAGACAAGGTGGAAGCAATGAAGCAGCGGCGGAATGTCAGAACCATCAGAAACGGTGAACGGGAGCGGATTTTAATCAGGTGCCGTGAAGCGTTGGGCAAGCCGTCAGGCGCGCCAGTGGTCCTGGCGGGTTTCGGGGCGCAGCCCTGAACCAGTCACGTAGCGCTAGCGGAGTGTATACTGGCTTAATATGTTGGCACGGATGCGGATGTCAGTGAAGTGCTTCATGTAGCAGGAGAAAAAGGCGGCACCGGCGCGTCAGCAGAACATGTAGTAACGGGAGATGTGCCGCTTCCTCGCTCACTGACTCGCTGCGCTCGGTCGTTCGGCTGCGGCGAGCGGTACCGGCTTACGGGTGAGGTGGAAATTTCCTGGTGGATGCCAGGAAGGAACTTAACAGGGAAACGATGAGGCTGCGGCGAAGCCGTTTTTCCATAGGCTCCGCCCCCCTGACAAGCATCACGAAATCTGACGCTCAAATCAGTGGCGGCGAAACCCGACAGGACTATAAAGATCCCAAGGGTTTCCCCCTGGTAGCTCCCTCGTGCGCTCTCCTGTTCCTGCCTTTCGGTTTACCGGTGTCATTCCGCTGTTATGGCCGCGGTT
>NZ_JBMKIG010000054.1:0-1690 GCF_049238005.1 Enterobacter cloacae complex sp. IR5459
ATGTGTACTACGCAGTTTTAGCTGTGGCTTTCACAGGAGCACGCTTACTTACGGCTTAGCGTGCTTTATTTTCCGTTTTCTGAGGCGATCCCTAGGAGCTCGGATCTCAGGACGAAGGTCTCCGCGAATGTCCGGTCGATCCGCGCGACGTCCCAGGCGGGCGTTCCCTTGGCGGACATCCACGCCGCAGCGTCGTGCATCAGCCGCACAACCTCGTCGATATCACCCGAGCAGGCGACCCGAACGTTCGGAGGCTCCTCGCTGTCCATTCGCTCCCCTGGCGCGGTATGAACCGCCGCCTCATAGTGCAGTTTGATCCTGACGAGCCCAGCATGTCTGCGCCCACCTTCGCGGAACCTGACCAGGGTCCGCTAGCGGGCGGCCGGAAGGTGAATGCTAGGCATGATCTAACCCTCGGTCTCTGGCGTCGCGACTGCGAAATTTCGCGAGGGTTTCCGAGAAGGTGATTGCGCTTCGCAGATCTCCAGGCGCGTGGGTGCGGACGTAGTCAGCGCCATTGCCGATCGCGTGAAGTTCCGCCGCAAGGCTCGCTGGACCCAGATCCTTTACAGGAAGGCCAACGGTGGCGCCCAAGAAGGATTTCCGCGACACCGAGACCAATAGCGGAAGCCCCAACGCCGACTTCAGCTTTTGAAGGTTCGACAGCACGTGCAGCGATGTTTCCGGTGCGGGGCTCAAGAAAAATCCCATCCCCGGATCGAGGATGAGCCGGTCGGCAGCGACCCCGCTCCGTCGCAAGGCGGAAACCCGCGCCTCGAAGAACCGCACAATCTCGTCGAGCGCGTCTTCGGGTCGAAGGTGACCGGTGCGGGTGGCGATGCCATCCCGCTGCGCTGAGTGCATAACCACCAGCCTGCAGTCCGCCTCAGCAATATCGGGATAGAGCGCAGGGTCAGGAAATCCTTGGATATCGTTCAGGTAGCCCACGCCGCGCTTGAGCGCATAGCGCTGGGTTTCCGGTTGGAAGCTGTCGATTGAAACACGGTGCATCTGATCGGACAGGGCGTCTAAGAGCGGCGCAATACGTCTGATCTCATCGGCCGGCGATACAGGCCTCGCGTCCGGATGGCTGGCGGCCGGTCCGACATCCACGACGTCTGATCCGACTCGCAGCATTTCGATCGCCGCGGTGACAGCGCCGGCGGGGTCTAGCCGCCGGCTCTCATCGAAGAAGGAGTCCTCGGTGAGATTCAGAATGCCGAACACCGTCACCATGGCGTCGGCCTCCGCAGCGACTTCCACGATGGGGATCGGGCGAGCAAAAAGGCAGCAATTATGAGCCCCATACCTACAAAGCCCCACGCATCAAGCTTTTGCCCATGAAGCAACCAGGCAATGGCTGTAATTATGACGACGCCGAGTCCCGACCAGACTGCATAAGCAACACCGACAGGGATGGATTTCAGAACCAGAGAAAGAAAATAAAATGCGATGCCATAACCGATTATGACAACGGCGGAAGGGGCAAGCTTAGTAAAGCCCTCGCTAGATTTTAATGCGGATGTTGCGATTACTTCGCCAACTATTGCGATAACAAGAAAAAGCCAGCCTTTCATGATATATCTCCCAATTTGTGTAGGGCTTATTATGCACGCTTAAAAATAATAAAAGCAGACTTGACCTGATAGTTTGGCTGTGAGCAATTATGTGCTTAGTGCATCTAACGCCG
>NZ_JBMKIG010000055.1:0-1585 GCF_049238005.1 Enterobacter cloacae complex sp. IR5459
CTGAAAATGCCGGCCTTTGAATGGGTTCATGTGCAGCTCCATCAGCAAAAGGGGATGATAAGTTTATCACCACCGACTATTTGCAACAGTGCCCTGTTTAGAGTACTATATGCGCCTGCAACAGTGGGCCACCGAAAATATTAAAAAACTGCTTTATCTCGCGGGGGATGACGCGGTGATTAATTACGGGAAAATGCGGCTGGAATTTTTGCAGAAAGCACTGGCGCAGGATACCTCCGGTGACTTCTGCTTTCGTGTGCTGCATCCGGAAGTGTCTGGCCCGCCGGATATGAAAAAGGCTTCCGCCGGGTACCGTGACTTTATTATCGGTAACAGAGCGTTGCTGGATCTGGTGAATTCAGCCGGTGAAGGGGCTCCGGTTGCGCATTATTCCGCTGATGAAATTCAGTCATTATTTTCGGCACAAATACAGGGGTCGGTGGATAAATACGGCGATAGTTTCCTGACGGATGATCCGTATGTGCTGGCGGAAGACAAGCTGCAAACCTGTCAGATGGAAATTGATTTAATGGCGGATGTGCTGAGAGCACCGCCCCGTGAATCCGCAGAACTGATCCGCTATGTATTTGCGGATGAGTGGCCGGAATAAATAAAACCGGGCTTAATACAGATTAAGCCCGTATCGGGTATTATTACTGAATACCAGACAGCTTACGGAGGACGGAATGTTACCCATTGAGACAACCAGACTGCCTTCTGATTATTAATATTTTTCACTATTAATCAGAAGGAATAACCATGAATTTTACCCGGATTGACCTGAATACCTGGAATCGCAGGGAACATTTTGCCCTTTATCGTCAGCAGATTAAATGCGGATTCAGCCTGACCACCAAACTCGATATTACCGCTTTGCGTACTGCACTGGCGAAAACCGGTTATAAGTTTTATCCGCTGATGATTTACCTGATCTCCCGGGCTGTTAATCAGTTTCCGGAGTTCCGGATGGCAATGAAAGATAATGAACTGATTTACTGGGAACAGTCAGACCCGGTCTTTACTGTCTTTCATAAAGAAACCGAAACATTCTCCGCACTGTCCTGCCGTTATTTTCCGGATCTCAGTGAGTTTATGGCGGGTTATAACGCGGTAACAGCAGAATATCAGCATGATACCAGGTTGTTTCCGCAGGGAAATTTACCGGAGAATCACCTGAATATATCATCGTTACCCTGGGTGAGTTTTGACGGATTTAATCTGAATATCACCGGAAATGATGATTATTTTTCCCCGGTTTTTACAATGGCAAAGTTTCAGCAGGAAGGTGACCGCGTACTATTACCTGTTTCTGTACAGGTTCATCATGCAGTCTGTGATGGTTTTCATGCAGCAAGGTTTATCAATACACTTCAGCTGATGTGTGATAACATACTGAAATAAATTAATTAATTCTGTATTTAAGCCACCGTATCCGGCAGGATTGGTGGCTTTTTTTTATATTTTAACCGTAATCTGTAATTTCGTTTCAGAAGGCACTGTTGCAAAGTTAGCGATGAGGCAGCCTTTTGTCTTATTCAAAGGCCTTACATTTCAAAAACTCTGCTTACCAGGCGCATTTCGCCCA
>NZ_JBMKIG010000056.1:0-1557 GCF_049238005.1 Enterobacter cloacae complex sp. IR5459
TGGGTTAAGCTCTATGGCCGCAATAAAGGCGGCCTGAATATCTGAAATTCGGGGCATAATCTGCACTCCCTTTATTACTGTGTTTATATACAGTAGTTTCAAATGGAATGCAGATCAATTTGGGTTCGCCTATTAATTTTTAAGGCTGAATGACTGCTGGCTGCTCTGTCAGTTCCAGAGAAGCTTCAGAAGATCTTGTATTCCAGATGCTATCCTCTGGCATGTCGAGTCGAACGTCGATCCAGCTGTTGGCCGGAACATCCATAGGAGCCCCCTTTGTTTTGACGATCTCCCCTTCATCGCTCAGCATGTATTTCCGCTTAAACAGGCGGATAGTCAGTCCGCCGCTTTCTGTCTGCTCAGCTTCAACTACACCCAGTTCTCCCATTCCACCCGGGTCCATTGGCGGCAGCAATTGCCAGCCTTCCGATGCCAGGCCTGCCGAACCAGTAAGTTCGTAAACCCCCGTGTCAAGGCGAGAAATGGATACTCCCTCTGCCTCGGCGTTAGCCGTGCCGCAGCCGCACCATGTGAATCCATCATTTTCAATATCCGTACGCCGGTTCTCTCCCTGAGACTTAACGATTCTGGCAATGGGAGAAGCCTGTTTAATGGTTCCGTCAGAGGTTACTGTCGTATTTGAGGTTGTCCAGAATGTGAAATAACCGTCCTTAAAAGTGGGCAGATAGGTCACGCAAGTGTTATTTCCGCCGCCTTCCCATTGCCGTGCAGCAATGTAGGCTTTGTTACCCTCACTACCGAATGTAACTACCCGGCCGTAAGTGCCGTTTGGCTGGGCAGTCGACGATAAAATAATTTGTGGATATGCTGCGGTAACTTTCAAAGGGCCAGTGAAGTTTTTCTCTCCTGAAATGGACTGGTTTCCTTCGGTATTTACTGTTTTGTCTAAACCAAGGTTTGTGCGAGCGTCAGCGGCATTCTTTGCCCCGGTCCCTCCCTGCTCAATGCTGAGAGCTGTTTTCAGCCCAGAAAGGCTGGTAATGTCGCTGTTAGCCCCTTTCTTCGCCAGCGATTTTTGACCCGGTACGGTAACGGCAGTGCCGTTGATAGTGATGGTGACATCAGATGTCCCGTTCATTACATCAGCGAACCCGCTCATGTAGCGCTGATACATAGTGAAGGTTTCAGCGATATCCTGCGCCAGACCATCCACGCTCAGGCTGTCGCTCAGAAGAATGGCAAACCGGGTTCCAGCGGGAACAGTTGGGTTAGCTGCTGGCGTTACGGTGAGACTTGTTGCGCTGCCGATGGTGGTAATCTGAAATACCTGCACAGGGCTGGTCATTGCAATAACGGTACAGCCGTTACGAATAAGAGAACCAGCAGCAGTAAAGTTTGTGCCGGTACCTGTAAGGGTGTTTCCGCTGATGGCGATAGTGCCAGTTGTATAAATCATGTTTTCTCCAGGCAATAAAAAACCCCGCCGGAGCGGGGTTTGTTAAAAAGACAGTTTATTCAGACGTACATATCGGGGAGAACGGGAAGGTTCAGTGGCGTTACCGTGTCATTACCAAAAATTGCATACCGCTCGCGCCC
>NZ_JBMKIG010000057.1:0-1505 GCF_049238005.1 Enterobacter cloacae complex sp. IR5459
AGCTGCTGACGTACGTATTCCAGTTGCTGACTGTTCATGCGGCTTCCTTCTGTGGCTGGTTGTTTTTTGTCTGGCTGTGCTTTGCTATTGGCGGCAGACTGGCACGCTTAACGCTTTCGGCCTGGTACCGGAGGAAGTCGGTATAGTTCATGCTGCCTCCCGCTGTTTCAGTGCCTTGAGCTTGGCGCGGTACTCATCCCGGATCCGGATGAAGTCTTCACGGCGGTAGTTGGTCATTTCGTGGGGACCATTGAGCCAGTCGACGTAATCCTGCCCGTAACGAGCGACCAGGCCAGCTTCGTATTGCTGCGCGACCGTCGCCTCTTTGGCGGTGTATTTGCCCGCTCCGGCATTACACGATTTACACTGCTTATGCGCGTTGCGTTCTTCAAATCGCAGCTCAGGGTTAGCACCGACCGTCTTGAAGTGGCCGCAGTCCCACTGGCCGCCGTGCAGATCGGGAGGATTAGTCTCACCGCAGCTGATGCATGGTAAATCGGCATCACGCGCGCGAATAAAGGCGTTGAAAGCCTGCTGAGCCTGCGCCTTGTAGTAACCGTTAGGTCTGAGCTCTGCCAATCGCGCCTTACGGCGCTGGCGACCTGCCTTTTCTTCGGTGCGCTGACGCTGCGCCTCCTTCTGCTTAGCAGCTTCACGGGCTTTTGCGGTCTGTTCTTTGCCGATTGCGCTGGCGCACTCGAATGAGCAAACTACCTGCCCGTCGCGGACCGGATGGAACCACTGGCGACAAGCTTTATGGGCGCACTTGCGGCGCGGTAACTTAGCCATGTGCCCTCCTCGCCGCGAGACGCAGCCATTTCTGATCCACCAGGCGGGCGGTGTACCCCTTCAGTGTCGGGATGTCGGAAGGTTTAAGCGCTGGCTTACGCTGACGGCGAGTCGGAACGAGGAAGATTTCGTTTTTGATGACGCGTGCGAGAGGATTATTCATGCAAGCCTCCCAAAATAATCTCCACGATAACGGACATCGCGAAGTTGGATGTTCTGGCTGACGGCGAAAGCCTGGGTGTACTCAATCAGGCTGTTCATCCGCTTGACCCCCATCGATGAGGTGCTTTCGCGAATTGCCACCAACTCCCCCTCAAGCCCGGCAATAACCTTCCCCTGCCCGCCAGTGGCAATGGAGTGACCGGAAACCAGAATTGATTTCCACGACGGAAGCGACCAAGCGGAGCCAGCCCACTGAATGCGATGCTTTGCCAGGTCGCCGCAAAGCGCGTGGAACAGTGAATTCTGGGGAAGGGTGCGCTTAGGGTCGGCAAAACTCACCACGAGCGGGAAATCTGCGTTTACAGGCTGCTTGTTGATGTAGTCGATGAGGTTGCGGCGAACCTGCTCGTCGCGTAGGTAGAATTTGATACTCATACGGCCTCCTTAACGGAAACCGCAGAATGCATAAAATCGCAGGTGCATTTCTGCATCTGTGACAAGGTGAGGATTTCAGATTGTGGTCGCATTTAAGTCCCCTTAAATGCGCAGAAGTC
>NZ_JBMKIG010000058.1:0-1497 GCF_049238005.1 Enterobacter cloacae complex sp. IR5459
CAAAGGTTACACCGACTGATGACGATGTAAGACCAACGCCTACGATAGTGAAGGTCTCAGACATATTTATTCCGTGTGTAGTTGGTTCAGGCCCTTGGGACGATTTAACAAGTAGGCGTGTCGATGATGATTCCCGGGGCCTGAAAGTAAAAAAGCCAGTGACAAGCTGGCAAGATGAATAAGTAGATGCATTTATTCCAAAGATATTATCTTCGGTATAGGCTAAGTTTTATAAGTACTGAATGAGATTACAATTAGGGAAAAATCATTTAAAATCATACACGCTGAAGCATATATATTTAAAAGGAGAGTGTATGAGTAGCATGCTTGACCCACAGCAATACAACAAGGATATGCGAGAAAAGCAAATTGACCTCATGCTTGCTGCAATGGGGCCAACTAATGAAAAACCGGCTTTTATTATGGCTTTAATGATTAAACACTCTGATAATCCGGTAGCAACTATCAACGAGATTGGCGATTGCATCAGTGCGGTCTACGCAGCTGGCGAAAACACCGATAACTCAGCGGGTTCAACGTTCAGCGAAATGAAGAACATGTATAGCCAAGCCGTGAGCATTTACCACAAAATTAAAGATATCTAGTAAAGCAAACCCCGCATCATTGCGGGGTTTTTAAAGGTATTAATAAATAAATAGCCCAAGGAGTTAACCTCAGGCTATAAAATTCGCTTACCACTAGTGCACGCAACATTGGCACAATATCAGATTTACATGAAATATATGCGTTTCAGTTCGGTTTTGCAAGACTTACATCTAAATTTGTCGCCTTTTGTTGTGAACGTGATCGCGTTACTGAGATAAGCGCACCGCTATCGAGTCGCTTAAAGCTGTTACGCATAGCCAGCCAGTGAGGCAGATAGGTTTCTGTCCAGGTGGATTTCGCAACACCCGCCAGCTCCGCCAGCGCCTGGTATTCGTAAGTCTCATGGCCAGCCAGCTCCGCTTTCACATCCTGCGCCGCCAGCCAGATAAGTTTCTTCAGGCGTTCCATCGTCTTGCTGGCCACCTTCTTCGCGCCGAGCTGTTCCAGGAACTCTACCCACGCCCACTGAGTGATCGCCACCTGGTACTCGAAGCGGATATTCTCGCTGTAGTTCCACAGCAGCCACGCTTTCTGATGGTCTTCCAGCGACAGGACAGCGCGGCGCCAGGATGCGGTCACGAACTCAACCGGGCCCACCAGCGCGATGGATGAGCCTTTGGCGCGGGACTGACTGCCGCTCATCGGCGGACCTTCCGGATTGACCATCCGCTGCTTATCCTTGTCGAATACCTTTTTCCGTCCCCGGCTTCGCGCCGTCGCGGTGAATTGCGCGTTCTCGGCGAAAGCTACCAGTTGCCCTTTCGTCGCCCCGCTAAGATCTGCGGTCGCCACAATTAGCTGCTGACGTACGTATTCCAGTTGCTGACTGTTCATGCGGCTTCCTTCTGTGGCTGGTTGTTTTTTGTCTGGCTGTGCTTTGCTATTGGCGGC
>NZ_JBMKIG010000059.1:0-1236 GCF_049238005.1 Enterobacter cloacae complex sp. IR5459
ACCCGATAGCAGTCGAAGGGTTCGAGTCAAAGAACGAAGGCACATATGCCCGGCCAACAATGGTGGTGGCGAACGTCACGGGTTTACTGACGGGCGTAAACCATGACTTCGACGACATGCTTGGGGTGGTGATCACCCGCCGTCAGGTTCCGGTGAAATACCTGGACGCGGTGAACTTCCCCAATGGCAACCCTGACGCAGATCCGACGCAGGAAGCGGTTTCCCGCTACGTTGTTGAGGAGATGACGGAAGAGACGTTCGAGCAGGTGACCTACACGCTGGCGACACCGATTGACTGCGACAACGCTATCATCCCGGCGCGAACCATCCTTGCCGACGTCTGCCAGTGGCTGTATCGCGGCGTCGGGTGCGGATATGACGGGCCGCCGGTTGCAGATGAGCGCGACAATCCTACCACTGACCCGGCGAAAGATAAGTGCTCTCACCGCCGTAGCGGCTGCCGCTTCCGTTATCCACGACCGGAACCAATGCCAATCAGCAGCTTCCCCGGCTCTCAGAAGGTTTCATGATGCAGGAATTACTCGATTATGCGGCATCGTCGCAGGATGAGGTGTGCGGCTTAATCCTGGATGGCGGGCAGTTGTTCCGCTGTCGGAATGTTCACCCGGAGCCTGGAAAGCACTTCCGAATCAGTGATGATGAGTGGCTGGCGGCCGAGGAGGCTGGAGAGGTGACTGCGGTATTCCACTCTCACCCAATGAACAGCCCGGTTCTGTCCGGCGCCGACCGTAAATGCCAGGTTGCATCGGGCCTTCCATGGGTGCTGGCCTGTAACGGGAAAATCAGAACGTTCAGGCCGGTGGATTACTTTTTGGGGAGGCGGTTCGAGCACGGAGTGACTGATTGTTACACGCTATTCCGTGATGCGTATCACCTGTGTGGCATTGACCTCCCTGACTTCGAAAGGACGAATGGCTGGTGGCTGAGAGGGGAGAACCTTTATCTGAACAACATGTCGCGCAATGGCTTCAATCAGGTATCGCCGGGAGAAGCGCTGCCAGGTGACGTAATAATCAGGCAACCATTCCCCGGAGCTGACCCTTGCCACGCAATGATTCTGCTCGATGACAATATGGTTCTTCACCACGATTGCTCAGGGCATTTAAGCCGGAGAGAGCAAATGCGCCCGGCATACGTTAAGCAGATGCATTCCATATGGAGACATGAACAGTGCTCATCTTTAAATTTGCAGGGCATTTACGCCGACATTTCCGC
>NZ_JBMKIG010000060.1:0-1236 GCF_049238005.1 Enterobacter cloacae complex sp. IR5459
ACCCGATAGCAGTCGAAGGGTTCGAGTCAAAGAACGAAGGCACATATGCCCGGCCAACAATGGTGGTGGCGAACGTCACGGGTTTACTGACGGGCATAAACCATGACTTCGACGACATGCTTGGGGTGGTGATCACCCGTCGTCAGGTTCCGGTGAAATACCTGGACGCGGTGAACTTCCCCAATGGCAACCCTGACGCAGATCCGACGCAGGAAGCGGTTTCCCGCTACGTTGTTGAGGAGATGACGGAAGAGACGTTCGAGCAGGTCACTTACACGCTGGCGACGCCGATTGACTGCGATAACGCCATCATCCCGGCGCGAACTATCCTTGCAGACGTATGTCAGTGGCAGTATCGGGGTGTTGGGTGCGGCTATGACGGCCCCCCTGTTGCAGACGAGCGCGACAACCCAACCACTGACCCGGCGAAGGACAAATGCTCACATCGACGTACTGGTTGCCGGTTCCGCTATCCACGGCCTGAACCAATGCCAATAAGCAGTTTCCCCGGCTCTCAAAAGGTCTCCTGATGCAAGAATTACTCGATTATGCGGCATCGTCGCAGGATGAAGTATGCGCGCTGATCCTGAATGGCGAGCGAGTGTTCCGCTGTAGGAATGTGCATCCACAGCCCTGGCATCACTTCCGCATAAGTGACGACGACTGGCTTGCAGCGGAGGAAGAAGGGGATATTATCGCAGTATTCCATTCGCATCCGCAAAGCCAGCCAGCGCTTTCTGGTGCTGACCGGCAGATGCAGGTAATGACGGGGCTGCCATGGTGGCTTGCATCTGGCGGGCAACTGAGGAAATACAGGCCTGTGCCACTCCTGCTGGGGCGCAGGTTCGACCACGGCATTATGGATTGCTACACGCTTTTCCGGGACGCATATCACCTGTGTGGCATTGACCTCCCTGACTTCGAAAGGACGAATGGCTGGTGGCTGAGAGGGGAGAACCTTTATCTGAACAACATGTCGCGCAATGGCTTCAATCAGGTATCGCCGGGAGAAGCGCTGCCAGGTGACGTAATAATCAGGCAACCATTCCCCGGAGCTGACCCTTGCCACGCAATGATTCTGCTCGATGACAATATGGTTCTTCACCACGATTGCTCAGGGCATTTAAGCCGGAGAGAGCAGATGCGCCCGGCATACGTTAAGCAGATGCATTCCATATGGAGACATGAACAGTGCTCATCTTTAAATTTGCAGGGCATTTACGCCGACATTTCCGC
>NZ_JBMKIG010000061.1:0-1227 GCF_049238005.1 Enterobacter cloacae complex sp. IR5459
CTGAAAATGCCGGCCTTTGAATGGGTTCATGTGCAGCTCCATCAGCAAAAGGGGATGATAAGTTTATCACCACCGACTATTTGCAACAGTGCCCTCTGATGTTACATTGCACAAGATAAAAATATATCATCATGAACAATAAAACTGTCTGCTTACATAAACAGTAATACAAGGGGTGTTATGAGCCATATTCAACGGGAAACGTCTTGCTCGAGGCCGCGATTAAATTCCAACATGGATGCTGATTTATATGGGTATAAATGGGCTCGCGATAATGTCGGGCAATCAGGTGCGACAATCTATCGATTGTATGGGAAGCCCGATGCGCCAGAGTTGTTTCTGAAACATGGCAAAGGTAGCGTTGCCAATGATGTTACAGATGAGATGGTCAGACTAAACTGGCTGACGGAATTTATGCCTCTTCCGACCATCAAGCATTTTATCCGTACTCCTGATGATGCATGGTTACTCACCACTGCGATCCCCGGGAAAACAGCATTCCAGGTATTAGAAGAATATCCTGATTCAGGTGAAAATATTGTTGATGCGCTGGCAGTGTTCCTGCGCCGGTTGCATTCGATTCCTGTTTGTAATTGTCCTTTTAACAGCGATCGCGTATTTCGTCTCGCTCAGGCGCAATCACGAATGAATAACGGTTTGGTTGATGCGAGTGATTTTGATGACGAGCGTAATGGCTGGCCTGTTGAACAAGTCTGGAAAGAAATGCATAAGCTTTTGCCATTCTCACCGGATTCAGTCGTCACTCATGGTGATTTCTCACTTGATAACCTTATTTTTGACGAGGGGAAATTAATAGGTTGTATTGATGTTGGACGAGTCGGAATCGCAGACCGATACCAGGATCTTGCCATCCTATGGAACTGCCTCGGTGAGTTTTCTCCTTCATTACAGAAACGGCTTTTTCAAAAATATGGTATTGATAATCCTGATATGAATAAATTGCAGTTTCATTTGATGCTCGATGAGTTTTTCTAATCAGAATTGGTTAATTGGTTGTAACACTGGCAGAGCATTACGCTGACTTGACGGGACGGCGCTTCCCTACCCTCATGGCCGCCTCCCAGGAATCGACCCAGGTGCTTATCGTGGACATAATCCTTTACTCATAAATTGGCACTGTTGCAAAGTTAGCGATGAGGCAGCCTTTTGTCTTATTCAAAGGCCTTACATTTCAAAAACTCTGCTTACCAGGCGCATTTCGCCCAG
>NZ_JBMKIG010000062.1:0-1175 GCF_049238005.1 Enterobacter cloacae complex sp. IR5459
CTTCACCTACCTATCAGCGTGCCTTCTCCCGAAGTTACGGCACCATTTTGCCTAGTTCCTTCACCCGAGTTCTCTCAAGCGCCTTGGTATTCTCTACCTGACCACCTGTGTCGGTTTGGGGTACGATTTCGTGTTACCTGATGCTTAGAGGCTTTTCCTGGAAGCAGGGCATTTATCACTTCAGCACCGTAGTGCCTCGTCATCACACCTCAGCGTTAATAAGGTACCGGATTTACCTGGAACCTCCGCCTACATGCTTAAACCGGGACAACCGTCGCCCGGCTGACATAGCCTTCTCCGTCCCCCCTTCGCAGTAACACCAAGTACAGGAATATTAACCTGTTTCCCATCGACTACGCCTTTCGGCCTCGCCTTAGGGGTCGACTCACCCTGCCCCGATTAACGTTGGACAGGAACCCTTGGTCTTCCGGCGAGCGGGCTTTTCACCCGCTTTATCGTTACTTATGTCAGCATTCGCACTTCTGATACCTCCAGCATGCCTCACAGCACACCTTCAACGGCTTACAGAACGCTCCCCTACCCAACAACACATAAGCGTCGCTGCCGCAGCTTCGGTGCATGGTTTAGCCCCGTTACATCTTCCGCGCAGGCCGACTCGACCAGTGAGCTATTACGCTTTCTTTAAATGATGGCTGCTTCTAAGCCAACATCCTGGCTGTCTGTGCCTTCCCACATCGTTTCCCACTTAACCATGACTTTGGGACCTTAGCTGGCGGTCTGGGTTGTTTCCCTCTTCACGACGGACGTTAGCACCCGCCGTGTGTCTCCCGTGATAACATTCTTCGGTATTCGTAGTTTGCATCGGGTTGGTAAGCCGGGATGGCCCCCTAGCCGAAACAGTGCTCTACCCCCGAAGATGAGTTCACGAGGCGCTACCTAAATAGCTTTCGGGGAGAACCAGCTATCTCCCGGTTTGATTGGCCTTTCACCCCCAGCCACAGGTCATCCGCTAATTTTTCAACATTAGTCGGTTCGGTCCTCCAGTTAGTGTTACCCAACCTTCAACCTGCCCATGGCTAGATCACCGGGTTTCGGGTCTATACCCTGCAACTTAACGCCCAGTTAAGACTCGGTTTCCCTTCGGCTCCCCTATACGGTTAACCTTGCTACAGAATATAAGTCGCTGACCCATTATACAAAAGGTACGCAGTCAC
>NZ_JBMKIG010000063.1:0-1067 GCF_049238005.1 Enterobacter cloacae complex sp. IR5459
ACGTATAGGAAGAATAAACGCCCTTTTCACCCAAGTCCAACAGCTTTGGACCGCAGTTGACTCTTTCGACACCCCTGCGATGCAACCCAATCCGGCTGACGGGGAGCCAGCAACGCTGAAAATTTACCCTCCTCTTTCCCACTAGCGGCTCCTTTTCCGACAACCAGCACGGCGGATCCCTGCCGCGGCGCTGTGAACGCAGCATTTTGATTGGTATCGTTGGCCTTCAGGCTCGTCAGTCAAACAGACCCAGGAGCAGCTCAGCCGGTGGCGCCCGGCTTTCGGGTAACGCCCTGGTCCCGCTGGTTTCGGCTTTGTGCTTCAGGTGATCAAGGATCTGCTTGATCACTATAGGGTCTTCAATGCAGGCGATGACTTTCATGGCGCCGCCGCAGCCGCTGCAGGTCTCGATGTCGATATTGAAAACACGCTTGAGCCGTTGCGCCCATGTCATCGACGCTCGCCGTTGTGCTGGTGTTGCCGGTTCATCAGCCACCCTGACCTTGTTGCCCCTGCCCCGTTTTGCCGGCGTGACCAACGCCCGGTGCCGACTGTTGGGTGCGAACACCCCGTGGAAGCGGGTTAGGTTGACTCTGGGCTTCGGTACCAGGGCGGCCAGCCTTGCAATGAAATCCAATGGTTCGAAAATGACGTGCGTGGTGCCGTCCCGGTACGGCGTCTTGAGCTGGTAGCGCACGTTGCCGCCTCGTGTTAACGACAGCCGCTTCTCGGATACCGCCGGGCGGCTGATGTACCGGCACAGCCGTTCGAGCTTCTTGCGTTCATCGGCCCTGGCCGCCACGCCGGCGTGCAGGCTGGACCCGGCTACCTTGCCAATCCCGTCACCGAACGGATCACCACTGGTCGGCAGAGTTTGCAAAGTGAACACCTTTCGCCCCGCCTGTGAACCGACAGCGATACGGTAAGTGATCGAGTGCCCCAGCAGGGGTGTCATCGGGTCGTCATCCACCGCATCCGAGGCCAGATAGCTGTTTTCGACATCCCGTTCCAGCAGGCCTTGCCGTTCCAGATAGCGACCCACCCGGTGGGCGATGGTGTGCGTCAGC
>NZ_JBMKIG010000064.1:0-1060 GCF_049238005.1 Enterobacter cloacae complex sp. IR5459
AGGGCCTGAACCAACTACACACGGAATAAATATGTCTGAGACCTTCACTATCGTAGGCGTTGGTCTTACATCGTCATCAGTCGGTGTAACCTTTGCCACGCTGTTTCCGGAGGCGACTCCAGCAGTGATGCTCGGATCACTCGCCGGAACGGCGCTATACGTTCTGACCTCAGATCCCCATCAACTCTGGAAGCAGGCTATCTTTGCGCTGATATCGTTTATCAGTGGGGTGTTCTTCTCCGTACCCATGGCGAAAATCATGGCCGGAATCATCAACACGCCGTTAAGCCTGATGAAGCCACCGGCCAGCATTGAGGTATCGCCAGCTGTCGGTGCAATTGTCACTGCTTCCATTTCCGTGGCAGTCCTGCTGCGTATTCTCCGCAAATCCAAAAGCGGGAAGATGCCGGGGCTGGGGGAGGAAGATAAATGACATGGCAGCTTCTTCTGATGGATGCAAACGCCATAGTTTGCCTGTTAATCATGGTCAGGCTGATGTTTTTCCGGAAAGAGGGAAAGCGTCACCGCCTGAGTGTCGCGGTGCTGGCCTATCTGGTCATTCTTGCCGCCGGATTCAATGCCTTCAACATTCTGCTCGGCCACTACGTTCAGGTTAACCTCGGCGATCTGCTGCTTAACTCCGTCATCTGCATGGCGGTGTGGCTGGCGCGCGGGAACCTGGCGAAGGTCGTCATTACGGAATAGCCATGACCAAAGACGATATCTTTAACACCATCCTCGGCAAAGAGGGCGGTTATGTTGATCACCCGAATGATAAGGGCGGACCAACGAACTGGGGAATTACTCAGGCAACTGCCCGCGCGCATGGTTATACCGGTGATATGCGAAACCTTACACGTGAGCAGGCTCTGGCGATCCTTGAGTCTGATTACTGGTATGGCCCTCGCTTTGATCAGGTGGCAGAAGTATCCCCTTCCATTGCAGCCGAACTTTGCGATACCGGTGTGAACATGGGGCCATCGGTGCAGGTTAAATGGTTCCAGCGCTGGCTGAACGTTTTCAATAACCAGCAGCAGTTCTATCCGGATCTGATCGCCGA
>NZ_JBMKIG010000065.1:0-933 GCF_049238005.1 Enterobacter cloacae complex sp. IR5459
GCTGAAAATGCCGGCCTTTGAATGGGTTCATGTGCAGCTCCATCAGCAAAAGGGGATGATAAGTTTATCACCACCGACTATTTGCAACAGTGCCACTTCGACGACTACCTGCTGCCGGCCGAGAAGTTCGCCGCACTCAAGCGCGAGCAGGCCCTGCCCCTGGCGATCAACCCGAACAGCGACCAGTACCTGGAAGAGCGTTTGCAGCTGCTGGACGAGCAGTTGGCCACCGTCACCCGCCTGGCCAAGGACAACGAGCTGCCCGATGCCATCCTCACCGAGTCAGGGCTGAAAATCACCCCGCTGGATGCGGCGGTGCCGGATCGGGCGCAGGCGCTGATCGACCAAACCAGCCAGTTACTGCCGCGCATCAAGATCACCGAACTGCTGATGGACGTGGACGACTGGACGGGCTTCAGCCGCCACTTCACCCACTTGAAGGACGGGGCCGAGGCCAAAGACAGGACGTTGCTGCTGTCCGCAATCCTCGGTGATGCGATCAACCTCGGGCTGACCAAGATGGCCGAGTCGAGCCCCGGCCTGACCTACGCCAAGCTGTCCTGGCTGCAAGCCTGGCACATCCGCGACGAAACCTATTCGGCGGCCTTGGCCGAGCTGGTCAACCACCAGTATCGCCACGCCTTTGCCGCCCACTGGGGCGACGGCACGACCTCATCCTCCGATGGCCAGCGCTTCCGCGCGGGTGGCCGGGGCGAGAGCACCGGGCACGTCAACCCGAAGTACGGTAGCGAGCCGGGACGGCTGTTCTATACCCATATCTCCGACCAGTACGCGCCGTTCAGCACCCGCGTGGTGAATGTCGGCGTCCGCGATTCCACCTATGTGCTCGACGGCCTGCTGTACCACGAGTCCGACCTGCGGATCGAGGAGCACTACACCGACACGGCCGGCTTCACCGATCACGTCTTTGCC
>NZ_JBMKIG010000066.1:0-918 GCF_049238005.1 Enterobacter cloacae complex sp. IR5459
CATGGGCATGCTCAACCACCATTTCGCAGCAGCCGCCTGATCGGCGCAGAGCGACAGCCTACCTCTGACTGCCGCCAATCTTTGCAACAGAGCCCGCCGTGCTAGTCTGCTCGGTGATGGTGGAGTGAAGCCAACCCGCAATCGGGTTATGAATCTGCATCGCGATTCGCAATCAGCTGTCTCTTGAGCATGTCGAACTCCTGCGATGTTATCTCGCCGTGCTCGTGCTGCTACACCAACTTGTCCAACTCATCCGCCACACCGCTCCCCACCACCTGCGATGGCCAGGTTGTTTGCTGGGCGCATTGGCGGAGTATCGTCTCGACCCGGGACACCCACACCGGCACAACCTTACGGGAGTGATTCACTGTCAAAGAATCGGCCCGGTGCTCTGACGCAAGTATCGGGATGGTCACCATTTGTAAGCCGTAGACCTGAGTGGTGATCAAGACTTCGATACCACCGACCGTACCGGTACTAATCGACGACGGTCGTGTTCGTCGCCTGCCGCAGGGACTCTGCACACCTCCGTTTACGCATGTGCCTGGAGGAGTTGGAAATCGTCGTGTTCGGGAAACATTAAACACAGGATGGCAGCGATCTGAGCCAGCACATGATCAGCTAGCTCACCATCCGGATCGACGGCCCACTGCATCGTCGCGCCAGCGATGACCGAGTGCAGGAGCAACTCAGCTGCCGCAGGAGCACCTGGGGGCAGTCGCTTGCGGATCCCCTCCACCACCGCGCGGTTCCGCTGGATCGCAAGCGTGCGTAGCTCCGGCACCTGGAGCTCGTACCAGGAGATGAGATAGTTCACCGAGAAGTCGTTGCGAGTGTTCATGCTCCGAACGAGCACCTGCAAAAATTCCCAGAGCCCTTGCGGCCCTGCGCCTATCGGTATCGCATTCAGGTAATGCC
>NZ_JBMKIG010000067.1:0-866 GCF_049238005.1 Enterobacter cloacae complex sp. IR5459
AACACCATCACGATTGATTTTCTCAGACCGAATGCAACCGGCACAGCGTACGTTTATTTTTTCTCTATTTTCCCGCAGACAAAGCCAGACTACGGGCTGGCCGTGTGGGATGCTTCAGGGACGCTGATTTTAACAAACGAAACGCGCACGCTGAGCGATGTTGTCACCCTCGGTACCGCCGGGGTGGATGCCAGCTCAGGATACAACATCAATACAACTCTGGCGGGGAAGTGGGCCTGTATGCCTGCCATGCTGGGGCTAATTACCGGGGTTGTATCCGCCGGCGGTCAGCCGCAACCCTACTCGGCCATATACAAGAGCATGGCAAAGCTTGAGGGAAGCAATACGCGGATATTCGCCAGGCCGCAGACAACCCCCGGCGGCAACCTTCAGAACGTTGCGTATTCGAATCTGAGGAACGTGATTATGGCCATTAACTGCGCCAACTATGATTGATCGTTTTTAGCGATCAATTTTGAATAATTGATCTATCAAATCAATTATATCCCGTTGATTCATATTGTTATTGTGTAGCTTCATGAATGCCCTGGGATATAACCACTATGAAAAATATGATTCTTTGCCTGGCGGTAGCGGTATTGCTCTCCGGTTGCGCTGGCGTTATTGAGAAGCAGCAACCCGTATGCACCGGAACAGCCCTGGTCGGCGGACAGGAAAGCAGCGTCCAGATCTACGGAGTCCGTAAACAAAACAATCAGACGCAGTACCGCGCCGGTTATCCCTTTAACTGGTCATGGGTGAGCGCCAACACGTTCACCAGCACCACCTGCCACTAACCCATTCAGTTTTGAACAAACCCCGCTCCGGCGGGGTTTTTTATTGCCTGGAGAAAACATGATTTATAC
>NZ_JBMKIG010000068.1:0-841 GCF_049238005.1 Enterobacter cloacae complex sp. IR5459
AGCTGAACAGGAGGGACAGCTGATAGAAACAGAAGCCACTGGAGCACCTCAAAAACACCATCATACACTAAATCAGTAAGTTGGCAGCATCACCCAGTTATTGGTGCCCTTAAACGCCTGGTTGCTACGCCTGAATAAGTGATAATAAGCGGATGAATGGCAGAAATTCGAAAGCAAATTCGACCCGGTCGTCGGTTCAGGGCAGGGTCGTTAAATAGCCGCTTATGTCTATTGCTGGTTTACCGGTTTATTGACTACCGGAAGCAGTGTGACCGTGTGCTTCTCAAATGCCTGAGGCCAGTTTGCTCAGGCTCTCCCCGTGGAGGTAATAATTGACGATATGATCATTTATTCTGCCTCCCAGAGCCTGATAAAAACGGTTAGCGCCGGGGTTGGATTTTTCAGCGTTCCAGCTAAGGCTAAGGCATTCCTGTTCAAGCGCAAGCCGGGCTATAAAGCGCATTATCGCTTTACCCGTGCCCTTATTTCGATCGCACTGAGAAACATACAGCTCTTTAATATGCAGCTGACCGCTGTATCGGGGCGAGGGATAAAGAATATTGCAACATGCCAGGCCAGTAATGTTATTGCCGCAGCGCGCTCTGATCACCAGGGTACCGGAAAGCCGGTTGAATAACTTTTTACAGAGATAATCCTTCATCAACGCTTCCTGAATGATACCTTCGCCATAATAGTGTTCTTCCATTTCGGTAAAAATCCCTACCATGGATTCCCACTCGTCCGGGGGGTAATGACTCCAACTTATTGATAGTGTTTTATGTTCAGATAATGCCCGATGACTTTGTCATGCAGCTCCACCGATTTTGAGAACGACAGCGAC
>NZ_JBMKIG010000069.1:0-806 GCF_049238005.1 Enterobacter cloacae complex sp. IR5459
CCTATGTGCTCGACGGCCTGCTGTACCACGAGTCCGACCTGCGGATCGAGGAGCACTACACCGACACGGCCGGCTTCACCGATCACGTCTTTGCCCTGATGCACCTGCTAGGCTTCCGCTTCGCGCCGCGCATCCGCGACCTCGGCGAAACCAAGCTGTACGTGCCGCAGGGCGTGCAAGCCTACCCGACGTTGCGCCCGCTGATCGGCGGCACCCTGAACATCAAGCACGTGCGTGCCCACTGGGACGACATCCTGCGCCTGGCCAGCTCGATCAAGCAGGGCACCGTCACCGCCTCGCTGATGCTGCGCAAGCTCGGCAGCTACCCGCGCCAGAACGGACTGGCCGTGGCCCTGCGCGAGCTGGGCCGGATCGAGCGCACGCTGTTCATCCTGGACTGGCTGCAAAGTGTTGAACTGCGCCGCCGCGTGCATGCCGGCCTGAACAAAGGTGAGGCGCGCAACTCGCTGGCCAGGGCGGTGTTCTTCAACCGCCTTGGGGAAATCAGGGATCGGAGCTTCGAGCAGCAGCGCTACCGGGCCAGCGGCCTCAACCTGGTGACGGCGGCTATCGTGCTGTGGAACACGGTGTACCTGGAACGCGCCACCCAGGGGTTGGTCGAGGCCGGCAAGCCGGTGGACGGCGAGCTGCTGCAATTCCTGTCGCCGCTGGGCTGGGAGCACATCAACCTAACCGGCGATTACGTCTGGCGGCAGAGCCGCAGACTGGAAGACGGGAAGTTTCGGCCCTTACGGATGCCCGGAAAACCTTAGCGTACGATTTTTTCCGAATTCTGCGGGCTCCCC
>NZ_JBMKIG010000070.1:0-789 GCF_049238005.1 Enterobacter cloacae complex sp. IR5459
ACGCTATCAGGAAGCGCTAACGGACCATTCCGAGGATAAGCTCGCTATGGTTGACCATTCCGGTGACTCCAACAATATGGTTGAACCTGTAACGACGGCTTGCAAGTTGCGCGATGCAGTCGAAATCATCCGTAACTCCGGCATAGCAATCGACGCTGAGAAAATCTTTGCAGAGCGTGATGCTCTCAACGCTCCAGACTGCTGGTGCCGAACCTGCCGCCCAGTGACTTTTAGTGATAGTCGCTTTGTCGTATGCCCTGAGTGTGGCAACAAACGCTGCCCGCACGCCAATGACCACCGGAATGCATGCACCGGAAGAAACGAGCCAGTTCAGGAAGGCAGTGCATATCCAACAGCACCGCAACAGGAGGCATGATGTACGACAAATATACTCTCAATCGCTGCGACGCAATGGAGTGGCTGGCTGAGCATTACCCAGTCTTTCCAGACAAGATGCCAGATGTGCCCCTAAAGGCTGACTGGTGTAGTGCCAACCTGTTTATGGGGTGGGGTTTCGTGATTTTGCTCGATGGCACCCTGGTGTTTGCTGACTGCCTATCGCCTCCAATCCGGGCGGAAGACATGGTAGGCTTCAAATTGCCCGATTTGGTGTAACTGCCATACAAGCGATATGGGAATCCCCATATCGACAGCCAGGGCCTCTCCGGAGGCCTTTTTCTCGCGTTGATTTTGTTGAATCAACCGTCCATACTATCTGTGCTGACGGCCTGAACAACCGTTAGCGACTTCTGCGCATTTAAGGGGACTTAAATGCGACCACAATCTGAA
>NZ_JBMKIG010000071.1:0-753 GCF_049238005.1 Enterobacter cloacae complex sp. IR5459
CCTTGAAATACCACCCTTTAATGGCTGGTGTTCTAACGTAGACCCGTTATCCGGGTTGCGGACAGTGTCTGGTGGGTAGTTTGACTGGGGCGGTCTCCTCCCAAAGAGTAACGGAGGAGCACGAAGGTTGGCTAATCCTGGTCGGACATCAGGAGGTTAGTGCAATGGCATAAGCCAGCTTGACTGCGAGCGTGACGGCGCGAGCAGGTGCGAAAGCAGGTCATAGTGATCCGGTGGTTCTGAATGGAAGGGCCATCGCTCAACGGATAAAAGGTACTCCGGGGATAACAGGCTGATACCGCCCAAGAGTTCATATCGACGGCGGTGTTTGGCACCTCGATGTCGGCTCATCACATCCTGGGGCTGAAGTAGGTCCCAAGGGTATGGCTGTTCGCCATTTAAAGTGGTACGCGAGCTGGGTTTAGAACGTCGTGAGACAGTTCGGTCCCTATCTGCCGTGGGCGCTGGAGAATTGAGGGGGGCTGCTCCTAGTACGAGAGGACCGGAGTGGACGCATCACTGGTGTTCGGGTTGTCATGCCAATGGCACTGCCCGGTAGCTAAATGCGGAAGAGATAAGTGCTGAAAGCATCTAAGCACGAAACTTGCCCCGAGATGAGTTCTCCCTGAGACCTTGAGTCTCCTGAAGGAACGTTGAAGACGACGACGTTGATAGGTCGGGTGTGTAAGCGCAGCGATGCGTTGAGCTAACCGATACTAATGAACCGTGAGGCTTAACCTTACAACGCCGAAG
>NZ_JBMKIG010000072.1:0-667 GCF_049238005.1 Enterobacter cloacae complex sp. IR5459
ATATCACCCGGCGTGAAGTGGATAGCATCGCGTGCCATCTGGAAAGACAGTCTGCTGCTTTCACGCTTTGCTGTTTCCAGCAGCCATTTACCTGCCCGCCATGCCTGTCCGCGAGAGGTGCAGCCAAACGCCTCCAGAGTGGTTTCGTTGTAGTTCCCTTTGGCTATCATCTCATCGTCGGAAACGTACTCTTTCACCTGCTCCCATCCGTTGTCGGGGTCAGTCCAGGACACTACAACCGCATTGTATTTCTCTGAACGCTTTGCAGAGCTTCGTTTGAACTCGCCATTCACAACGTTGGCGTTCGTGATTGTCGCAATCGGATCCTGTGGAGCGTCCAGCATTACGGACAGGCGCAGGCCGTCCCACAGCGCAATGCCACGGAACATGCTCGCTATCTTGTCGAGAATGTCTCGCGCACTCGCCTGCTCTGTGATGTAGGCGTTGAGCGTCATGCGTGGCTCTTTGCCGCCATACCCATCATCTACAAGCTGATCGCAATATTGCGACAGAATGTAGAGTGCGCCATCGTCAACATCGATGTATCCGGCGCGTTTCGCCAGGCCAAATCGGGTGTTTTTCGCCAGCTCACGGAACAGCCACGCCGGGTTGTTAGTCCATGCCTTTTTGAAGCCCCCCGTCCACAGCCCGGAGTAAGTTCTGGCAA
>NZ_JBMKIG010000073.1:0-620 GCF_049238005.1 Enterobacter cloacae complex sp. IR5459
ATCGTGGCATAGGCCGTGGGGATCGATTTGAAACCGCGCACCGGCTTGATCAGTATCTTGAGCTTTCCGTGATCGGCCTCGATCACGTTATTGAGATACTTCACCTGCCGGTGGGCCGTCTCCCGGTCCAGCTTTCCTTCGCGCTTCAATTCGGTGATCGCTGCACCATAGCTCGGCGCTTTGTCGGTATTGAGCGTGGCAGGCTTTTCCCAGTGCTTCAGGCCTCGCAGGGCCTTGCCCAGGAACCGCTTCGCTGCCTTGGCGCTGCGGGTCGGCGACAGGTAGAAATCGATCGTGTCGCCCCGCTTGTCGACTGCCCGGTACAGGTAGGTCCACTTGCCCCGCACCTTGACGTAGGTTTCATCCAGGCGCCAGCTCGGATCAAAGCCACGCCGCCAGAACCAGCGCAGCCGCTTCTCCATCTCCGGGGCGTAGCACTGGACCCAGCGATAGATCGTCGTATGGTCGACCGAAATGCCGCGTTCCGCCAGCATTTCCTCAAGGTCGCGATAGCTGATCGGATAGCGACAATACCAGCGCACCGCCCACAGGATCACATCACCCTGGAAATGGCGCCACTTGAAATCCGTCATCGTTCCGTCCGTCCAATCTCCGCCAAG
>NZ_JBMKIG010000074.1:0-602 GCF_049238005.1 Enterobacter cloacae complex sp. IR5459
TTTTCAATCTCACCGATGGTTTTATTCTTTATCTCATCTGGCGCTATATCTAGGTTTACCGAATGAAATTGGTCATTAGGGCCAATCAAATTAGCTTTTAATTTAAATGTATTTCCAGCGACCGCAAAAGAAATAAAGTCAATAGCGTTTAATTTCAATTCTGACATTATTTTTCCTTTATCAGAGGTAATCAGCCATCCCCCTTCGATGGTTACGTCAGTGTCCCACCACTGACGGGCTGAGCTTACACGTTAACCAGGGTTATCAGTAAGCAACATCCTGATATTCAAACAGTAGCCACCACTTGGTGGCTTTTTTTATGGGAGTTTGCCGTGCGCGACATACCAGCCAGTATGATTATTGATAGCGTCGACGCCGGAGTAGGCGCGTTTATCGACCTGTTCGAAGCCGACCTGCAACCCTTTGGCGGAGACCTTATCCGGTTCCATTCCGGCACCAATGGATATTACGGAAATGTGATCTGGAAGGGGAATCAGTATCAGGCATACCCGATAGCAGTCGAAGGGTTCGAGTCAAAGAACGAAGGCACATATGCCCGGCCAACAATGGTGGTGGCGAACGTCACGGGTTTACTGACGGGC
>NZ_JBMKIG010000075.1:0-594 GCF_049238005.1 Enterobacter cloacae complex sp. IR5459
AGAACTTTAGCAACAACGCCCGCGCCAACGGTACGGCCGCCTTCACGGATTGCGAAACGCAGACCGTCGTCCATCGCGATTGGGTGGATCAGAGTCACAACCATCTTGATGTTGTCGCCTGGCATTACCATCTCTACGCCTTCTGGCAGTTCGATGGTACCGGTCACGTCAGTTGTACGGAAGTAGAACTGTGGACGGTAGCCTTTGAAGAACGGAGTATGACGGCCGCCTTCGTCTTTGGACAGAATGTACACTTCAGATTCGAACTTGGTGTGTGGCTTGATTGAGCCTGGCTTCGCCAGAACCTGACCACGTTCGATTTCTTCACGTTTGATACCACGCAGCAGAACACCAACGTTCTCACCAGCACGGCCTTCGTCCAGCAGTTTGCGGAACATTTCAACGCCAGTACAGGTAGACTTCGCAGTCTCTTTGATACCAACGATTTCAACTTCTTCACCAACTTTGATGATACCGCGCTCTACACGACCGGTAACAACGGTACCACGACCGGAGATGGAGAATACGTCTTCGATTGGCAGCAGGAATGGCTTGTCAATCGCACGCTCTGGTTCTGGGATGTAAGAATCCAGG
>NZ_JBMKIG010000076.1:0-587 GCF_049238005.1 Enterobacter cloacae complex sp. IR5459
AACCGAACAGGCTTATGTCCACTGGGTTCGTGCCTTCATCCGTTTCCACGGTGTGCGTCACCCGGCAACCTTGGGCAGCAGCGAAGTCGAGGCATTTCTGTCCTGGCTGGCGAACGAGCGCAAGGTTTCGGTCTCCACGCATCGTCAGGCATTGGCGGCCTTGCTGTTCTTCTACGGCAAGGTGCTGTGCACGGATCTGCCCTGGCTTCAGGAGATCGGAAGACCTCGGCCGTCGCGGCGCTTGCCGGTGGTGCTGACCCCGGATGAAGTGGTTCGCATCCTCGGTTTTCTGGAAGGCGAGCATCGTTTGTTCGCCCAGCTTCTGTATGGAACGGGCATGCGGATCAGTGAGGGTTTGCAACTGCGGGTCAAGGATCTGGATTTCGATCACGGCACGATCATCGTGCGGGAGGGCAAGGGCTCCAAGGATCGGGCCTTGATGTTACCCGAGAGCTTGGCACCCAGCCTGCGCGAGCAGCTGTCGCGTGCACGGGCATGGTGGCTGAAGGACCAGGCCGAGGGCCGCAGCGGCGTTGCGCTTCCCGACGCCCTTGAGCGGAAGTATCCGCGCGCCGGGCATTCCTGGC
>NZ_JBMKIG010000077.1:0-567 GCF_049238005.1 Enterobacter cloacae complex sp. IR5459
AATGTCAACGTGAACGGCATTAGTGTTGCCTGGCGACCTGGATCGGAAACTCAGGAGCCAATCAACGGCTTCTCTGCAATCGAAGCGACGACCATTGTTAACACTGAGGTCACTTACGATACCCCGCTGGTTAGAACCGTGACAGATCAGGACGTGACCCGCGTTCGTTTTAACATCGGCGTCACCGGGCTCATGGAGCAGGACTCCAAGGGTAACCAGAAAAACACCTCTGTAACGATGGTTATCGAGACCAGAACTGGCTCGTCGGGCTGGGTCATGGAGAAGACGGTGACGATTACAGGGAAAATCTCTGGCGAGTACCTTGAGGCGCACGTCATTGATGCCCCCGACACCAAACCGTTTGATATCCGCGTTCGCCGCATTACGCCTGACAGCAGCAGCGATTTGCTGTCAAACGGGACTGTTTGGAACAGCTACAGCGAGATCACCGACGACAACCTTAGCTATCCGTTCTCTGCTGTTGCCGGCTCAGTCATCGACCGTGACCAGTACACCGACACGCCGAGCCGCACATATCATCTTCGCGGGCTGATCGTTGACGTACCG
>NZ_JBMKIG010000078.1:0-554 GCF_049238005.1 Enterobacter cloacae complex sp. IR5459
CACAGTAATAAAGGGAGTGCAGATTATGCCCCGAATTTCAGATATTCAGGCCGCCTTTATTGCGGCCATAGAGCTTAACCCAAAGGGCTACCGCTGCCTGAGAACAGACAGCTTTATAGAAAAGTTGCGTGGTTTTAACTGGCACTTCACCCGAGCCGACGCCAATGCATGGATAGAGCGCAATCAGCCAGGCTTCGCTGACAAGACGACAGACGGTAGCGACAACAGGTACTGGATCCTGCGTAACATGGGGAGAGTTCTCTAATGGGATTTCCTTCACCGGCGGCTGATTTCGTAGCACCGCGTTTATCTCCGGAAATTATCTGCGGGATCGGCATGGACAGCCGCATCCTCGAAACCTCGTCTGGCTTTGCGGTTATCGAGCCGTGCACCAGACTGGTACAGAATCAGGTTCTGCTAATCCTCAGCGGCGGACGGACTCAGTTTGCCAGAGTCATGGGCAGGGCGCTGATTTGTGATGATGGTGAAGCGATAGAGGGGGAGGCTGCGGAAGAGGTTGAGGTGATGGGGCGGGTGACGTTCTTCATCAACAG
>NZ_JBMKIG010000079.1:0-542 GCF_049238005.1 Enterobacter cloacae complex sp. IR5459
TTGGTGCCTTCGGGAACTCTGAGACAGGTGCTGCATGGCTGTCGTCAGCTCGTGTTGTGAAATGTTGGGTTAAGTCCCGCAACGAGCGCAACCCTTATCCTTTGTTGCCAGCGGTTAGGCCGGGAACTCAAAGGAGACTGCCAGTGATAAACTGGAGGAAGGTGGGGATGACGTCAAGTCATCATGGCCCTTACGAGTAGGGCTACACACGTGCTACAATGGCGCATACAAAGAGAAGCGACCTCGCGAGAGCAAGCGGACCTCATAAAGTGCGTCGTAGTCCGGATTGGAGTCTGCAACTCGACTCCATGAAGTCGGAATCGCTAGTAATCGTGGATCAGAATGCCACGGTGAATACGTTCCCGGGCCTTGTACACACCGCCCGTCACACCATGGGAGTGGGTTGCAAAAGAAGTAGGTAGCTTAACCTTCGGGAGGGCGCTTACCACTTTGTGATTCATGACTGGGGTGAAGTCGTAACAAGGTAACCGTAGGGGAACCTGCGGTTGGATCACCTCCTTACCTTAAAGAACCTGCCTTTG
>NZ_JBMKIG010000081.1:0-503 GCF_049238005.1 Enterobacter cloacae complex sp. IR5459
CCGGCATGGGCAATAACCTGAACCAGATAGCCCGCCGTGTTAACGCCGGCGGCGGCACCGGCCATGACAGGGTACAGATTGTGGCGGCGCTGATGTCCATCGATGCCGGGCTTGAGCGGCTGCGGCACGCCGTTCTTGAGAAAGGAACGGACGATGATCGTTAAATTTCATCCACGCGGTCGCGGCGGTGGCGCCGGGCCGGTGGACTATCTGCTGGGTAAAGACCGGCAACGTGAAGGCGCCAGCGTCCTGCAGGGGAAGCCGGAAGAAGTCCGGGAGCTGATTGACGCGTCGCCTTACGTAAAGAAATACACCTCCGGCGTCCTGTCGTTTGCGGAGGCCGATCTGCCTCCCGGCCAGCGGGAAAAACTGATGGCCAGCTTCGAGCGGGTTCTGATGCCCGGACTTGATAAAGATCAGTACAGCATTCTGTGGGTGGAGCACGAGGACAAGGGGCGTCTGGAGCTGAACTTTCTGATCCCCAATACCGAGCTGCTGACCGG